>CAWDJR010000028.1:0-240731 GCA_963802565.1 uncultured Acidobacteriaceae bacterium | reverse complement strand
CCGAACCCGCTCACCACACGAAGAAACGGATGAGGCTCCACTCGAAATCGGCCTTCAACCGTCCTGCGAATCGCCTCGATCTCTTCATCGGGCATCGTTGCAATCTGCTCCCCGCGACTGATGATCATGTGCACGCCCGGAGTGGTCAGAACAGGAAGCCGCCGCTCATGCGCTCCTCGCACAAAGACGTAGCAAGGGAAAAGAGGCAACGACAGCACCTTCCGCCGATCCTTCCACTTCCGCGTGGACTCGTATAGCGGTAGAAAAACTTCGAATCCCTTCGCCTCCAATATTTCGCTGATCGATTTTTCATGCTGGTGGCGCGTGTAGACTGCACTCCAGGCGCGGCGCGTTTTCCGTCTCGTCTTCCACTGCTTTGCAGCGTCACCACGTCTGTTATCCTCCGTTGCTCACTGTGCCTTCGAGCAGAGATGGGCATAGCTTCGCCCTGTGAGTCACATTGCCGACCGCTTTAAATAAACTCGGACGTCCGAATCTCTCTCAACTCACCAACAAATAGAGCACCCGGGAAGCAGGGAAGAAATCCTGTCCAATAGTCGGTTACTCGGTGGGGTTACACAATGCCCTATTAGGGTTGAGGAAGTACCTCTGCGGTAACCTTGCTTCCGCCCCTGCAGTAACTGCCCACACTCTCAATTGTCCAAAAGCCTAAATACCTGATTCAAAAATGGATCACCATCCTTCTGCCGCGTTCATTGAGCTCAAAGCCAGCAAAAAGGGCGATAAGTTACTTTCGGTCAGCCTAGCTTCGCAATTGCAACTGTTTCATTGGTCCAACAAGCCTCGGCGGTGCCGGCGCTGGTGCCTTGACCGTCCAGATTTCGAATGGGAACCGCGATGATACTGCAGCCCAAGATCTTCTCCACCAGCCAACTGGCGCCTAAACTCAAGGTCTACAACCTCCTCAGCTCCAAAAATCACGATTCTCGCGATCCAATTCTCCAGTTCGCGAATATTTCCTGGCCATTTCCATTGCTGAAGTACTTGCACCGCGCGTGAGCTGAGGCATGGAACACTTCGGCCAAAATCGTGGGCAAACTTACCCAGCAGGTACGCGCAAAGTTGAGGTATATCCTCCCGGCGCTCGCGCAGCGGGAGTAGACGGACGCGATGAGCGAAACACCGCAGCAACTCATCTGTAATGTGGCTCTTCTCTCCCTCTTCCAGGTCTATCCTCGTTGCGCACACGAAGCGGGCATTCACATTCAGGTCTTCTCTGCCATCGATTCGCCGGTACCTGCCCGACTGAAGGATGTTGGCGAGGTTCTGCTGTAATGAGCTGTCCACACCGTCAATTTCATCCAGAAAGAGCGTTCCACCTGATGCCACGCCGATCGAGCCGCTTGCGTGCTCCGGTCGTGTCGAGGTTGTCGCCTTTTCGAGCCCGAAAATCTCGCCTGCCAGGAGCTTCGCCGATGCTCCGCCGCAATTCAGCTTCAAGAAAGGCCCCTCTCTACGAAGACCGTTCTTGTGCAGAAACCGGCCGATTACTTCCTTACCCGTTCCACTCTCGCCTTCAATAAGCAAAGGCAGATTATCTTGTGCCGCTCGCTGGATTTTCTCCCGTATTTCGCGCATTCCTGCGGTGCTCCCGAAGATAAACTCCGTGCTTGGTAGCTCAATGCGCCGAGGGATTTGAATAGTGTCTGTTGGCATACAGGCTGCTATCCAACCCTTTAGCAAATGCATGACCAATAGTGCAGGACGTTCAGTAAACATTTCACTTCTTTTGGGCTCATTTTCGATGAAATTAGCGGGGTTTTCGGGGCCGAAGGCCATCACGGAACTGAAGTATGCAAATCTTTGCACATCATTACCGTGAAAGTATGCAAATGGCTGCGAAGCAATGGGCCACAATGAACGCGAAAAGGATGAGACATCAGGAACCGGGGCCAGGATCGAAAAGAACGTCTGATGCTCGCGCGAGATTGATGAAGAGCTGCCCTGCGCCCTAACTTCTTGAGAGCGGTCCGCTCCACGAAGAAGACTTCGGTGAAAGTTGATGTTGCTGGATCTTGTAAAGCAGGCCCCGATAGCTGATATCGAGGTATTTGGCCGCATGCCGCCGGTTCCAGCCGGAAACTTCCAGCGCATCCCGGATCATCTGCGCCTCAACGCGATCTTTCATGTCGCGCATTACAGACCGCATCCCAGTGTTTTCGGTGAGTGGCAATGGAAGCGACTTCTCCTTAGCCACCTGAATTCCTGCGCCGATCTTTGTCTCCAATTCGCAGATGGCAGTCTCGGGATCGCGCATTGTGATGGTGCGGGTAACGAAATTCCGCAACTCACGCAGGTTTCCACGCCAATCGTGCAGAAGAGCGGCGTCCATCAACCGAGATGAGAAAGTAAAGTTGTGCCCGTTCCGCAGCATTTCAGGCGATCTGCGAATCGTCTCCTCTATCAGAAAAGGAATCTCTTCGCGGCGTTCGCGCAACGGCGGCACATTAATGGTGAAGACGTTCAGCCGATAATAGAGGTCTTCGCGGAATGTCTTACCAACCAGCGCACTTTCAATCTGTACATTCGTGGCGGCTAATACGCGCACGTCTACCTTGCTGCTTTCGCGCGCCCCAAGACGGGTAAATTGACCGTCCTGCAGGACATGCAGGAGTTTTGCCTGCATCTGCGCACTCATCTCACCGATCTCATCCAGCAGCAGGGTACCGAGATTCGCCTGCTCGAATTTGCCCGGCTTGTCCTTGATTGCGCCCGTGAATGCACCCTGCTGATACCCGAACAATTCGCTCTCCAGCAGATCTGCCGGTAGTGCAGCACAATTCACATTGACAAAGCGATGTTGTGACCGCCGCGAGTGCTTGTGGATGAGGTGCGCAATTACTTCCTTACCCGTGCCGCTCTCACCCAGAATCAAGACTGGCGCGTCGACATCGGCAAGAAGCTGGACCTGTCGATAGATCTTCAGCATGGAGTGTGCACCGGCGAAGAAATATCGTCCGTCGCCAAGTTCCTCGAGCACGTGTCCAGACGGAAGCGAAATCGGGCGCATCTGTTCCGGCGCCGGGTAGTGGTTCTGTTTCCGCTGCTTCTCGTCGGAGCGCATGGCTCTCAACTGGTCGAGCACTTTGGAAGCATCGCTCTGAGAAAACGGCCGCTCCAGGAAAAGGGTGACACCCAGCCGCGCCGCCTGCTTTTTGAGTTGCCCCTCGCAGGCATCGTGAATTAAGCAGACCGCGGCCCCGGAAGCAGCTTGAAGGGTGCCGGATATGGCTGAAAATCCTGTGTCCGGGCATGACTCGACGATAACCAAATCGGGATCAAGAGCGTTGCTAAGCAGGATCAGGGCCTGCTCGCAGCCCGACGCGCGTACCAGCTTATGGCCAGCCGTCTTGAGAACATCATTCAAAAATGTGTTCGCGTCTGCAGATCGAACGACGCTTAGAATCAGCAAAGTCGGTTTCACAAGGCACCTGGGGGAAAATCTTTCAAACGCAAACCGTTTTGGCGTCATGCACCAGTTGAACCGGGATTAGTGACGCGAGCAACGCCTTGCAAATGTTCGTAAGAACGTCAGATTTCCAACATTCTCAGAAAAGAGGCGAATCTGGCGATGAGGAGGCCATAAGGCGAGCCGGGAACCTCAAAGAGATAAGACAAAACTGGGCCCTTTGTTTCAAGCGATCCCATGTCAAATCAGAGTTGTAACTTTAGGATAGGTAATTTCCAGAGTCAATGACACTTTGGTAACACCCATAGGTACACGTTACCTGCTAGCAATTTGTTTTAAATAACTTAGCGTTTTTTGGCTGAAGACCGTCTTATATCTATGAGCGCGCGAGAAACAGAATTACGATTCTTAACTCACATTTATCTTGATGGCCATAGCGTGAGTCTGTCCCGGGGGCAGCATTATCGCAGATGACAATATATTTCCACCCTCGGCGCAAAGCATTCCACGCCACTCCTCAGCCCCAAGGTCTGCCATTGAATGGGCTCCGTCACTCCAAGGATTCCAGACTATTGTTGAGCCAGATCCTCGCTTCTCAGTTTTCAGCGTTCGACCCAGCACTGGATCGATGATCTCCACGTACCCTTGCGCGTTCTGGTAGGCGTTATCTGTCTGCCCAGAAATATTCAGATCCCCCAATTGCGTCTTCTCGCGATTTCCGTCTCGATTGTCCAGATACGCAACGCCATCCAGACCGCGAACTTTGGCTAGCTCGACGTTCCCCACCTTAAAGTAAGTGTGCAGCGCCTCTTCGAAACGTAATGTCGTCTCTCCGCAATTCTTCATCACGAGTTCAAGTTCCAAAGTTGTTCCAACCGTGATGCGATATTCCAGATGAAAATCAAAGGGCCACCAATGACGCGTTGCCTCATCGCTGGCAGTCGAAAGACAAACGCGAACCGAATCCCCTGCCACACGCGTGATGGACTCCAATTGCCATTCCTTGATGCGCACGAATCCATGCGAAGGGGCCTGTGGATCGTCTACCTTACCTCGGAACCAGGGAAAGCACACGGGAATTCCGCCACGGATCGCACGCCCCGCTTGCCAATACGACTTGTCGCTCACGAACAAGACTTCGTCCGCACCCGCCGGTCTCCAGGAAGTCACCTGCGCACCGTAGAGATAAATCTCAGCCGCCGCCGATCTCGTTTCGATATGAATTTTCAGCAGATCACCGTTGCCGCGTTCGATCCGCGCGATTCCAGGGATGGAGAAGTGCTCATTCAAAGTGTCAATCTTGGGGTCGCTTTTCATACTTCCCGGATTCTACAGAGTCAGGGCCTGCCCCAAACAGACAACATCATTCGCAGTACGCCGCATCCACTCAAGTAATCGCACCAACTCACTCCCTGTGCGTGCTGAAGGTTATCCTGAACAATGAATCTCGTCGTTAATCCTCCAGTTCTGCCCATGCTTGCCAAGCGTGTGGAAGAAATCCCCGCGGCAGGGAAATGGATCTACGAACCAAAGTGGGATGGGTTTCGCGTTTTGGTGTTTCGTGACGGCGATGAAGTTCTCATCCAGAGCCGCGACGAAAAATCGCTCAATCGCTACTTCCCCGAAATGCTCGATCCACTTCGCAAGCAACTACCAACTAAATGCGTCCTTGACGGCGAACTCGTAATTGCCAATGGAAGCCGCCTCGATTTCGACGCATTGCAGCTTCGCATCCATCCAGCGGCCTCGCGGGTAAAACTCCTGGCTTCTCAAACGCCCGCATCCTGCATCTTTTTCGATTTGCTCTGCAATGGCACACGCGATCTTCGAGGGCATTCGTTTGCCAAGCGTCGTACCGAATTGGAACTGCTATTGAGGTCCGCCAACCCTCCGATCCACATCACCCCCGCGACCGAAGATCGTAAAACCGCACTCGACTGGTTCCGTAGGTTTGAAGGTGCGGGCCTCGATGGTGTAGTGGCCAAGCCCGTCGATCTCTCGTACCAGCCAGACAAACGCGCGATGCTGAAAATAAAGCACGAACGGGACTGCGACTGCGTTGTTGCCGGCTTCCGCTGGTACAAACAAGCCGCTGGAAAGCAAGTCGGCTCGCTCCTGCTGGGCCTTTACGATAGGGCAAGAGTTCTGCAGCACGTTGGCGTATGTTCCAGCTTCTCCGCCGAAACACGCAGCGAACTCCTCGAATTCCTCACGCCCTATCGCAAGAACGCTCTGCGCGATCACCCCTGGAAGAATTGGGAGAATACAGATGAACCGGCCAGTGCCGCCGAACATCGCATGCCCGGCGGCAAGAGCCGCTGGAGCCAGGGCAAGGATCTCTCCTGGGAGCCGCTGCGTGCCGAACTCGTCGTCGAGGTGGCCTATGAGCACATGCAGAGCGGCCGTTTCCGCCACATGGCGCATTTCCGACGCTGGCGCAAAGATCGAAAACCCTCCACGTGCACCTTCGCCCAACTGGAAGTGGTCCCACCCGAAGAACTAAAAACGATCTTCGCGAGTGGTCGCTAGATATCTAGGGCTTGTAGTCCTTTGTCCCGGTTATATCGACGACGGTCTGCACCGGGAGTTTTTCACTAGATCCACCCGCGAGCACCCGGACCTTTTCTTTCTCCACACGCCACACATGTCCTGAAGCATCCCAGTACGCCAAATCGCGTGCCTTCAATGCCATCGTCACGTCTGTTTCCGTGCCCGCACCGACTCGCACACGTTTGAACCCCTTCAACTCAAGTTGCGGCCGGGTAACCGCCGAGCCCAAGTGCTGCACATACATCTGCACCACTTCATCGCTTGCACGCCTGCCGGTGTTCTTTACCTTCACGTGAACCTGCACGCTGCCGTCCGCATCCATATGAGGCGCACTCGGACTCACGCCCTCGTACTCAAACGTTGTATAGCTCAGCCCATACCCAAACGGATACAGCGGCTTCTCTTTGCTGTAGAGATACGTACGCCCGTTGAGCAGGTTGTAGTCCAGAATCGGCAGTAGCTGAGCATCGCCTGTGGGCCACGTCTGGGTGAGCCGTCCCGCCGGCGAGTAGTCGCCAAACAGGACATCTGCAAGCCCGTGTCCTTCCTCCTGGCTGTTGTGCGTGATGTGCACGATCGCCGGCACATTCTGCTGGCTCCAGACAATTGCATACGGAAAGCTCGAGCGCAGTACCTCGATCGTCTTCGGATTTGCGGCGAAGACTTTCTTCACCAGTTCTTCCTGCTCCAGCACGATTGTTTTGCGATCGACGTCTTCTTTTCCATTGGACGGGGTCGGGCACTGATCCCATCCAGCGTTGCACTCCGGATGATTGCCAACCACCACGATCGCTACGTCGGCCTTCTTTGCCAGCGAAGCGGCCTCTTCCGGATCCGAGCCATCCGCAAACGCTACCTTTACATTCTTTCCCGCTGCCTCGCGTATGCCATCGAGAATCGTGACCGAATACGGCCACGTCCCGCTGTACCAGTCCTGCAGCACCTGGTCGATCCACGGCCCAATCACCGCAACCGTTTTCAACTTCGCCTTGTCGAGAGGCAACGTGCTGTTCTCGTTCTTCAACAGCACAATTGATTCATCGGTCGCGTGTCGGGCCAGTTCCCTGCTCGATTCACGCTCCCAAGGCGGAAGTGCACCGGCCGTTTCGACTCCGATCTTTGCGTAAGGATCAACTCCCTGCGGATCCATCTCGCCAAGTTTCAGATAAACAGTCAGCAAGTTCCTCAGCGCCGCATCCATATCGGCTTCGGTCAGCAAGTTGTCTTTCAGCGCCTTGGTAAGGTCCGGCTTATACGTGTCGAGAAAGTGATTGATCCCGGCTTTCACCGCCGCTGCCGATCCTTGTTCTTTGTCTGGAAATCGCTTGTGCGAAGTAATTAGCAATCCCAGAGCGCCGCCGTCAGTGCAGATGATTCCATCGTTGCCCCATTCCTTGATCATCACGTCTTTGAGCACGGGATGAATCATCATCGGGATTCCGTTCCACGCGTTGTACGCAGTCATCACTGCGCGCGATCCGCCCTCTTCGAATCCCATGCGAAACGGCACCGAGTAGTACTCGCGAAACAGTCGATCATCGAAGTCCGAAGAAGTGTGGGTTCGTCCGTCCTCGTTCTCATTGGCCAGAAAGTGCTTCATCAAAGAAGCTGCCTGCCAATGCTTCGGATCGGGCCCCTGCAACCCCTGCGCGAAGGCAACCGTCATCGTGCCCACCAGGTAAGGGTCTTCGCCCATGGACTCTTCCGTCCTGCCCCAGCGCGGATCGCGGCTCAAATCCGCATTCGGCGCGCGCACCACGAGGCCTCCCCGATCGAATACAGGATTCTGGTAGTAGTACCGGGCCTCGCTTCCTTCAAGCGATCCAATCTTCTTCAACAATTCCGGATCCCATGTTGCGCCAAGCCCTTTCTCCTGTGGAAACGTGGTCGTAGGCACTGGCTGCCTTCCTCGTCCGCCCCAACCGCCGGGACCACCCAGCGCCAGCCCATGCAGCCCTTCAACCTGACCTGAAAACACAATCCCGAGTCGCGGAATCTTAGGATGGTCCGACATCAATTGCACTTTCTCGTCGAGGGTCAATCGACCAAGCAAATCCTGAATGCGCGCGCTGTCAGAGAGCGACGTATCCCGAAACGGATATTTCTCCTGGGCATCAATCGCCGAAACCAACCCGAACATCAGCCACAGTCCCAAGACCCAAATTCCACTCTTGCTCAACGCTTGACGCATCCCAATTCCTCCCCGGAACGAACACCGAAGATTATCACGCCTGAATTGAAGAATGCTCTTGAGTAAATCGATTGATGGAATGGCGGAGATTATGTTCAGGTTCTGCGGCAAAAAGAAAAGAGCGAAGCGCTTATTGCGCCTCGCTCTCATCGATCTAGGAACTCTGACCTCTGCTTCTTCTCAGTACAGTCGGAAATTTACCTCAATGCTCATCATCACCGGGACGGGAGTTCCGCCTTTCATGGCCGGCTTGAACTTATACTTCCGCACCGCTTCGAGGGCTTTCTCGTCCAGTCCCATACCAAGCGGACGAACCACGCGCGGATTCTGCGGATTGCCCTGCGCATCGACGATCAGTGAAATCAGGCAGACGCCCTGATACTTTGCCCGCCGCGCTTCATCTGAGAACTCAGCCTCTGGCGTAAAGATCGGAATCGGCGCCGAAACACCGCCTCCAATGTGGTAAACACCACCGCCGGTATTGCCGCCGCTGCCCGGACCGTACCCGTTTCCATTTCCCGAACCGAGGCCACCACCGTACCCGCTGCCCATACCGCCGCCGCCACCGGAGCCGTTCGATGCCAGTTGCACGTTGGCTGAGTTCTTCACGCCGAAGTTCACCAACTGCGGATTGTCCGGCAAAGTGATGTCCTTCTGAACGTTGATGGCCGGAGTAAATGCCAGTTTCGGCTTTTCCAGAATCGGCACCATCGGCGGAACAATCGGATCCTTCATGCGCGGGGGAAGTTTGCCCTTCAGCGGGTCCACAATGTCGTGCGATCCACCACCACCGCCACCGCCAGCCGGGGTGGCCAACTTCGGCGCCTTCAGGATGTCGCTGACATCCACATTGGACACATTCAGCTTCGGCTTGACCACCGGGCGGATGAAGCTAATTCCCAGCCAGATGATAAGGGCCAAAATGGCAAGATTGACAAAGCTGGAGGTGCCAACGGCCCAGGGATTCGCCTTGACGGCCATTCGATCCACAACAGGGATCGGCGTCGAGGTCAGCACCAGAGGTGGTAGCTTTGGCGGGAAAAAGACGTCGTGGATGTTCTCGTAAAGATCTTTCCAGATCGGCTTTTCGTCAAACGCCTTCCCGAGGAACGAGTCAAGTTCATGACCTTCCATCGAGGGTAAGTCGCTCGTCGTCTCCGAATCTGGCTGAATTAAAACGTCGTTTGCCATATATCCCGATACTGGCCCAATTGGCTGCGACTGCCCTGCATGGGCATCGCCCGCTTCCCGGTCCATCTCTCCATTATGCTTGACATTGCCCGTACTTGTCTTTAGATGAGCGGACGCGGTGTCAGGGGTTGTCGAGTTCTCCAAAGACTGGTATTTCTCCGAAGTGAGAGCTCCCATAAACGATAGACGCCTGCGGTGAGCAGTTGTTACCTTAAAAATCTTTTCCGCTGCTTATCATCGTGGTCCCCTTGCCACATGTCTTCATTGCAGGGGTGATCTACACTAAAGATTCACGATCCTCTTACCGTTTCAGGGAGTTCCAATGTCTCCAGCGCCGGAGTTGAAGGCGACCTTAACCTTACCGCAAACGGCCTTTCCCATGAAGGCCAATCTACCCCAAAATGAGCCTCTTCGGCTCAAAAAGTGGGCTTCGCTTCGCCTTTATGAAAAGCTGCGCGAAACCTGCGCGGGTAGACCTCCCTACCTGCTGCACGATGGTCCTCCCTACGCCAATGGGCCCATTCATCTGGGGCATGCCCTGAATAAAGGCCTAAAAGATTTTGTCGTCAAATCAAAGACGATGGCAGGCTTCGACTCGCCCTACGTTCCCGGATACGATTGCCACGGCTTGCCCATCGAGATCAAGGTAGACGAACAGCTCGGCCGCAAGAAGCTGGAAATGCCGGTTCCCGCCGTTCTCGCCGCCTGCCGCGCATATGCGCAGAAGTACGTCGACCTGCAAACCTCCCAGTTTGAACGCATCGGATGTTTCGGCCGCTGGGAAAAGCCCTACATGACGATGGCTCGCGACTACGAGGCCCGCACCCTCGAAGCCTTCTATGGCTTCCTTGAGAAGGGTTTCGTTTATCGCGGACTGAAGCCCGTCTACTGGTGCATCCACGACCGTACGGCCCTAGCCGAAGCTGAAGTGGAGTACGAGTCCCACACCAGCCCATCTATATATGTGCGCTATCGGTTGACCTCGGCGCCTGAAGCGCTGGATCCCTCTCTGGCCGGCCGCGAAGTCTACACCATCATCTGGACCACGACGCCCTGGACCATTCCCGCATCCATGGCCGTCGCTTTCCACCCCGATTTCGAGTACGTCGCATTCGCGGCAAGCGGTGATTTAAAATCGCCCGGTTCCCCCACGGATCCGGTTTATATTGTTGCCGCCGAACTCGCGCCTGCCGTAATAGCCGCCTGCAAGCTAGGTGCAACAACCGAATTGACCCGCTTCAAGGGCAGTCAGCTCGAGCACACCACCTTCAAGCACCCGTTCCTGGAACGCAGCATCCTCGGCGTGCTCGCTACCTACGTCACCGCCGACCAGGGCACCGGAGCCGTTCACACCGCCCCCTCGCATGGCGCGGACGACTTTTACACCGGACAGCGCTATGATCTCGACCAGACCTGCCGCGTCGATGCCTCCGGTCATCTGCACGTAGATCCTGCTGCGTGGCCTCATGCATCCCTTCCTGCGTTCGAAGGGAAAAAAGTGTGGGCCGCCAACCCCATCATCCTCGCCATGCTTGAGGAATACCGCGCATTGCTGGCGACCTCTGATCTTGAGCACTCCTATCCGCATTGCTGGCGCTGCCATCATCCCGTGATCTTCCGAGCGACCGAGCAGTGGTTCATCTCGCTCGAAACGCCTGTGAAGCGCGCCGACGGAACAGAAACCACTTATCGCCAGCTTTCGATCGAAGAGATCGACAAGGTCGTGTGGGATCCGTCATGGGGCAAGGAGCGCATCACCAACATGATCGCCACCCGCCCCGACTGGTGCATCAGCCGCCAACGCATCTGGGGCGTGCCCATCGCCGTGTTTATGTGCGAAGGCTGCAGCAAGCCGATCATCGATCCGGCGCTCGATCGCAAAATCATCGGTCTCTTTGAGCGCGAAGGCGCCGACGCATGGCACACTACGCCTATCGCCGACCTGCTTCCCGCAGACACAAAGTGCTCTCACTGCGAGGGTGTGACATTTCGCAAAGAGACAGACATCCTCGACGTCTGGTTCGACTCCGGCACCAGCTGGTTCGCCGTCTGCGAATCCGATCCGGACCTGCGCCCCGCGTATACAGCATTCCAAGAAGGGAAAGGGTCGGAGACCCTCTACCTCGAAGGTGGCGACCAGCACCGCGGCTGGTTCCACTCCTCGCTGCTCACCTCGGTCGCTCTCCGCGGGCGCGCACCCTATTCGCATGTAGCCACCGCCGGCTGGACGCTCGATGAGCAAGGCCGCGCCATGTCCAAGTCCCTCGGTAACGGCGTCGATCCGGTCGACATCGCCAACCGCATGGGAGGCGAAATCGTGCGACTCTGGGTCGCCTCCATCGACTTCCGCGAAGACATGGCCGCCAGCGAAAACCTGATGCAGCGCTGCGCAGACATCTACCGCAAGCTGCGCAACACATTCAAAATTCTGCTCGGCAACCTCAACGGTTTCGATCCCGCGCGCGACCGCGTTCCCGAAGCGGAGTTGCTGCCGCTCGACCAATACATGCTCGCCCGTACGCGCGACCTTACAGAGAAGATCCTCGCCTGGTACGAGGCCTTCGAGTTTCATCGCGTCTACCACGCGGTCAATGAGTTCGCAATTGTCGATCTGAGCAACTTCTACATCGACGTGCTCAAAGACCGTATGTACACCTTCGCGCCGACCAGTCTTGCTCGCCGCTCAGGGCAAACCGTCCTATGGCAGATCACTGAAACCCTGGTCCGTCTCGTCGCACCAATCCTGAGCTTCACCGCCGACGAAGTCTGGGAATATCTGCCCGCGACCGCTGGCCGTGAAGCCAGTGTGCATCTTGCTCTCTTCCCCAAACCGGAGGAGGTTTTCTCCGAAGACCCCTCGGAACTGCTCGAAGAATGGAAGCAGATTTTCTCGGTTCGCGACGAGGCGCTTCGCGTACTCGAAGAAGCGCGGCAAGCCAAGACCATCGGCAAGGGCCTTGAAGCCGAGTTGCTGATCACTACCTCCGGATCGTTGCTCGCCTTGTTGCGGCGTCACGCCGCAGGCCTTAAGGAAGTCCTCAACGTTTCCGGCGTCAATGTCGTCGAAGGCAAGCCTGACGTTTCACTCGCTATCGCGGCCTTGCCCGCCGGCGGACACAAATGCGCCCGCTGCTGGAACTTCATGCCGGAAGTCGCCAACTATGGCATCTGGCAAAACGTCTGCACCCGCTGCCATGCGGCCCTTCGCGAGATGGGAATCCCTGAACCCTCGCCGGAGGCCGCGCTTTGAGTTTCCTCACTCCGCGCAAGCCGGGTGCCCCATGTCTCGATTTTGAGACGTGGGATACCTCCACTCTCAACCGCCTCTGCCAACCCATGGAGGCCGTTCAGTGAGTTTTTCTGCTCCTCGCAAACTCCCCTGGCTCCTGCTCATCTCCGTATTCGTGATCGTTGCCGATCGCGTCACCAAGACCGTCGTCGCTTCACACGTCCCCCTCGGAGAAGGCACCACCGTCATTCCCGGCTTCCTGCGCATCACCCACTGGCTCAACGAGGGTGCAGCGTTTTCCCTATTCGCCGATTCCGCATCGCCCAACATGGTTCGCTGGGGTCTGATCACCTTTTCCGCAGTAGCAGCTATTGCTGTCCTTATCGCCCTCATTCGCCTCGGCAGCCGAATCACACTCACCACTACCGCACTGGCTCTCGTATTAGGCGGAGCGCTGGGCAACCTCCACGATCGCGTCGTCTACGGCTCCGTCGTTGACTTCATTGAGGTACACATCTTTGGCTATCACTGGCCAGACTTCAATGTGGCCGACAGTTGCATCGTCGTCGGAGCCTGCCTCCTTCTGCTCGACTCGTTGCTCTCATCGAAGACCTCCGAGCCCAACCCCACGAGCGAGAGTCAATAGACTGCGAAGCTTCTTCACGCGGGAACCTCCGTCGGTCACATTTCGTAATTACCTTTGAGCGTCCAGTACCCTAAAATAGCGAAGGCGTTATGAAGGAGCCTCGCCACTTTTGAGCATCCTCTAATGTCCGCTGTACGACTTAGCCGCTAGTTTGCAAATACATGGGTCGGACGTGCACACGTCCACAGATTGTTACGAGGTGAAATGAAAATCGGTCCCGCTTCCCTTTGGCGTATCTCGCGCCTTTCCATCATTTGTTCTGTCGTCGCCGCTTCCACATGTGCTTTTCCAAGATTTCTTCAGTCGCAACGCCTCCCTGCCACAGTTCGCCCGCAGCACTACACACTGACACTTACCCCTGATCTCAAAGCCGCGACCTTCACCGGCACTGAGACGATCGACGTCACTCTCGCCGAGCCAACAAACTCCATCACCCTCAACGCCCACGATCTCACCTTCCAATCCGTCGAGATCGAAGCAGGCGGCGCGAAGCAGACAGCGGTTGTGTCCCTCGACAAAGAAAAGCTGCAAGCCACTTTCACCGTCCGCGGCGAATTGTCAGCGGGAAACGCGAAACTGATCATCAAATACAGCGGCATCCTCAACGGTCAACTCCGTGGCTTCTACCTTTCCAAGACTGCCCGCCGCAATTACGCTGTCACGCAGTTCGAATCGACGGATGCCCGCCGTGCTTTCCCATCATTCGACGAGCCCGCCTTCAAGGCCACATTCGATATTTCCCTGGTTGTCGATAAAAATGACACCGGCATTTCCAATGGGCCCATTGTGAGCGATACACCCGGCCCCGGCGCAGACAAGCACACCCTCAAGTTCCTCACCACCCCCAAGATGTCCACATATCTCGTGGCCTTCCTCGTCGGCGACTTTCAGTGTTCTTCTGGAGAGCAGGACGGGGTGGCCATTCGCACCTGCTCCACGCCCGATAAAGTCGCTCTCACCACTTACGGAGTCGATGTCGCCAAGTACGTGCTGCACTACTACAACGCCTACTTCGGAATTCCCTACCCACTGAAGAAGCTCGATCTCATCGGCCTGCCGGACTTCGAAGCGGGCGCCATGGAGAACTTTGGCGCCATTACCTATAGAGAAACGGCTCTGCTCATTGATCCCAAGACCGCATCCATCAACGCCAAGACTGAAGTCGCCCTCGTCATCGCTCACGAAATGGCGCATCAATGGTTCGGCGATCTCGTCACCATGCATTGGTGGGACAACATCTGGCTCAACGAAGGTTTCGCCACCTGGATGGAGAACAAGCCTGTTGAGGCAATGCACCCGGAATGGAATATCGATCAGGCGGTCGCCTCCGGTTTAGACGGCACACTGAATCTCGATGCACAGCCCACTACGCGCGCCATTCGCGCCCGCGCCGACACTCCCGCGGAAATCGAGCAGATGTTCGACGGAATCTCATACGGCAAGGCCGGCAATGTTCTGCTTAGTGTCGAGAATTACGTGGGACCGGAGACCTTCCGCCAGGGCGTGCACAATTACCTCGCCGCGCACCTCTACGGCAACGCCACAGCTGAAGACTTCTGGAATGCGCAGACGTCGACCAGTCACAAGCCGGTCGACAAAATTATGGAAAGCCTTATCGCCCAGGCCGGTGTGCCGCTTGTCACCTTCGGCCAGCCGCAAAATGGCAAGGTCGAGGTCTCGCAGAAGCGCTTCTTTATAACCCCCAGCGTACAGCCAGACGCGGCTCAAAAATGGACGCTCCCCGTTTGCTTCAAAACGGCCCGTGACAAGCAGCAATGCGAACTTCTCACGCCCGACACGACTACACTGAAGGTCCCGCAAAATGCCGTCTTCTTTGCCAATGCAAACGGCAAGGGATACTACCGCACCTCCTACACCCCGGCCGACTACGCAGCTCTCGCGTCCGGCGTTGAAGACGCGCTTACACCTCCTGAACGCATCAGCCTCATCGGCGACGAATGGGCCCAGGTTCGAGCCAACAAGGCCACGGTCGGCGACTATTTGAACCTTGTCGCAGCCGTCAAATCCGATCCAAATTTCAATGTCGTGTCTTCAGCGCTCGATGGACTCGATGCCATCAATTCACGCATCGCATCCACTCCAGAGGAGAAAGACGCGCTCGACACATGGTTCCGGCAGACGTTTGCTCCGGAGTACGCCAAGCTCGGGCCTCCCTCCGGCAGCGACTCCCCTGACAGGAAACAGCTACGCGCATTGCTTTTTGCTGGGCTGGGAGAAGCCAAGGACCAGAAAATCATCGCCGAGGCGCGTGAAATCAGCGCGAAATACCTGGCCGATGCAAACGCCGTCGATCCCAATCTCGCACAAACCGCGCTGCAGATCACCGCGCGCAATGGCGATGCAGAGCTCTTCGATCAATTGCAGAAGATCTTTGAAACCTCAACCAATCCTGAAATACAAATCGGGGCGCTTCGGCTCCTTGCCATGTTCGAAAACCCCGAGCTTGCGCAGCGCGCGTTGCGGTACGCTGTCTCTGACAAAGTCCGCAATCAGGACGCCGCTATCCAGCTCGCCATCTCGCTCGATATGGACAAGAACCGCGATCTTGCATGGAAGTTCATCCAGGATCATTGGGATGAAGTGAAAAAGGAATTCACGCCTGAAATGGGCAACGTTCTCGTCGGCGCCACCAGTACCTTCTGCTCTGCGTCGGACCGCGATGACGTTTCGCAGTTCTTCGCATCGCACAAAGTTCCCGATGCAGACCAGGAACTCAAGCACGCCATCGAACGCATCAATGGTTGTATCGAACTGCGCAACCTGCAGGAGCCGCAGTTGAAGAGTTGGATAGCCTCACAGCCCAAAGTTTCTGTCGCCGAAACCGCACACTGATTTGATCCGAAAGATGAAAGGCCGCCCAGCAATCGCTCGGCGGCCTTACCTTTTTTCTCTCGGCTTTACCAGGCAACCTTCGCCGGTAAGAACTCTGCAAACAGTTCGTCGTAGTAAGGTTTCAGTTGCCTGACGTCCGGCTTTGAATGTCCCTTTGAATAAAGATCGTACTGATTGAATTTCAATACCCACTGCATCATCGCCCGATCCTGATCGTTCGCCAGATGATCGTAGGCACCGTGACGATGCCACGGATAGAACGAATGAAACCGCAGCATGTAGAGCGCTTCCGTTGGCATATAAGGCTTCATCACTTCCGCGATGTAGCCGTCATGCCCGAATGACATGTGGACATTCTCCAAACCGCAATGGGGCTCGTAGATCCCATACTGTGTCTGATATTCGGGTCGGAGCCGATCGGGGTTGTTTGCAAAGTACTCATGAAACACGATCGCGTCAGACCATGCACAGCCAACTGGAAACGTATCTCCCACAACTCCCCATTGTGGCTCGCCATAAAGACAAAGGCATTTTCCAAGGTCGTGCAGAAAACCTGTGAGCACCATCCATCGCGGATGCCCATCTCGCCGGATCGCTTCGGATGTTTGCAGCAAATGTTCGGTCTGGGTGAGATCCGTGTCGGGGTCGCTGTCGTCAACCAACGTGTTCAAAAATTCAGCAGCCTCCCAAATCGATTTCATCCCTTTCTTCAGGCCAAAGTACTCCTTCTCTTTGCCCAGAACATATTCCACCGTCTGCCCTTCGTGATTGAGACGGTAAAATTCTGCGACACCCGGCGTAGCCGCCGCGTCATAGACACGGAATTCCTCCTTGGACTTTCCCTCTTTGTAGCGTCCTTCCACGAAGTCGTCCCACTGGTCCAATTGGGCCAAAGGTTGCGTGTGCGGAGTGATTGATTCCATGTGTCCTCTTTTCTGAACAAAGCCGTGCGTCGATCAAGACTGTGCATGTTCTACCAAAACAGTTGTGCACTCGCAAGTCGCACCTGTGCAAGCCCTTCAACTGCAACCATCACAACGGTTTTGCTTTTGCACCTCCCGGGACGGATGTTACCTTCAACGCTAGATGACCCGCACACGCTGCTCCATCGCTCTCGTAGGGCTTTTCCTCCTCGCTTGCCGGCTGGGAGCCCAGATACCGGACAAGTTTCCGATAACGCAGGCTGTTCTTGCCGGCAAGCTCATCGACGTGCGCACCGGCGCTGTTCGCGCGCACGCCTACATCCTCATCTCCGGCGAGCGTGTTCAGTCGATCGCAGACACCGCTCCTTCCACCGTCCCGGTCACCGATCTCTCGGCCTATACCGTTCTCCCTGGCCTGATAGACGCGCACGCGCACACGCTTTCAAACCCCACCACGCAGAACATCGCCGCGCATCTTCGTACCTCGATTCCGCAGGCCACAGTCTGGGGCGTGTACAACCTCCGCCTTTGGCTCGATCACGGATTCACGTCTCTCCGCGACGCCTGCGAAGGACCTCCCGACTATCCTCAATTCGCACTGCGTGATTCTGTAAAGCGCGGCATCATCCTCGGGCCCCGCATCACCGCCGCAGGCAGCTGCGTCTCCCTAACCGGAGGTCATGGCGATGGCACTCCCTTTTCCCCTGACATGCAACTGCCCCGCGGCGAGAACGTCGCCGACACCGTCGATGACATCGCTCACGTCGTTCGTCGCGATATTAAATATGGAGCCGACTGGATCAAGCTCATGGCAACCGGCGGCGTCATGGATCCCATCTCCGATTACCACGTCCAGGAGTTGAGCGAAGAACAAATGGCCGCGGCAGTCGAGATTGCCCACCGCGCTGGAAAAAAAGTAATGGCCCACGCTGAAGGCGCTGTCGGCATCAAGGCCGCTGTCCGCGCGGGGGTCGACTCCATCGAACACGGCACAATGCTCGATGAAGAAGGTGCGCAACTGATGGAGCAGCACCACACCTGGCTCGTCCCCACCCTTTATTGCTTTCAGCACGACATGGAAACGGGCCTCAGCAAAGGCCGCGATCCCGACTCCTACGCCAAGGGAGTCGAAATCATGGCCGCGCAAGGCCCCGCCTTCAAACTCGCCCTCGCTCACCACATCCGTATAGCGTATGGAGTTGATGACGCTGACGTAGACGAATCTGTCTCAAAGGAATTCGGCGCACTCGTTCGCGGTGGGCTCTCGACTCTAGGCGCTCTGCAAGCCGCCACCATCAATGCTGCCACCATGCTCGACAAGGATAAAGACGTGGGCACACTTGAGCCCGGCCGCTACGCCGACATCGTCGCTGTGCAGGGAGATCCGCTCGCCGACATCACCGTCATGGAGCACGTTGCTTTCGTTATGCAAGGTGGCCACATCCTCAAAGACCCCGCCCACCCCGACCGCAATCCAGTCATCCGCGTCAAATAGTTCCGTCAAGTCCCGAATGTCTTTGAAAACGACCGATCTAATCACGGAAGCAAAAGCATATCCAACGGGCTTCACAAACCTGGGTGCCCCAGGTCTCGATTCTGAGACCTGGGAGTGTTCCTCCCCTTTCACCAATGGATAATGGACCAATGAACACTTCGCGCTCCCTGCGCATTATCCTCGTCGCCATCGCGATCCTCGCCGCAATTCCATCGGCGAAATCCCAGCAAATCGCCTTCACCTGGGACGACCTCCCGGCCCACAGCGCGCTACCTCAAGGCGAAACCCGCGTAGAAATCGGCCACAAACTGATCGCCGCCATGAAAGACGCACACATGCCTCCGGTCTACGGCTTCGTCAATGGAGTTCAGCTGGAGCGCGAGCCAGCCTCTGCACCCATGCTCACTGACTGGCGCAATGCCGGGTTTCCGCTCGGCAATCACACCTGGTCGCACATGAATCTGAACACCATGTCCCTCGTCGATTGGGAAGCCGATCTCGTAAAGAACGAGCCAATCCTCGACAAATACGCGGCTGGTGAAGATTGGCACTGGCTCCGCTATCCGTTCCTTGCCGAAGGAGACACGCCCGAAAAGCGCGCCGACGCCCGCAAGTACCTCGCTGCCCACGGCTACAAAATCGCATCCGTCACCATGAGTTTCGGCGACTACATGTGGAATGAACCCTACGCCCGCTGCGTCGCCAAAAACGACACCGCTTCCATCGCGCAACTCGAATCCAGTTATCTCCAGGCTGCGGCCGATGACGCCGACTTCCGCCGCGCCATGTCCAAGGCTCTCTACGGTCACGACATCCCTTACGTGCTCCTCATGCACGTGGGCGCATTCGATGCTCGCATGCTGCCCCGCCTGCTCAAGGTTTATCAGGACAAAGGCTTCACCTTCGTCACACTTCAGGACGCCGAGAACGATCCCTTCTACGCCAGCGACATCGATCCGTCTCTCCCCGACCAACCCGATAACCTCGAAGGCGCAATGCATGCGCGCGGTCTCCCCTTGCCCCCGCGTCCAAAGCAAAGTCTCGATGTAAACACCCTCTGCCAGTAGCCCACATTGCAAGGTGTATCCGGTTCAGCCAATTTCGTTTCCTTTTCCGCACTGTTGTTTGTCATCCTGAGCATAGTCGAGAGATCCGCAGTTGCTTTTCTCCTCACATTCAGGGAAATTGAACTATCTACGAAGATTTTCGTTGACACTTACGAAACTCTTCGTATAACGTCTATCCATCATGGAACACGGCACCACCATCCCCCGCCCTACCGAATCCGAACTCGAATTGCTCCAGATCCTCTGGGAAAAGCAACCGGCCACCGTGCGCGAGATTCACGATGCTCTCAACGAGGATCGCCCGTCCGGCTACACCACCGTACTCAAGATGCTCCAGATCATGACTGCCAAGGGCCTTGTCGTTCGTGACGAAGCCAATCGCGCCCACGTTTATCGTGCCGCGCTGAGCCAAGACCTGATGCAGAGCAAAATCCTCAAAGACCTCAGCAGGCGCCTCTTCGCGATCCGCTTGCAACTCATCTCGTAAACGCTCCATCGTGCTTTAAATTCCCGCGTTGTATACTATCCGATACTATTCTCATCTCCACTCATCTCTTCAATCCGTCCATCACCGCTCTTTCTCATCACCATAAACACGTGTCCGCCGGCTTGGGGCCAGTTCCGTGACATGCAATGTCCATGGGGTAAGCGGAGAGCCGAAGGACCTGCCGGCATAATCTTCTACAAAAATAAATGCGTAACCTGTATTCTGCGCTCATGCACGCCCGCCTCATCCATTAAGTCTCCCGAGTTGTCTCCCCATCCGATAACAAAAAATAAATTCCCGTCGCTGTCAATCAACTTTTCAATGAATATAAACACGCTCGAAATACTTTCTTCACTTGTTCGGGGCAAAGTATCCGGATCGGACCTCAAGCCTGCCCACGCGATCCGGCGGTTGCAACTCGATCTCGTGAAACGCGCCATCGTGCTTGAAATTCGCCGCGTTGTAGACGAGCCGATACTGATTCCTCATCTCCGACTCGATCGTCTTCAGATCCGTCCAGGTCACCGCCTCTTTCTCATCGACCAGAAACACGTGTCCGCCCGTCTTTGAGGCGAGTTCCCGCAGAGCCTTCGGCCCCGTCGAGGCATGATCTTGTGCCGACAAAGGAAGAAATGCGTAGACCTGGGTATTGCTGCGCTGGCAGGCACGCGCCGCCTCATCCATTGAAGTCTGGCCCGAGTTGTCCTCCCCATCCGAGAACAAAAGAATGAAATTCCCCGTCGCTGTCGAATCAACTTTGTCGACACGTCGCTGAATACGAAACAACGCTCGAAAGACTGACGTTATAGCACCTGTGCAAAGCGCGTGCCGCCTGGCAAGATCCATCTTCCCTCTTGCGCTTCTAATGCCTTCTCGAAGCAAAGCCGCGTCCCCGGTCCACGACTGAATCGTAGATTCCTGACAGCGTATCCGAAGTCCGACGACAAAAGCCGCGTCCGAGATTTTGCCGAAAAATGACCTCTGAACAAACTTCTCCGTCAATACTCTTGTTCGCGGCGCAAATCGCTTCGCACAATTAGACTCGCTCGTATCCAGCAGGACGTACCGACACGTGAACGCACGGTTCACCGAATTGATCGAACGTATCGAGCAATCCGCGCTCGGAGCTGAACTGACCTTGCCCCCGCAAAACGTACCCCTTAGCTAGCTGCTTTAATAGCGAAAGGGAAACGACGATGAGGAATGGGAAACGAGGCAGGTACACGCTTGAGTTCAAGCTGGAGGCGGTTCGGCTTGTGGAGTCAGGCCAGACGATGGCGGCAGCGGCGCGGAGCCTGGGAGTGGTTGAGCAGACCCTAGCCAACTGGGTGAAGTTGCATCGAGCCGGAAAGTTAAAGGCGTCATCGGGAAAAGCGCAGTGACTGCCGAGCAGATGGAGATCAGTCGTTTGCGTGCCGAGTTGGCACGGGTGACGATGGAGCGCGACATCCTGGGAAAAGCGACGGCATTCTTCGCAAAGGGCCAGAAGTGAAGTATGCCTTTATTCAACGCCACAAGCGGATCTGGCCGATCCGGGTGCAATGCCGCGTGCTCGGCGTAAGCGTATCCGGATATCACCAACACCTGGCGCGGCGCAGGGAGATAGCCCGACGCCGCCATCTGAGCGACGAGGCACTGCTGGCGCACATCCGTGCGGCCTATGCGCATGAAAAACAATGAGAAAAGAACGACGCAACAATTAGTTCCGCTTCGAAGCATCCTAGCCAGAAAATAACATCTACGAAGATTTTCGTTGACACTTACGAAACTCTTCGTATAACGTCTATCCATCATGGAACACGGCACGACCATCCCCCGTCCTACTGAATCCGAACTTGAATTGCTCCAGATCCTCTGGGAAAAGCAACCGGCCACCGTGCGCGAGATTCACGATGCTCTCAACGAGGATCGCCCGTCCGGCTACACCACCGTACTCAAGATGCTCCAGATCATGACTGCCAAGGGCCTTGTCGTTCGTGACGAAGCCAATCGCGCCCACGTTTATCGTGCCGCGCTGAGCCAAGACCTGATGCAGAGCAAAATCCTCAAAGACCTCAGCAGGCGCCTCTTCGCCGGGTCCGCCGCACAGCTCGCCTTGCACGCGCTCTCGATGGAACCGGCAAGCGAAAATGAACTCGCCGAAATCCGCGCCCTCATCGAGCGCAACCGCAGTTCCGCAAGCTCCGATCCCCGCCAGACAAAACAAGCCAGACTTACCAACGACTCCAGAAAGGACCGGCCATGACGCAAATTCCCCAAGCCATCGCCTGGACCCTGATTCACTTCTGCTGGCAAGCCGCCGCTATCGCTGTGACGTATAGCGTCATCAGCGCTGCCATCGCACGCCGTTCCAGCCAGACCCGCTATTTCGTCGCGCTCTCGGCTCTTCTGCTCATGCTCTGCTCTGCGCTCGGCACATTTGCGTTCGAGATGCGATCTGACGCTGCCGCAATCTCTATCGCCGACTCCGCTTCGAATCTTCGTGCCACCATCGTC
Organism: uncultured Acidobacteriaceae bacterium; assembly: GCA_963802565.1. Taxonomy (GTDB): domain Bacteria; phylum Acidobacteriota; class Terriglobia; order Terriglobales; family Acidobacteriaceae; genus Telmatobacter. Next base: position 218,173 of record CAWDJR010000028.1, on the reverse strand, counting down.
AATGAATTCCCCCATTCCGCTGCGTCCGGTGTTGAACCAAATTACCCAGTCACCGAACCCCTCACGTTGGCTGCGATGCTTCCATGGATTGACGGCGTCTGGCTCATCGGCGTCTTTGCGCTGTCCGTTCGAAGTCTGGGCGGCTGGTGGTATCTCCGCCGTTTGCGCCTGGTCTCGACAATCGAAGCTCCATCGGCGGTCGGTGTTGCGTTCCAGCGCATCTCCACGTCATTGGGGCTGCATCGCGCAATCACGCTTCGCCTGTCCAATGCAATCGATAGCCCGATGACGATGGGCACGCTTCGTGCCATCGTGCTGCTCCCTCTCAGTGCCGTCACGTCGCTCGGCCCTGATGAACTTGAAGTCGTAATCGCCCACGAGCTGGCCCACGTGCGTCGTGCCGACTTCTTCTGGAACATCCTGCAAACCATCGCCGAGACACTTTTCTTTTTCCATCCCGCCGTCTGGTGGATCAGCTCTCGCATTCGACATGAACGCGAACTCTGCTGCGACGATCTCGCACTCAAAATCTGTCCCAATCCCTTCGCCTATGCGAACGCGCTCGTCCGTCTTGAAGAGCAGCGCTCGCGCCATCTGCGGCTTGCCATGGCGCTCGATGGCCATCAATCCCATCAAACCCTTCTCGCGCGTGTCGCACGCATCCTAGGTGAACCCATGACTCTTATTCCCAGCCGTCGTCTTCGCCCCTTTTCCCTCGCCGCAGCCTGCGCCGGACTCGTCGTCATACTTCTTCCCGTTCCGCACCTGCTCGCCAGCCTCAATCCCAAACCGCAATCCGCGCCCGTTTCCGTGATCGCAGCCACGGTAACTGCACCCATTGCTGCGCCAGTTGCAGCTCCTGCCATTGCTGCGGAAGTCGCCGTCCACGTTGCCTCGCCATCTCCGGTTCCAGCCTCCCAGGCCGAAACGCCTGACCCTGCACCCGCGGCCGAACCTCAGTCCGACGACAAAGCCGCACCCTCCGCGCACACCCACAGCGACTACATCGACCAGATGAAAGCCGCCGGCTACGACGTCGACCTCGACAAACTCATCGCGATGAAGATTCAAAATGTCACCCCTGAATACGCCCGGGCGATGTCACAGGCAGGCTTTGGAAAACTCTCCGCCGACGATCTCGTCGCCTGCAAGATTCAGGGAGTAACGCCCGAAGCCATCGCCGAGATGAAGAAACAGGGACTTCAGATCAACAATATCCACGATGCCATCTCGTTCCGCATCTTCCAGGTCACACCCGAGTTCGTCTCCGGCATGAAAGCCGCTGGCTTTGAGAACCTCAGTTCGCAGCAACTGCTTGCCATGCGTGTCCAGGGAGTCACGCCCGAATACGCCCGGCAACTCAAACAGAAATTCCCCCAGGTCACCACGGACGATCTCGTCAAAGCCCGCATCTTCCGCATCGATGACGAGTTCATCGCGCAAGCCGCCAAACACGGCTTCACCAATCTGCCATTCGACAAACTCGTCCAGTTGCGCATCTCCGGTCTGCTCGACGACGAGTCCGCAAAGCAGTAAATCAATCAAACCCGCCGCCATTTCCCAATCGCCTCGACGAGGCACAGGAAAGTCTCGTCTAAGGGACGCTTCCGAGGAGCTTGAAATGAAACTGCACAACCAATTCGCTCTCGCCATCACGCTCGCAACTGCGATACTCGCGTCAAGCGCGCAGTCCCTCGCTCCCATCCACGCCAGGTGCGCGATCGGGCTCAGCGATACCGGCAGTCAATTCTCTCTTCATATCAGTGATACTGACTGCCCCGCCGACCAGCACTGCGGCTCCAACTTCAGCAATGAATCGATGAGCCGCTTCACCGGCATCACGCTTGCCGATCTCAACAGCGAAGGTACCCACCTTACCGCTAACCTCGCCGCAGAAGCCGGCACATTCACATGCAGCGGGACGGTCCACGATCGGGAACTTCACGGCGACGCCCTCTTCACCCCCGACTCTACCTTCGTCGATCGCATGGCAAAACTCGGCTTCACGGGATTCGATTCCCAGAAGCTCCAGGCCTACGCTTTCGTCAACGTCACATCCGACTACGCCCGCTCACTGCAGCAGGCGCACATCCGCGGGATTCATATCGACAACCTAATAGCACTCCGCATCTTCAACATCGACCCCGCCTATATGCAGAGCTTCATTGCCATGGGCTATGAACAGCCCGACGCAGACAAGCTCATCGCCCTCAAGGTGCAGGGCGTCAATGCCGACGAAGTCAAACAGATTCGCGCCATGGGCTATCAGCCCAACCTCGATGAACTCATCCAGATACGCATCTTCAAAATCACGCCCGACTTCATTCACCGCATGCAGGATCGTGGCTTCAAGAACCTTACCATCGCAAAACTCGTTCAGATCCGCATCTTCAAGCTAGCCGAATAGGCCATATAGTCGATCGTTTTCCGCCGGCGCGAATCTCCCTGTAGAATCTTCTCGTTGACCGAAGGAGAGACTGTGCGTCGAACCGATATCGGTACCATCATCTTTCTATTCCTCACAGGATGGTTCAACATGCCGACTCTCGTTTCAGCTCAAGTCCCGCACTCTCAATTCACTGCGAAGGATGGCCCAGTTTCCATGCACGCTGAAGGAACATTCGATGTGAAGAATGCGCCATTGACCGCAGATGAGGCGCTCGGGGGCACCGCCATCGGACGCTATGGGCTCGACAAGCAGTTTCACGGCGACCTCGATGGCGTCAGTAAAGGGGAAATGCTTGGCGCCGGCAACCCGGCCACCGGCACCGCCGGCTATGTAGCCATCGAGCAGGTGACAGGCGCCCTGCACGGACGCCGAGGCTCATTCGCCCTGCAGCATTTCGGCACCATGGTCGACAACAAGTTTGAACTCGTTGTCAAAGTCGTCCCTGGCTCCGGCACTGGCGATCTTTCCGGCATCTCCGGAGAGATGACCATCAAGATAGTCAGCGGCAAGCACTCCTACCAGTTCGACTACACTCTACCCGCTGCCACCAAATAATTCCCGTCCGCTTTTTGTACGATAGGGACATGCCCCAATTTGCCCCCGGCCAGACGCTGCTTATCGACGCGGACGACACCCTCTGGGAAAACAACGTCTATTTTGAACGCGCCATCGCCGCATTCATCAGCTACCTCAATCATCACGAGTATTCGCCGGCTGAAGTCCGCCAGACTCTCAACGCAGTCGAACGCGAGACCATTCTGGCGCACGGTTACGGCCTACCCAGCTTCACGCGCTCCCTCGTCAACACCTTCGAACGTCTCAGCCCCGAACCCATGGACGAAGAAAGGCGCCGGCGCGTCATCGGCTTCGCCCGGTCCATTGCCGAGCAGGAAATTGAACTCCTGCCCAAAGTCGAAGAAACACTCTGCGACCTCGCTTCGCGCCACAGCCTGATCCTCATGACGAAGGGCGATCAGGCCGAGCAGGCCGACAAGGTTCGCCGCTCCAATCTCGCTCAATATTTTTCCGCAGTCGAGATCGTCGCCGAAAAAGACCTCTCCAGTTATCGAGAGGTCATTGCGCGCCACGAGCTCGCCCCAAACTCAAGCTGGATGATCGGAAACAGCCCTAAAAGTGACATAAATCCAGCCCTCGCCGCGGGCCTTCACGCGGTCTTCCTCTTCCACAAAGACACATGGATTCTGGAACATGCAGCTCTTTCCTCCGCTCCCGAAGGCCAGTACCTTATCGAGCTCGATGCTTTCGCGAAACTATCAGTAATCTTTTAGGGATTGCCTACTCGGGGTAATATACGGTATGCCTCAATCCCCCCTGCAGGCTGTGAATCACGGCTCGGCCTTTCCGTCTCCGCCGCGGGTTCATTGGGCTGTTCTGCTCCTGTCCGTCTTTGCGGCAGAGGCACTCGCTATCTGGTTCGTTCATGAACCGTATCGCAATTTCACCATCTATGCCCTTGCTGCCGCATGGCCAACCTACCTCTGCATATGGGTTCGCAAAATCGAACCGCGTTCCAGTTCTCTTTACTGGGCGATCGCGTCACTGGTCATCGGCGTCGGATTTCTCTTCTCATGGCTGCTCTGGTTTGTTGTCCTCTTCGAACTCCGCGAGGAGATGCTCGATCACTACAACCGTCGCGAGCCTATGCATCTTCGCCTTAACTGGTTCCTCACTCTTGTCTTCTCGTTCGTCTACTTCCAGTTCGCACTGAACCGAATCACGCGAGAACAAGAAGCCATGCGCGAGTCCTTCGCAGTCGAGGCTGAAACCTCCGTAACTGCTTGACGCGACCCATTCGCCTCTGCTCTACTGCAGTCAACGTCATGCACAACTTCAGCCTCAACGCGATCGGTGTTCATGCCATCACATGTACCGCGTCGTTCGCTGTCGCCTTCATTCCCGCTATTCGAATTAGCAGGCACAACATGTGCGCGGGAAAAGCCTGACGAACCGGATTCAGTAGTTCAGCAACATCCAGGCCACCACCCGCAAGCGCGGCTGGTGGTTTTGCTTTTTCAGTCACTTTTCTGATCGAGGAGATTGTCTTGGAACCCGTATCCCTTGTCGGCATTCAGTCAGCGCGCGCACGCATTGAGACCTCCATCCACGTTTCCCCCTGCCAGTTTTCGCATCATCTCTCCGAGTTAACCGGAATGCCCTTGCACCTCAAACTCGAGAATCTCCAGCGCACTGGCTCGTTCAAAGAACGCGGCGCTCTCAACAAGCTGCTCACGCTCAGCGAGACCGAGCGCAAGCGTGGAGTCATAGCAGCCAGCGCCGGCAATCACGCCCAGGGCGTCGCCTTTCATGCTGCGCAGCGCGGTATCCGCGCTCAGATCGTCATGCCGCTCGCCACTCCACAAATCAAGGTTGCCGCAACGCGCGCCTACGGAGCCGAGGTCATTCTCCATGGAGCCAGCTACGACGAGGCCTGCGAAGAGGCCCTACGACGCCGCGTCGAAGAAGGCCGCACTTTCATCCATCCCTTCGACGACGCAGAAGTCATCTGCGGCCAGGGCACCATCGGACTTGAACTCCTCGAGCAGGTTCCCGACATTGAAGCTGTCGTCGTCCCCATCGGCGGAGGCGGCCTTATCAGCGGCATCGCCTGCGCTCTTAAAGAAACCAATCCCAAAATCCGCGTAGTCGGCGTCGAGCCAGAGCGGCTTCCCTCGATGCTCCGCGCGCGTGAGGCTGGAGCGCCAGTCACCATTGCCGCTGAAGCCACTATCGCCGACGGCATCGCCGTACGCCGCGCCGGTGACATCACGCTCCCCCTCGTCTCCCGCTACGTCGATGAAATCGTCACGGTCGACGATGAAGAAATCGCCAGCGCCATCCTCATGCTTCTCGAACAGGAAAAAACCCTCGCAGAAGGCGCCGGCGCCGCCGCACTCGCCGCAGTCGTCCAATCAAAAACCAACCTCCGTCACCGACGCACCGTTGTTCTCGTCTGCGGAGGCAACATTGACGTCTCGCTCCTTGCCAAGATTATCGAACGCGGTCTCGTCAAAGACGGTCGCCTGCTGCGCGTCCGCGTCTATTTGCAAGACCGACCCGGCGCACTACTGCACCTCACCCAGATCCTCGCCCGCGAACGCGCCAATATCGTCGAAACCATCCACAACCGCGCCTACTACGGCGTAAGCCTGGGCGAAACCGTCATCGACGTAACCCTCGAAACTCGCGGCGCGACGCACATCACAGCCATCAGTCACGCATTACGCGAAGCCGGCTTCCGCTTCGAAAGAATTCAATAGCGAATAATCATTTCCTTCAAGGTGTCATCCTGAGCGGAGCAGCTTGGGGTCCCATGAACGATTCATCGTTCGTGGGGTAAGCGGAGCGAAGGACCTGCTTTTGCTTTTCCACTACGATGGTGCGCCTTCAGATCGTCGAATTCGCGCAGCCGCAAACCAAATCATCCCCACTGCCCCCATCAGAAAAACTGCGTTTCCCACACGCACGCTAGCGTCCAGCTTTCCTACCGCCGGATGCTGCAAAAACGCATGCCATCCGTAAGCCAGCGCCGCGCCCGCACCCAGAGCGAGCTGATGTTTCAGCCCCCAACTAGATCCGCCCGACCACAGAATCACGAGCACCAACATCGTCGCATCCAGCGCAAGCAGCGCCACCACCGCTCCCCAACCCCAGCCCATCGGAACGAACAGCGCTGCCGACCCAAATACCAGCCCAATCGAGCCCACCATCCACGCCGATGGAGCAAAACCGGTACCCGCAGCTTTTCGCCGTTGGGGAATTAAAAATGCTGAAGCCACCAGCAACACGATAATCACGGCCGCCCCAACAAACTGCGCCATCGAAGCCAAGTAGTGATCCTGCTTGTACCCGATCGCCGTGTTTGCGCAAGCACCAAACAGGAACATCAGCGCCACCACCGCTAACCCCCATCGTCCGAGCCACGGCGTCCGCGCACGATCCGGCACGCTAGCTTCGACCAGTGCAATCGGCGTCGAGATGCTCCAGATCCCATGCACCATCAGCATCCAAAGTGTCCACCAGGCACCAATCCCCAGCGAAGGAATATAGGCCGGCCCGAGCAATCCAAGATTCAACTTCAGATAATTCGGATTGAACAGCGACTGGGTAGTGTACGCCTCTTCAAAGATTCCGTAAGCCATTCCCAGCAACAGAATGCTCGGCCATCCGCGACCCGTGCGCCGCACAATCTCACGAATGAGCAACGCGCCGCCGCCATACATCGGAGCCAGCACAATCAACGCCGGCAGCAGTTTCATCGGTAAATTCCCAAGCAGGAATTCCGCCACCAGCGGCGCGGTAAGCAGCAGCCCAAGCGCAGGCCAGATTCCTCTCTTCTTTGCTTGTGAGCCCCCGGTGTCGTGCATTCGAAGAGTCTCAGACGATCCCATCCACATCCTCCAACCCTGAGATTTTTTCAAGCGGAAAGGTCAGCACTCGCTCAACATATCAGCCGTGACTGCACCATCGCACTTTGCCCCGCACGCCTCCGCGCGATTAAGGTTGAATACGAAATCCCCACCGTCCCAGTTCTCCAGGAGCCGGATGTACACACCCAAATTCAACCAGGTCTCCGACCGCGCCGTCCTGGTCGAAGCCATGCAGGCATACTCGTTCGCCATCCTCTTTGGCCCGCTGGACTCTGCCCAAGCCTCCGGTAGTCACCACGCCACCCACCTTCCGCTGGTCGTTAAGGACGAGGGAGCACATGGGATCATCGAAGGCCACTTTGCGAAGGCCAATCCTCACTGGCAATCCCTCGCTAATCACGAAACACTCGTCGTCTTCCCCGGCCCCCACAGCTACGTCAGCCCCTCTTTCTATGCAGAGGAGTTGTCCGTCCCCACATGGAATTACATCGCCGTCCACGCATACGGAACACTGGAACTCATTGAAGACGACGCATCCAAGGACCTCGTGCTCGCAGGCCTGATTGAAGCCAACGAACCCGCCTATGCCGATCAGTGGCGCAGTCTCCCCGATGGCTTCCGCCGAACAATGCTCGCCGGAATCGTAGGCTTCCGCATCCTCATCACGACCATCGAAGGCAAGTTCAAAATCAGCCAGAATCGCCCCGAGATCGATCGCCGCAACGTCTATTCTGCCCACTCCACCGGTACGCCCGACCAGCAACAATTAGCCCAGTGGATGCAACGACTGATTCCAGGTTAGTCTCCTGCAGAGGGAAGAGCGCACGAAACCGCCAGTCGTTAGAACCTCAAAATATCAGCGGACATTCGACTCCACGCGTCTGTCATCGAAAGGTGCGTCGAACCGATATAAGCAACAACCCAGGCGGCATATCCTACCGCAAACCATGGATCGACCTTGCGTGTCATTGCAATACGGATCACCAACAACAGCCCACCCAGGCAGAAGACCGGCCCAAATAAACCGACCCATCCACTATGCCCAAAGATCGGAACCAGCATCGGAATGCGTGCGGTAGCCCCCGGAAGAATCGTGAGCCCCGTCAGCAGCATCATTGACCGATGAATCTTCGGCTTCTTGCGCGTCACGATTCCCACTGTAATGAAAACCGTAAACAGTGTGATCTCGGTGAACATCACTAGCAAAAATCGCGGATACTCCATGTCGAAGAAAACAAAAGACGGAGTGAGTTGAACAGATCGAATCGCGACCAGCGTTCCTGTGCTCGCGATCGCAAGGCCGATTGCAATCGCGGCCCATCCAAGCGTCATATGCAGCTTGCGGTTCCTGAACGCTATCAGGAGCGACTGTGCAAGGAAGAGGAAGAACCACGCCGCGATCGACACCCCATGCACCAGCACTAGCAGGAAAATTCCACGATCGATCGGGCCCCCATCGAAATGCGTACCGTGCGTGTAGAACGGACGAAAACCGAGCAACATCAGCAAAAGAAAAACAACAGCGGCTGCACTGTAAAACGACCGGTCAGCTTTCATGTGCACACCCTCTCACTGATTGAGTAAAAAGAACACGTTGACGGTCGTCCGAACCGCCACCGGCTGACCATTTAAAAGATATGGTCTGTAAAGCCATTGATGAACCGCCTCTAACGCCGCAACCTTCAGTTCTGAAGGACCGCTAACAACCTGCAGATCCTGGATGTGCCCATCCTTGCCGATCAATGCATCCAACACAACCTTCCCCGAGATACGCTCCCGCAGCGCAAATGGTGGATATATCGGCGCGACCTTCCTCACCAACATTCCGGTTGCGACTGAATCGCTGATATTCACAAATTTGATATTCACTTCTTTGGGAACCGAAACCGCATCCGCAGGCGGCGCGAACATCGTATCGTCAACCGTGCCCAATGGTTCAACGCTCTCCAAGTGCGCCGTCAACCGTCGCTTTCCTGCAACGACAATTTGCACATCGCCGGCAATGAAGTGCTCATGGAACGCAAGGATTCTGTTATGGAGGATTTTCTCATCCTTCATCGCCGATGAAGTGATACGTAGAAATGGCTTATCAGTGCCCACACAATATGTGCGATCTGCGCTCACGGGCATCCCTTTGGAGCGAAGACAATTGATCTTGATGCCGTTCGTTTCAATCTCCTTCAAATCGAATGATCCCGTGGCGACCAGGCCGGGACTCGGCAACGGATTGGTGAACTCACTATGAGCCTCTTCAAGCAGCACGGGAACAGCCTCGTGAGCACCAGATCGAAACAGGCCCTTCTCCGTTCCATATTCCGTCTGCACAAATGTCTTGCCCGTGAATTCGCGCTTGTATTTTGTTGGGTTGACCCAGAACTCTTCATAAATCACAGCGTCGGTCGCAGTACCCTGTTCATCCAGTTCTGTGAAGGACGCCTTCAAATGCCACGGCCCCACATCATCGCCAAGAAGTCCGTTTTGATTCGCTGCAAGCAGCATCAGGTTATTCGGACTTTGCGCATTTGGGACGCTGTTATCCGCGGCAGAAGCGCCTTTCTCCTGCCCCCTGACAGGCAAGGACGCGACTGAAATCAGCACCAGTAAAACGGGCAGGCCGCGCAACAAATGCGACAGTGTGAGCTGAGCTTTCCACATCCGGGAACAATAACACGAAGACATCGAATCTGTTGCAGCCTTTGCTCCCCCTTATACCAGCGCGTACATTGGTTGGGGTTTACGTTTTGCTCGTAGGAGGATATCAACTTCGATGCGCAACTTTCGTCTCGTCCTCGTCGCCCTCATCTTCGCTCCTCTGCTTCACGCGGCACCGCTCGCCGGCACGCCGCCACCTGCCGCCCCAGCCAACTGGCAATCCAAAATCAACGAATCGATGCCCCTTCTGGGCCATCGCAATTGGATACTCATCGTCGACTCCGCTTATCCGCTTCAGTCCTCGCCGGGCGTAGAAACCATCGAGACCAACGCATCGCAACTCGACGTCCTTCGCTACACACTCGGCGCCATCAACAGTTCCATTCATGTCCGTCCGCTCCTCTACATGGACAAGGAACTCCCTTTCGTCACTGACGACGATGCTCCCGGTGCTTCGGCTTATCGCACCCAGGTCGCGCAGATTCTTCGCAACTACACCATTGAATCGATGCTGCACGAACAAGTCATTGCTCAGATCGACGAAACCAGCAAGCAGTTCCACGTCCTCGTCCTCAAGACAACCATGACCATTCCCTATTCCTCCGTTTTCATCCGCCTCGACTGCAAATACTGGTCCGCCGACGCCGAAAAACGCATGCGCGCCCGCATGCATTGACTCGTAATTCCCCCTGTGCCCCATTCATGCAGCAGTCTCATCGCGGAATGAGTGGGAGACCGACCATCCTCGATTCTCGACATCGACAAGAAACAGTTACAAACTCCGCGAGGGCCTGCTAGGAGCACCAGAACGCTTGCCCCCGATCCATCTCTCAGCGCCTCACCGAACCCCTGTTTTTGATATACTTAACAGGTTCACCTCATGCGGAGGTGGCGAAATTGGCAGACGCACTAGCTTGAGGTGCTAGCGCCGACAAGGCATAGGGGTTCAAGTCCCCTCCTCCGCACCAAAGACTCTCCTGCCCGGACCAACCGGGCAGGCTTCGGAAAGCAGCTTCGCAATGCAGATTCTCTTCTACTTCGTCGTCGCCGTCCACGTCATCGTCTGCCTGTTCCTCATCGGAGTCGTCCTCCTGCAGCAGGGCCGCTCAGCCGACCTCGCCGGCGCCTTCGGCGGACAGGGTTCGCAGACCGCCTTCGGACCGCGCGCCGCAGCCAACGTGCTCACCCGGCTCACCACCTGGTCGGCGATCATCTTCATGATCACGTCGCTGTCGCTGACCGTCCTCTACGTGCGCTCCAACCACGTCGCACTCCGTGCTCGACGACGTCAAGCCCGCATCCTCAGCGCCCGCCAAGCCCGGCAAGTAGGCCGCCAGCGCACTCGCCGCAATCGCGAGAGGCAGACCCGACATGGGTCTGCCTCTTTGCATTTCGTCCACTGCCGGCTCAGCCGCGCTCTACAATGAACCCATGATCCTTGAGACCTTTCCCGTCGGCCCGCTGCAATGCAACTGCACCATCCTGGGCGACGAGGAAACCCGCGAAGCCATCGTCATCGATCCCGGCGACGAGATCAGCCGCATCCATCGCCGCCTCACCGCCCTCGGCCTCAAGCTCAAGCAGATCCTCATCACCCACGCCCACATCGACCACGTCGGCGGAGCGCTCAAGCTCAAGCGCCTCACCGGTGCGCCCATCTTTCTCAACGAAAACGACCTGCCCCTGCTCAAGATCATGGACGAGCAGGCCGCCTGGGTCGGCGTCGCCACGCCGGAAACTGCCCCGCCCGACGAAGCCCTCGCCGACGGCCGCCGTGTCGGCCTCGACGCCTACCCGGCCCAGGTCCTCCACACCCCCGGCCACACCCAGGGCTCCATCTGCCTTCACTTCGCCCCGCTCAAGATGGTCCTCGCCGGCGACACGCTCTTCGCCGGAAGCATCGGCCGCACCGACCTGCCCGGCGGCGACTGCGAGCAGATCATCGACTCCATCCACTCCCGCCTGCTCACCCTGCCCGACGAAACCAAGGTCGTTCCCGGCCACGGCCCCGCCACCACCATCGGCGCCGAACGCAGAGCAAATCCATTTCTTGCAATAGTCGAAAAACAATACATCTACGTAACTAGTCGATTTATTTGCAATCAGTATATCGATACATTCATCTGAAGCTTATAGTTTAACATCAACTAGACAATTGTTATCACCTTGATGCGTTCTGAAATAGTTAACAACCTCGTTAGCCCCTGTTCTAAATTCCTCAACAGGCCCCAGCAAACTCACCACCAGCCATCCCGACTCCTCCATCCCGAAGAAGTATCCCGGATGCACCCACACTCCGCGCTCCAGCAGCTCCAGCACCGTCTCTTCATCCGGCTGCAGCGCCGGAATCCGCAGCACCGCGTACCAGCCGCCCTCCACTTCAAGCCGCCGGACCGCATCCTGCCGCTCCAAGCTGCCGATCCAGTTCCGCCAGATTCGTCGCGACCCGCTCCCGGATCTGCCGCTGAATCGTCTGCCGTCCCGCAAGCCACGCCGGCATCGCCCCCTGCACCGGCGCATTCATCGAGAGAAACGTATCGGCAATCACCTCCAGCCGCGCCATCGCAGCCTCGGCAGTTCGGGCCCCGTCGCCACAATCCATGCCGCCTTCATCTGCGGCAGTCCGGCAATCTTGCTCAGCCCGCTCACCACGTAAACATCGCACGCCCTCAAGCCCCGCCGCAAAACTCGCCGCCTTCTCGCCCGCCGAATCCGTAATCCAGAAAAACCTCGTCCACAATCAGCGCGAGTCCGCGCTCCCGGCACATCGCCGCCAGTTCCTCCGCCTCCCACGCCTTCGTAAAGTGTCCGGTCGGATTGTTCGGATGCACCAGCACAATCGCCCGCGTCTCCGGCGTAATCGCCCGCCGAAACCCCTCCGGCTCGATCTGCCAGCCGTGGTCGTACACCAGCGGCGCGGCCTTGATCCGCACATCGTCCAGCACCGCCAGAAAATCAAACAGCGGATACCCCGGCTGCGGCACCACGATCTCGTCTCCCGGATCGCACAGCAGCCGGAACAGAAAGCTGTACGCCTCGCTGGTGCTCGTCGTCAGCACCACCTGCTCCGGCGAAACCGCCACGCCATGATCCGCATAGTACCCGCACACCGCCTCCCGCGCGCGCAACAGCCCCAGCGGCTGCGGATCGTAATCGAGCGCCCGCGCATCCGTCAGCGCCGCAAGCAACTCCGCGTCATAAGTGAAACCCGCAGCGCGTAGGATTCGAAGCCGTCAGATCCGCAATCGGCAAGCCCCGCCTGCACGCGCTCGCGATGCGCCCGCGCCAGCTCGCTCTCCTCCGTATTCCAATTCGTTCTTTGCGAAAACCTCATCGCAGCCTTTGCCTGTTACTGGCCACTGCCCACTGTCCACTCTCTGTTCGCTCACTGCACAATAGAGCATGGCGTCCCTTCCACCATACAGGCGCCTACACAGGAGGAACATTGGCTCTGCGCGCGGTCATCTTCGACTATGGAATGGTTCTCACCGGACAACCGAGCGCCGAGGCGCATGACGCCATGGTCCGCATCACCGGCCTGCCTCACGATCAGTTCGAGAGCCGTCTACTGGGCCGACCGCCACGCCTACGACGAAGGCAAGCTCACCGGCCTGCAGTTCTGGCAGAACATCGTCCGCGATGCGAAGCTCAACCTCGACGCCGCCGCCGTCGACGAGCTCAACCTCTGGGACGCGCGCATGTGGACCACGCAAAACCCCGCCATGCTCGCCTGGCAACTGCAACTCAAGCAGCACGGCATCCGCACCGCCATCCTCTCCAACATGGGCGACACCGTTCTCGACAGCATCGAGCGCGAATTCGACTGGCTCCCCCGCTTCGACGTTCTCGTCTGGAGCTTTCAGCACAACATGGCCAAGCCCGACCCGGCCATCTATCAGTCTAACCCTCGAACAACTCGGCACGCGCCCCGAAGAAGCGCTCTTCATCGACGACAAACAGCTCAACATCGACGCAGCGCGCGCCCTCGGAATCGTCGGCATCCTGTTCTCCACCGTCGACAAACTGCGCGAAGACCTCATTGCGCTCCGCCTGGACAAGGACATACCTCTTCCCGCATGAAGTCCACCAGAGCCTATTGAAGCCAGTTGCTGGCAGAAGCCCGACCACCTTCACGCGACGACTGGAGACGCCTGTTCGCGTCTCGACTCTATGTTCCCTTCTTTGCGAATGAAGGCCGCCAGAACCAAAAACAGACCGACATAGGCTGGAACAGAAAGCTGCAGATGCAGAAACTTCAGCGTCGTGCCAAATAGGGGAAGAAAATATGCCGCGTAGGTTAGCACTCTGGCAGCGTCGCGCTCCGTCGATTCTGAAGAGAGCAGAATCCGGTCACCTATCAGCAGCAGCGCCGGCATCAACATCACCAGGTCGTAGTCCGTCAGATGTGGATCAATCAGCGCACTGCCCAGCAAAAAGATCGCGTACCTATCTTCGAGCGGCGCCTTGCTCCTCCAACTCCGGATCGTTAACACGATCACCGCAAGCGCCGTCGCGACATAGAGAAGGGACCCGATCCCGTGCCATGGCAGTAGCATCTGCCAAAACGTCCGCAGACCGTGCATACGAAAAAGCGGAGCACTCGCATTCTGGTCGGCGTGCTTCAGCGTCCTGAAATAAGCTTCGAGCACTGGCTGCCCGTAGTACCACGTTGCAGCCATCAACTGACCGGCACCGGTTATCAATGCACCCGCAACGACTCTCCACTCGAACGTAAAGAGAAATAGGATCGCCGCCATGATGCCAAACTGCGGCTTATACATCAGCAGCCCTATCGCTAACCCAGCCAGAAAGGGCTGTTGTGCGCGAAAACTGAAGAACGCGGCTGTAAAGGCAATAAGTGCTACTGCTGAATTCTGCCCACTCGACACTAGAAAGAAAAAACCAGGAAATGCCAGGGCGAGAACGAAAACTATACTTTTGTAATTTCGCAAGCGGGGGCAAGTCCTGAGCACCAGCCAGCAGCACACGCCAAATATTAGCGCACTGACCAGCATCCATGCCGCCGTCGCCCAGCCATAAGACATTCCCGCAAACGGGCTGAACAGCAGCGAGACTTGCGGTCCATAAACAGGCAGATACGTATCATTCGGGACCTGGTGGATCAGATTCTTCGCCAACTCCGTCTGCCGGCCCGCGTCATACAGCATGGAGCCGTCGTGCATGCGCGCGATGTTACCCAGCACATAGAAGTGCAGGAAGTCTGCGCCCTTCAACTGCCCTTCCCGGTCGCTAAGGCCCGGGGTGGCAATATTGATCGCGTACGCACCCCATAAGATCAGGCCTAACAACGCGGCGTGTCCGCGTACTCGCTCTTTTGTCAGGTCCGACGCGAGGCTTCGAAGGTTTTGTGCCAGTTTTGTCCGCATCGCTGATAACAGTCTATTCGGCTTCGAAAAAGCTAGCACGAATGTTTGCCATGCGCGGACAATTCAGGTCACAGCGCGACGCCGCCCGCGTTGCCAGTATCCATCTCCCCACAGTCGGAGAATTTCGCGAAGCCATTCGCCTCTGCACACATCCAAACTTGAGGACGAGGTATTCACGTGCCTCTTCCTTCAGGAGATTCCAATGAACGTAGTCCTCTATGGCGCCACCGGAAAATCCGGCATCCGCATCCTCACCGAACTTCTCTCGCGCGGTCACAGCGTCACTGCCGCTGCACGCAATCCTGTCGGCTTGCCGGCAAATGTGAAGACCGTGAAAGACGACCTTAGCGACGTAAATAGAATCGCCGCCATCATCTCCGGAGCCGACGCAGTGGTCAGCGCCTACGCTCCACCCCAGGACGATACCGATCAACTTCTCGGCGTCACCGAGCGCCAAATCGAAGCCGTCCACAAAGCAGGCAAAAATATCCGTCTCATCGTCGTAGGCGGAGCCGGATCTCTCGAAGTCGCGCCTGGTGTAACGGTCCTCAAGTCCGGCCACCTTCCGGCTGAATGGGTTCCCATTGCCACCTCGCACGAAAAAGCTCTGGAACTGCTAAAAAAGTCCGACATCAACTGGACCTACTTCAGTCCTGCTGGTTTCTTTGAGCCAGGCACCCGCACCGGCAAATTCCGCCTCGACACCAATAAGCTCGTCGCGGATGCACAGGGCAACAGCCGCATCTCCATGGAGGACTATGCCATCGCACTCGTAGACGAGCTCGAAAGGCCCGCTCACGAGCGCGCACAGTTCACCATCGGCTACTGAAGTTCGTACCCCGTCCAGCGGCACAATCCTTGCGCACAACACCACCGTGCCCCCTTGCTATACACTTGCTTGCCGTAACGTGTCTGCAGTCGGATCAATCGTTTATCTGGCTGCGGAATCGCCACCAAGGGGGCAATCGTGCATCCAGTTCATCGCCAATTCAATTCGCGCTTTCGCGCGTCAACCTCGCGCTTTCGTCGCGACACGCACTCTTTGCTGTCGCAGCAACTTTTTCTTTCGCACAATCCGTTCCCGTCGTCACCGGCGATGCACGCGTTGACAAGCTACTCAGCCAGATGACGCTCGAAGAAAAGCTCACCCTGATTCACGGCACAAAGGAAGACCCATCCGTCTACCAGGGGCAGGCTGGATACCTCGCCGGCATTCCGCGTCTTCACATTCCCGGCCTCCGCTTTGCGGACGGGCCTCCCGGAGTGCTCACCCGCCATCCTTCGCAGGGCGAAACCGCCACCATGGGCGTCGCCGCCACCTTCAGCGTCAAAGACGCTGAAGACAACGGCGTCGTCATAGGCCGCGAAGCACGCGCCCTCGGCATCGATGTAGCCTTACAGCCCTTCGTCAACATCGATCGCGACCTCGAATTCGGCCGCGGCTACAACACCTTCGGCGAAGATCCTTTTCTCACCAGCGAAATGGGCGTCGGTGAAGTCAAGAGGCATCCAGTCGCAGCATGTCATGGCGCAGATCAAGCACTATGTCGGATACGACTCCGACGGCGGAAGCACCTACATCGACGACCAGACCTTGCACGAAGTCTACGTAGCGCCCTTTGAGGCCGCCATTCGCCGCGCCGATGTCTCCTCCATCATGTGCTCCTACAACCGCCTCAACGGCACCTTCGCCTGCGGCAACAAGGACAGCCTCACCACGATCCTCCGCGACCAGATCGGCTTTAAAGGCTTCGTCACCTCCGATTGGGGCGCGGTGCACGCCGTCAACTTCATCAACGCCGGCCTCGACATGGAAATGCCCGGCGGACAGCCCGGCCCCATGGGCTCTTTCATTCCTTCGTTCTTCGACTCGCTGCCTCCGCCGCCTCCGCTCCATCTTGATCCCAAGGCAGCCGCGGACATGAATGAGGGCATGTTCGGCGGCCACATTCCTGAAGAGCCGGCGCCCAAGCGCGATGGCATGGGCGACTTCGGCGTCAAGCTCGACCCAAAGAAGATGCCCGAAGCCCTGAAAGACGGCACGCGTCACCGAAGCCACCATCACTCGCGCCGCCGGCCGCGTGCTCTACGAGATCGTTCACTTCGGCTACCTCGACGGCCAGTCAAAGCACGACGTCACCACGCAATCCATCGAAGCAAACGCAAAGATCATCGAGAAGACCGGTGAAGACTGCCGCCGTCCTGCTCAAGAACGAAGGCAACATCCTCCCGCTCAAGCACGATGAGCTCGACTCCGTCGTCCTCATCGGCCCCACCGCCGCCCAAGTCGACTCCATCGGCATCAACGGCGAACGCTCAGTTGGCTTGCCGGAGCGTCAGATCGGCCCGCTCGATGCAATGAAGAAAATCTCCGGCAACTCCGACATCGGCTTCGCAGTCGAACGACGACATGACCGGCACTCCCATCCCCGCCAGCGCGCTCAGCCACGACGGCAAACCCGGTCTCCAGCGAGCCATCGTCTCCACTTCAGGAACTTCCGCCAGCGCTGCGATGCAGACTGACGCGCAACTCGACTTCACCGTCAAAGGCGGCAACGCCCTTCCGTCCAACTCCGTCATCACCTGGAAAGGCACGCTCACTCCGCCCCACGCCGGCACATACTGGATCTACCTGCAGGCCATGGGCACCAACGCGCGCATCTCGCTTGACGGCAAACGCCTCGCCTCCACCGGCGCATTCCAGGGCGGCGTGCACGGCGACATTCTGCAAGCCAATCAGGACAACGCCATCCCCACCACCGACCGTCTCGATAACGTTCGTCGCGCCGTCGAACTCACCGCCGGCCCGCACGCTATCGAAGTCAGCACCAGCCCGGACAGTTCGAACGCGCCCGTACAGGTCCGCCTCAACTGGTACACCCCCGAGCAGCGCAAAGCCGATCACGAGCATGCGATCGCCGCCGCCAAGAACGCCAAGGTCGCAGTCGTCTTTCTCTGGACGCGCCTTCAGCCCGTCTTCGGTCTGCCGGGCGATCAGGACAAGCTCGTCGAAGAAATCGCTGCCGTAAATCCCAACACCGTTGTCGTCCTCAACACCAGCCAGCCCGTTGCCCTGCCCTGGGTCAACAAAGTTAAAGCAGTTTTGGAAATGTGGTGGCCCGGCGATGAAGGCGGCTGGTCCACAGCCAACATCCTCCTCGGCGAGATCAGCCCCGCCGGCCGCCTCCCGGTCACCTGGGGTAAAAGCCTGACAGACTACCCCGCCACGGACCCCAAGCATCCCGAGCGCTCAAAGAAGGGTGTCGACCACAAAACAACCTACAGTGAAGGCGTCAACGTCGGCTATCGCTGGTTCGACAAGGAAAACATCGAGCCGCTCTTTGCCTTCGGCCACGGCCTGAGCTACACGACCTTCGACTACTCCGGCCTCAACGTCACCAAATCCAATGACGGCGGTCTCGACGTCAAGGTCCACATCAAGAACACCGGCTCCGTGGCATCCGACGAAGTCCCGCAGGTCTACCTCGGTGCTCCCAGCGAAATACCCGACGGGGTGCAATTCCCTGTCCGTGCACTTGTCGCTTTCGATCGCATCCACATCAAGGCCGGGGAATCCAAAGATGTCACGCTGCACGTAGCGCCTCGCCAGCTCCAGTACTGGTCCACCAAAGAACAGAAGTGGGAAACGGCGACAGGCAAACGCACCATAAGCGTAGGCGGTTCCTCTCGCAACCTTGGTCTCCACCAAACCATCGACTAGCGCATCTTCCAACTCGACAAAAATGCCGGAGCTCAAAAGCTCCGGCATTGTTCTCTAATCCCTATTCCCTAATCCCTGCTCCCTGTCTTTACGTCGCCAGCCCCAGCCCCACCAGGTTCGCGGCTGCAATAATCACAATGATCCCCGCCCACAGCAACCTCGTCGAGCGGCTCGACACACCCGCCCATTCACCCAGTGCAAACCCGACGATTCCGCCAAACAGCACGTACCCGCTCATATGCAGCATCCAGTTCACGTAGCTCAGTCGATCTGGAATATTGGCCTGGCCCCAGGCATAGAAGAAGAACTGCAGATACCACATGATTCCGCCTGTCGCCGCCAAGGCCGCATTCCGAAACAACCGTTCCTTGCGGCTGCCGCAGGTCTTCCTTCAACGAAATCTTCTTCACCACTGCCAGCCGTCCAAAGCAATACGCAAAATTCACCAGCGCCCCGCCGCCCATGATGAACACATAGGCAGGCAAAGCCGAATAGAGATGTTTCACGCCGACATCCTCCGCAGCCTGCTTCAGAGGTTGCGCCGCGTCCATCGCAAACGACATACCCGATGAAAAAATCCCGCACATCACCGCCAGCGCCAGCCCCAGCATCACGTTGAACTCTGTCGGGCCGCCGCTCTTCAGCTGCATCTCCTTCATGTGGCCTGCATACGAGACAATGGCCACGCCAACCAGCGCGACAACCACCCCGGCCATGTTCAAGAGTCCCCCGCGCGTCTGGAAAAGCATTGCCGCTTCTCCATGCATCAACGGCGGCACCAGCGTGCCCACCACCAGCGTCACGCCAATCGCGATGCCGATGCCCAGCGACATCCCGAGGTGCCGCATCGTGAGCCCGTAGCTCACGTTCCCCACGCCCCACATGGCTCCGAACAACGCCATCTTCAACAACACGCCCGAAGGAATCGAACTATAGAACGCGCCAAAATGCGGCAAGAGAAAATAACTCACGCTGATCGGCAGCAGCACCCACGAGAAGATGCCGGCCACGGCCCACGTCGTCTCCCACGACCACCGCTTCACCTTCTCAATCGGCGCATAAAACGAAGCAGCCGAAGCCGCCCCCACCATGTGCCACCCAATCCCCGCCAGAATCGCCGGCATATCCCGCCTTTAGTTAGTCATCTGAACTTCAACCGCCATCCTACGTTGATCGCTCGACCTGTGCGAAGTTGTTTTCGCAATCAGCACGAACCGCTGATTTGACTGTAAGGTGTCATCCTGAGCGGAGCAGTTTGGGGCCCCAACGAAAGCTGGGGTAAGCGGAGCGAAGGATCTGCTTTTGCATTTCAGACCGCCCCACCACAAATCTTGAATAGAAGCACGATCGGGTCACTTCGCGCGGTATTCCCTGAGCGGTACATGGCGTGCATTACACTTTGAGGGATGCCCCTTCGCCTCTTCGTAGCCACCTCCAGCCAGGGCAAACTGCGCGACTTTCGCACCGCTGCCGAGACCCACGCCGTCTCCATCGATCCCCTACCTGATCTCAAAGAGATCGAGCCGCCCGAAGAAGACGGCGAAACATTCGCACAGAACGCGACCCTCAAAGCTGTCTACTATTCCCAGTTCGCACCCGGAGCGATCGTTCTCGCCGATGATTCCGGCCTCGAAGTCGACGCTCTTTCTGGTGCTCCCGGCGTGCGCTCCGCCCGCTTCGCCGCTGACGCGGGCCTTGTCGATTCGCCCGATGCCAACGACAACACCGATGTCTGGAACAATATCGTCCTTCTGCAGCGCCTCGACGGTGTCCCCCCGCCCCGTCGCACCGCCCGCTATCACTGCGTCCTTGTCGCCGCGCTCGCCGGCAAGCCAACCCACATGGCCGATGGCACTGTCGAGGGCATGATCCTCAACGCGCCCCGAGGTACCGGTGGTTTCGGTTACGATCCGCTCTTCTATCTGCCGAAGCTCGATCGAACCATGGCTGAAATCGATCTCCAAACCAAGCTCTCTCTCAGCCACCGAGGCCGCGCCCTCGCAATACTCCTCGCGCAACTCCATGTCTAGATAATTTCCGCAGCCGCGCCGCTGCGAATCTCACACATATTCCCAGAATCCGATGCACGCAGAGTTCACATACTTTGGGTTCCCTTTTCATATCTCCAATACATCGCGCCTGTCCGCGCTTGACGATCGTTATCTGCGTTACGAATAATGCACTTGTAACTGCGCTGTATACGCCGTCCCTCAATCTGATACCTCACCGCTCCGGATCAGGACCCGAAGCACTTAGGAGCCACATTTCAATGGCAACAGCCCAAAATCCTGCTACGCCCAAGCTCCGCGCAGGCGTGCAGCCGCTTCGCGCTGCTCAGGGATCGTCCTTCCTATGGCGCAAGCTCCATTCGCTCCTCGGCATCATCCCCATTGGCGCATTTTTCCTTGAACACCTGCTTTCGAACTTTGAAGCACTCAAGGGCCCCGCAGCGTATGGTGCGCAAGTTAAGTTTCTCAACGGCCTGCCCCTGGTCCGCGTTCTCGAATGGGTCTTCATCTTCCTGCCCATTCTCTACCACGGCCTGTACGGCCTCTACATCTGGTTCCGCGGCAAATCCAACGTCGTTTACTACCCGTGGGCTGGCAACTGGATGTATGTCGCCCAGCGCTGGACTGGCCTCATTGCGATCCTCTACATCGGACAGCACGTTCTCCGCCAGCGCTTCATGGGCATCAGCCTTCCTGAAAATCCCGGCGCAGCATTCGCAAAAGTCCAGCACGAACTTGCCAATCCATTCATGCTTGCCGTCTACGTCATCGCCATGATCGCCATCTGCTGGCACTTCGCCTATGGCATCTGGCTGTTTGCCGCCAAGTGGGGCATCACGCCTGGTGAACTGGCCCGCAAACGTTTCGGCTACGCATGCGCAGCCTTCGGCTTCATCCTGCTCGTCATGGGACTCGCCAGCATCTGGGCCTTCATCAGCCCCCAATATCAAAACACTCCGGATATCGTTCCAACCGCGGTCGTTCAACTGCACACGTCGTCTGTCTTGTCGTAGCTTCATCGTGCCTTGGTTGAGGAGTTGAATATGTCCAACAAACCGCGCATGTCCGGCAAGGAGTTTCAGAGTTACGCCGGCGCCGCTCATAACGCCATCGTCGCGCTAAGCCAGGCCGTCGCAAATTCAGGATTAGATTCCGAGTTGCAGCAACTCGTCAAAATCCGCGCTTCGCAAATCAACGGTTGCGCCTTCTGCACCCAGTTGCACCTTAATGAAGCCCGCCACATGGGCATCGCCGCTCCCAAGCTCGACCTCCTTGCCGTCTGGCGCGAGGCCGGCGTCTTCTCGGATCGCGAAAAGGCTGCACTCACCTGGACCGAACTGCTGACGCGTCTCTCCGAGCACCACGTCTCCGACGAAGACTATGCGGCTGTCTCCACGCACTTCGCGCCGAATGAGCTGGCGTGGCTCAGCGCTGCCGTCGCCGTCATCAATACATGGAATCGCATCGCCGCCCCGTTCCAATACGATCCACCGATTCCTCGTCACACCATTCAACCCGCGCATGAACCCGCGCAGGTCTAGCAAAAGTTTTCTCCTGCAGTCTTTGCAGGCAAGTCGAAAGGACTCGAAAGCGAATGGCAGCACCCAAAATCATCGTGGTTGGCGGAGGCTTGGCCGGGCTCGCAGCAGTCATCAAAATCGCAGAGGCAGGCGGCAACGTCGACCTGTTCTCCATCGTCCCCGTCAAGCGCTCCCACTCAGTCTGCGCGCAGGGCGGCATCAACGCTGCCAAGGACCTCAAAGGTGAAGGCGACTCCACCGACAAGCACTTCGACGACACCATCTATGGCGGCGACTTCCTCGCCAATCAGACTCCCGTCAAGGCCATGTGCGAGGCTGCGCCGGCAATCATCGACCTACTCGATCGCATGGGCGTTCCCTTCAACCGGACCCCCGAGGGCCTGCTCGACTTTCGACGCTTCGGAGGCACCCTCTATCAGCGCACCGCCTTCGCCGGAGCCACCACTGGTCAGCAGCTTCTTTACGCTCTCGACGAGCAGGTTCGCCGGTACGAAGCCGATGGCAAGGTCAAAAAGTATGAAGGTTGGGAATTCCTCTCCTCCATCGTCGACTCCAAGGGAGTCTGCCGCGGCATCACCGCAATGGATCTGCGCACCATGGAACTCCGCGCCTTCCCCGCCGATGCGGTCATCCTCGCCACCGGTGGCGTCGGCGCACTCTTCGGCAAGAGCACCAACTCCGTCGTCTGCACCGGCTCGGCGCAATCCGCTGTATTCCAGCAAGGCGCGTTCTACGCCAACGGCGAATTCATCCAAGTCCACCCCACCTCTATTCCCGGTGAAGACAAGCTCCGCCTCATGTCAGAGTCAGCTCGCGGTGAAGGCGGCCGCGTCTGGGTTCCGCGCACGCCCGGCGACAAGCGCCCCATCAAGCAGATTCCTGAGGCCGAGCGCTTCTACTTCCTCGAAGAGTGGTATCCGAAATACGGCAACCTCGTCCCTCGCGACGTCGCCACCCGCGCCATTCACAAGATCGTCTACGAGCACGGCCTCGGCATCGATGGACAGCCGATGGTCTACCTTGACCTCACCCACATCGACGAAGAAACTCTGAACCGCAAGCTCGAAGGCATCCTCGAAATCTACGAGAAGTTCGTCGGTGACGATCCCCGCAAAGTGCCCATGAAGATCTTCCCCGGCATGCACTACACCATGGGCGGCCTCTGGGTCGACTTCAACCAGATGACCAACATCCCCGGCCTCTTCGCCGCCGGTGAATGCGAATACCAGTACCACGGCGCCAATCGTCTCGGCGCCAATTCGCTCGTCAGCTGCATCTTCGGCGGATTCACCGTCGGCCCCATCGCCATCAAGTACGCCAAGAGTCTGCCCGCCGCAGAAGGTGATGGCGGAGCGGCAGCCGAACTCGCCCGCCAGGCCGAGATGAATAAGCAGCTCATCTCCAACCCCGGCACCGAGAATCCTTTCAAGCTATGGCGCGAACTGGGCGTGACCATGACCGAACACGCCACCGTCATTCGCTACAACAAAGGTCTCAAGCAAGCCGATGAAAAAATCGTCGAACTGCTCGACCGTTTCCAGAACGTGAACCTGAGCGATAAGAGCCAGTGGGCCAATACCAGCTTCGCCTTCGCCCGCCAGCTCTACAACATGCTTGAACTCTCGCGCTGTGTTGTTCAGGGTGCAATCCTCCGCGACGAATCCCGCGGAGCGCACTACAAGCCGGATTTCCCGGATCGCAACGACGAAAAGTTTTTGAAAACCACCAAGGCCGCATTCACCGGCTCACCTGAAGGTCCACGCTTTGAATTTGAAGACGTCGACATTCAATACATCAAACCGCGTCCGCGCCGTTACGACGCAGCGAAATAGAGCGTCGTGCCACTGTTTTGAAAGGGCACGATTTTAGTCGTGCCGAAATAGGCAAGACCAAGTTTTGTATTGTCATCTGAGCGAAGTCGAAGGATCTGCGGTTGCTCTTGATTTCTGTTTCTGTCTGAAGTGTCATCCTGAGCGGAGCAGCTTGGGGCCCCGACGAAGTTGGGGTAAGCGGAGCGAAGGATCTGCTTCTGTATTTTGTTTGATTCCAAAAAACGGAATCTGCACCAAAGGAAGAATCAGCTAGAAGCTGAAAGCTGTTTTTGAGGGAACATGGCAACGAAAACCGTTAAATTCGAAATCAAGCGACAGGCCAACCCCGACGCACCAGCCACATGGGAAAACTTCGAACTCGAGTGGCGTCCCGGCATGAACGTCATCTCCGCCATGATGGAAATCGCCGCCAACCCGGTCACTACCGAGGGCGCGACACCACCCCCATCACTTACGACTCCAATTGCCTCGAAGAAATCTGCGGCTCCTGCGCCATGCTCATCAACGGCAAAGCCCGCATGGCATGTTCCGCGCTCGTAGAGAATCTCGAGCAGCCCATCAAGGTCGCGCCGCTTTCGAAGTTCCCTCTCGTTCGCGATCTTCAGGTCGACCGATCGGTGCTCTTCGAAAACCTCATGCGCGTCAAAGCCTGGGTTCCCGTCGATGGCACCTACGACCTCGGCTCCGGCCCGCGTGTGTTCCCGCAGCAGCAGGAAGCCAATTACCCGCTCTCCAATTGCATCTCCTGCACCTGCTGCATGGAAGTCTGTCCGCAATTCAACGAAGACACAGGCTTCGTCGGCGCCGCCACGATCGCGCAGGTTAAGCTCTTCAACAATCACCCCACCGGCAAGGTCTTCGCGGAAGAACGTCTGCGCGCCCTCTCCGGCGATGGTGGAATTCAGGAATGTGGCTTTGCGCAAAACTGCGTAGAGGCCTGTCCCAAGCAGATCCCTCTCACCAACGCTATCTCTGATATCAGCCGGGACGTCCTAATCCAGAAGGCCAAAGACTTCCTGCGCGGCTGAGTACACCTTCCACAAATCTGGGTGCCCCGGGTCTCGCTTTTGAGACCTGGGCGATCTTGCGAAGTGGGTTTGAACTCTGTTGCGATTCCCCCTCCCATCCACTGTGTCATCCCGACCGCAGCGAAGCGAAGTGGAGGGTTTGCAGTTGCTTCTGTTTCGGATCAGCACAGGATTGTGGAGAGGACTGTGCGGCTAAGCTACTCGTTTGCTGCAGGTCTTTGGCGCCGATGGTGACCGCTGAAAATTATGACACGCGACCGATCTTGCTACATCCCCGCGTAAAAACTGCCCATCCACGTCTGCAGCAAACCCGGCATGCATCCCAATGCCACGACCAACAGCGCAATTAGCGCCAGCACGCCAATCGTTATCGGGTTCGCCTTTAAGGGCGCATCGACAGCGGCAGGCATTACAAATACACGCTTCAGCACCTGCAGATAGTAGTAGAGAGATACAGCGCTCATCGCCACCGCCAATGCAACCAGGCCGATTCCGATTCCCGTCGGATAAACCTTCAGCACCGCCGCGAACAAATTGAATTTAGCCCAGAACCCAACCAGCGGAGGAATTCCCGCGAGCGACAAGAACAGCACCATCATCACCGCCGCCAGCAAGCCATTTCGCTTCGACAGCCCGAGGAACGCATCCATCCGATCGCTGCCGCCGGCACGCTCCACTACCGCCACCGCGCCAAACGCACCAATCGTCGTCAGCCCATACGTAAGAATGTAGTAGAGAATCGCCTGCGCACTCTGCGACGAGTACGAGAAGAACGCCAGCCCCAGCAGAATGTAACCCGCATGCGCAATTGCCGAATATGCCAGCAGCCGTCGCACGCTAGTCTGAGCCAGCGCCGCAAAATTCCCCAGCACCATCGACGCAACTGCAAGCACTATCAGGATCCGCGACCATGCCATCCGAAAGTCGTGATACACCAAGTCGCTATGCATCGGAAAATGCTGAGAACTGGAACCAGTCAGCAACGAAACCTTGAGGCTGGCGTGCATTCCATCAAAGATGTGCCAGGTCGCCGTGCTGATCCCGATCAGCAGCGCGAAACTCGCAACCTTCGACACCGATGCAATAAACGCAGCCGCCGGTGCCGGTGCGCCCTCATACGTATCCGGCGCCCACAGGTGAAACGGCACCGCCGCCACCTTGAAGCCCAGCCCCGCCGCAACCATGACCAGCGCGACGTACATCAGCGGCTCGGCATGGATCGCATGTGGTCCGTACAATCCCAACATCACTCGGTGCAAGTTGGTCGATCCCGTCATTCCATACAGATAACTGAACCCGAACAGCAGAAACGCCGCCGACATTCCGCCGAAGAGGTAATACTTCATCGCGGCCTCGGCGCTCTTTCCCGACCTCTTCGCAAACGCCGTCAGGATGTACAGCCCCAGGCTCAGCAATTCCAGCCCGACAAAAATCACAAGCAGGTCCTGCGCCGCGGAAATCAGCAATCCACCCGTCGCCGCCATCAGCACGACCGCAACATACTCGCCCACGTGTTGCGTGAAATCCGATCCAATCAGCAGAAGCAGCGTCAGCACCGTCAGCACCAGGATGCCCACTTGCGCGACCGCCGTGTAACCACCCACGCTCAGCAGCAAGTCCGTGCTTCCCGGATACGTCAATCCGCCAGCAGCGAGCAATGGAATCGAAATCACCGCTGCTCCGCATCCAATGACGCCCAGCAAAACGGCAGACATCACTCGCGTCTGTAGCACAGCTTTGCGCAGAAAGCCGAGGTCCACTACCAGCACCAACAGCGCCGCGATTTCCAGTGCCGTCTCCGGCAGCGTTACCCGAAAGAGGTCTGCGTAGTTCATTGCATCCCTCCCGCAAGCAGCGTCTTCACGGCCGGCTCAATCGAATCCAACAAGATTTTGGGATACGCACCCACAATCACCGTGGCCGCTACCAGCAGCGCAGTGCCCGCAACTTCCGGCCACGTGATCGGATCGAATTTCGTCCACCCCGATGCTGGATGCTCCTCAGGCGTTGGCAGTCTGTCTGAGAAAAACGCCTTCTGCAATGCGCGCCATGTATATGCCACGCCAATCACGATGCCAACGCCGGCAGCCGCCGTCCACCAGGGCTTTGCGATCCACGAACCGACGAGCACCTGCAGTTCCGCAACAAATCCCGAGAAGCCCGGCAACCCCATCGATGCCATGCCTGCAATCACAAATGCCCACGCCGCAAACGGCATTCGCTTGCCCAGGTGCATTTTTTCCAATTCTGCCAGTTGGCGCGTGTGCGTTCGCTCATACACAATCCGTCCCACAATCGCGAATAGCAGTCCTGCGATCACGCCGTGCGAAAACATCTGCAGCACTGCTCCCGTGACGCCGATCTGCTTCAACGTCACCAGGCCCAACAGCACAAATCCCATATGGCTGACACTGGAGTAGCCAATTACAAATTTGAAGTCCGTCTGTGCCAGCGCCACCAGCGCGCCATACACAATCCCGATCACGGCCAGGATCGCAAACACATCGCGCCACGATCCGATTCCCGCGAACGACCAGCCCCACGGATCCATCCCGTGCGGAAACAATCCAATCGCCACGCGGAGGCATCCGTATGCTCCCAGTTTCATCACCACGCCTGCCAGCAGCATTGAAGCCGCCGTCGGTGCAGCCACGTGGCCTGTTGGTGCCCATGTGTGAAACGGCCACAGACCAGCGAGAATTCCAAATCCCACGAAAACCAGCGGAAACGCCCACATTTGGAAACTGACTGGAAAATTCGCATTTGCCAGCGCAACCAACCCCGTCGAGTGGCTTCCGGAAGTCGCATAGGCCGCCAGCAATCCGATCAGCACCATCGCCGATCCGACGAATGAGTACAACGCCAGCTTCATCGCCGCATACTCGCGCCGCGTCGAGCCCCAGATCGCGATCAAGAAGTACTTCGGCACAATCGCAATCTCATAGAACACAAACAGCAGGAACAGATCGAAGCTGAGAAACACGCCATACACGCCGCCAATCAGCGCCAAAAAGAAAGCGAAGAACTCATTCGTCCGCAGTTCGATGTTCCAGCTGAACAGCACGCCGGCAACCGCAGCCAATCCCGTCAGCAGCACTAGCACGCGGCTGATCCCGTCCGCCGCCAGTGTGAAGCGGATGCCCATCGATGCCACCCATGGCACATCGATCAGCGTCACGCGTCCCTGCCCCGCGCCCTGTATGAACCCGGCAACACCAATCGCAAATCCCGTCAGTGCCACCGCAAGCGCAAGCCATCGGGCGAGCGCTGAATTCCCTTTCGGCAGCAGCGCCAGCACCAGCGCACCGGCAAACGAGATGTAAATCGTCCAAGCCAACATCAGCGTCAAAATCTCCAATGCGCCAGCAGATACTCAACCGTAGGATTCACACGTCCCACGATCAGCTGCGGCACCACGCCCAGCAAAAACATCAATCCAATCACCGGCGCCATTCCCGACCGCTCCCCGCCGTGCAGATCGGGAAATGTCAGCCCATTGCTCCGGTACCGGTCCGGTGAATACTTTCTGAATCACCGTCAGAATCACAGCCGCCGTCACCAACAATCCCAGAACTGAAAATGTTGCGGCCACCCACGATAAAGGAAACACCCCGCGGAAAATCAGAAACTCACCCACGAATCCATTCAGTCCCGGCAATCCAAGTGACGAGAACAGTGCAATCCCCATTAGCCCCGCGAACACCGGCGCCGGCTTCCGCAATCCACCAAAGTCATCGATCCCCCGCAGCCCGCCGCTGCGAAATTGGATCATCGAAATAAACCAGAACAGCGCAGCAGCCGTCAGGCCGTGATTGAACATCTGCAGAATCACGCCATTCAGCGCAGCGGCCTGGCTCGTTCCCACCGCAACATTCGCGCCGCCCGGCACTGCGATTGCGAAAATTCCCAGCAGACAATATCCCAGGTGATTCACTGACGAGTACGCCAGCACACGCTTCAGATCCTTCTGCGCCGCGGCAGCCCACGCACCCATTACGACAGTGATCACCGCCAATACCAGCAGCGGCGTCCTGATCTCGGCGATCTGCGCTCCAAACAGTGGCAACGCGATGCGCAGCAGACCATACACGCCCATCTTCGACATCGCACCGGTCAACAGCATCGTGACGGGCGACGGCGCTTCAGCGTATGCCGCTGGCAGCCACGTGTGGAACGGCGCCATCGGGACCTTCACTGCAAATCCCGCCAACACCCCGATTGCCAGCCACATCATTATGTGGCCTCCGGCAATTCCCGATCCCAGATGTGCGGTCACCTGCTGCGCCAGCGATCCGTTCGCCGCCATCGCCGCCAGGTCTCCGAACTCCATCGATCCCGTCGACAGGAAGACCGCAAGAAACGCCAGCAGCAGCGCCACGCTTCCCGCCATCGTGTACACAAAGAACTGCGTCGCCGCCGGTCCGCGCTTCGGACCTCCCCACAACTTGATCAGGAAGAACGCAGGTATAAGGCTCAACTCCCAGAATAAGAACCAGTGGAAGAAATTGAGCGCTGTAAACGACCCGAAGAGTCCAGCCTCCAGTAACAGCACCAGCGCGAAGAATAATCCCGGCTCATGATGCACCCGGTGCGCCGCGTCAATACTCATCAGGGTCACCAGCGCCGAAAGCACCACCATCAACGCGCCCAGGCCGTCGACTCCGAGGTGATACTGAATCCCCAGCGAAGGCGCCCAATTCCGATGCAGTTCCTGCAGGCCGATAGACCCATCCCCTGGCACGTTCAACCAGATCGCAAGAGAAAGCACGAAACCGATAATGCCCGTTACCTGCGCTACACCGCGCGCATGCTTGCCCGAGAACAGCGCAATCGCCGCGCCCACAACCGGCAATATCGTAATGATCGTCAGCAACGGAATACCGTTCACCATTGCGTTCATGGGCGGACGCTCCAGATCAGGATCGCAGCCAACACCACTACGGCCAATGCCAACAGCCTCAGATACGTCTGCCCGCGTCCGCTCTGTATCCGGGCCAGCAATCCGCCACCCATCGCAATCTCTTCGCAGCCCTTATCAAAGGCGCCGTCCACGATGTTGGCATCGAGGAAACGATTGAGTCGCGCCCACCTGTTGAACAGGAAGGTGACAGTGGAAACCATGTCTCCCCAGATATCGCGATCTATCCAATCAGCCACCTTCGCCCACCACAGATAAAATGCAATTACCGTAGCGCCATACAACTCATCGATATAAAACTTGTCGCGCAGCACTGCCCACACGGGGGGAACTGCCTTCTCCAGCGGATCCGGCTCCTCGACTGCCGGTGACTTCGCGCCGTAGATCCACCACCCCAACCCAAGCCCCGCCAGCACCACCACTGAAGACGTCAACATCAGCGCCATCAGGCCGGGCTCGTTGAACCCCGCAAAATCAAACTTCGCCTCATGGCCATCCAGAAACGCCCGGAACCACGGCCACGCCGGCGTTCCAATCGCCGCCAGCGTCACGGCAAAGAAGGCCAGAATCGCCAACGGCATCGTCATAACTCGAGGACTCTCATGCGCATTCCCGTGTCCGCGCCATGTCCCGAAAAACACATAGCTCACTTGCCGCGTCATGTAGAACGCAGTCAGCAGCGCGCCGAACACCAGCATGTAGAACGGGGTCTTCGCGACGCTCCAGTGCTGCGCCGCTTCAAGAATTCCGTCCTTCGACCAAAATCCGGAGAACACCAGCGGAAATCCGCAAAGCGCCAGCATACCGATCCCATACGTCGCAAACGTCAACGGCATCGCGCCCTTCAGCCCACCCATCTTGCGAATGTCCTGCTCCTCGTGCGCGCCATGAATCACCGAGCCCGCACCCATGAACAGCAGAGCCTTGAAGAACGCATGCGTAATCAGGTGGAACATGCCAACCGCCACGCCACCTACACCAAGCCCCGCCATCATGTAGCCCAGTTGCGACACCGTCGAATACGCCAGAATCCGCTTGATATCGTTCTGCGCCACCGCAATCAACGCCGCAAACACCGCCGTAGACGCGCCAACCCACGTCACCACGGTCAGCGACGTAGTCGTCCCGCCCGCCGGCATTCCCGCAGCCATCAACGGATAAACGCGAGCAATCAAATAAACACCTGCCGCCACCATCGTCGCCGCGTGGATCAACGCCGACACCGGCGTCGGGCCTTCCATCGCATCCGGCAACCACACATGCAGCGGAAGTTGTCCACTCTTCCCCGCCGCACCAGCAAAAATCAGCAGACCGATCGCGCCCGCCGCCGTCAGACCCCACGGCGAATGATGCACCAGCAATCCGCCGAGCGCCAGCGCCTCCATCGATCCCTCGCCGTTGTTATAAAACAGCAGCGTTCCGGTCTGCGCAAATAGCCAGACAATGCCGAGAAGAAAGAACACGTCGCCAACGCGCGTCGTCAGAAACGCCTTCTTCGCCGCCGCTGCCGCCGAAGGCTTCTGATACCAGAACCCGATCAGCAGATACGACGTGAGCCCCACCAACTCCCAACACATGAATAGCAACAAAATGCTGTTCGCAATCACCACGCCCAGCATCGCTCCCGCAAACAAACTCAGAAAGCAGAAGAAGCGCGTGTAATTCTCGTCGTGCTCCATGTAACCGGTTGAGTAGATAAAGATCAGCAGGCCGACAAACGTGACCATCACCAGCATCACTGCCGCCAGGGGATCAAGCACCCAGCCGAGTTCAACCGGCGCCGCTCCAACCTGAATCCAGCTGAAATTCACAACCTCGCGCACGGCATAACCATGCGACCACCCGCTCAGCACATGTGCAAACGCCGTGAGCGCTACCAGCAGAGAGAACCCGAGCGATCCAATCGCCAGCCCCGACGACAATTTCCGCATCGGCTGTTTCAGTAGCGCGATCACGCCCGCGGCGACCATCGGCACCGCCGGCACCAGCCACAGCCACTGCGCGACTCCACTAGCCGCGAGTTGGGGAGTGAACGCCAATCCTTCTTGCATCACCGGCTCACCCCTTCATCCTGTTCATCTGTTCTACGTCTGTCGTCTTCGCATGGCGATAGATCGAAATCACCAGGCCCAATCCCACCGCAGCCTCGGCCGCCGCTACTGCAATCGAGAAAATCGCAAACATCATCCCGGTCAACATTTCCGGATGCGGGCCGTAGCGCCAGAATGCAATCAAATTCAGATTTGCCGCGTTCAGCATCAACTCAATCCCAATCAACACCAGGATCGCGTTTCGCCGCGTCAATGCCCCGGCCAATCCGATCGCGAAGATCAATGCGGCCACCAGAAGATATCCGGTCAGCGGTGTCGCCATCACTTCGTCCCTTCTTTCTCGTGCATGGCAACAATCACCGCGCCTAGCAGCGCCGCCGTAAGCAGCACCGCGACAATCTCGAGCGGCAACACATACCGCCCCATCAACGACTGCCCAATCTCATTCACGGTCACTTGCGGTGCCGCTGTCTCATTCGGAAGCCAAGGTCCAGCCTGCAACAGCACCCAGCCAAGCATCGCAAATACGGCAGATGCAATCGCCAAACCCATCAGCCACGTCTTGGAAAACACGCCTTCCTTGGGAATCTCCGACCCGCGCGTCAACAAAATTGCGAAGACCACAAGGATCGCGACTGCGCCCACATAAACAAGAATCTGAGCGAATCCCGCAAACTGTGCATCCAGCCTTAGAAACAGAAGCGCAATCCCGAGAAACGCCAGCGTCAGCGCCAGCGCGCAATGCACCAGGTTCTTTAGCAGCACCGCTGCCAGGGCGCCCCCCACGGCCAACGCCGATATCAGATAGAAACCAATTCCCATCGCCAGCCGCTCCTTCCCCGCAGACTCGCGCAAATCCCGTGAAAATCTGTAGACTCATTTTTCGGTCCGGCGAAAATGAGGGTGCCCCATCCATGGCGCAGCCTCATCGCGTCATGGGTGGGAAAACACGAACTCAAACCCTCACTCCGCATACCGATAGCTCCTCGGTCCGAAATGTTTTCTCCGCATCTCCGCGCTGCCCATCACAACATAGGCGAGAATCAGAATCACCGAACAAACTACCCACCGTAGCAAGCCCTCGCCCATAAACCGCCACAGACCCGCCACAAACAAATTCAGCAGGCACATCGGCAGCACAAACTTCCAGGCAAAGTTCATCAGCTGATCTTGTCTTAGCCGCGGCAACGTTCCACGCAACCAGATAAACACACACATCGAAACAAACAACTTCCCAAAGAACCATATCCACGACGGAACCCATTGCAGCGCTGCCAGCGGAGCCGTCCATCCACCTAGAAACAGCGTCGAACCCAGTCCCGAGATCGAGAACATCGCTACATACTCGCCGAGGAAGAACAGCGCAAACTTGAATCCGGAATATTCCGTGTGATACCCGGCCACCAGTTCCGACTCACCCTCAGGCAAATCAAATGGTGAGCGATTCGTCTCCGCTGTCCCCGCAATCGCGTACATCAGGAAACCCGCCAGTCCCCACGGCGTAAATATGAACCAGTGCGGCAGCCCGTAGCTGTAGTGGTTCTGCGCTTCCACAATCTTCACCAGCGAGAGCGAACCGGTCATCATCACGATCACCACGCTCGATAGCAGCAGCGCCACTTCATAGCTGATCATCTGCGCCACCGCGCGCATCGCGCCCAGCAGCGAATATTTGTTGCGGCTACCCCATCCCGCCATGAACACCGACAGCTCCGACGATGCCCCCATGGCGAAATAGAACAACAGGCCGGCATCCATATCCACCAGCACCATGTTCTTCCCCATAGGCATCACCGCGAATCCCATGAATACCGTCACGACCAAAATGACCGGCGCTAGAAAATGCACCACAGCGTCCGCGCTCGTCGGAACAATATCTTCCTTCGTCAGTGACTTGATTCCGTCCGCCATCGGTTGCAGAATTCCGTATGGCCCCACGCGATTCGGCCCCAGCCGATTCTGGATGCGTCCAACACCTTTGCGCTCCAATACGGTCGTCAACGCAAACAGCGCCGGATACAAACCAATAATGCAAACAACACTGATGATCACGCCAACCGGCGTCTGCAGACTTGCGGGCAGATAGCCAAGAATCCAGTGCTTCAACAAAACGAAAATCTGGTCGAGCCTGTCGATCATGCTTTCGGCTCTCCTTCAGTCGGCTTCGTTGCCGGCACATCGGCGGCCTTGACCGGTGTCGCTGCTGGCGCAGGTGCAGCACTAGCCGTAGCAGCCTTCACCGCGGCCGCTTCCGCAGCTGCCTTGGCCTTGGCCTCAACCTTGGCCTTCTCCGCGGCCAATCGTGCATCCACTTCTGTAGCCTCTGTGGGATGAATCGTGTGGTAATACTCGTTCGACTTTGCAAGTTCTTTGCGATCCAGCAACAGCCCGCCAAACCGGTCCGTAGTCGCCAGTTCAAACTCCGTATCCATCTTGATCGCTTCAAA
Source organism: uncultured Acidobacteriaceae bacterium (assembly GCA_963802565.1). Taxonomy (GTDB): domain Bacteria; phylum Acidobacteriota; class Terriglobia; order Terriglobales; family Acidobacteriaceae; genus Telmatobacter. The sequence goes on along the minus strand of CAWDJR010000028.1, from coordinate 183,750 downwards.
CGGACAAACTTCAACGCAAATCTGGCAGCTCATGCAGACGGAAATATCGATATCGAACTTCGCAGGATAAATCTGCGGCTTGCCCACATAGTCCGGCTTCTTGTCCTTGCTCTTTTCGATATAGATACACTTCGGCGGACACTCCTTCTCGCATATCTGGCAGGCCACGCAACGCAGCCCCTTCTCCCAGTCCGTGCCGTCGTACACCAGAAACGGAAAATTACGCGCAGCCTCCGGCAGCGGTAGACGCTCCTCCGGATACTCCACCGTCGTCATCCGTTCTTTCGAGACAAAGCTGCCGGCAAAATTACGCGCCGTCTCCGCCAGTCCCTTCAGAATTCCCTCACCCAGCAAGCCAAACTCCTTCGGATTTCAGTTATCAGTTTCCAGTCCACAGTTTTCAGCAAACAGGAACTGATGACTGACAACTGAGAACCAACAACTTCTACCTATCAACCTCGCCCAACACAATATCCACACTTCCAAAAATCAGCACCACATCCGCGACGTTACTGCCCAGGCACATATCTTCCAGCACCGTCAGATTGATCAGGCTAGGCGGCCGCACACGATACCTGTAGGGATTCGGACTTCCATCGCTGATCAAATAAAATCCCAGTTCGCCCTTCGGTGCTTCAATCCGTCCATATGCCTCGCCTGCCTTCGGCCTGAAGTTCCTGATCTTCGCTTTCGGATCCATCACCGGTCCGCCGGGCAACTCCTTCAGCGCCTGCTCCAGGATCAAAACGGATTCCCGCATCTCAAGCATGCGAATCATGTAGCGATCGAAAATATCGCCATGATCGCCCAGCGGCACGCGGAATTTGAAGCGGTCGTAAATTCCGTAGTGATCCACCTTGCGGATGTCATAATTCACGCCCGATGCACGCAACATTGGCCCGCTGATACCGGCGTTCACCGCCAGATCCGGCTTCAGCACGCCCACTCCCTGGCAACGCGCCATCAGAATCTCGTTCGACATCAAAAAGTTTTCAAACTCGTCGATGAACTGCGGCAACGCCGCCACGACCTTGCGCGCTCCATTCAGCCACGCTTCTGAAGCATCCACCCTGCATCCGCCGAAGCGCATGTAATTGCACATCATGCGCGAACCAGTCAGGCTCTCGAACAAATCCAGAATCAGTTCGCGCTCGCGAAATGCATACATCAGCGGAGTGCCGCTGGCACCCATTTCCTGCAACAGGAATCCAATCGTCGAGGCATGATTCTGAATGCGCGTCAACTCGGCCAATATCACACGCAGATACTCTGCGCGCTCCGGAACCTCCTGCCCCACCAGCTTCTCCACCGCCAGCGCATACGCCCAGTTGTTCGTTAACGAGCAGATGTAGTCCAGCCGGTCCGTGTACGGCATCGATGCCAGGTAGCTCTGGCCTTCGCCCAGTTTCTCGTGATTGCGATGCAGATAGCCGAAAACCGGCTTCAGCCTGACGACACGCTCGCCGTCCAGCGCCAGGTCCATCCTGAAGACACCATGTGTAGAAGGATGATGCGGCCCCATCGCAAGCTCAAGCAACGCGCCCTCGCCATCCGTCTCAATCACCGGCGGCCGATTCCATCCGTCGAGCTTTTCTGACCGCGCCAGCCGCACTGTCACGTTATCGAAGTCAGTGGAAGAGGAACTCATTCCCTAACCTCCCCCGCCGCAACCTGCGCTCTGTGTGCTTGCGCACGTTTCAGCACGTCGTCATGCGGAGTAGGCTCGTACTCAAAATCATCCGGCTCCGCATAATCCCGGCGCATCGGGAAATCTTTGAACTCATCCCACATCAATATCCGCCGCAGATCCGGATGGCCCTTGAACACAATCCCGAACAAATCGAAAACTTCGCGTTCCTGAAACTCCGCCGACCGCCACACCGGAGTCAACGACGGCAGTTCGACCTGGTCCGTGCGGTTCGCCGTCCGCATCCTCAGCACCACCGGCCCATGCTTCTTCGCAACCGAGAAAAGGTGATACACGGCTTCGAGATAACCCGGCTCGACATGCTTTCGTGTCTCTTCGACGGTCTCATCCACCATCTGGACCGCGCCCGGCTCCCCACCTTCCACCGGCTTCGCAACCTGACGCGTTACTTTAACTTTCTCGACTATCTCTTTGTCCAGCCAGTCCACCCCGGTAACATTCGAAAGAAAATCAAGCGCCAGCTCATGGTCATCCCGAAGAAACGTCGCGATAGCAGTCGCATGTTCGGCGCTGATCAGCAGAGACTGCTGCGCGCTGGGGCTCGGATTCGGCATAATCTTCACCGAAGCCCCCGGCACCGCTGCTTCAATCGCCGCCTTGATTTCTTCAACCGTCTTCAAATCCCAACCCCTGTTATCCTGAGCGGAGCGAAGGACCCGCTTTTAAAACTGACCACTGATCACTGACTACTGCTCACTTAATGATTGTCGGCACCGTCCACACGCTCGGATTCGACGGTGGATCAAGATCGTGCTCACCGAATTCCGGCACCGGGAATTCCCCTTGCGCCTCTGCATCCAGATGCCGTGGCCTTCCCTCGCCCGTCAACGGCTGCGCATCAATCTTTTTCTGCAATGTCATAAAGGCCTGAATCAATGCCTCCGGCCGTGGCGGGCACCCGGGAATATGCACATCCACCGGAATGTACCGGTCAATCCCTTTCAGCACGTTATATCCTTGCTTGAAAGGCCCGCCTGAAATCGCGCACGCGCCCATCGCAATCACATATCGCGGCTCAGCCATCTGGTTATAAAGCCGCACCACCTGGGGTGCCATCTTCTTCGTAACCGTGCCCGAAATGATCATCATGTCGGCCTGTCGTGGCGACGGCCGGAATACCTCCGACCCAAATCGAGCCAGGTCGTACCGCGCCATCGTTGTCGCAATCATCTCGATCGCGCAGCACGCCAGTCCAAACTGCATCGGCCAGATCGAGCTCCGCCGACCCCAGTTATAAAGCTCCTGAAGAGTCGTAACAACGATGCCCTGCTTGCCGAGTTCAATCTTCAGATTTTCATCGACTGCCATTGTCGCTTCGCTCCAAACAACGCAAGTGATCAGTGAACAGTGTCCAGTGATCAGTTTCCGTGCTCAATTTTGAGCTTCCCAATTTCCCCATCTCCCGAAATCAGGAATCCGACCCGATCATTAAGTTCATCAGCGGCTCAGAATATTCCAACCAGCGCGAACGACTGAACACTGTTCACTGCGTTCATGCCCACGTCAACACACCCTTAGCCCAGGCCCATGCCAATCCCTCAATCAGCAGCAGAACAAACACCATCATCGACAGACAGGCAGCCACGCCCAATCCCGTAAACGCCACCGCAAACGGCAGTAAAAAAACAGCTTCCACATCGAAAATCAGAAAGATGATCGCGTAAAGATAGTAGGCGGAGCGAAACTGCATCCACGCATCGCCCTTCGACTCCAGCCCGCACTCGTAGATCGCGTTCTTGATGACGTTCGGTTTTGCCGGTGAAAACACCCTCTGCCACAGCCACGCAAGCCCCAAAGGAGCCAGCCCGAACCCGAGCGCGGCAACGAATAAAACTGCGAGAGAGAAATAAGGACTGGAGGCCATCTAGGACGATGTGATCTTACTCAACAACCGTACCAGTTTCAGCCCCAATTTGGCTAAGTGGATGTGCGCTCCATCACCCCGTCCAAGCTCGATTTCCGTCCATTCATCCCACTCTATGAACCGCTCGCTGCAGACAACAAGAAGCCGGCGCCCTCCTCTTCGAGAGCACCGGCCCATTTGTGACCTCTACGCTCAACCTGATTTGTTTATTCGAGGGGCGCACACGACGGACCCATCTTCGCCGCACAGCCCCTTGGTGCTCGAGCCCGCAGCAGAGCAACCAACCCCGCGCATCGTCTTTTGAAGCCTCCAGTGTCACTACCTCGCTGTTGACCTCATAAACCACTCCACCTTTCGGTGGTAGACATCTCAACCCCCATCCCTGATACCGTTCAACTGTCCCCCGCAGCTTCCTCTCGTTGCCTGCGTGGAGTACAAGCCATTGATTCCGGGAGTCCGTTCCGAGATGTTCAAGTCCTCGCCGCGTCGCTGGGCACTCACAGCATTGCTCCTCGCCCTGCCTCTGACGGCCAATTTTGCTGTTCGGGCCGCCACCGACCCCGCATCCTCCAATCCTGTTCCCCCTCCCCCACCAGCAATGCCCGATCTGCCCCCCGCCGCGTATACCGCCAACATTCGCGTCACCGGACCCACCACCCAGTTCCACGACTCCGTAGTCCTCCGCTACAACTACGCCTTCGGCAAGGAATCCCCGTTCCTCCCGTCGAATGCCATGACGGTCAATGGCCAGTTCATCAATCCGCGCAATGTCCTCACCGCCGAATACTGCGGCCACTGCCACCAGGAGGCGTATCACCAGTGGCGCCAGTCCGTTCACTCCAATAGTTTTCGGCAGCCCTGGTATCTGAAGAACGTCAACATGCTTATCGCGGAGAAGGGCGTACAGTTTTCACGCCACTGCGAAGGCTGCCACAATCCCATCGCGCTCTTCTCCGGCGACCTCTCTCAGGGCATGCCCAAAAAGCGTCCCTTCGAGGATGAAGGCATCACCTGCTCGGTCTGCCACGCCATCCAGTCGACAGACACCACCGGCACCGGCAGCTACGTTATGGGCGTTCCCGCAGTGCTGGTCGACGAAAAAGGTGGGCCAGTCACGCGTCCCGTAACAGATTCCGAAATCCTCGGCCACCTCGATCGCCACAAACAGGCCGTGATGCGCCCACTCCTCAAGACCGCCGAATTCTGCGCCGCCTGCCACAAGGCCACCATCACCCGCTCGCTCGACGACTACAAGTTCCTCCGCGCCTTCACCGTCTACGACGAATGGCAGGGCGCCAGCTTCACCAAGCAGTCGCCCCTCCCCTTTTACCGCAAAGACTCTGTCTCCACCTGCCAGACCTGCCACATGCCCCGGCAGTCTCTCCCCGCCAATGCGCAGGACGCAGGCGCCAAGGACGGCACTCTCGTCTCGCATCGCTGGCTCGGCGGCAACAGCCTTAACGCGGCTTATTACAAGTTCGACGAGCAGTCTCAGAAGCTCGTCGAGTTCCTCAAAGGCGGCATCGACGGCAAAGGCGTCCTGAACGTCGACATCTTCGCCCTCGAAAAAGAACCACCCGCAACCGCTTCGTCTCCCTGAAGACGCCTCTGCGCCCGCCAATTCGGCACTGATCGCGCCATTGGGCAATGTCCCATTCTCCGTCTCCCCCAACGACACACTCATCGCTGACGTGGTCATCCAGAACAAGGGCATCGCCCACTCCTACGTCCCCGAACAGCGCGACTTCTACGAGTCCTGGGTCAACTTCACCGTCAAGGACAGCTCCGGCAAACTCATCACCGAGTCCGGCTTCGTCCAGCCCAACGGCGACCTCGATCCCTCCGCGCACTCTTTCACCAACCGCCTCGTCAACACCAAGGGCGAACTGAACGCGCTCCACGAGATCTGGCACAATCGCGTGCTGGCCTACAACAACACCATCCAGTCGGGCCGCTCGCAACTCGTTCGCTACCGCTTTCGCTTGCCAAAGACGATCTCCGGGGCCGTCACGATCACGGCGACAATAAAGTACCGCCGCTTCGATCAGCGCTTTATCGACTTCGCAATAACGCAGACAGGCCTGAAGGAACCGAAACCCTACCCGCAGCCCGTCATTGAAGTCGCGTCAACCTCGCGCACGATCAATATTGGCGAAAACTCCCCCAGCCGCGCCTCAAACAGGTGAAAATCCAGAATGGATGCGGTGGAATAACTACGGTATTGCTTTGCTGGACGCGGTCCAATACGAGGCCTCAGTCCACGCCTTTGAAAAAGTAGCAGCCCTGCGCCCTGACTACGCCGATGCCTACACCAATATGGCCATCGTCGAAATCTCATGGGAGCGCTACAACGATGCCAAGCCGCATCTCGAAAAAGCACTTTCATTGCTGCCCGGCGATCCCCGCGCCCTCTACTACCGCGCCCTCGTCGAGCGCAACGCCGGTCAGGTAGAGGAAGCTATCACTGACCTCCAGGCCATGCTCGCCAAATATCCGCTTGCCAAAGATGGCCTTCGCGAACTCGGCTTCAGCTATTACCAGGCACACGACTATCCCAAGGCTCGCGAGCAATACGAGAAGCTCCAGGCCATCGATCCCGACGACCTCGCCGCCCACTACCAGCTTGCGATCCTCTACCGCCGCCTCGGCGAAAAACAAAAGGCCGCCGTCGAGTCAGCCAAATTCGCTGACCAGAAAGACGACCCCACCGCCAGTACCTACGCTCTCGAGTTCCTGCGCAAACATCCCGAAGTCGCCAGCGAATCCGTAGTCTGGCATACACACGATTTAACAGGCGACCCTATTAAGCCTCCCACCAAAATCGAATACAAATACATCCCCGGCGCCGGCTTCTAACCAACATTGCGTGGCTTCTGCGCATGTCATCCCGAGCGAAGCCGAGGGATCTGCAGTTGCCTTTCGTCCGTTTAATGCAAACGTGAGCCAGGCCCGCAAGCTGCCACTCGTCGCATCCCTCAGTTACCACCCCATCGCGCATTTCGCTTCTCAAGGAAAGCAGAGATGCCTTCTTGCGCGTCATGAGCAAGAGCATTCTTAGTCATCACATCCTGCGCGTAGACATAGGCCTCAGGCTGATCGAGATCAATCTGTGCATACCATGCCCTCTTGCCAAGCGACACCACCATCTCGCTTGCCTCAGCGATGCGGCGAGCGAGTTTGAGCGTCTCTTCGCGCAACTGGTCGGTTGAAACTACGCGATTCACCAGTCCCCAATCCGCTGCCGTGCGGGCATCAATCGGATCCCCGGTCAGCAGCATCTCGAGAGCGCGCTTGCGGCCAATCGCGCGACTGACGGCCACCATCGGCGTGGTGCAGAACAAACCTATCTTCAGGCCGGGCGTGGCAAACGTAGCTTCTTCCGCGGAGATGGCCAGATCGCAGGTAGCCACGAGCTGACAGCCCGCTGCCGTCGCCATGCCCTGCACCTCGGCAATCACCGGCTGTGGAATCGCCTGAAGCTTCGCCATCAGCTCAGTGCAGACTTCGAACAGTTGCCGGTATTCGCTCTCTTCGCGTCCAACCATCTCGGAAAGATCGTGCCCGGAGCAAAAAGCTTTGCCGGTAGCAGCCAAAATGACCACACGAAGATCGCGCCTCTTCCCTATCGCATCGAGACAATCGATCAACTCCTTCATCAAGCCGAGTGAAAGAGCGTTGCGCCGCTGCGGTCGATTCAGGGTGACAAGAGCAATATTGCCATCGCTCTCAAGAGTGATGTTTTCGTAACTCATCCAACAATCGTAAGCCCAGGCTCCAACACGGGTCGTCTTGTGACTTAGCCTGCCGGTGTGGCAGCCGGTTCGTGCGCGTCCAGCTTGTCGACGCGAATCTTGGCAATCCGTCGACCTTCCATCTCCAGCACGGTCAGGCGCCGCCCATCGTACTCAACCGATTCGCCACTGCGTGGGATGTGGCCGAGCCGGGCAAGCATGAAACCGGCGATGGTTTCTACGCCGCCATCGCGTGGCAGACTCCATTGCATCTGCGTTTCGAGGTCGCGGAGGTTAGCGCTTCCTTCCAGCATTAGTGTGCCCTGCGCGTTAGCAAGGACGGGGCGAGCGGGATCGTCGAATTCGTCTTCAAGCTCTCCCGTCAACTGTTCAATGGCATCTTCGGCAGTGACCAGGCCGACGGTCGAACCGAATTCATCGACAACAATAGCCATCTGGCGGCGGCGCTTCTGAAATTCTCGCAACAGCGCCAGTGTGGACTTTGTCTCCGGAACCACGAGCACTTCGCGCATCACCTGGCGCAGACGGAGTTCCATGAATGGCAAACCAAGTTGCGGATTGCCGGGGCGCACAGGCACGGTATCACGCTGCGGAACCGGGCTGACAACTGCCGCAGGCCCAGATGTCCGCTCCTTCGGTTTGGGCCTGAAAAACATGAGGCGCGCAAGGTCCTTGGAGTAGACGACGCCAATGATGTGCTCGGGGCCACGGGTTTCGTCGTAGACCGGTACGCGGGAATTCATGTGCTCAATGACCTGGGCGCTGGCCTCTTCAAGCGGCATATTTGAAGGAAGCGAGAAGATTCGCTGGCGCGGGGTCATGATTTCGCGGACCGGAACATCATCAAGCTCAATTGCTCGGTGGATGATGATCTCCTGAAAGCGCGGAAGCAGCCCCAGGCGCCGGGCTGCCGTAGTGATGAGCTTCAGTTCCTCCGGCGAGTGAACAGCCGCCCGCTCCGTCATGGGGATGTCGAAACCACGCAGAAGGATGGCAGCCGATCCTTTCAGGAGCCGCACCGCCGGTCGCGCCATCCGCATAAAAATGAGCATGGGGGGCGCAACGGCTACGGCAAGAGCCTCGGCACGGCGAAGAGCAAGGGATTTCGGGACCAGTTCACCAACGGTCACGTGAAAGTACGTAATGATGGCAAATCCAATAGCGACTGCCGTCACTGAAGCAATGTGGGCAAAGAGAGCCGCGTGTGCCGGCGGTTGCGGCAGCAGGTCAATCCAACTCAGAACCGCATTAGCGGCGAGCGGTTCACCGATCCAGCCGATAGCCAGCGAGCAGAGAGTGACGCCAAGCTGGACGGCGGGCAGGAAATACTCCAGTTCGTGCTGAAGGCGCCGCACGGCGCGCGCTCCGGGAACCTTGGAGGCGAGAAGTTGCTCGATGCGCGTATCGCGGGTGCTGACCATGGCAAATTCGGCGGCCACAAAGAAAGCGTTGGCCAGAATCAGCATGGCGACGGCGACGACCTGGAGAAGCGGTAAACCGTGCATCTCGGTTGTGAGGATAGCATTCTGCGGTGGTTAGCCCATCATTAAGGATTCCGATGCGAGACACGCACAATTCACAAATGAAGTGCTCACAAACGCTGAACCAGAAGAGTCACAGACCTGTCTGGAACTAACCTCCCCCACGGTACGTATCAAGTAGCAGCAGACCGCGGATAAGATTCAGGTCAATTGCGCAACGAATCACTCATTTGGAACCGAAATTGCTGGTAGTTAGACGTAAGTTTTCCATTTTTCATCCGCAGATAAGAAGCATAGCTCAAATTTCATCTGGTTTTCATCTTAGGGGAGCGCGAGCTCTCGTCGGTACCAGGGGTGCTCCATGGCTTCACGCAAAAGCAAAAAAATCTGGATCTGGATTGGTTCAATCGTGTTGCTGGTCGTTGTAGTGATCGGCGTTGGCGCGGCGCGCTTGGTGCGAACCACCAGTATCGATCCAAATCGCGTTGCCAAGGTGCAGCGCGGCGATGTTACGCGTTCGGTTGTAGCAACAGGAAAAATTCAGCCCATCACCAAGGTTGAAGTCAAAAGCAAGGCGTCGGGCATTGTGACGAAGCTGTACGTGGACATCAACAACAAGGTCCACAAGGGACAATTGCTGGCCCAGCTCGATCAGCAGGAGATCGTCGCCCAGGTCGAGGCGCAGCGCGCGCAGCTTGCCGCAGCCGAGGCGAATGTCGCGACCTACGAAGCGAACATCGAGCAGGACAAGGTGAATGCGGCAGCGCCGGATTTGCCCATGTACAAGGCAACGCTCGATCGCAATATGCAGCTGTCGAAGGAAGGCATCGTGAGCCACCAGGCACTGGACGATGCGAACAAGGATTACCTTGCCGCGCTGACACGGCGCGACTCATCGAGGGCTCAGATTGGTGTAGACACCGCAAAGTTGAAGCAGGCAAAGGCACAGGTGGCTCAAAGCCAGGCAAGCTTGAAGCAGCTTGAAGAACAGCTAAGCTACACAACCATTGTGGCGCCGATGGATGGCGAGATTCTGTCGCGTGATGTGGAGATGGGCGATGCCGTGAGTTCCATTCTCGTGCTCGGTTCGACCGCCACGCTGGTGATGACGGAAGGCGATGTGAACCAGGTATACGTGCAGGGCAAAGTCGATGAAGCCGATATCGCGCACGTGTACATGGGACAGCCTGCGCGCATTAAAGTGGAGAGCTTCCGCGATCGTGTGTTTAACGGCAAGGTAACCAAGATTGCTCCTCTCGGCGTAGAGAAAGATAACGTAACCACATTTGAAGTGCGCGTAAGCATCGACAATCCCGGCGGCGAATTAAAGGCCAACATGACAGCCAATGCGGAGATCATGCTGGACGAACACAAGCACGTGTTGATGGTTCCTGAAAATGCCGTGAGCTACGACGCGCAGAAGAATGCGTTTGTGCAGGTTCCCGACAAGAATCAGAAGGACGGAACGCGCAAGGTCGCCGTTAATGTGGGTCTTTCGAACGGTTCGCAGACAGAGATCGTCAAGGGGCTCAAAGAAGGCGACCAGGTAGTGCTGCAGCAGTAACGAAGTTGGACTTTGTAGTTCACAGTTCATCGTTTGCAGCTCCGAGTTTCAGAGCAACCGATTCTTCGTTAACCGACGTGGGTTTTGAAACGTCATCCATGTAGCGGACGGGCAGATGAATAAACCAGTGCGAAAAATCAGCCTCATTCGACTCGCTTCGTTGACCTGGACAGAATGTTCGGGGACGTACAAGGGTGTTCGTAAATGGACAGATGCGAGTGTCTCAGCGAAACGAGCAGCAGCACCTGAAACCAAGAAATCAATGAAGTTGCAGGGATATGCGCCTTTGGCAACCCGCATGCTCATCCCACATATGTGGGTCGCAGTCCCCTCCCCCAGCAATTAATTGGACTGCGTCTCAATTAACCACCTCGAACCATGAGCTAACAAGGTCGGAGGAGATGAATCGGAACCGATAAGCTGCGTCCGGTTTTCTAACCTCCGATAACTGAACCTGATTTGAATCGAGGAACTTGATGAAGCGTTTTGCGTTAGCGGTAGCAATTCTGGCCATCGCAGCTGTTCCGGCGCTGGCCAACGAAGCAACATTCGAGCGCAACCTGACGGTTAACGGTCATGTGGAGCTCACGGTTGCGACCGGCTCCGGACATATTCACATCACACATGGTTCCGGAGACCGCGTCCATATCTTCGGACGCGTGAAGTCGAACTGGGGCGGTAACGAGCAGAAAGTGACAGAGATTGCCAATAATCCCCCGGTGGAGCAGACAGGCAACATTATCCGCATCGGGCAGCGGCACGAAAGCTATCACAACATCAGCATCGACTACGAGATTGAAGCGCCGGCGAATTCCTACCTTGAGGCTAATTCCGGCTCGGGCGACATCAAAGACGATGGCGTTGGCGAAAACGCGAAGCTCGGAACGGGATCAGGCACGATCAACGCTACCGGACTTCAAGGCGGATTTGTCGCAAACACTGGATCGGGAAACATCTACGCTGAACAGGTGAGCCCGGGCGATGTGAAAGCCCAGACCGGATCAGGCAATGTGGAGTTGAAGAATCTCAAAGGTAGTCTTCACGCTGGCACCGGATCGGGCAATATCAAAGTCACCGGCACTCCCACTTCCGATTGGAAACTGGAGACAGGCTCAGGCAGCGTTGAATTCTGGGCAGGCAGTGCGGCGTTCACCCTGGATGCGTCTACGGGTTCCGGCAGTGTCCATACTGACCAGGAAATGGCGGTTCAGGGATCGTTTGACAAGCATCACATCGTCGGCAAGGTTCGTGGTGGCGGCCCCACCGTCCGGATCGAAACCGGATCGGGCGACGTTCGAGTGCATTGAGTTTTCAAGTGTTGTGCGATCGGGTCTAGGTGGTCTAGAGCGATCAAAAGTTTGTTACAAGTTCGTTCCTCAGGCGAGGCTTCGGAGTTCTGGCATCAGACCGCGATGGCAAAGCTCAACCTCCTGGGAAGTCTCGCCTGTCTTTTTTCCTCCCCCAGACATTCAATTTGCATTACGCAGCGTCGCGACTACGCATCTCCGTCTCTCGTCTACTTGATGAAGTAGTACGGATCGGGGTACTTCACCGAGAATTCTGCCGGATTAGGACCTCGTAGATCGCTCCATTGGTCACCGACGTTAAGCACAATACGAAAGTTTTGCGCTACGACACCCCGAACATCGGACTTGTACTGCTCCGCGGTGAGTTTCTGTTGGTCGGGTGAGCGCATGATCAACTTCTCCCACTTATCAAAACCGCGAAGACGAAGATTAGCTTCCGTTGAGGCGCGCTGCATTTCAGATCGGCCAGTAATAAAGATGACACTCACGCGGAGTTCTTGCGCCGCCTTGAAAAGACGATGCGTCCCCGGAATCTCCGGAGCCTGCGCCGATGCAACCCACGCATTAAAGTCTTTGCTGTTGTATTCAAAATTGGCCGCGCTCATTTGAGCCCAGTTGGAGAGCGTGGTCTCATCGATGTCGAGGATGAGAGCGAGTCTTTCATCGGACTCGCGGCGAGCTGCACGCGCGCGCAGGAAAGCAATAGCGCGTTCAGCCTGAAGATCGAGGTCTTTCGCGTAGCATCCTGCCGCTCCAGTGCAATCGTGATACTGCAGCAGTTCTGTCTTAAGGCCGTTGGTCACGTCGAGCAGCGGACCGAGATTCAGAATGCTTTCGCCTGCCGCGATAGGAGCCGTTTCAGGTGCTTGCTGGCCAAATGCTGTGGAAGCAGCGGTAAACCACGAAACAACAATCAGCAAAAGCACAGCATTCCTTTTCAACATAGGAAGCTCCTTTAATGAAATTATGCGAAGAGCAAGTGTAAACCGAGTGCGGACTCTTAAGCTGCAGAGTCTCCTGTTCGCTTTCCCAAGCCTCCACGCCGGACCTCGCGCATCCGGCGCGTCAACACAATCACCACAGCCTCCCGTTACACTGGAAGCATGATTCGGGTTCTTCGTCCTGTGCCTGTTGAGCGGCTGAAGCTACTGGTGTTTGATCTGGATGGCACGCTGATCGATTCTGCGCAGGACCTCTGCAACAGCGTAAATGCGACGCTGGAGAAATTTGGCCGGCCGCTTCTCTCCGATGAGATTATCGCCAGCTACATCGGCAACGGCGCATTGATGCTGGTGCGGCGTGCGTTTGCCGCCGATGACGGCAAAGAGCCCGGCGAGGAATTACTTGCCGAGTCCTACAAGTTTTTTCTCGACTACTATCGCGAACACAAGCTGGATTACACCTACGCCTATGAGGGCGTGCTGGAGGCACTCGATGCCCTGCACAAGGTACACGACCAGCTCGACGTGCCCGCGCGCAAGATGGCAGTGCTCACAAATAAGCCGGTGCGTCCGGCGCAGGCAATCTGCGAAGCGCTGGGTCTTGCACCATACTTCTTGAACATCTACGGCGGCAATAGCTTTGCCACCAAGAAGCCCGACCCCGAGGGCCTGTTGGCGCTGATGAAAGAGGCCGATGCAACGCCCGAGCAGACCGTGATGATCGGCGACAGCCAGGTAGATGTGCTGACTGCACGGAACGCTGGCGCATGGTGCATTGGTTGTACATTTGGGCTCGCACCTGGGAGCCTCGAGGCCATTCCGCCCGATGTGCTGGTGGACACGCCTGCAGACTGGACAGCTGCTTTGAGTCCTGCGAAAATCGATTTATAAGGGTGCCCCTCATACAAGACTGCTGCGCGCTTAAGGCGTGAAGTTAGATCGCAGTCGAAGATCGTCTCGAAGCGAAAGACACGCGAGACAAGTTTCTTCTGGCTTTGACATTCGCCGGCCACGACTGTCCATATCATCGAAGAAGACTCGGCCTCTTGTAAGAGCAGTGACGGGCTTGTTCCCCAAGCCGCAAAGTTGGGTATTGCTGGAGACTTTCATGTTGCGCTTCTGTGCTTTGGCTTTCTTATTGTTGTCGCCTGCCTTAATCTTCGCCGCGGATTCATCCAATTCCGCTCCAAAACCTGCGCCCGCATCCACCGTGCAGGGAGTGGTCGCCGATCCAACCGGCGCGATTGTACCCAATGCTGAAGTAGACCTGCTGAACGCCGATGGGTCGATCGCGGGGACAACAAAGTCAGATGGCGTTGGCAACTTTCTCATGTCCGCCCCTCATGCAGGCAACTTCACGCTGGTGATTTCAGAGCCGGGATTCGAAACGGTGCATCTTCCCGTAACCGTGCGTCCCAATGTAGTGTCAGCCGCAGCTCCCGCGGCTCACGTCATGGCAGCGCCGCTACATATTACGTTGCCGATTGCCTCGGTCGCGACCAACGTGCGCGTAAACGGCGATACCGATGAAGATTTGACCGCATCAGAGGAGAATCGTGACTCGTCGGTTCTGACTTCGTCCGATTTGAAAGCGTTACCAATTTTTGATAACGACTACGTGACAGCGATGAGTTCCTTCCTCGACGACAGCGCGTCGGGCACCGGCGGGTCCGGATTGATGGTGGATGGTGTTGAGGCGAATCGCGCGACGGTGTCGGCCTCCGCGGTGCAGGAAGTGCGGATCAATCAGGACCCGTATTCCGCGCAGTATTATTGGCCGGGCCGTGGTCAGATGGAGATCATCACCAAGTCGGCCGCAGACAAATATCACGGACAATTCAATTTTCTTTTTCGCGATTCGGCGATGAATGCACAAAATGCGCTGGCGCCATCGAAGCCATATGAGCAGCGGCGCGTGTACGAGGGCAGTGCGACCGGACCGATCTTCTTTGCGAAAAAGAGCAGCTTTCTGGCGAGTTTCAATCGCGCGGAAGAGGATCTGAATTCAGTCGTAAATGCCACGATCGTTCCGACCCCCGATAATCCGACGGGGCTGTACCAGGCCAATGTGCCTTCGCCTACACGTGACACGGAGTTCAGCGTTCGCGCCGCTCATCAGTTTGGCGACAAGTACTCCGCATACGCAGAGTACAGCTACGAAGACTGGACCGGGCAAAACCAGGGCGTGGGCGGCCAAGCGCTCGCGAGCAGCGGATATAACAGTGAATATCACGAAGACGACGTCGTCGCACATGCGGACTCGACGCTTTCGGCGGTGCTGCTGAATCAATTTTCGGTTGTGGGCGAGCACGACTTCAATCGCCACTCGAATGTCATCGAAGCCCCGAAGGTTTCAGTGAGCGGCTACTTTGTAGGCGGATCGGCGCAGGGGGATTATCTCAGCACCGAATATAACTTCCGCGTCACCGATATCGTTACGTGGACCCACGGTCGGCACACGCTCAAGTTCGGAGCCAACGTTCCCCACATGAGTAGGCGCGCATTCGACGACAACACCAATGCGCTCGGTACTTATACTTTTGGGCCGACGTTGAATGCGGATGGCAGTGTTGCACAAACGGCGCTCGATAACTACACCGGCAATCTGCCTTCTGGGTTCTCGCAGAATACCGGCGACGTGCACTTCATCTACCACCAGCAGGAGATGGGCGCCTTCATTCAGGATCAGTTCAAGGTGAATGCGCGGTTCTCGATCACGCCCGGTGTTCGTTACGACTGGCAGAACTTCCTGGCTGACAAGCGGCTGGGATTCGCGCCGCGCGTGTCGTTCGCGTGGGTCGTGGATGAGGATTCCAAAACCGTGGTGCGCGGCGGCGGAGGCATTTACTACGATCGCTTTGGCTCCGGCCCGCTCCTCGACCTTGCGCGGTATGAACAACCGAGACGGCAGGCGATCCAGATTTCACTGGACCCTGCGGATCTGCCCGCGACAGGGTGCGTTCCGATTACAAACTGCACCACGCTGACCGAACAGCCGGCTAACCTCGCAAGGCTCGCTCCGAACGCGGCAATTCCCTACCAGATGCAGTACGGACTTTCCGTCGAACGGCAACTGGGCGAGAAGGCGACCGGCGTGGTCAGCGCCTATTCGACGCGCGGCATCCATGAGTTCCGCTCGGTCGACATCAATGCGCCAACACCGGAGTCCGGATACACCGTGCGCCCCAACCCCGCCTACGGATTGATTCGGCAGATGCAGCCGTATGCATTCTTCGAGGGCAGCGGGCTGGACGTCTCCTATCGCGGTCGGTTGAACAAATACTTCACCGGGTTCGGGCGATACACGTGGTCGCATTACGAGTCCAACACCGGCGGAATCGGGTGGTTTCCGCAGAACCAGTACGCGCCCAATGACGAGTGGTCGAACGCCAGTTTTGACCGCCGCAATCGGCTCGGTATGTATGCGATGTTCAATCCCAAAAGCGTCTACAACCTCGCCGCGGGCATCTTCGCAAACTCAGGTCGCCCGTGGACGATTCTGACGGGTACGGACGCCTATGGCGATTCGCTCTTCAACACGCGTCCGGATGGGGTAGGGCGGAACACCGAGAACGCACCGTCTTACGTGGATCTGGATCTGCGCTGGGGGCATGATTTTGCCATTACACCCAACAAGGACGACGATGCGCCCAAAGTCGGCCTCTCCGCCGGCGCCTTCAATCTGCTCAACCACCAGAATCCTTCCAGCATCGACACGGTAGAGACTTCGCCAACGTTTGGCGACGTGACGGCCGTCGGTCCGCCGCGACGGATTCAATTGGGGATGCGCGTCGAATTCTAAACCACAATTTGTGAACGGGAACACGGAACTTTTCTGATCGCCAACGCGTAGAATCCTCGTGTGAGGGTCACCATGACTCAACGCCTGTTCTCTGCCCTGCTGCTGTTTTGTGCTCTTCTTGTGTCAGCTACGCCGGCACGCGCCGATAAAGATGCTGTGCAGTTTGGCAGCAACATCGTGGTGCCCGAAGGTCACTCGGTCCATGATGCGGTCTGTTTTTTCTGCAGTGTCAATGCCAATGGAGACATCGATCACGATGTCGTAGTTTTCTTCGGCAACGTGCATATCGCCCACCAATCGAAGCACGACATTGTCGTGTTTTTTGGAAGCCTGCGTACAGACGACGATGCTGCGATCGGTCACGATGTGGTGAATTTTTTCGGATCTGTACACCTGGGTGAGAACGTCACGGTCGGCAATGACGTTGTGGTTATGTTTGGCGGGCTGCACGCTGCCGATTCCGCGAATATAGCAGGCAACCGAGTGGCGCAGCCGCCATGGATTTTCTGGACGCCGCTCCTGGTAATCTCCCTGGTCATCATTATCGTTGTGCGCGAGATTCGTGGGCATCGCAGACGCCAATATCTGGCCGCGTACGGATATCCCCCGATGCCGCCTCCGCCGCCAGCGCCACCAGTGCAGTGATCACTCCTGGATTCACTGAACATTCCTCCGTATCAACGCACTTCAGTTCGTGCAGCTAAAGGTACAGACTCAAACCCGCACTCTCTGCAACCGAGGCGCTAGGCTAAACTCCATTTGATGATCACGGGGAATTTTGCGTCGGTGCGACCGCTTCGCATCGTGATTCCGGGTGGCAGCGGTCAGGTTGGCCAGATGCTCGCGCGGCATTTCCAGCGGCGCGGCGACCGCGTAACCGTGCTGACGCGGGGACCCCATACGGCCGAGTGGGAAACAGTGCACTGGGACGGGCAGACCCCGGGAATTTGGACGCAGTATCTCGAAGGCGCAGATGTTTGCATCAATCTGACCGGAAGAAGCGTGAACTGCCGGTATACCGCTGACAATCGTGTCGAAATTTATAACTCGCGAATAGTGTCGACGCTGCTGCTGGGCGACGTGATCGGATCGCTTTCGAATCCACCGCGTGTCTGGCTCAATGCGTCAACGGCCACGATTTATCGCCATGCGTTGGACCGGTCCATGGATGAGAAGACAGGTGAGTTGGGCGGCAATGAACCGGGGGCGCCCGACACCTGGAACTTTTCAGTTCGTGTTGCTCGCGATTGGGAGACCGCCTTCTTCAAAGCAGATACTCCCAACACCAGAAAAGTTGCGATGCGCTCGGCGATCACCTTCAGTCCGGTGGCAGGAAATGCATTTGCAGTCCTTTCAAATCTGGCGCGCGTGGGGCTTGGCGGGAAGCAAGGCAACGGGAGACAGTGGGTTTCCTGGATTCACGAAGACGATTTTGCACGCGCAGTCGAGTTTCTAATCGCCCGGGAAGATCTCGATGGGGCGTGTCAACATTGCGTCGCCCTATCCTGAGCAAAACCGAGAATTCATGGCAACGCTCCGCGATGCCTGGGACATGCCAAATGGAATTCCCGCGCCCCGGCCTCTGCTGGAGTTGGCAGCGTTTTTGATGCGTACTGAAACCGAGTTGGTATTGAAGAGCAGGCGGGTGATTCCAACACGACTGCTCGATGCCGGTTTCACATTCCAGATTCCGCATTGGGCGCACGCAGCAGAGGACCTGGTGGAACGATGGCGCAGAAGCAGGGAGTAAACGCAGGGATAGGAAGTAGGGAGTTAAAAACAGTGAGAAACAACGGACTTCGCCGGTGCGCCGGCACGAAAAGCAAGAGGCTGCAGGATCGGGCTTTTCTCTATTCCCTAATCCCTGTCCCTATTCCCTATTCCCGATTCCCTATTCCCTGTTCCCTCTTTTCTCACTTGGGCGTGATGTTCGTAATGGGCAAATCCCAATGAGCGGCAAGAATCTCAAACCGGCGCTGCTCCTCTTTTTTGTAGGTATCCTGATCCGGCCAGAGTTGCTTAATGAACACTTCTTCATCGGGATTTGCCGTCGTCGCCACCGTAGAGTTCTTGTAGGTAATGGTGACGCGATAGTCCCACCGGCCATCTTCGGTCGCGTGATAAGCGGGCGCTTCAATCTTGATAGCCAGCATGCGCCCCGTGGACTGAATCTTCTTCAGGAGCGGGTAGTGATTCTTGAGGAAGAGATCGTGGAATTCCTGCTGATGGCCCCACTGCACCTTGTAGTAGTACTCGATGGTGTAAGGCTGTTCGGCACCACCCTGCGGCGGAGCGCCCTGCGCCAGGACCGGCGCGACAACACAGAAAGAGATGAGGAGCGAGAGCAGTACTGGAAGAACCCTGCGCACGGAAGCCTCCTTAGGAGGAATGACAGATGGTTGGCTGTCATTGTAGCGCGAAAGCTTCCGTGTGCATTGCCTGGGATTTCTTATGAGTGCATCGCTGCGAACCCGGGCCCAACAACATCGCGGCGAAATAAAAGCAACGACTTATAAAAATCAAATTCAATAAACCGCTATATGGAGTTCAATAAGTTGCGCTACATGCCATTACATCCCAGCGAGAATTTGCAGAGCTCCTTTGCTCGGAATTGTCGAGGATCGACCCGTGAAACGCCACGAGGCGGCGGCTCTGAAGCTTGAAAGTGTGCGAGTGACCGTTTCCCGCGAAGCTCCGATGAATTCTCCAATCTCTTCGTGCGTGAGCGAGAAGCGAACGCGCGTCCCCGCTTCGTTTTCTGCCCGTTCTCGCTCCACTCGAGCAGCAGGCGGGCGAGCTTTTCCGGTGCGGAGCCGGAGAGAGCCACGGTCCGAAGTTGCTCGCAGGCGATCTTGTATTGCAGGCTGAGTTCCTGCGTCACAACCTGGTAAACCTCGGGATGACGGCCCATGTAGGAGATGAACTGAATCGCGATCAATGACGGCGATGCGCGCAGGATATAGTACCTCGGCGGTCATTTCGCTCGGTAGACCCGAGAGCAAAGACGACAGTCCAGTACTTCGCCGGCCTTGGCGATGCTGAGGATGAGCCGCTTGCCTTCGCTGGAATTGATAGAAAGCTTAACTTCCCCCGAGATGACGACGAAGATGCCTTGAGGAATCGCCTTCTCAGAGAATAGCTGTACACCGGGTTGATAAAGCGTGGGGAATTCCATGGACTCGAAATCCCGAAGGGCCGCCGCTGAAAGCTTTTTGAAAAACCGGCCGGTCCGTTGAACCTGACCATTGGACGTTGTCATTGATTCCTGCATGGTAAGCATCTTCAGTCTCCCTCTTCCAAATTTGCGGCTTTGCTTGCAGTGACTTCTTCTGCGAGAAATTGAGCCCAGGGTGTGTTGGTGATAAACGCGGCATTCGTCTGAGCGTAGATGGTTCTCAGCACTTCCTTGCCAGCGGCATCGGCATAGGTGACGTTGTGTATATCGATGATGACTTTCTTGGCTGTCAGTCGCGGAGCCGCTTCCACCCAGACCCGGTCGAGTTCACTTGCCCACGGCCCCGCCACTCGCCCTTCAAGCCTCATCTCTACTGCTCCGTCGACATCTTGAATTGTGATTCGCAACGTATATTGGCCCTCACCGGCCTCGCTTACCTATAAGGCAACTGGCGTGCCAAACTTTCCATGTGACGAGACGATGCCTGTTTATCATTGATTTTGAATAACTTATTTAAGATGTGTGCGGAATATCTCGAGCCGGCGACGAAGACAAGTGACGAAGTGACGATGACGGAATGCCGTCACGAGACGAAATTTCGTCACGGTGTCCCGGATCACAGCAAATTTTCAACTGGAAAGAATCAGTTTGATGGACGTGCAGACTACATATAGTCGCTACGCTCGATGCCTAGCTTCTTCAGCTTCGAATTGAGCGTAGTCCGCTTGAGGCCAAGACGCTCGGCCGCTCCGTCAGCGCCACCGATCTGGCCGCGCGTTTCGCGCAGGACGCGAAGAATGTGATCGCGTTCAGCCGCATGAAGCGTGGGGTTTAGTTTTTCAATTTCTTCCTCTTCCTCGGCGATCTTAGTTTCCAGTTCGGCCAGAGGAACGTAAAGCACGGATCCGCGCGTAAGGATGACGGCGCGCTCGAGAAAATTCTCAAGCTCGCGGATGTTGCCGGGCCAGGGCCATCGGCAGAGAGCTTTCATGGTTTCATCGGGGATAGACTCAATGCTCTTTCCCATGCGGCGGCTGTGCGTTGAGACGAAATGGCGCACTAGTACCGGGATATCGCCCGCTCGGTCACGCAATGGGGGAGAGAAGATGGGGAATACCTTGAGCCGATAAAAGAGATCGCTGCGAAACTGTTTTTCGGCAACCATCTGGGCGAGGTCGCGGTTGGTCGCGGCAACAAGCCGGATATTCACAGGAATCGGTCGGTTCCCGCCCAGGCGCTCGATTTCTCTTTCCTGGAGCGCACGCAACAACTTTGGCTGAAGATCGAGAGGGAGTTCTCCGACTTCGTCAAGAAAAAGAGTGCCCTCGTGTGCAAGTTCGAGGCGACCCATTTTGCGCGCGATGGCACCCGTAAAAGCACCCTTCTCGTGCCCGAACAGTTCGCTTTCGATTAGGCCGGCGGGGATGGCCGCGCAATTGACCTTGATAAACGTGCGATCTTTACGCCCGCTGAGGCGATGGATGGCGCGCGCGAGCAGTTCCTTGCCAGTTCCCGTTTCACCCTGGATGAGGACGGTTGCATCCGTAGGCGCCACCGTTTCAATCTGCTTGAGAACCTGGCGCAGACCACCGCTCTCGCCGATGATGTCTTCGAAGCGGTTCTCGAGGTTGATCTCCTCCTGTAGATACTCTTTCTCCTGGCGAAGGCGATCGCGGAGTTCCGTAATTTGACGAAAGACCATGGCATTGCTGACCGCCATGGCGACCTGGTCCCCGATCTGGACCAGAACGTCTGTTTCGCGTAGGGTGTAAGCGCCTTCGATTCTGCTGGCGACCGCCAGCGTTCCGATGAGCTGCCCCCGATGCATGAGTGGTATCCAGCAACCGGATTCCATTCCAAGATTTGTCAAGTGTCGGATGCCATCCTCAGAAAAACCGCCATCTTTGATACGGCTGAGGCAGACTGGCTCCCGGGTAAGAAACGCTTGTCCGGCAGGCGATCCATGAATGGGAACGCGAATGTCCCCGCGGCTCGGCTGTTTATCGGTAACGTTGAGAAACTGGACAAGGATAAAATCGGTGCCTTCTTCAACCAGTCCGAGAGTTGCGCAGTCCAGCGGCACCACTTCTTGCAAGCTCGCAGAAATGGCTGCCAGTAACTTCTGGACATCCATGTTTGCCAGCAGCGCTTGGCTGAGCTGCAGCATTACAGCTTCTTCAGCGCGCTTTCGATCCGTAAAGTCGCGCGTCACCTTGGCAAAGCCTGAGACTTCGCCGGTATTGTCGCGGATGGCCGTGATCACAACGTTGGCCCAGAATCGCGAGCCGTCCTTGCGCACGCGCCAGCCTTCTTCTTCAATGCGACCGCGCAGCGCCGCTAGCCGCAGTAGTTCCGCCGGGCGGCCTCGCTCCACATCCTCATGCGTAAAGAAACGCGAGAAGTGCTTTCCTATAATTTCGTCGGGCGAGTAGTACTTGATCCGCTCTGCTCCCGGATTCCAGGTTGTGATGTGGCCTTCTTTGTCCAACAGATAAATTGCGTAGTCGCGCACGCTGTCCAGCAGCGA
This sequence comes from uncultured Acidobacteriaceae bacterium, assembly GCA_963802565.1. Lineage (GTDB taxonomy): Bacteria > Acidobacteriota > Terriglobia > Terriglobales > Acidobacteriaceae > Telmatobacter. Next base: position 161,629 of record CAWDJR010000028.1, on the reverse strand, counting down.
GCGCAGTTGCAGATCCTTCCGGCGGATAAGTTCCTGGGCTTCATGCTGCTCGGTTACATCGCGAACAATGCTCAAGACAGCCATCCCCACCGGGGTTTTTAGTGGCCGTAGCATGATATCCACTGGAAATTCGGTTCCATCCTTGCGGAGCCCGAACAGGTTCATTGCCGCGCCCATCTGCCGTGCACGAGGATGGGCATCATAATTCTCTCGGTGGGAGGGATGACGCGCCCGGAAGCGTTCGGGAACGAGGGTTTCGATGGGATGGCCGATCAGTTCCGCGGAGGTGTAACCAAATAATTGCGTCGCACGCGGGTTTGCCGCACGAATGATGCCATCAGCATCCGTGACAAATATGGCATCTGGAGAAGTCGTGAACAGGTTCTCCAGTGCAAATCGAGCGAACTCGGCCCGTTTAACCTCTGCCGCAGCCGCTGCGTCCTGATCCGGGGAATCAGACGGGCGCATCAAGGCTCCAAACTAGCTATGGTTCGAAAGATACGCGCTCACAGCCATTGAAGCAAACGAATCCGATATCTTGCTCAGATGGCCTCAACGAACCACGATATTACAAAGGCGGCGAGGCACGCTCGAAAGCCGAGTTTCCCGCTGAAAACGATTAACGCTTAACCTTTCGCTTACTCATCGCCTTTTCCGCATGCTCTGAGAGTGCCTGGTGCGAAGTGGTGTTTTTTGGCTCCCTCTGCATGGTTCTTAGCCGGGACCGGCCGCGGGCCGTGGAGCCTTCCTCTTCGGTTTTGGGATCGGAACGGCCCTTCTCAACATCATGCTCCGCCTTCTGTCGAGTTTCCTCGCTGGTCTTGCCAACGGCAGGTGGCTTCAGTGGGACCCCAGCGCGGCGTGCCTTGCTGAGACCGATGGCAATGGCCTGCTGGGGAGACCGGGCTCCATGCTTCCCTTCCCGCACATGCCCTATCTCTTCGCGGACGAATTCACCCGCTGCGGTGGACGGCGACTTCCCTTCGCGCAGATCCTTCCGTGCTCTCTCCATGGTTGCTTTTTCAGGCATGACGCTCCTCTCAGCGTGATTCGATGCCGGGCATCGATCCGAAGGCTGCATGATACGGCGACCCATAGTCTCCGGCTCTCCGTGATCTCAGCGCAGAGATTCCAGTGCAGACCTCGCCGCAATCCAACGGCCTGAGCCACATCGCCATCTTATGAAAATATGAGCAGCTCACTTGCACTCGAACTTCAACTTGGTGAACCTCCCGCGAACTCTCGAGAATCCAATGCTCCACAGGAGATCTGCCACCATGGCCCAGAAAATAGCATTCATTACAGGCGGAAACCGCGGACTCGGATTCCAGACCGCGCTCGACCTCGGACAAAACAAGGAAGAAAACGTCAAGGTTGTAATCGGCTCGCGCAACAAGGCTCAAGGCGAACAAGCCGTATCCAAGTTGCGCGCAGCGGGCGTGGACGCCGACGTAATCCAGTTCGACATCACAAAGCATGGCGACTACCAGGCCGCCTACGACTACTTCAACTCGAAGTTTGGGCGGTTAGACATTCTGGTCAACAATGCAGGTATCGCTGGTGGAACGTTCCCGGGCGAAGGGCCGGAACACCGCGCAGCTGATGTACCGATGGACCTGTTGCGCAAAGTTTTTGAGACCAACTTCTTCGCGCAGGTGGAATTAACCGAAAAGCTGCTGCCGCTGATCAAGAAGAGCCCTGCCGGACGAATCGTGAACTTGTCTAGCATTCTTGCTTCCCTCAAGCTGCACGCCGATCCGAAGTCGCCGATCTACGACGCGAAGTCATTTGCCTACGACGCTTCAAAGACCGCGTTGAATGCGTTCACCGTTCATCTCGCGTATGAGTTGCGGAATACCAAGATCAAGGTAAACTCCGCTCATCCGGGATGGGTGAAGACGGATATGGGGGGACAGAGCGCCCCCATGGAACTGAGCGAAGGAGGCAAAACCAGCGCGTCACTGGCGACATTGGCGGACGACGGGCCGACCGGCGGGTACTTCCACATGGGTAAGCCCTTGCCCTGGTAAGTGCGCGTAGATGTCGGTCTCCCGAAGGGAGTGGCACGATCGTACTGAGCTATGTGCGGTCTCGGACGGTACAATCGTGCCAATCTGGATTGTAGAGGAAACGTCATGCTTAAGCAGTGGGTGCTGGTAGTTGCTGCCGTTATCTTCCTCATCCTGTTTGTGCTTTCACTGGTTCCCTTCTTTGTGAACGCTGACTCGTTCAGACCGGCGATCGAGAGCCAGTTATCGAGCGCGCTCGGCCGTGAAGTGACCGTCGGAAGCCTTACGTTTTCGATCATGGCCAGAAGCCTCGATGCAGACGACATATCCATCTCGGATGACCCAAAGTACAGCGCTGTTCCCTTTATTCAGGCTAGAAGGCTGAATATCGGCGTCAAGCTTCTGCCGATTGTTTTCAGCCATCAGCTGCACATCACCAAATTGAATATCGATACACCCTCCATCCAACTTGTTCAGAATGCGGCTGGAAATTGGAATTTCTCGAGCCTCGGCGGAGCCTCAGCACAACCGGGTGCCACTCCTGGTTCCGCGCCCGATTTAATCATGGAAGAGTTGAAGATCACCGATGGCAGCGCCATGGTCTCGTCATTCCCACTCACGAATAAGCCGTTCCAATATACAGAAGTGAACGTGACGGCGAAGAACTTCTCATTTCAGAATTCATTTCCGTTCGAGGTATCAGCGAAGCTTCCGGGAGACGGCACTCTCAAACTCAACGGCGATGCAGGTCCGATCTCGCAAAAGGACACGACCAAGACACCGTTCCAGGCCACGCTGCAACTGAGAGATTTTGATCCGGTCGCTTCCGGAGTGATCGACAAGAGCAAAGGCATCACGATGCACAACGACGTGGAGGCGCAACTCAAATCGGATGGGACCGACGCCTCGAGCACCGGAAAAATCAAGGCCTCCGGGCTGCAACTGGTCCTGCGAGGTGCGCCGACGCTAGACCCGGTCGATATCGACTACACCGTTTCGGAAAACATGGAGACCCGCAAGGGCACCGTATCGGACGTTGCCATCCATGCGGGGTCGGCAGAGGTTCACGTGTACGGCAGTTTCCAGTTCACCCAACAAGCGATCATGCTCGACCTGCATCTGAATGCACCGAGCGTTCCAATCGATCAAGTGGAGCGACTTTTACCCGTGGTGGGTGTCCACCTGCCCTCCGGTTCCTCGCTGCAGGGCGGAACGCTCACGGCAGACATCGCAATTACCGGTCCTGCGACGGGGTCAACCTTCGCCGGCCCTGTCGCAATCGACAACACCAGGCTTGCCGGGTTTGACCTCGGATCGAAAATTCAGGGGTTGAACCCGCTGGGCACTGCGTCCGGCGCAACGGAAATCCAGGAGCTGAAGGCGAACGTTAGTTCCACCCCGGAGGGTGCACGGATCACGGATATTTACGCCAATCTTCCTCAGATCGGCTCGGCGACCGGCGAGGGCACTGTCGCGCAGACAAGCGCCATCAACTTCACCCTTAATGCAAAGGTGGCTTCAGGTCGCAGCATCCCGCTGACGATTACAGGCACAGCTACAAATCCGTCCATCAAGGCGAACATCGGAACGATTCTGAAGTAAGCGCCTCAGTTCGATACCCACTGGAAGACATCGGATAAGCAAAAAAGGCGGACGGCGTTAAGCGCCCGCCTTCTTTGGCGCATCGTTACCGCGCGTTGGTGCTGAGATTTACATCCGGCAGCACGCCCGTCCCTTCCAGGCGTACACCGTCGAGTTTGCGAGGGTCGAGACCGAGTGCTTTAAGAATCGTGGGGGCAACTTGCAACGTTCCGACCTCCGAGAACACGATATGCGGCCTGAACGCCGGGTTGGAGAGGAGCAGCATCACGTTGGTGTCGTCGTGCGCAAAGCCGCCGTGCTCCATCAGTTTTGCGGCGCTGCCCGTATAGGTGACGCCCACGTTTGGCGTGACGATAATGTCGGGCGTGCGCGGATCGCCGTTGGGCGCCCAGCCGGGCCAGTTATAGTTCAGCGCGACGGACGGTCCAAAGTAAATCTGGCCGATACCCGTTGCCGCGCGATTGGCTTCGAGCAGAGATACGGCCGCATTGGTGTACGAAGGACTCGTGAGCCAGAGCAGCGAAACGTCGTCCTCAGTGGCGCCAATGCCGTTGCCGTTTGGATCTTCGGAGGGGGGCATGGCGGCGTGCAGTTCATTGGATATGAGCGTCGCTGGCGAGAGACCGTTGCTGGTTTTGCCCGGCACGGCATCGTACGCATGCGGATCGATGGGCGACTGACCGTGCTTGGCCGTGATGATGATCAGGGTTGATTCGTACAGACCACGGTCCTTGAGCTTCATCACTATCTCGCCGATAGAGTCGTCCGCAAACTCGATGTCGCTGAGGAGGTTTTCAGTTGGAGTACCGGCCGCGTCTAGATAGCCTCCCTTGCCGGGGCCGCTGCTCTCGATCAGCTTCTCGCCGACACTGACCGCCTGGAAGTTCATGCCGAAGATGGTCGGCGTCTTGGCGCGCTTGCCGTTGTGGGTTTTGCCCTCGATCTCATTGAGGATCGCATTGACCTTCAACGTGTCGTAGCACTGAATGTTCTTGAAGCTGTTCGTCCAGGCCGTCAGGTCTGCGGAAGGATCTGGAACACTGGAGCAAGAGATTCCGGTAGGCGTCATGACGCCGGGCAGGCCGACAACGTTCGAATTGATCTCAGGAGCATAGAAGTCGTCGAGAACGCCGATACCATCCGGGCCGGCAACCGACGAGTACGCAGGATGCTTGTCAGACCAGGCTGTGTAACCGCCGGCCTTGTGAATAACGCCGAAGATCGTGTTGGTCCGAACGAACTGCCACGGATAGACCGGCGCACATCCCTTGGCAGGATCGCGGTCCATCTTGGTGGGATCGAGTGAGGCTACGCCGCCATCGGTGAGGGCGGCACCCGGAGCGCCACCATTGACTAGGCTCTGGTTGATGTCAATGCCTTCTTCATATTCAGTGGTGTAGCCGGTGGGCGCCTTGCCCGCCGTGCACGGAGCGGCAGGATTGCCATTACCTGTCGTCACCGCGGGACCGTCGAGCGAGCGATCGTAGGCTACGTCGTAGTAAACGCCCATCGTGCGCGGCGTCGCGCCTGTGATGATTGACATCAGACCCGGGAAAGAATCGGACGGCCTGGAAGTGTTGGCGGCGACGTAATTTACGCCCGTAGTAGCGAGTTCCGCGAGATTCGGACAATAAGGCTTGCCGCCGTTCACTGCAGCGATGCCCTCGGCGCAGTTCTTGAAGTCAACGGCGTGCATGCCGTCAATGCTGATAAGCAGAACGTGTTGAACCTGACCTTTATCCCAGTCACCGTCGTGGTCCTGGGCAACGGCTCCGACTGAAAGCATTACAGACAGAATTGAAACAGCGGGAATCAGCGAGCGCATACTACCTCCTGGGAAAGGAACCTAGCAGCGCGGATTCGCGACATTCATTGCGCGAGCGTGAAAATCATGTCAATTGTCGCCGCCTCTTCGAGGGTTGCTGCGTATAAAATGCCACCAGTAACATCTTCTCCGATCTGCACATAGGCGTGATCTCAGTTGCCAGGGGGTGACGGAGCGTCTCCGCCTGAGGAATCCAGAAACATGACTGCGATGAAACTTGTGAAGACAATTGCGGGCCCGTTTGCGGCTCTTGCCCTGGTTTGCGTTACCGCGTTGGCTCAGCAGCCGCACCAATATACCGATGAAGACTATGCAAATGCTGAAAAATTCATGGCCTATAACGTCAATCCCCTCGCCTACAAAGGCCAGGTGAATGCACAGTGGCTGGACGGCGATCGGTTCTGGTATCGCGAGGTGGACGATAGCGGGATCAATTACGTTCTGGTCGATGCCACAAAGGGATCGCGCGGACCGCTGGTTGATCAGGAAAAGCTGGCAGCAGCTTTGAAAGCCGTGATGAAGGCCAGCCCCGGATTCGACGCGAGGCACATGCAGCTTGCAGACATTTCGCTGAGCGATGGCGATCACACGCTGACATTCGCGACCCGAGGCGCGACTTACCAATGCAGCGTGGGCGCGGGATCGGATGCGTGCAAAGTGATCGCTGGAGGAGCGCCGGCTCCGGGCGAGGCTCCGGAGCCGCCGATGACCCTCTCGCCGAACCGCAAGCTGGGCGCGTTTATTCGCGACTGGAATTTGTGGGTCCGCGATCTTGCTACCGGCGCTGACACCCAGTTGACGACCGACGGCGTTAAGGACTTCGGCTACGCAACTGACAATGCGGGATGGAAGCATTCGGATTCGGCGATTCTTCTTTGGTCGCCGGATTCTAAGAAGATTGCCACCTTCCAGCAGGATCAACGCAAAGACGGCGAGATGTACCTTGTGCCGGTAACCAACACACATCCCGAACTGAAGGCGTGGAAGTATCCGCTGGTGGGCGACAAAGATGTAACGATGATCGAGCGCGTAGTTATCGACTTGGACGCGCACAAGGTGATCCGGCTGAAGATGCCGCCCGATCAGCACCGTTCAACACTCTGCGACGACATTGCCTGCGACGGAAATACTTTCTCGGATGTGGAATGGAGTCCCGACGAGAAGCACCTCGGATTTGTCTCGACGTCGCGTGATCACAAGCAGGAGTGGGTGCGCGAGGCCGACGCTGAAACCGGCGATGTTCGCGAAGTGATGACCGAGACGACGCCGAAGTTTTACGAGAGCGGCAACGGCAAAATCAACTGGCACTATCTTCCGAAGTCCAACGAGATCTTGTGGTTCAGCGAGCGTGACAACTGGGGCAATTTGTATTTGTACGATCTCGCGACAGGCAAGCTGAAGAATCAGATCACCCATGGTCCGGGAAATGTGACTGAGGTGCTGAATGTCGACGAGAACGCGCGCGTCATTTATTTCGTCGGCGTGGGCATTGAGAAGGATCGCGATCCCTACTACGAGCACTTCTACCGCGTAAACTTTGACGGCACCGGGATGAAGCTGTTGACTCCGGAGAATGCGGATCATCACATCAAGGTGGCGCATGATGGACGCTTCTTCACCGATACTTACTCAACGCCGACCCAGCCGCAGGTAACAGTGGTGCGCGACGCCGATGGCAAGACAGTAATGGAATTGGCCAAGCAGGATATCTCGAAACTGACGGCCGCAGGCTGGGTGCCGCTCACACCCATCACGGTGAAGGGGCGCGACGGAAAGACAGATCTGTACGGCTTCATGTTCAAGCCAACCCATTTTGATGCGTCGAAAAAGTATCCAGTCATCAACTACGTTTATCCGGGACCGCAGATTGGCTCGTGCGGTGCACGCGATTTTCGTGCAGCACATGGAGACATGCAGGCGCTGGCCGAGTTGGGCTTCGTCGTGGTGTGCATCGATGGCATGGGCACGCCATTTCGCTCCAAATCGTTTCATGAGGCGTATTACGCTGACCTCGGCGACAACACCATTCCGGACCAGATTGCGGGCATGAAGGATCTGGCGAAACAGTATCCCTTTATTGATCTCGATCGCGTGGGAATCTGGGGACACTCGGGTGGAGGCAACGCTACGGGTGCGGCGATGCTGCATTATCCTGATTTCTTTAAGGTGGGAATTGCCGAGAGTGGCAACCATGATCAGCGCGATTATGAAGATGACTGGGCTGAGAAGTGGGCCGGGATAGAAGTGAACAATGCGGACGGAACCAGCAATTACGATTCGCAAGCGAATCAGAACTTCGCGAAGAATCTGAAAGGCCACCTGCTGCTGGCCCATGGAACGATGGACGATAACGTTCCTCCAAACAATACCCTCCTGCTGGTCGACGCCCTGATCAAAGCAAACAAGGACTTCGATCTGGTGCTGATACCCAACGTTCCCCATGGATACGGGCCGGCATCGCAGTACATGATGCGGCGGCGGTGGGATTATTTTGTGCGATATCTGGCCGGTGCCACTCCCCCGTACGAGTACAAGATGAAGCCCTATCCGGCTGCCATTAGCGTAATTCGCGGCGGCCCCGAACCGGACGACGACGAATATTAGAGCGAGTGTTACGATGCCAGGGCAAAAATGAGGAGATTTGTCATGCAAATCAGATTGTTTGCGGCTTTTATCTTGGGAGCAGGCGCGCTTGCAGCGCAGATTGGGTCTGCGGCACCGCAGGCGAATGAAAAGTTCGCGAAACTCAGTGAAGAATTTGTCCACGAAACGCTGGCTCTTTCTCCGGCCAGCGCATCGCAAGCGGGCTATCACACGCACCGCGATCCAACAACCGGCAAGACCATTGCACTCGATTCTTTGCTGGACGACATGAGCATTGAGGGCATGGCAAAGCAGCACAGGATCTACACGAAATGGCACGAGCGTTTCCACACCGAGACCCCAGTAGCTTCCCTCGGGCCCGAGGATGCGGCGGATTGGCACCTCATCGACGACCAGATCGGGCAGAGTTTGCTTGAACTCGATCGCATCCAGAACTACAAACACAATCCAACTGCGTATATTGAGCTCATCGGCGCGGCGCTCTTCCAACCTCTCACCGATGATTACGCAACAGAAGCGGTACGGCTCGGCGATGTCATCTCCCGCATTCAAGCCACGCCGCGCTTTCTGGATCAGGCAAAAAGCGAACTGGTGGATTCCGATCCGATATTTATCAAAGTTGCAATTGAGGAGAACGAAGGCAACGTCAACCTGATCCAGGACACAGTCGCAGCTGCAGTCGCGAAACATCCAGATTTGAAAACACGCTTCGACCGGGTTGCGCCGCCGACGGTCAAGGCGCTGAAGGATTTCTCGCAATGGCTCCAGAATGATTTAGAGAAGCGAAAGACGGATCGAACCTGGCGGCTCGGCAAGGAACTCTATGCAGAGAAATTCCGGCTGGTCATGGAAACCGATATCACGCCGGAGCAGGTATTCAACGAGGCGCAAACCGCGTTCAACAAGACGCGCGCAGAGATGCTCGAACTCGCGCTGCCTCTGCACAAGCAGTACTACCCTGACCATGACGATCACGCCAGCCTGGGCCAGAAAGAGCGCGAGAACAAAATCATCAGCGAGGTTCTGCAGAAGATTGCAGACGATCACCCCAAGCGCGACGACCTGATGCAGACTGCGAAAGAGGATCTGATTGGTATCCGCCAATTCATCATCGACAAAAAGATCGTGTCGCTCAAGTCGCGCGACAACCTGAAGGTAATTGCAACGCCTGAATTCGAGCGCGGGATTTATTCGGTAGGAGGCTTTCATTCCGCGCCGCCGCTCGATCCAAATGCCGAAGCCCAGTTCTGGATAACACCGATCAGTCCCAATACATCCGAAGCCAGCGCCGAATCACGGCTGCGCGAGTACAACAATTGGGTTCTGAAGTGGCTCTGCATTCACGAGGCGTTGCCGGGACACTACGTGCAGGCCGAGCATGCCAACGAGATCCAACCCGAGACCCGACGCTTGGTTCGCGCTCTCTACGGCAACGGCGCATACGTCGAGGGATGGGCAGAGTACATCGCGCAAGTGATGATGCAGCAGGGATTCGCAAACAGCGATCCTCGCTATCGCCTGAGTTACCTGAAGGTATGGCTGCGTGCCATTGGAAACAGCATTCTCGACGTTCGCATGCAGACGATGGGAATGAAGGATGACGAAGCGATGCACTTCATGATGGATGACGCCTTCCAGACGCGCGCCGAGGCCGAGGGCAAGCTGCAGCGGGCGAAGTTGAGCTCCACGCAACTGCCGACATATTTCGTGGGAACGATGGAGTGGTGGCGACTGCGCAAGGAGTATGAATCTGCCAAGGGCAAGAACTTTACGCTCACTGAGTTCCACGATCGCGCCCTGGATGAGGGAGCGCTGCCGGTACCGTGGTTAAAGGGCGTTCTGCTTCCTGCCCAGTAATGGGATTGACTCGAAAATGAGTCGCAGGTATATTCAGCGAATGGGTATTCACAGCATCCCGGTTGCTTGCGTCGCTTGTTGTTGCGCGCTGGACCGGTCGTGTGGGTGAGACTTTAACTCTCAATTGAATCCCAGGCGGCCGCTTCAGCACTAGCTGACGCGGCTTTTCTGTTTCTGTTTTCGACTCAAGATCATGGATGCATTGATTCGCAACTCGCGCTTGTCCCTCGACGCCGCCCGGCTGTTGAACCGCTGTTGTTGCGGCTGTTGTCGCTGATCTTCTTCTTCCGAAAATTCACTCGAAGAACCTGCATACTTCGCTTGCTCTATGCGGAATCGCTCCAGGTCAAACCCCACCAGGGATGCTTTCAGGAGATAGCCGTGCCAGTTGAATTCAAGCTCTATCGATACGCTTTCATCTTTTTCATCGTCGCAGTCGCAGCAAGGGCCCAGGTTGTTGGCGGCAGCATCGGCGGCGTTGTTCATGACTCTTCCGGCGCGGCGCTTTCAGGTGCAGCGGTCACAGTCCGCCAGAGCGAAACCGGGGCAACGCGCACGTTAACGACGGATGATGAGGGACGCTTCTACGCGCCGTCGGTGCCCGTGGGAGCGTACACCGTAACGGTCGATCAAGAAGGATTTGCGCAACAGAAACAGACTGGGATCACGCTTACGATCGGCCAGAGTTTGCAACTCAACTTCGTGCTGGGCGTAGCCGCGGTTGAACAGGCCATCGAAGTGGATGCTTCCGACCGGGGCGTGAATACGACTACGCAGCAGACTGCTGGACTGGTGGATGAACGCCAGGTGAAGGAGTTGCCGCTGAATGGTCGCAGCTACGACGAACTGCTCACGCTGAATCCAGCCACCGTGAATTACACCAACGAGCGCTCTGGCGGCATTGGCTCTTCGAATTCGTCCGTGGGAAATATGTTTTCAGTGAGCGGCAGAAGGCCTCAGGACAACCTGTTTCTGCTGAATGGAATTGAGTACACCGGCGCTTCGCTGATCAACGTGACGCCTGGCGGCACGAGCGGACAGCTACTCGGAGTGGATGCAGTTCGCGAGTTCAACGTTTCGACCGATACCTATGGCGCGACCTATGGCAAACGCAACGGCGCTCAGGTAAGCATCGTCACAACGAGCGGTACAAATCATCTGCGGGGAACGGCATTCGAGTTCATCCGTAACAGCGCTCTCGATGCGCGAAATTACTTCGACCAGGGAGAAATTCCGTCGTTTCAACGCAACCAGTTTGGTGGATCGCTGGGCGGACCGATCCGGAACAACAAGCTTTTCCTCTTCGGCAACTACGAAGGCTTCCGGCAAAGTTGGGGATTGAGCGCCGTAACGCTGGTGCCAGACAACAAGGCCCGACTGGGCTATCTGCCAAATTCGTCAGGCCAGGAACAGTATGTAGGTGTGGATGCAGCGGTGGCACCGCTACTGGCGTTGTGGCCCGTGCAGAATGGACCGGAGTTGGGTGGAGGAATTGCGGAAGCGTTCTCGCATCCGAAGCAACATATCCGCGAAGATTTCGGCACGACTCGCTTCGATGACAACCTCAGCGGTAAGGACCTGCTGTTTGCCGTGTACACCGTCGATGACAGCACGGCGGATACGCCCGCACAGAATCCGCTGAGCCTGGTAAATGAGAGCTTGCGCGAACAGGTAGCGAGCGTCCAGGAGCAGCATGTATTCTCGCCGGCATTTCTGAACACGGCCCGCTTTGGATATTCGCGCGCGAGCTACTTCTTTACGGGGTATTCACCGGTCTCGTTGCCCGGTTGGGTAACCGGTGAGCCGATCGGCGCGATCGTGATCAGCGGCAGCACAGCATCGAACGGCGCATCGGCAATTTCGCAGGCGGGGCTGAATGTGGGCAGCAACAACAAGGCAACGCGCAACCTGTACACCCTCGACGATCACGTGTACTGGACGAAGGGGCGCCAACAGGTCGAGGGTGGCGTTTGGCTGCAGCGGATTCAGTCGAACGATTTGCTGGCGCAGAGTCAGTATGGACAGGCATCGTTCGCCACGCTGCAGACATTTCTGCAGGGCACGGTGAAGACCTTCACAGTAGTTCCCTCCCCCACGGAACTTGCATGGCGCATGCTGGCAGGTGCGGCATTCGTTGAAGACACGGTGAAGGTGAATCCGCGGCTCGAAGTGCGCGCGGGATTCCGCTTCGAGTCGACAAATGGATGGAACGAAGCACAGGGGCGCGCCGCCAACTATGCGATTGTTGACGGCGTGCTGCAGACGAATCCGGTTGTGGCCTCATCGGCACTGACCATAAATCGCGCCAAGTTTCTGCCAGAGCCGCGCGTTGGTTTTGCATGGGATGTACGTGGAAACGGCAAGACTGCGGTTCGCGGCGGATTTGGTCTATATCACGGACTGCTCGACACACTGGATTATCGCCTCGATCAAACAGCGCCCTTCAACACAGCGGAGTCGATTTCAAACATCGCGGTTTCGAAACTCCAAATTACGCCCGGGACACCTCCTCCTGCAGGAACGAAGGTCTCGCCGAGCAACGTCCAGCCTGACATCGCCACGCCTGCTGTGCTGACGTGGAGTTTTCGCATAGAGCAGGAGATCGCGCCGCGCACCTCGCTCACCGTGGGCTACGTGGGATCACACAGCTATCACCAGATTCTCTCTGAAGACATGAACGAGCCTGTGCCGACTTACGAGCCAGATGGTACGGTCTTTTATCCGGTCGGATCAAAGAATGCAAATCCAGCACTGGCGAATTCGACGTCATGGGTTTCGCAGGGAGTTGGCTCGTATAACTCCCTGATAGTGGATGTGCGTCGATCATTCGTAAATGGATTTCAATTCCGCGGCAATTACACCTACTCGAAGAATCTCGATGACGGCTCGGCGTGGAATACCAGCGTCAGCGGAAATACACCGGCGTTTGTGGAGTTCCCACTCAATCCCAGGCTCGATTGGGGGCCGGCGGCAACGGACGTGCGAAATCTGGCGTCTATCAACGGGAGCTATGAATTGCCATTCGGAGCCAAGCGCCGCTATCTGAATCACGCTCCGGCACCGTTGAACTTTGTTGTGACCGGTTGGACGACGAGCGCCATCGTGACATTGCAGAGCGGATTTCCGTTCACCCCACAACTTGGGTACAACCCCACCGGCAACGGCGATACGCGCAATCCAGTACGGCCGAATTGGAATCCCAACTTCAGCGGAAGTCTTTACCCGAAGACCGCCGCGCAATACTTCAATCCCGCTGCGTTCTTGCCGCCCGCCACAGGAACCTACGGAAGCGTTTCGCGCGACGCACTAACCGGACCGGGATTGTCGGAACTCGATTTCTCGGCGACACGAAATGCTCATCTCACCGAGCGTCTAGGCCTGCAATTCCGAGCTGAATTCTTCAACATCCTCAACCACACAAATTTCTCGACGCCCAATGAGGTGGTGTACACATCTGCCACTTCAGGAATTTCCCCGACCGCTGGACTGGTGACCGCGACTTCAACGACGTCACGGCAGATCCAGTTTGGAGCGAAGCTGCAATTCTAGGTCGTACGTTGAAGTTCCGCATTCACCTGCGGGTGAGCCGCGTCTTCGCCTAATCTTCGCCATTCAGCTATAATCTTTCAATGGATTTTCAGTTGGTGACGAGCTACAAGCCCCGCGGCGATCAGCCCCGCGCTATCGATGAACTGATGCAGGGCCTCTCCGCGGGCGAAAAGCACCAGGTACTGCTCGGGGTCACCGGCTCGGGCAAGACTTTCACCATGGCCAAGGTGATCGAGCAGTCGAACCGGCCCGCGCTGATCCTGGCACACAACAAGACGCTGGCCGCCCAGCTCTATCACGAGTTCAAACAATTCTTCCCCGGCAATGCGGTCGAATACTTCGTCAGCTACTACGACTACTACCAGCCGGAAGCATACATTCCGGCTGGCGACCTATATATCGAGAAGGAAGCCACGATCAACGAAGAGTTGGACAAGCTGCGGCTGTCCGCGACTCGGTCGTTGTTCGAGCGGCGAGATGCCATCATCGTCAGCTCAGTCAGCTGCATCTACGGTCTCGGATCACCCGAAGCCTATTACGGCATGTTGTTGCTGCTTGAAAAAGGTCAGCGCATCAGCCGCAAAGACATTACGCGGCGGCTGGTTGAGATCCTCTACGAGCGCAACGACGCGGATTTTCGGCGCGGGACATTTCGCGTGCGCGGCGACATCATCGAGGTTTACCCAACCTACGACGAGACGGCATACCGCATCGAGCTTTTCGGCGACGAGATTGAATCGCTGTCGCAAATCGATCCTCTGTTTGGCACCGTGAAACAGAAGTATGCACGGCTGCCGATTTATCCCAAGAGCCACTACGTTGTGCAGCCCGAGCGCAAGGCCGAGGCAATTGATTCGATTGTCTCGGAGCTGAACGAGTGGGTAACGTATCTCGAGGCGGAAGGCCGCATGGTGGAGGCGCAGCGCGTCCATCAGCGCACGCGATTCGACCTCGAGATGATCAAATCCATGGGCTACTGTCACGGAATCGAGAACTACTCGCGACACTTCTCCGGACGCCTGCCGGGCGAGGCGCCCCCGACTCTGCTGGATTATTTTCCGCGTGATTTCCTTCTCTTTGTCGACGAGAGCCACGCGACGATTCCCCAGGTACATGGCATGTGGCACGGTGATCGCAGCCGCAAGCAGAATCTCGTCGACTACGGATTCCGCCTGCCATCCGCAATGGACAATCGACCGCTGAAATTCGACGAATTCGAGAATCGCATTCACCAGACGATTTATGTTTCAGCGACGCCCGGTCCGTACGAGCTGACGCGCTCTGCAGGTGTGGTCGTCGAGCAGGTAATTCGACCCACGGGTCTGGTCGATCCTGAAGTCGAAATTCGCCCGGTAAAGGGCCAGATTGACGATCTGCTGGCAGAAATTCGTGATCGTGCCAAGCGCGGCGAGCGCGTGCTGGTGACGACGCTGACCAAGCGAATGGCGGAAGATCTCGCAGGCTATTACACCGAGGTTGGCGTGCGCTGCCGATACATGCACTCGGAGATTGAAACGCTGGAGCGCGTGAAGCTGCTGGCCGGCCTGCGCAAGGGAGAATTCGACGTGCTCATCGGCATCAATCTTCTCCGCGAAGGCCTCGACCTGCCGGAGGTTTCGCTGGTGGCGATCCTTGATGCGGATAAGGAAGGCTTTCTCCGCTCATCTGGTTCCCTTATTCAGACCATGGGCCGCGCCGCACGCCACCTTGAAGGCCGCGCGCTTCTCTACGCTGACCGCATGACCGACTCGATGAAACAAGCTATCGGCGAGACCGATCGACGTCGCGCCATCCAGCGTGCTTACAACGAGGAGCATGGCATCACGCCGCAGTCGATCATCAACAAGATGGATATGGGTCTGGCCCAGATACTCAAGGCCGAGTACGGCGAAATAGAAGTGGAAGAGGCGGCGGGTCTACCGGAATTCAACTCGCAAGCCGAGGTCGATGCCTTCATCACAAAACTCGAAACGGACATGCGCGAAGCCGCTCGCAAGTTCGAATTCGAAAAAGCCGCGAAACTCCGCGACTCCATCAAGGAACTCCGCGATAAAGAGTTTCTCTTCGGCTAAGGACCTACGTAGGTTTCGAATCTCGGAGTTGCAGCGTTGTCTTTCCGCCCTCAGACGTTCCGGTGGACGAACCGTGCGCTGCAACACTCTGAAACGCGCTAGGGAGATGGTCCTCTCCACCCCTAGTGTGAGGCAAATCACATTTCAGAAGCCTAAAATGATTGAGAATAAGGTCGTTAAAGCGGGTTTCCAGCCGGTGCATCGCGAAGTGACAAAGCCAACTGGCTTTTTCCTTAAGGAAAAGCCACCTTGCACGCCGCTGCAGATGCCACACTTAGCTGGAAAACCGCTCTAGATTCCCCTAAGGCATTAGTCCTCAGTGCGAGAATCAGTGATGGAGCTCTGATGGCAACGTTTGGAAGTCTCTCTCTTCTCATCGCTTTAGCGCTGGCAGCGTATAACTTGTTTGCCGGCGGAGTAGCGTTGAGGCTGCTGGCAACTGGCCAGCCCGTACCCATTGCGCCCGAACGGCTGGCCGATACGGCTCGCCGGGCCGGAATTGCCGCGTTTTTTGCTGTAACGGCTGCGGCGATTGCGCTGGTGTGGTCGGTTTTTACTAACGATTTCTCGATTACCTACATCATGGAGCACTCCAACCGCGCGCTCCCGGGCTGGTACAAGTTCTCAGCTCTGTGGAGCGGCCAGGAAGGTTCGCTTCTTCTTTGGTGTTGGCTGCTCGCCACCTACGGCTTCGTCCTTCGTTTGCGGCACAAGACCGACGTCAAGCTTTACGCCTATGCAGGCACGATCCTCGCGGGAATTCAAGTATTCTTCCTGGCCGTGGTCAACTTTGCGGCACCGCCGTTTGCGCTGCTGCGCGGTTCCCTTCCTGCAGACGGCAATGGACTGAATCCACTGCTTCAATATCCCGAAATGGTGATTCACCCACCGATGCTTTACCTGGGATACGTTGGTTTCTCGGTACCCTTCGCCTTCGCGCTTGGCGCCTTGATGATGCGCTACCCCGGCGAGAAGTGGATCAAGATCACGCGCGTTTGGACGCTGGTCACTTGGCTGTTCCTTACCGGCGGCATCTTCCTCGGCATGCACTGGGCCTATGCCGTGCTTGGTTGGGGCGGGTACTGGGGCTGGGACCCGGTCGAGAACGCAAGCTTCATGCCCTGGCTTACGGGCACCGCGTTTCTCCACTCCGTCATGATGCAGGAGAAGAAAGGAATGATGAAGAGCTGGAACGTCTGGCTCATCTTCTCCACTTTTCTTCTCACGCTGTTAGGTACATTGCTGACGCGCGCCGGGCTGGTGAGTTCCGTGCATGCCTTCGCTCAGTCTTCCATTGGCACCTGGTTCATGGTCTTCATGGGGATCGTGCTCGCGGTATGCATCTTCACCTACATTCTGCAGCGCGATCATCTCAAAGGCGAACATCACCTCGAGTCGCTGGTGAGCCGCGAGTCAAGCTTCCTTTTCAACAATCTCGTGCTCCTGGTTGCCTGCTTCGTCATTCTCTGGGGCACGCTGTTCCCCATCCTCAGCGAGTATGTCGAAGGCAGCAAGGTCACTGTAGGCGCGCCGTTCTACAACCGCGTAGCCATTCCTATCGGACTGTTCCTGCTCTTCCTCACAGGTGTCGGTCCGCTGCTGCCTTGGCGATCGACTTCACTGCGCGCTGTTCGTCGCAACTTTATACTGCCGTCGATTGCCTTGTGGATAATGGTGATTGTTTGCTTCGCTGCCGGCGTGCGGCCTTGGAAAGACGGTGCCCTCGATCCCGGTAATTTCTATTCGTTGATTGCTTTTGCGCTCTCAGCCAGCGTGATGACTGCAATTCTTTCGGAGTTTTTCCGCGGAGCCGGCGTAATTGCGCGTCAGACTGGGAAGAACTTAGCAGCTTCAATGTACTTGCTGACCCGGCGGAATACGCGCCGCTACGGTGGATACATCGTTCACATCGCCGTGGTGATCGTGGTCATCGGACTGGCCGGTGCGGCATTCAATAAAAACACAGAACAGGAACTGGCGCTGCACGACAAAATGAGCGTAGGTCCATACACGCTCGAATGCGTAGGGTTCACCCAGGATTCGAACGCCAACTACAACTCGGACTATGCGCTGCTGGATGTCTACCGCAACGGCAAAAAGCAGTTCCAGATGGCGCCTGAGAAGCGCGTCTACCTCGTGAGCCAGCAGCCGCAGACCATGGTCGCTGTGCATTCGGTTCCCAGTTGGGATCTTTACGTGGTGTATGAAGGCACCAATCCCGATACCGGTCAGCCCATCATCAAGGCATTTCTCAATCCGCTGGTGAGCTGGATCTGGGCGGGAGTAGCGCTCATGGTGCTGGGTACATTCATAGCACTGGTTCCAAGTCTCAAGCCGGCTTCGAGTTCGTCGCGAACTCCAACTGCGCGACCCGAGCATGCGGAAGCAGTGCTGAAGGGCGGCGATTGAAATGGCAGCTCCGTTGATGTTGACCTTTGTGAAAAGAACTTTGCAGGCTGGAACACTTGCGATCGTCGTTTGCTTTTCCCTGGGAGCGAGCGATGCCGGTGCTCGCTATGACAAGTTGAACCACCAGATGATGTGCAGTTGCGGATGCGGGCAGGTTCTCGGTGAGTGCAACCACGTAGGCTGCCCCGACTCTCCCGTCCAGTTGGCGGAACTGCGCACAGCGATCAATACCGGAATGAATGACCAGCAGGTCTTGGACAGTTTCGTCGCCAAGTATGGCGCCACGGTGCTGGCCGCGCCCAGAACCCACGGCTTTGACCTGGTGGCATGGATCGCGCCGTTCGCGGTTTTCGCCGCGGCTTTGCTGGGAACTATCCTGCTTGTTCGTAATTGGTCGGTCGGCAAGAAACAAACTGAACAGCCTGCCAGCACCCCCGAAATGGATGCAATTCACGACCGGATTCGGCGTGAAACCGGCAGCGAAGGAGGTTACTGAGTTATGAGCGAGACCCTTGGATTAGTGCTTGGCTGCCTGATGGCGATGCTGTTGTTCCTCTATACCTTCTGGCCGGAAAATGCCTTTGCAAGTCAGCGCCAGAAGACCCGGCTCGATTATCTCGAAGAGCGCAAGGAACAGCTGTACGAGAATCTGCGCGACTTGAATTTTGAGTATCGCGCCGGAAAGTATCCCGAAGAAGATTTTCAGTCTCAGCGCACTCAACTTGAGAACGAAACGGCGCAGTTGCTGGCAGAGATGGAACACCTGGAACGACAGGCATAGAAAACAGAAGATAAGGAATCCTGGAAAAATCATGAGATCGATGAAGACTTTTTTACATGCGGCCATTACCAGCCTTCTTTTTGTGGGGGCACTGGCCCAGGCCGCACAGTTAACGGGTACGGTAACGAACAAAACCACGGGCAAGCCGGCGGCGGGAGATGTCGTAGTGCTGGTCGAACCCATGACCGGCATGACTGAAGTGGCCCGCACCACCGTGGATGCGAGCGGTCATTACAAGCTCGATCGCCCCACAAATGCTCCAGCCTTGGTGAAGGTCACCCATCAGGGTGCTGAGTTTTTTGCCGACGCGCCGCAAAGCGGAGCAGTGCCCGACGTCGCCGTATACGACGTGGCCCAGAAAGTCGACGGCGTTTTTGTCGAGGCCGACGTACTTGAACTTGAAGTCGCCAATGGACAATTGCATGTGTTGGAGCGCTACTTTGTGCACAACACCAGCATGCCGCCGCGCACCCAATGGAGCCCGAAGAGCTTTGAAATTGTGCTTCCTGAAGAAGCCGTCGTGGAGTCAGCCCAGGGACAGCGTCCCAGCACCGGCAGTTTGCCCACAACGTTGAAGCTGCAACCGAATGGCGCCAAGGGTCACTACGCTTTCAACTTCCCTATCCAGCCCGACGAAGGCGATAAGGACACTCAGTTCAATATCAGCTATACGATTCCGTATAGCGGGTCATTTACATTTCGTCCGCAGGTATCGTTGAACACTCAAAGTGTGGGCGTTCTCCTGCCCAAGAGCATGACGTTTGCGGCTGGCGCCGGCTCCGTGTTCACTGCGATCAACCAGGATCCGAACATCCAGACTTTTGTAGCGAAGAATGCGACGCCGGCCAAGGCATTGGAATTTACAGTTTCGGGCACTGGCTCAATGCCGCGCGAAGATCAAGGCGCAGCCGCCCCCGGCGGTCCAGAAGCCGCTGCTCCCGGAAACGGCCAGCCCGGCGGTGGCATCGGCGTCCCGATCAACACGCCTGATCCGCTCAGCAAATACAAGTGGTGGATTCTCGGTGGCCTGGCGCTTGTGTTCGTCGCGGCTGCGGCATTCTTCCTGCGCAAGCCTGCTGGAGCAACGGGTGTTGTTGCACAAGTTCCAGTTGCAGGCGTGGCAGCGTCGGCATCGCATTCCTACGCGGCAGCAGCTTCTTCCGCGTCGAAGAACGGCGCATTGCTCAGTGTCCTGAAAGAAGAGCTGTTTTCGCTGGAAAGCGAAAAGTTGACCGGCGAAGTATCGCCAGCCGAGTATGCAGAAACAAAGGCCGCTCTCGAAACAGTACTGAAGAGGGCGTTAAAGCACAAATCATAATCATGGATTCGAAAGCTGGCGCTCGCTCAAGTCAAATGAGCGAGCGCCAATTTTTTGTGGAGTGCCACACATCTCGTTGCTCTGAAGTTACTCTCTGTTCCTTGTTCCATCTTCTCCCCGCCCCTTGTATTCTTCGAAGATGAAGACCCTACTTCGCACGCTGCTTTTTCTCGCGCTAATCGTCTGGATCGGCGCTGAGATTTTCTTTCCGGTTGTTGCGGCTGTCACCTTTGGTTCATTGCCCGGGGCTACCCACACTGCGGGTTCAATCGTGGGTGAGTTACTGCGGATCCTGCACGGGATGGGTATTGTTTGCGGGCTCGTGCTGCTGGCGCTGTTGGCCTTGGCGCCGGCGTGGAATATCTTCAAGCCGCGATCGGTTCTGGCGCCGATGGTGCTTCTGGTACTGATGCTGGCTTGCACAGCATACTCGCAATACGGAATTATCCCGGCGATGGAGCGTGATCGCGCCGCGGCGGGCGGTGCGATTGACACCTCCGACAGCACCAACCCCACAACCATCCACTTCAACATGCTTCACAATCGCAGCGAACACGTAGAAGAGGTGATCCTCCTGTTTGGCATTGCCACGGTGGTGCTGGTGGCGCGAGCAGAGTCGACACGTGCGTAGCGCGTGGAATGTATAACAGTCATGTATCAGGACACGACTTGACAGCTTGGCGAAAAACTCAACGAACCTGCTGTTTTGTAACAAGAGCCTGGCTTCAGCCAGGCCGCAAATGCAACAAAATGAGTTTGGGCTTTAGCCCCCGGGAGTATGCATGGGACAAGAAGCACAGTGCACTTGCATTTGGAACGGCGAGAAATGCGAAGTGAAGGCTGTGCTCGAACCTCCGGAATTAATCCTGCGAGGAGAAATACGGCGCAGGTTACCCTTCACAAAAATGAAATGCGTAAAAGCCGAGGGAAACCTCCTGCATTTCAAATTCGAAGGCCAATCGGTTTCGCTTCAACTCGGCGATCTAATCGCGGCGAAGTGGGCCGAAGCGCTTCTGAAACCTCCGCCAACGCTGGCAAAGAAACTTGGCATCACGCCGGAAGCTACGGTTCGCATGATCGGGCCGATTGATGATTCCGCATTGAAGAAGGCGCTTGCAGAAGCGAAGGATGTCTCAGAACGTAAAGGCGACCTGATTCTTGCCCGCGTGGACACGCCCGCGGATCTGGACGATGCGCTGAACAGGGCTGCGAGCCAACTCCAAACTGGAGTGCCAATTTGGTTCCTCTATCGCAAGGGTCCAGGACATCCATTAAATGAGAATCAGGTGCGAAAGACGGCGCTAACCACCGGAATCGTAGACACAAAGATCGCCTCTGTTTCCGCCGAGTTCTCAGCGCTCCGATTTGTGAAGCGGCGCACCTGATCCCTGTCCCAAAGCCCTGCTTTCCACTCTTGTATCATCGTAGAGGCCCTGAAGCGCGCAAAGTATCGTGCAGGGGCGCCATCGGAAACACATGAAAACTGGCATCATCGGCCTGCCTCAGGTAGGCAAGACATCGTTATTCAAGATCCTCACCAAAGCCAAGCTCGAAGATCGTGGCTACTCCAACCCGCGCGAAGCGCACATCGGCGTTGCGCGCGTGCCCGACGACCGGCTCGACAAGCTTTCTGCCCTCTACTCGCCCAAAAAGACAACGCACGCCACAGTCGAATACGTTGACGTTGCCGCAATCGGCCAGGAGGCGCTAAAGGAGACCGCGTTCCTTACCAGCTTGCGCAATGTCGACGCACTGATCCACGTTCTGCGCGCCTTCGAGGACGATTCCATTCCGCACGTCGGACCGATCGATCCATTGCGCGACGTGAAGAACGTCGAATTCGATCTGATCATCAGCGATTTGACACAGGTCGAAAAGCGGCTCGAGCGACTCGAGAAAGATTTGAAAAAGGGCCGTACCGGCGAGCTTGAACGCGAGCAGGCACTCCTCTTGCTCTCGAAAGAGGCGCTTGAGAAAGAGCAGCCCATTCGGGAATTGGAGATGACGGCCGACGAAAAGAAGCTCATCAAGGGATTCATGTTCCTTTCGCAAAAGCCTGTTTTGTATGTGGTTAACATCGGCGAAAGCATGACACTCGGCGACGACCTCGATGCCGCAGTGGAGCGCTACAAGCTGACCGATGTAGCCCAACGCCCCAACGCCGGAGCCACCGCCATCTGCGGCAAGGTTGAAGCTGAGTTAGCCGACATGGATGAGGATGAAGCCGCCGAGTTTCTCTCCAGTTACGGCCTCCACGAAAGCGGCCTGGTCCGGTTGATCCGCAAGAGCTACGAACTGCTGGGACTGATCAGCTTCTTTACGGCCGGTGAAGACGAGTGTCGCGCGTGGACAATTCCGGCAGGATCGAAGGCTCCCCAGGGGGCTGGCGCAATCCACTCCGATCTCGAGCATCACTTCATTCGCGCCGAAACCATCCGCTGGGACAATCTCCTTGCGGCGGGCAGCGAAGCAAATGCGCGCGCGCTGGGCACGTTGCGACTTGAGGGCAAGGAGTACGTGGTGCAGGATGGCGACGTCATGCACATCCGGCACAGCGGGTAGGGTAATTCCTGAATCGCCACATTCTCGAAGCCGCTACACTCAAATCGACGCGGCAATCATGGAGCGGCGACCTTCGATACAACCAAAACGCCACTGCAACTCAGGAATTAGCTAAGGTAAGCAAGAATGCTCAAACTCTCGGTGGCCCTCGGTATCCTGGCCGCGCTTGCGGATGTTGCCGGCGGCCTGGTGCTGGTGCGGGCTCGCGGCGTGGAGCGCTACCTGCGCTATTTCGTTGCCCTGGGTGCGGGTTTCCTGATGGCGGTCGCTCTGCTCGAGATGACTCCGGAAAGCCTGAAGCTGAACCCCGTCCTCGGGCCGATTCTTATCATGATCGGCTATTGCGCGGTGCACTTGCTTGAACACACGATCAACTCGCATTTTCACTACGGCGAAGAGACGCACCACCACGAATTCGTCTCCGCTCGAACCGGCTACTCGGTGCTGGGTGGGCTCAGCGTGCATGCCCTCTTCGACGGCGTTGCGATTGGTTCGGGATTTGTAGTCAACAATGCTTTGGGCTGGCTCATCTTTCTGGCGGTATTCCTTCACAAGGCGCCCGAAGGCTTCACCATGGCCTCTGTGATGCTGGCTAGCGGACGCAGCCGGACCGTTGCGTT
Organism: uncultured Acidobacteriaceae bacterium; assembly: GCA_963802565.1. Lineage (GTDB taxonomy): Bacteria > Acidobacteriota > Terriglobia > Terriglobales > Acidobacteriaceae > Telmatobacter. Next base: position 138,421 of record CAWDJR010000028.1, on the reverse strand, counting down.
TTACTCCGCCGTCATGCTGGCTGCCGCGACTATCATTGGCGTCCTGGTCATTGAGCTGGTGCCAAGCTGGCTGCCATATGGGCTGCCTGTTTCCGCAGGCGTAGCGCTTTATGTGGGGGCAAGCGACTTGGTTCCCGAAGTCAATCGCGAACCGGGAATCCGCATGGCGCTGGTGTTTTTTCTCGGTGTGGTGGGGTTTCTGCTAATGCGTTCGGCATTGCCCGCGCTGTGAAATCAATCAAATGTGCTCGCCGGGACTGACCGGCCCAATCCGAATCTGTCTCGGTAGAGTCGAGCGAGCAGGCGACCGTACTCGACCGCAACCTTGATATTCGCCTTGCTTGATCCGCGATAGCGCTGGCCGAAAGCAAATGGAATCTCGCGAACGGATGAGAGGCGCGCACGCACAAGAATTTCGAGCAACAACTTGAATCCGGACTGCTGAAATTCAATCCCCCTAAGACAGTCGCGACGAACGATGAAGAATCCTGACATCGGGTCCTTCGCGCGAAGTCCCATGCGTTGGATTGGCCACGTGGCCCACACTGCAGCAGATGACATTAACCTGCGAATAATATTCCATCGGCCAAGTCCGCCACCTCGTGCGTAACGACTACCGATCACCAGGTCGCAACCCGATGCCATCGCCCTCGTGAGTTCGGCCAGGAGCTCCGGCGGATGTTGGAAGTCCGCGTCCATCACTCCAACAATTGCGGCATCGCTATTCTCCCACCCATGAAGAATGGCGCCGGACAGACCGCGCTGCCCCTTGCGCACGATGAGTCGAATGCGCGGATCGTCTTTGGCAACCATCGAGACGATTTCGGCTGTTCCATCGCGACTGTCATCGTCGACAATCAGAATTTCGTAGTCGACCTTGAGAGGATCAAGTACCGCACGAACGCGATCAAGCAGGTCTGGAAGATTGCCCGCCTCACACAATGTCGGTATGGCCAGCGCTAGTTTCCGCTGGCAGACTGGAGGGCCATCTTCCAGCGGCTCCAAAATTGCTGATGAGCCTTCACCATTCATGTTGATGAGTCCTCTATGGGTGAAACGAAAGATTGGAAGTTCAGATATAAAGACGAAAAAATTGCTTTCGTGGTACGCACTTCGAAGCAACTTTGAGTCTCCTACGCTGCCAGGAAGCTTTTCCGAGTCTCGCTGCGAGAATGGCGTCTTGGTCCCTATCTACTGGCTTAACCAATACCACGCCGCAGGCCACAATTAAAATCACAATGTAGACAGGCTTTTCAGGAGCATGGAACTGAGCCTTTTGAAGAATCTTCGAAGCCGCAACTTTCTGCTGGTCCTCCTTTTCTCGATCCTCGCGATGGTCGTGATGGGCTATCACCCCGGCCTCGAAGACGACGCCGTATACCTGACCGCTGTTAAGGCGGACCTCAACCCCGCACTTTATCCGCACGACTCCGATTTCTTCCGTGTTCAATTGCAGGCCACCGTTTTCGACAAATGTGTAGCCGGTTTTGTCCGCTACATGCATATTCCAGTAGCGTATGCTGAACTGCTGTTTCAGTTTCTCTCGATCTACCTCATCCTTCTCTGCTGTCGAAGCATAGCTGGGCATTTGTTCGCAGAAGAATGGGTGCAATGGGCCGGTGTGGCTTTAACCACCGCGATGATGACCTTACCTGTCGCCGGCACAGCACTAAACCTGGCAGACCAGCATCTTCACCCTAGAAACACCGCTACAGCGCTCATCTTGTGGGCGATTTCTCGCATTCTTGCAGGCCGGCGCTGGCAGGCGGTCCTCCTGCTGTTTTGCGCCTTCTTGCTGCATCCGATCATGACAGTGTTGGGGATCTCATTCTGTTGCTTTCTCACCTTGGCACCGCTGGATTGGGCGCTTGCGCGGCGACGTGCACTACTCGGATCTGTGGCTGCGGCAACCCCGCTCGGATGGATATTCGAACCTCCCACACCTGTCTGGCATCGAGCGCTCCAGACGCGTGGCTACTATTTCCTCTACAACTGGACGTGGTACGAATGGCTCGGTGCGGTCGGACCACTGTGCCTGTTTTGCCTGCTATGGCGTCTCGCGCTCAAGCGCGGCGAAACCAAACTGGCTCGCTTCGCCCTGGCTGTCTTTTCATATGGAGTCTTTCAGCTCGCAGTGGCAATGATTGTCCTCAAGTCCCCTGCTCTGGTGCGGCTCACCCCCATGCAGCCAATGCGTTTTCTGCACCTCATTTATTACTTCCTCACGCTCGTCGGTGGATGCCTGCTTGGTAAATACCTGCTGAAGAAGAGCGCCTGGCGCTGGGCGGTCTTCCTGATCATCATCAATACCTCCATGTTTGCTTCGCAGCGCGCTTTGTTCAGCGGCAGTCAGCACCTGGAGCTGCCCGGTATGACGTCCAGCAACCCGTGGCTGCAGTCGTTTGCGTGGATTCGTGCGAATACCCCAACCGACGCCTATTTCGCCATGGACCCCAACTATCTTGCGGCTCCAGGCGAGGATTACCATAGCTTCCGGGCCCTCGCTGAGCGAAGCCAGTTGGCCGACATGGTTAAAGACCCATCCCTCGTCACCCAGGTACCGGAGCTCGGGCCGGCGTGGGAACGTCAGGTAAATGCCACGGCTGGATGGCAGCAATTCCAACTGGCAGATTTTGAACGCCTAAAGGGACAACTCCGAGTTAGCTGGGTGCTTGTCCCCTACCCGCAACCCACAGGATTGCCTTGCAAATGGCACAATAAGAGCCTTTCTGTGTGCGAAATTCCCTGAATATCGCTCACTACAATTGTTGCCACTCGTCGTAATATTAGAGAACGTATCCAAAGGTTTGCGTAGCGGTAATGAATTTTGAAAATCCAGCGGCCTGCTGCGGCAGACTTCTCTTTCGCTGCGGCTCAGTCGGTCACTTGGTTCATTACTGGCACCCCGCGTCCAACCCTGCGCGCTTGAGACAAAAGTCTCCTACGAGGTTCATCTGAGTTACCGCGCAGCAGATCCTTCCAGCCCAACCACCCGCGAGCAATTCCCTGCTCTTCGGATTGCGGGCCTGACTTTAGCGGCGCTGCTCATTCACGGCTACCACTTTGGCGTTGAGGACGGCGAAATCTACGTCCCTGCTGCGCAAAAACTGTTGCATCCGAACCTCTATCCTTTTGCCCCGGAGTTTTTCCTTTCCCACGGACACCTATCCCTATTCGGGTCCATCCTTGCATTTACAGCGCGACTCACTCACATGTCGATGGACTGGACGATGTTCGCCTGGTACATCGTGAGCCTGTTTGCAACGCTCGCCTCCTGCTGGCTTCTCGCTGTCGCGTGCTTTTCATCTCCGCGAGCGCGATGGACGGCAATTCTTGTCATCACTGCTGTGTTGACGATGCCGGCTACAAATACCGGACTCTTGCTGATCGATCCGTATATAACGGCGCGCTCATTCTCTACCCCCCTCACGTTATTCGCGCTGGCAAGCGCTCTCGAACGCCGCTATGCCCGGGTAATTGTTGCGGCTCTCCTCACCGCCCTGGTTCATCCGCAGATGGTGGTCTATCTTGCGTTTCTGATGGCTGTCATGTGGGCAGCGGATCGTCGCAAGCAAGCCGTTCGAGAGCCGGTGGAGGTCATGGCCTCGGCGGTGGGCGTTGGCGTGTTTCCCTCTGGATTTCATATCGACCCGGCGAGCGGTCCTTACCGTGAGGCACTCTACTCGCGCGATTACTTTTTCCTCTACAACTGGACCTGGTATCACTGGCTGGGAATGCTGGCTCCCCTGGCAATCCTCGCCTGGTTCTGGCGCGGCAACATTCGTGGAACACGGCGCGGTTTCCAGCTGCTCAGCTTTGCGCTTATTCCGTTCGGGTTGCTCTCCATCGTCGCAGCCGCGGTGCTCTGTTCTTCGCCCGAATTTGAAATGTTCGTACGCCTGCAACCGCTTCGGTCATTCCACCCGATCACGTTCATCTTTGTCCTGCTTCTCGCCGGAGTCGCAGGAGAATACCTGGCTAAGTCACGCAAGTGGGTTCCGATTGCTTTCTTCGTTCCCCTGGCTGCCGGCATGTTTCTAGTTGCGCGACAAACCTATCCGAATAGTCCACAGATCGAATTCCCTGCGAAGACAAGCACCAATCCGTGGGTTGAAACCCTTCTCTGGATCCAGCAAAACACGCCCGAAAATGCTGTCTTCGCTGTCGATTCACACTATTTCAAAGACACCCCAAGTGACGTGCATGGTTTTCGAGCGATCTCCACGCGCTCCTCTCTGGCCGACTACTACAAAGACAGTGGAGTAGTCTCATTGTTTCCTGCCCTCGCTCCGGAATGGAAGCAGATGAGCAACGCCACCTACGGGCTGAATCATTTTTCCGTCGATCAGTTTCGTCGCCTTCAGCAGCAGTATCCTGAGGTCACTTGGGCCGTGATTCACGGCTCTGCTCCAGCAACCATGGACTGTCCTTACCAGCAGCGCGGATACAGCGTGTGCCATATGCCCATTCCGACCAATATCGCGCCTGGACCGTTAGCACTTCGCAACTAATTCAACCGACTGCGTCTTCGGAAACACCACGATATCAACAGAGGAACCATGCGCCGTTTTGCGCCTTGAGGGTCAGTGCGACAAAATGAAAGTGTCGCTTTCTCTGGCACGGAGCCTTGCAAATGCTGAATCTCACGCAGAGGTTGATTCTCGGCTGTGTGGTAATTGCAGCGCTCGGCGTGTGCCTGGTTGCATTTACCCATCGAGCTTTGGTGGCTGCTGGGCAGCTGCATCTTGCCGTCGCATTGCTAATCTCGCTGGTCCTGGTTGAGGTAGCGACCGTGATGCTGGTACTGCATCCCATCCGGTTGGTGGCCAATGATGCTGTCAAAATTGCCCGCGGCAATCTCGAGCATCGCGTCGAGTGGAGCGGCCGTGACAGCTTCGGCGTCATCGCAGCTGAACTGAATCGCATTGCAGTGCGACTTCGCGAATTGCGCGACTCCGAAGCGGGTCGCAGGCAGATGGAGTTCCAACTCTCCGACGCCGTCCTCCAATCCATCTTCGAACCCATCATTGTTACCGACGCGAAGGGACACATCCTCAAATTGAACCAGGCCGCATGCGATGTACTCGGTGAAGCGGCCAGCGATCGTTTGGCTTTAACCAACACTCCAGGCGGCGACAAGATTCTCAGTGCTATCCGCGATGCAATCTCCATGCAAAAGCCCATCGCCGCGGAAGGCGAAGCGGCCATGCTGCCGATGCGCATCGGCAAGCAGTCGCGAAGCTATCGTCTTCGCACCATGCCCATGCGCGACTCCGACGGACGCCTCCTCGGCACGGTTACAACGCTCGAGGACGTGACCACGCTTCAGGACACCGATCGCTTTAAGACGCAGTTCATCTCCGTCGCCAGCAAGAAACTGCGCGATCCATTATTGCAACTTCGGCGAGGCTTGTACGCCCTTGCGCACGGATTTGGAGGCGAGTTGCTGCCTCTGCAATCTGAACTTGTTGTAGAAGCCAGCAGCGAGGCCGAAAAACTTAGCGACCTGATGGCCGATCTGATCGAAGTGGCTGAACTCGACACCGGCAAGCGCGAACTGAAACTGGAACGCCTGCGGCCCTTGCCGCTGCTCGACGAAGCTCGCAATCGCTATGTTGACGAAGCCACGAAAAAAGGAGTGCGCATCGAAGTAAGCGCATTTGCGGATTTGTCTTTTGTCATGGCCGATCGACGCGCAGTGCGTTCAATTCTCGACAACCTGGTCGGAAATGCGTTGCGCTACACGCCACCAGACGGAGAGATTTTACTGGCCGCCGAAGAGATGAAGGAATTTGTACAGTTCCTTGTGCGCGACAGTGGCCGCGGTATTGAAGCCGACCGCCTCAGTACCATCTTCGATCGTTTCAATCCATTCTCAGAAAGCGGGACAGGCATGGGTCTGGCTCTGGTGCGTCGTCTCGTCGAGTCGCTCGGCGGCCAGATCGCCGTCGAGAGCCGGCTCGGACATGGCACAACCTTCCGCTTCACGCTGCCCGTCGCTGTTGCTGAAGCAATTCCACACCCGGTCGAGGTGGGCTGATGGCTGAGATCGAGTTTGAACGACAGCAGGAACCTGCCCGCCTTCGCATTTATCTCGGCGCTGCCCCCGGTGTAGGCAAAACCTATCACATGCTCAATGACGCCGTGTTGAAGCGCAAGCAGGGTGTCGATGTCGTAATCGGACTTGTAGAAACACACGGCCGTCAGGACACTGCGGACCAGATTCGCGATCTCGAAATTGTGCCCCTGCGCGTGATTCCCTATCGTGGTGTCGACTTGAAAGAAATGGACGTCGACGGGATTCTCGCCCGGCATCCGCAGTTAGTCGTCGTTGACGAACTGGCGCACACAAACGTACCCGGCAGCAAAAATCGCAAGCGCTATGAAGATGTACTGGAACTGCTCGACGCAGGTATCGACGTCTGGACCGCGGTCAACATTCAGCACCTTGAAACTTTAAACGATGCAGTCAATCGATCCGCGAACACCGTGATTCGCGAGACCGTTCCCGATAGCTTTTTCAAACGTGCCGACGAAGTCATGAACGTCGACATTACCGTGGAAGAGCTACGTTCCCGGTTGCGCGAAGGGAAAATCTATTCCCCCGAAAAAGTGGAGCAGTCGCTCGCCAACTTCTTCCGCAAGGGCAATCTCAACCTGCTGCGTGAACTGGCCCTTCGCGCCACCGCTGAGCAGGTCAGCAAGCGTGCATCCGATTACCGCCGCACGCAGGGCCTCGAACAGGCTCCGATTCCCGACAAGGTGATGGTTTGTCTCAGCACGAGGCCCGGAACCGAACGACTCATCCGCGTAGGCTCGCGCGTAGCCGGCCGCCTCGCCACCAACTGGTACGCCGTCTACGTAAATCGACCCGACGAAGACAAAGGCCACGGAGATCCGGAAGCTTTTCAGCGGATCGAAGAGTATCGCCGCATGGCCAAAGACCTGGGTGCGCAGGTCGTAACTCTGAACGATAAGAACGTCGCCGATGCTCTCATTCGATTCGCGCAGCAGGAAAGCATCTCGCACGTCATCTTTGGCCAGCCTGTGCGCTCGCGGCTCGACATTCTGCTGCGCGGCTCGGTTCTGAATCGATTCCTGGCCGAAGTGCGTGACGTGACCGTCCAGGTAGTCCCCATGCAGAAGCCTCTACGCCGCGGTTAACGACGCAAACCGATCTGCTCTGATCTAGAACCGGCGGCACAGACTCTCCATCGCTGGCCCTGACTTATTCGCAAAACACCCGTACCTTGGTCGCATTGCCCTCTTTGCCATTCACATCAACTGTGAGGTCTTCAAGATGGTCAATGAGTTCTTCAAGGTTTTCCGGCTTGATCTGCGACAGTGTCAACGGCACGCCATGGTTCATAAACGCCTGGTCGAGTTGATTGTGAGCCTGCTGAGGAATCAGCGCTGCAAGCCGCACACCAGCCCGCAACAGCTGCATAGGCACGCGCACGTTGACCGTAGTCAGTCCCTTATTTCCCGTCATGGACTCATCCGCCTCCACCAGAACGCGCAGGTATTTGGGATGGCCTTTCGTCGCGCCGTTCTTTGAGTTATTGGCAGCAGTTGCGGCTGCGGAAACACTGCTCCCGGGCGCGGTAGTATCCGGATCGAGCGCGGAAAGCAACCGCTCCGCCTCGTCGGCAGTGATCTTCCCTGCGGCTAGCATCTCCAGAATTTGACGCCTGTTCTCGTTCATAACAATCCTCCCACTAGCTCGTTGATCGGCGAGAGCGCATGATGAACAGCCTCAGCCAGCACTGGAATCTGCGCGTTGATGAAGTGCAAAAGCTGGGTCAAGAGCTCATGCAGCCGAAACTGTGCCAGGCAAGCCAACATAAGGCACAGCACAAGAATCCATGCGGTTTCGCGGCTGTCGTTCCAGGCAGCCAGAAGGCGTTCTGCCTCGCCCGCCGTAATTCGCCCGGCGGCGACGAGAGACAAAATTGTGCGGCGATCGGTGTCCATAACCACCTCTACAGAATCCGAACGAGGACGCGGTTGCCCTCGGTTGAAACTCGTACATCCGTTCCAGGCAAGCTGCATACCACTGCCCAGAACGCTGAGATCGTGCGCCAAAAGCTCATTCCCGAAATCAGGCAGCCGATGAGAAGAGCCACAAGAATGATCGGAGCCAGAAGAATGGCCGGAATCCATAGAAGAAAGAGCGGCAGCCATAGCCGGAAATTCGGTCCGTGCGGAAAATTAATGTGAACCACTGCAAGATTCGGCGTCACTTGATCGCCTCCAGTTCGCGGATTGCCTCTTCAGCGGTAATTTCGCCGCTCTTCAGCCGCTCAAGCACATCGGAGCGTGACGGTAGCGGATTAGTATCAATGAACTGCAGCAGTCCTGAAATGCGATTGAGCCGCGCTTTGATAGTGGGATAGCTGACCCCAAAAATCTGTTCCATCTCCTTGATTGATCCGTGGGAGCGGAGGAAAGCCGTGACAAATATCTGGTCTTCGAGATTCAGGCGTGCCAGTTCCGGCAACGTAAAGGAACCCTCCACCGAAATCGCCTTCTCCGGGATGGCAACCCGCTCGATCACCAGCGCAGTTCCCTGCGCAATTCGAAGGAGTTCCTGCCAGTCAGAAGTCGTTTTCAATTCGGATCCCATCAGTTTCCTCGTTTGCAGTACGAAAATCATTATTAATTAACTTTATGAATTATTACAAGACTTGTTTTGCATTTTTTAAAAAATTTCATGAAAATAATTAACATTTACAATCAACGATGACCAAATCCACAGATATGCCGCGCGTGAGACCCAGAAAGCTGCACCAAAGATAGGGCTATGAGCAGATTAGGTGGTTGGACCGGACACATCTCAAACCTACAAACTGCATCTCAGTATCCAGAGAACTAAGGCGCAGTTGAAGTCGAGCACCAGAGTGCTTTTGTGTCTAGCGTCTTCTGCTCCGAAGTTAAAAAACTAAGAGTCACCTGGTGCCATCATGGATATTTCCCTTGAGTCTGTTCAGATTCCTGCCTTGATTCAAAGCTCAGAAGCCTTCGTTTTCGCATCCCCCATCCCCTCCTCTAAAAATCACTTCCCCAACAAACCATCATTCGTGAGAATCCGGACATCCGCGGCTGCGATTGTCTTCTCCGGGCTCTGCGGAGTCAGCGCGATGGCGGCGGTCACACCTTCGCCGGCCAGCCTAAGCTGGGCTTCGGTGCCAGTCGGGAGTAAAGGTGCTCAGAAGGTAGTTACGCTTTCGAATACCAATTCGGCGGCCATTAGCATCACCAGCATCGGCTTTACCGGTGCCAATCCCGCCGACTTTCAAATCTTTTCCAAGACCTGCAGCACAATCTTGGCCGCCTCGGCCAGCTGCACCGTAAGCGTGGTTTTTGACCCAACGGTAGCCGGCACCCGCTCAGCCACCCTTAACTTCAACGACAGCGGCACCGGCAGTCCGCAGACCGTAGCGGTCTCGGGGCTTGGAACCAGCTCCGGCGGAACCGTCACCGCCAGCCCGACGAGCCTTTCGTTCGGCACAGTTTTTGTCGGATCAAGCAACGCATCGCAGACTGGAACGCTCTCGAACACGTTAAGTTCCTCGATCACCATCAGCAGTGTTGCGATATCAGGCACAAATGCGGGCGACTTCAGCATCGCCACCAAAACATGCGGCACAAGTCTCGCTGCCGCTGGCTCCTGCACCGCATCTGTCGTGTTCAAACCCACCGCGGTGGGTACGCGAAGTGCGATTCTCAGCTTCACAGATTCGGCAACCAATAGCCCTCAATCCATTGCTTTGACCGGCACCGGTTCGACGACGACTTCAGGAAGTGGGTCCGTGAGTCCAACTTCATTGAATTGGGCGTCTGTGGCAGTTGGAAACAAGGGTGCTGGAAAGGCCATCACCCTGACCAACAGCGGAACGTCATCCTTGTCGATAAGCGGCCTGTCGTTCACGGGTGCAAATCCCGGAGATTTTCAAATTTCCAGCAAGACCTGCGGAACTTCACTGGCGGCGTCTGCGAGTTGCACGGCAACAGTCGTTTTTGCTCCAACCTCTTCCGGAGCGCGCTCCGCCACATTGAATTTCAGCGATTCCGCCACCAACAGTCCGCAGACAGTCGCGTTGACCGGTGGTGGGGCAGGTGGAACATCGGGCTCTGTCTCAGTCAGTCCCTCGAGCCTGACATTTGGAAGCACTTCAATAGGATCGAGCAGCGCAACGGAAACAGCCACGCTATCGAATGGAACCAGCTCCGCGATCACGATCGGCGGCGTCTCAATTTCAGGAGCGAATGCCGGCGATTTCAGCATCGCGAGTAAAACCTGCGGCACGAGTCTTGGCGCTTCCGCAAGTTGCACAGCTTCGATCGTCTTCAAGCCGACGGCATCGGGCACGCGCTCCGCCACGCTGAGCTTTACTGATTCAGCTACAAACAGTCCGCAGGCAATTGCCCTCTCCGGCACCGGTGGCGGTGCTTCATCCGGCGCACTCACGGTTTATCCCACTACGGCGGCAGTTGTCGCGGGAACCCAACAGGTCTTTGAGGCTCAACTCAACGCCGTCCCGGATTCCAATGCATTGAGTTACACCATTGACGGGATAAGCGGGGGCAACGCGTCCGTAGGCACGGTGACGAATCAGGGTCTTTACACTGCGCCCACTTCTCCGGGCATGCATGAGCTCATTGTCAAAGACAACTCCCTCGGCACAACGTCAAATTCCTGGATCACCGTTTATTCGAACGTCACGGTGGACTTTGGATCACGCGCGGCAAATGCGAATCCTGTCCCGGCCGGCCTCTTTGGCGCGCAATATCTGGAATCACTCCACAATGCGGCTGACCTTGACCTCGTAAAGGCAGGAGGCATCACCTCCGGGCGCCTGTATGCAGGAATCGTGAAGGTGTTCGCCACGAGCACACCCGACTGGTCATCGATCGACAGTTCAATTTCGAAGGTCACGGCGGGCGGCGGCATTCATCTTCTGGTCGAGATGTATCAGTCGCCGTCGTGGCTGCAGCAGAACAACTGCGGCATATACAGCATGCCGTCCGACGTGAATGCATGGGCATCGATCACACAGCAATTCGTCAAACACTTCGACACCAAGTTCCCCGGCATTGTCACCGACTACGAGATATGGAACGAACCTAATATCGCGCTCTGCGTTCCGAGCGGCGAGGATGTGTTGACCGATTACATGAAGCTCTACTCCACCGCAGTTCCCCTGATGAAAGCTCAGGCGAAGGCGGACGGGCAGACCATCCGTGTTGGCGGTCCGGTGACAGCAGGCGTACTGGCCAACTGGATCACGACGATGCTCGCCGATCCGACGGTCTCCCAGAATATCGACTTCCTCAGCTATCACTTCTACCTGATGGGATTTCCGGGAGAGACAGCTCAGTGGGATACGTATAACGGCACGCAATCCGTGTACCAGGCGACGCAGGATATTCATGGGCCGTCGAACTTCTATCAGTATGTCGGCGCGTTGGCTGCTCAAGGGAAACAACCCCAGGGCAAAAATATCCCGATCTACATCACGGAATACAATTTGGATTGGGAATTCGCGAAGAACTGCTGCAGCAACGATTTCACCTACGGGCCGCTGTGGAACGCTCTATATGTTGCGGACTTGCTGGATGCCCCCTTTGCTTACAGCGGCTCCCCCAATTCGATCACGCGGCTCGACTACTATGCTGCCACCGCTGTCCCCTACTACTGCCTGATTGGTCTGTATGACACCAATATGGACTGCTCGTATCCGACTGGAAGCGCCCCGCAGCCCTACCCGCAGTTGTTCGCCTATCAATTGTTTGGATCCCCCAGTTACCTGGGACTGCAGAACGGCGCATACATGGCGGCATCCATGTCGCCGCCTAGACTCTCCAATGGCGTGGTCGTGACCGCATTCTTCACCCCAAGCCTGGATGCAGTTGTGCTGATTAATCCCAGCAAGTACACCTACACCAACATGCAGGTCAACATTAATAACAGCGGACTGACTTCACCGGTGGGGACGCTTTACAAGATCGTGAATGGGCAATCGATCCAGTCCTCGTCGGTATCGTTGCAGTCCAACGGAGGAACGTCTTATTCGACGACAGTGACAATGGCCCCCTATTCGGTTCAGGCTATTTCGCTTCACCATTGATCGACCATTGATCGGCGGTTTCACCGGCTTACGTCCATCGACGAGAGGTCAGTTGATGGACGTAATTGAATTAGAACAGGTGCTCTTGTTCGCCACTGAACAGGCACGTTTGAACCGGAAGCAACAGGCTTGCGCAGTAAGAATCGCCGGGGCCGATTGCAATTGCCGACTTGGCTTAGGGGTAATCCAAAATCGAACAGAAAAGCGCAATTCCATTTCATGAAACAAGGCGGGTGATTCCGCATGGCAGCAGGACTGGGTAGCAACCGGTCGCGAAGAGAACCGTAATGACATCAACCAAATGGGCCTTGAAGAGTCAAAAATCTTACAGTGTCGAAACAAAGGTTTATCGACGTTCCATTGTTTCAGCACCGTGGCCTGAATGAGTTCTAAAGACCGAATTCAGTATGGGAGTCTTTTATGATTCGCACGTCTTCCCTGGTTACCAGCCCTTCCATGCGGGCAACCAACTTTAAGATCTCAGTAAAAACGAATAGTAGTTGGCGTTGCGCTGCAAAGAAGGACTACGAAATCTGCAAGCAGCGATGGGTTCTGTGGACGCTGGCGTTCCTGTTGTTAGCCGCGCGCGCATTTGCGCAGTCCCCTCCCCCCCTCACATTCCCCACCTGGCAACCAGTCGGAAGCACCTCCGCGCCGGCCGTCGTGACAGTCGGTTCAAAATCCGCAGGCAAGGTCAGCAGCGTACAAGTCCTGACCGTAGGCGCGGCGGGGCTTGAATTTGCCGACGCGGGCGGAGCATGCACTTCCGCTTCGTTTACGGGCGCTGGCCAGCCTTGCACAGAGTCAGTCACGTTCACGCCCAAGTCTGCAGGGATTCAACTGGGGGCGATCGTTCTTCTCGATAGCAATTCCGCAGTGATCGGAACCGCGTACCTCTCGGCGGTCGGCCAGGCAGGATTGGGTATTTTATCTCCGGGCGAAATCGTAACGTTTGCCGGCAGCGGCGCCTGGAAGACCGTGCAGGACGGTCCCGCGTTAAGCGCGACTTTGTATTTGCCCACCAGCATTGCCCTTGATGCCATCGGCAACATGTACATAGCCGACAGCCTGCACGACCGAATTCGCAAGGTGGATACGACACAGACCATGTCAACCGTTGCGGGTGGTGATGCCGCGAGTTACACCGGCGATGGTGGTCCTGCGGCCAGCGCAACACTCAACACGCCATCAGGAGTTGCGCTCGACGGCGCAGGCAATCTATTCATCGCCGACACCGCTAATAACGTGGTCCGCGAAATCCTCAACGGGACAGGAATCATTGTGACCGTTGCCGGTAATGGAACTCAGGGCAACACAGGAGACGGCGGCCCTGCTCCGGCCGCAGAACTGAATCAGCCTCTCGGTGTCACGGTCGACATCGCAGGAAACCTGTTCATCGCCGACACCGGCAACAACCGCATTCGCCGAGTTGATGTGTATACCGGAGAGATCACCAACTTTGCCGGTTCACCCGATGGTGCGCCTGGATACAGCGGCGACGGTGGATCACAAACAGCAGCTCATCTCAATGGCCCTAATGCGGTGGCATTCGATCTGGCCGGCAACATGTACATTCCCGATTCGCTCAACAATGTAATTCGCGAAGTATATGCAACCGGTGGAATCGGCACTTTCGCCGGCGGTGGAACCACTCCGATCCAGTTCGGACCGTCCGCGACCGCGGCACAATTGGACACTCCTTCCGGCGTGCTCGTTGATGCGGCCCAGAACGTATACATCGCCGATACCCAGAACGAAGCGATCCGGAAAGTATTCGCCGTGAGCGGATATTTCACGACCGTCTCCAAATTAGGAGAGACTGCCGGCTACTTCGACGGCAAAAATTATGAGCAAGGGCTCTACGGGCCCGAGGGTTTTGCCAGGGACAGCAACGGCAATATATTTATCGCCGATGTTTTCAATAACAAGATTCGAGAGATGCAGAGCAACAAAATGATCCTCGACTTTACCTTCGACCCCACCTACGTCGGAGATATATCCCCGTCGCAGCCCCAGTACCTTGAGAATGACGGCAACGCACCTCTCACGCTCACGTCCATCACTCCAGATGCAAACGCCGCTATCGATAACACCGTTCAAAACGCCTGCGTCACCGGCTCCCCCGGATACGGCCCGGTGGCGGGCTGCGTCGTTTCAGTGGAGTTCACGCCAACGACCACGGGCGATCCGCTGGAAGCACATGTAAGCGTTGCAACCGACAGCGGCGGTAATTCCCCGCTCGATATCGAGTTGGCTGGGAACGCTGTCCCGGCCAGTCCGACGACGATCACGCTGACCTCCAATCCCAATCCATCCAACTTCGAGCAGAGCGTGACTTTCGAGGCGACGGTTGCTGTCACCCCGCCTGCGGGCACCACTACGACCACCAATTTAGGAACGCCAACAGGAACGGTGACCTTCCTTTCCGATGGTGCGAGCATTGGAACAGCAACATTGGATTCGACCGGTCGGGCCACGTTGAACTACGCCGGGCTCACCGTTGGAACGCACACGATTACTGCTAGCTATGCAGGCACCAATGACTACCTGGCGGGTACTTCGAGCGCCGTTTCGCAAGTCGTACAGAAGATGCCGACATCAACCAGTCTTGGCGCATCTTCCGCGGGCGGCGCAAATTCGCCTGCAACTCTCGTTGCCACAGTAACCGGCATTACCTCGGTCGCTCCCGTTCCCACAGGAACTGTCACATTCTTCAGCGGAACCACCAACCTTGGCACGGCTACTTTGAATGCCAACGGAGTCGCGACACTGAATCCGCAACTCGCTGCGACTTCCAACACCTTCACCGCGACGTACAGCGGCGACACGGTGCACAGCCCCTCGACTTCGGTCGCGGTCTCAATCACCATCGTGCCCGTGGACTTCACCATGTCCGCCGCTCCCGCTGCCATTACGGTTGCTGCCGGTCAGTATGCCCTGGTCAACGTCACCATATCCTCAAATGACGGCTATGCAGACACCGTCGGATTAGGCTGCGCCAGCCTCCCCGCCAACGTCAACTGCCACTTCGCCTCCGACACCATAGCTTTGGCGGCAAACGGCAGCCAAACCGTCCAGCTCACAATCGATACCAACAATCCGCTCGGCGGCGGTTCTTCGGCGATGAATTCATTCACCGGGAATCGTGGCTTCGCTCTCGCTGGTATTTTTCTTCCCGGCGGATTGGTCTTCGGTTGTATTTTCTGGCGAGCGCGAAAAAGAAATAGAGCCGTCTTCAGCGTAGTTCTCATTTTGCTTTTATCCAGCGCGATCCTAGTATCAGGTTGCTCAGGAGGTTTCAGCCAAAGCCGCGCCACGCCCGGTACGTACGTGATGCAGGTGACCGGGATCGGCGTAAAAAGCAATTTCTCGAACTACCAGAACGTGACCCTTACCATTACGAAATAGCGAGCAGCATTCAAATCACGCGGATGGAATTGGGACACAAAGTGGTTGCATCCGTGACCCGAGATCTGCGGAACAGCTTCAGGAGCGAAATGAACAACCTCAACGGCCCGGAAACGCCGCGGCATGAGAAACGAAATCAACTGCTTCGCATCTGCGTCCTGTTTTTACTGATGGCCACCACTTTTGTGGCCGGAATCCGCTCCGCATCGGCCCAGGTCGTGGAAGACGCCACGGCGCAACACCCTGCAGTTTGGGCGGGAGGAGGGGGCTCCGCCTTCTACCTCCAGTACGGCGATCAGAAAGCCTTAGGCTTCACGGCATTCGCCGAAGCAGATAGCGCCCGCCACTTCGGTATCGTGGGAGAGGGGCGCTGGCTGGAGTATCACGAGTTCAACGATGTCCACGCGGAAACCTACCTGATAGGCCCACGGTATTACCTCCGCTACAACCGATTCCAACCTTATGCAAAGGGCCTCGTGGGGTTCGGCGACTTCAACTTCCCGTACAACTACGCACACGGAAAATATTTCGTCGTAGGGGCCGGGGGCGGGGTAGATTTCCGTCTGGCATCCCGCTGGAGTGTTCGAATTGCCGACCTCGAGTACCAAGACTGGCCGCAGTTTACCTTTGGGCCCATGACTTCCGTGGGCATCAGCTCGGGGATCCGCTTCCGCATCTTCTAGCGACGAGCCCGAGAACCCCTTTTCCTCGATCTGCAGCAACTCGAGGTGCTAACTACTCTCTAAATTCTGCAACGCCTCCGGGAATTTGTTGCCTTTGAAACTTAAGTTTGGCCTCAAGCTCTCTCCTATTCCACCCCTGGCTCTGCGAGGGTGTCCTCCCAATTCGATATAAATTACTGAAAAGCAGCCTTATCCTCGATTCGAGTCCAATCCTCCCCAATAATCCTCCCCCACAACTCGCGGAATCCGGGCGAGGTAACCATTCGTCGTATGACTGTCGTCACTTTAAGTGGTTACCAACTGGGGTTATCCTCCGAGTTAATAAATCACCCCTTACTAGGAAGGGATGTGACCCACGCAGGGAAGGCGTGGTGCGCATTCGGTGGCCAGTGTGGAATTGCCTTCATCTCTCATTTCATTTTTAGATTCTCTTACTCTCGAAAAATCCGGCCAGGGTCACTCAACCCAAGTCAATTCAACGCCGACGAATGCGGAACATCCTGGGAAAATTCGCGTCTCTGCTACAAACTTTCTCTCACTTTTTTTCAGATGCTCTTGCGCACTGACGCTGTTCGGCACGCTAGCCTCAAGCGCACAGACGGCACCGAAGGTGTCTTCGCTCTCATGCGCAAGTGCATCGGTCAGTGGAATTGTGAATGACACCTGTAAAGTCACTCTCAGCTCCGCCACCCCGACCGGCGGATCGGTTGTCAGCCTGTCCAGCAGCAGCACCGCGGTCGTCGTTCCGGCTACGGTGACGGTCGCGGCAGGGTCTACAAGTGCCGCATTTACGGCGCGAGTTTCCGCTGTCGGAACTGCGCAAAAAGTAGCGTTGAGGGCGACCTCTGCCGGCGGGTCCGCAGCGTTCAGCTTGAGTCTAGGCGCGGTCGTATCGACAATGAGCGTCAGCACGTCCAGCGTTGCATTCGGTAGTACAACGTTGAACACAGCCACAAAGCAGTTTGTGACGCTTAAGTCCGTTGGAACCTGGCCGGTCGACTTATATAACGTCTCGGTGACGGGTGCCGGCTTTTCATTGGCCGCGGGAACATTGCCGGCCAAGCTGTTTCCCGGGCAATCAGTCACTCTTGCTGTGCAGTTCCTTCCCACCAGTTCCGGTTCGGCAACGGGTCAACTGAAGATCTCTACGAACTCATCAGCGGGATGGTCCATCACAATTGGCTTATCTGGATCTAGTTCGTCGGCAGCAACCGCGTTATCGTCGCTCGTCTGCAGCAGCTCGTCCGTAACGGGAAGTTCCAGCAACGCATGCACGGTCAAGCTAAACAAGGCCGCTCCCGCCGGCGGGCTGATGGCGAATCTTTCCAGCAGCAACGCCGCGGTAGCAGTTCCGGCTATTGTTACCGTTCCGGCAGGAACAACTTCTGCCGCTTTCACGGCCAAGAGTTCTCCAGTGACGACCGCGCAAAACGTCACATTGATGGCGACCTCTGCGGGCGTGTCCGCAAGTTACAACTTGAACCTCGCTGCAGTTGTATCGACGATGAGCGTGAGTACCAACAGCCTTGCCTTCGGCAGTGTCTCGCTGAACTCACCGGCAACGCAGGCCGTTACCGTGTCATCTGTAGGCACGTGGCCACTCGACATATCGGCTGTCTCCATCGCTGGCACCGGCTTTACCGTGTCGGGCGCGACGCTTCCGGCCAAACTCAGCCCCGGACAGTCGATGACGCTGATCGTGCGGTTTGATCCGACGATTGCAGGTCCGACCGTAGGTCGGTTGAACGTCGCCAGCAATTCTTCAGCCGGATTCTCACAAGCCATAGGGCTCAGCGGTACAGGTGCGGGGACCGCAACCGACTCAGGCACAAATTCGACGGGTGTAACTTACTACCTCGCACCTCGATCGGCCGGTGGCAGTGACTCCAACAGCGGCCTCAGCGCGAGTGAACCATGGCTCTCGCCAAACCACGATCTCAACTGCGGCGATGTTATTGAGGCAGCCGCAAGCACCGCCTACGACTCAGCCAACTTCGGCTCGGGCAAATGGGGAACGGTCAGCTGCCCGAGTAACAACAGTGTTGCATGGCTCAAATGTTCGACATTCGATGGCTGCAAGATTTATTCAACGAATCAAGGAATCTATGTGGACCATAGCTACTGGGGCGTCCAGGGATGGGAAGTCACCGTCTCGAGTGCAGGCACGGGCTTCTGTTTCGGTGCAGCTCCGGAGTGGTCGCATCCAGTCGAGGTCCATCACATTATCTTTGCCAATAACGTAGCCAATGGATGCCAGGAGGGTGGATTTTCAAGCTTCAATGTAAACACCACCGCCAGCGTTGACTATCTGTCCATCGTCGGCAACATCGCCTACAACGCCGCGCAATCAAGCGCCCATTGCTATAGCGGAATCGATATCTTTCAACCAATCCAATCAGACGCAGTCGCGGGAACTCACATCTATATTGCCGGCAATTTCTCGTATGGAAACTTCGATCCAAACCCGTGCGCCGGTACAATTCCCACCGACGGCGAAGGAATTATCCTCGACACCTTCGACGGAAGCGAAGGCGGCATCAAGACTCCGTTTGTTGCGCAGACCGTAATAGAAAACAATATCCTCGTAGAAAATGGTGGACGCGGCTTCGAAGTGCAGAACAACATGGCCGGAACTCAACACGCGCACATCTATTCCCGCCATAACACGATCTCGGCAAACAACAAGGATTCGCACCAGGTCGACGTACTATGCGGTGAGGTATTGCTGCTTGACGCCTCTAACACACAAATCACTTCGAATATCGTCGCGTCCAATAGCGCCTATGGATGCGGCGGGTATCCAGTCCGCGCCTTTTCCGCATACGTGGCCGATGCGAGCGACCAGGTTTCTGGCAACCTCGCATACGGTTTAGCCGCCGAATCTGAATTCGCGTACGACAGCGGTGCATTCACTTACGGCACCAGCAATTCACTTGGGGTGAGCCCAAGCTTCGCAAACGAGGCAGTGCCAAGCGCTCCCAGCTGCTCGGGCAAAGCAAATGTTAACGCCTGTATGGCGACTGCAATTGCTGACTTCGCACCGACCAATAGTCTTGCCGTTGGTTTGGGATATCAAAGACCGAGCACTGCTGTCAGCGATCCGCTGTTTCCGCAGTGGCTATGCAACGTCAACCTTCCATCGGGTCTCGTAACGATGGGATGCCCCGCTCAGTAGCGAGACGCCCCTTAGATCAAAACTGGCGTTGAGGCATTCAATAACTGAAGTACAAATGAGAAAACACACCGCAACCAGTCCCTGCCTGGAGCAATCACAGTGTTTCCTCGAATGCCTTAACCGCCGGACCCAGCACGGTCCCCGATGAACGCGCAGTTGATGAGACTTCGGCAGGAACCTGAACAGCCTTGGGCTTTTTCTTCCGCAGGAACGGTTCCTCGACGAACTTCCACGACACTGCGCCGATAACCATCGCCGAGACGAGCACGATTCCAACCTCGTATAGGCTCCGTCTCATCTTTAGCTCGATAAGCAAGTTGATAACCAGGCCGTGATAGATATAGACGCCATAGGAAATGTCCTGACCATGCAAGATCATTTCACTTGCTTTCGGCAACGTGTAAGCAATAGCCACAGCCGAAATGCCGAGGAAAGTATAGGACAGAATCGTCGTAAAAGGATTAAGGTCGGGTAGAGTAAGCCGCAGCAACACGTACGCCGCAAACCAGTAGATTCCCTTCCCCGCAATCAGTTTCGACTTGAACGCTGAGAACCGTTGCAGCGCGACACCGAGCAGGAAAAGATAGAAGCTTCCAACAAAGGTATAACGGATGACCTTATCAATTCTGGTCTCCCGCGCGGTGTTGAATCCTGGCAAGGCGTAATTCAGAAGCAGCGTCACGCCCACGAACAACGCGAGCAAGATAAGCACACCGCTATTGCGCTTTCGAAGCGCCCGGATGGCAACATACACAAGAGGCAGCATCAGGTAAAACTGAAGCTCGATTGGGATCGTCCAAAGGCTTCCGTTGTAAGTGCCAGAGCCGAAGTTCTTCAAAAAGTCGGGAGTAAATATGAATCCTGGAAGCTGGATAGGCGCCCACGCGAAATCCATGAAATGAGAAGGCCGATATCCCAACGCAATGACTACGATGACAGTGAGTCCGATACATGCCCACAGTCCGGGGTAGATGCGAAGAAACCGATTTCTCAAATAGCGGAAAACATTCGGCTGCCGTTCGAACGAAGCCGATACAAGGTACCCGCTTATCACGAAGAATATGGGAACTCCCGGGAACCATTCCAACCATGTCAGCCAGGAAGGCACCGGGATTTCAAACCGTGCCATCGAATGGATGATCAACACCTGCGTCGCCGCCAGGATGCGCAGCAGATCGAAGTTGTTCACCCGGAACGGAAGCTCCTGCGGGCGCGGAAATCGCAGGCCTCCCGATAGCTTCGGCATCGGACCTCTTGCTGATGGGATCGATCGCAGGAACCTCTGTACTTCCGACGTGATCAGGAACAGAACGATGCTGGAGTGTGTTGTCGTTTGTCACGGCCGTTTCAAAGGCTTTTCGTCCAGCATTCATACTTTGCTCTCGTGTCCGTTGGTCTTTGTTCTGCGATTCCTGGCCTAGTCGAACTTGGGCCCCCTCACTACCGCGGGGGAATTCAGTAGGATTTTGCCTTGCCTGGGGCGAAAAAAACGCGAAGCAGATTTCATCACATGATCGACCGCAGTATGTGGCTGTACCGCTGCCGCACCCAACATGAACGCAGCCGATGTTAGGCGTCGTCCCTCCAGGCGGCGAACAAGGGACAACCGATAAAGCCGCTGACCAACGTCGCCCAACTGTGTGGCCGTGCGCGCGGCAATCGAACGCGACTCCCAATGTTCGCGGAATGCTTTCAGTTCCGGTTCTTTCTCGCCACGTTCTCTGGCCAGCGCGCAGGCAACCCCGTAGTCATAACCGAAATTGACCTCCTGGCGGCGGCTGCTACTCAGCGACACTGCATGAAGACGGTAGTAGTACAAGATTGCAGGAATATTCGCGACCCGTCCGGCGTCGCACATACGCAGACAAAAATCCAGGTCCTCACCCGCGCCACCAAGACGGTATCCTCCCACTCGCTCCCATGCATCACGACGAACCACGATGGTCGGATGAAGGATGCCGGGCCGCTTGATCAACAATTGTCGCCGGATCGATTCATGGTCGGTCGGACGCGGAGCAGCATTCATCGTCTTCGAACCGACAAGAAACGCCTGATCACATCCCACCATCACAACGTCGCTGTTGTCCTCAAGAAATGCCATCACCGTTCTAATTCGATCGGGGGCACAGAGGTCATCGGAGTCCATGCGCGCGACATATTCGGTTTCAGACTCAGAGAAAAGCTGGTTCAGCGTTGTTCCCAGCCCCCGGTTCTCGCGGATAATTACGCGGAGGCGCGGGTCGTTCAACGATCTGAGGTACTCAGCCGTACCGTCGGTCGATCCATCGTCGATTATGAGGAACCGAAAGTCAGCAAACGTCTGTCCCAGAACGCTCTCAACGGCGTCCTTCAAGTAAGGCATTCCGTTGTATACCGGAAGAGTGATCGTCAATGTCGTCATACTGAACACCCACTTCTTTCTGTCGATCGCGCAGGATCGATGGTCTGGCCGGGATCTCGGGATCCTTGGGAGCAACTGCTTCCTAATTGACCGCTGAACTTTCGAGCATTAGCTCTGGAACCAGAATCGCGATATAGCATGACCAATCCTTTGAACTCTTTCAAGAAATCGAACCTACAAAACATTTGATGCCCCCGACGCACGCTAAACAGACTGAAAACGCAGGCACCAATTAAAAGCAACGGCAAGAGGAGCCAAGGTCAAGATCATAATCCCCGGCAAACGCAAGGTATTGTCCGTAAATGAAAGGCTAACTAACATCAAAAGCACACCGCTCGCCGCCAGCAAAGGCTCAGGCCTCGCCAGCCGGTACTTGAATGTCAATCGCAGGGCTACAAAAAGAAGCAGTAGCAATGGACCCCAAAGCAACACCGTTCCGACCAGTCCGTAGTTAACTGCCGTGGATAGAAGTTCGTTATGGGCGACGCGAAGATCGCTTCCTTCGCTGTTCGCCAGAAGTTCGATATCCGCGTTGGGTCCGTGACCCCAGATGGGCGACTGATGAATCCATGCGATCAACTGGGGCCAGTTTTCGATGCGACCGCTGGTGTTGATCTCATCGTCATCGGTCACACTCTTTTGCACAAACCGTCCGCCGAAAACCAGGGCCACGAGGATTGCAATACCGGCAGCTGCAATCATCAGGCGGCGCCGCGTTTCACTGGGCGCGACGATCATCAGCCAGACCATTGCAAGAGTGAGTCCAATCATGCCGCCGCGGAGAATATTTCCACTGCCCCACAGTGCAAGCAGTATTCCGCCAACCAGCATCAGAGGGCGCTTGGCGGAACTGGCAAGCAGCAGCAATGCAGCGAAATAAGGGGTGCACGCGTCGAGCAGAATTCCGCCGCCTCCGGTGTGGATGCGAGTGAATCCCATGTTTTCCCACGCCAGTCCGATCATCGGCGCATGTCCCAGCATGGCCTCCATGACTCCGCCCAAAGCAGAACACGCGACCGCGAGCAATCCAACAATCCGGAGTTTGGAAAAGTCTTCCTGCTGATCAAAAAGAGCACATGCAGCAATGAAAAATAGAATCCAGGTGGCGTACGATCCAAGTTGCTTGCACGACGACAAACTAGCCTGTTGTCCCAGCGAAACAAGGACGCCCCAGACTAGAAACGGCACGAAACAGAGCGTCGCCATGCGAATGCGTCCCGCGACCACGGCGATGAACGTAGCGAAAATACATCCTGCGAGCACCGCGCACCGGAATGCCAAGTCGATCGGGCTTGAGGCTTCCGTCACGACCTGCTCTCCCATGCCAAGCACTTCGTTCGGCTTTACCCCGGCCGTCACGATAATCGCAAACAGAATGATCCTTGATAACGTAATCCACCCGGCCCTCTGCAGCACAAGGGCATCTCGTTCGACCGGCATCTGAACGAGTCGAGGGCTCTGGACTAACTCCGGTATCATCACACGTTGCATTCTCTAACTCACCATCAAGCCATTAAGATTCAGTGAAAGATTGTATTGGTGGTTCAACCGCCAGCCCGGCACACGGCATTGAGCCCGAACTCTCTCTCGCTTCGGTCAAATTGCCGCGCATTCGACCGCGCCTCAAACGACCGATCCATACCGCTGCAATCGCCAATGTCGCAATGCAGTAAACAAGCAGATCCCCATACACCGCACCAATAAGGCCGAACCGCAAAGCCAGCGGCACACCTAGAGCCAACGCGGCAACAGCGCCAACCACTGAAATGCCGGCCATAGTCGTCACATTCTCAAGCGAACGAAGCACTGCATCCGAAACGGTCTTGAGAGCAAACAAAACACTCACAATGGCTAACGGCAACAGCAGCGTGAAGCGCAGATCATACTTGCCGGCATACAAGTGATAGAACAACTTGCCGCCAAAAGTCAGTGCGGCAGCCGCCATCAAAACTGCTGCGCCGAGGTAAACCACCGCAGCACGCAGCACGATGCGCGTGAAGTCGGGCCTTTCGCGGTTGCGCGCGAAGTAGGACATCATGAGCACGCCAAGTGCGTTGTAAACCTGGATCAAAGGCAACACCACATTGAGAAGAGCGCGATATTCCCCACATCGCGCCGGCGAAAGCACAAAGAAATACACATAGTCGGGGAGCAAGCCAAGAAATCCGGCAATGCTGGCCCATCTCCCGAAAGTCCAATGCTCACCGAGGATATGATCTTCCGAATGCGAAGCAGGAATTGCATCGATGAGTGGAAGACTGCGCTGCAACCCGAATCCCACGATGAGCGAAGTCGCTCCAATGATCAGGCAGGCCGCAATCACGTTAGTGGCGAGCAAAGATCCGAAAGCAAACAGCAGAATTCCTATCGTGACAAGATAAATGCCGCCGGCGAGAGCTGCGTATTGCGGCTTGGCGATCAAGTAGCATGTGCGTCGCGCCAGCCAGAGACGAAGAACCGCCGGAGCGGCAATCGCCCACCCAAGGTAGGCAAGAAAGGATGCCCATCCGGCCCCCATCTGCCAACGGATGAACCCGATTCCCAGCATTAAAACCGAGAGCGCCAACGCCGTCCGCCAATGAAGTGAAACAACCCTCCGCACATAAGAACGCTGCCGGTCATTGGCCTTCGACATCCCAAACACCAACATGGGATCCACAACAAATGCGCAATAGCCGGTGGATAACAAAATGAATGCCGCAAAGGCCGAACTGAATTGCCCGAATGCAGCCTGTGACATCTGGCGGGCAAGAATCGTGCTCATCGCAAAATTGCCCAGCGCAAAGAATCCCTGATCGCTGATTGCGCTGGCCGACTGACTGAACAAGCCGCGAAAACGCTGCAAGCCTCCGCGTCCCGATGCAGAGCGAGAGTCCTCTGACCGCAAGGGCGTTGAATCTGTTATCTGTTGATCTACGGCCAATTTCAGATTTTCCATGTCAGGTTGTTTGAATCAACTCTTGCTAAGTCGCCACTTCTTACGCTTCGACCTCCGTGTGGAACCAGGCAATCCATTTTGTCCTTACTCAAATGCTGCAATCCATTTTGTCCTTACTCAAATGCTGCATGGACACAACCCGGTCCAATAAAACGATCTAAAGCAACTTGTAGAGCGTTTCGGGAATCGGAAACGAACGGTTGTTCAGTACTGTTCCTAGCAGCCGAACGCCTGCAGCCTCGAGGCTGTCTTTGGCCTTTGCAGCTCTGGTCCTACGTGTTTTGTCGGCTTCAACAACAAGTACCGCTGCGTCTGCCCCGAGCGAGAGAAGTTCGGCATCTTTCGAAACCCGCACGCCGGGTGCATCGATCAATAGATACTCGAAAAGGGATCCCAATTGAGTGAGGCGATGTTTGAGTTCCTCAATAGGCAGGAGCTCGCCGCGCGCATCGGCCATAAGTTCTGCTCCTGCAAGCCATAAGTTGGCGCCCACCTGCGCACATTGCTCGCGCACCGGTTTGCTTGAAATTGAAGTTGCCCTTTCGATCCCGAAGATGTGCGACAGCCGCGTAGAACGCACGTTGGCGTCCACCACGCAAACCGGCTTCAATGTGCGGCCCGCGAGAGTGCGTGCTGCATCCGCACAAATAGAACTGCTGCCGCTTTCGCCATCAACGCCGGCGAAGACGACCTGCCTGGGAGAGTCTTCCTGGCCTGACAGAAAGATGCTCGTGACCAACCGTACCATCTCCAGATTCTCTTGGGTATCGTCGCTTGTGCTGAAGTTCTCAGTTGCGATAGGACGAACAGCAGCGACCCGGACACGACCGCTTTCTGATCTCGGTTCGCGTTCTCGTTCAATCTCTGCCAGCAAATCGAAATTACGACTCATGGAAGGTTCCTCGCGTCGGTAGAATTTCCAGCTGTCTGTGTCACACGGGATGCTGGCGGGCCGGGAAGCCAGATTTTCTGTCCGGCTTGGACATGATTGGAGTGGGTCAGTTTAGGATTGAGCTCGCGAATTTGCCGAAGCTTGTTTTCGTCGGACCCTCCGAGATATCGCAGCGCTATCTCCCGAAGCGTTTGACGGCGCTCCACTCTAACCTGAAATGGTTCCACTTCAGGAGCATTTGGAGCGACGCCGCTCTTCTCAACCTTTCGCCGAATCCACCCCAGAGACCGAGGCTGTCGGAGCCTTGGAATCGGCGCGCACATCGTGATTCTGAAACAGCCGAAAACCCGAATATCCGAGAGTCCCCAGCATCACAGCAGCAAGCATAGTGGCTGCTATCTTCAAAGGCCGGGCGAACGTAGATGATCTCTCAAGCTTGGATGCGTAACGAAAGATTTCAGCGGGCGGAGGCGCGGAAACCGCAGGAATTTCTCTTGCATTTGGAATCAATTGCGAGTCAGCGATTGCCTCTTCCACCATGCTTGCATCAACCTGTTTCTTGTTCATAGCGCGGCAAATGGAGAGCGCGTTGAAGCACAGGTTGTTGATGGTTCGGGGAATGCCTTCGCTGGCCCTGACAATCGCGCTGAAGGCATCGTTCGTGAAAAGCGGCTCGCCACTGTGTCCTGCCAGTTGCAAACGATGCTGGATATAGGCACGCACCTCATCCGCCGAAAGTGGCTCGATGCGGCAGATCGTCGTGACACGTTGGCGAAGTTGAAGAAGAGATGGCTTCATCAACTTATCCGACAACTGCGGTTGGCCTGCAAGCACGATATGAATCAACTTGGCTCGCGTAGTTTCAAAGTTGCTGAGCAGCCTGACCGTTTCGAGTGCATCCTCCGACAGATTCTGCGCTTCGTCGATTACGACCACCACAACGCGCCCTCCGCGCGCCTCCTCTACAAGAACGCGATTCAGCTGCTCGTGCATTTCGTTGCTGGTGTTTGCCGGTGTTATTCCCAAATCCCGCAAAATCGAACAAATCAGCTCCCTCGGTTCGCATTGTCCGTCGAGGTCGAAAAGAAATACGCTTCGAACTGAGTCCCCGATGTCGCCCAGAAACCGATGAAGCAGAGTAGTTTTTCCGAGACCGGGCGGCGCAATCAATGTCGTAAATCCGCGGTTACTGTAGAACCCATACTTCAACGAAGCTAATGCTTCCCGATGCGTGTTGCTTTGATACAAGTATCTCGGCTCCGGGGTTACCCCGAACGGGTCGTCGTGTAATCCGAAGTACCGAAAAAACATTGGCTTACTCCATACCCTTCGGCAGAGCAGCAAGTACCGGCGCCTGCAGGTAACCAGCCAACTCTTCCGGAGTTCTGAACGAAGGATCCATAAAGTCAGCTACAAAGGCAGCAGCCAGACTGAAAGTCCCGCTCATCAACAGGAATAAAACAGCGAAATTAAAGCGCGAGCGATTGGGAAATGCCGGGACAATGGGTTGCTCAGCGAGGGCGACGTTCAGAATTCCGCGTTGATCGAGCGCATCGCTGATACGCGCTTCCTCCCGCTTGTGTGCATAGAGAAGGTAATTCTGTTCCTGCGTATTGGCAGCCCGAACCAGGTCCTGCTGAATCAACTGTTCCTGATCAAGCGATTGCGCGGACTTATGATACTGCGCGGCGATCGAAGCGGCCGATGCGGCACGCGCCTTCAATCCGTCCAGATCAGACTGCGCCTTGGTTAGCTCAGTTCTGACCGAAAGATAATCAGGGTCCTGGTCGGATGTTTCATCACGCAGAGGTTTCGCCTGCTCCGCTGCGATAGCACTCTGCGTATCTGCGATTTGCTTGTCGATCTCTTGCACCGGGCGATAGGTTGGCTCGTACTTAGTCAGCAAATCAGTCCGCTTCAATTGCAGAGTCAGCAGGGTCGATTTCAATTGCTCCAGAAGCTGTGCGTTATCTGAAGTGCGAACAACCGTGGTCATGCGCGGCGACATGGTCTTCAATTGTGACTGCAGCACGCGAATGCGCTCTTCGGTTTCAAGCACCGATGTTTGTGCCTGGCGCGCAGTCGATTCGAAGTCGCTCGCCTGCTTCAACGCTGCGTCCCGCTCCTGTTGCGCAGAGACCACGCCCGTCCCCTTGGTGAAGTTCGTCAATTTCTCCTGGGCCGCGGTCAGCCCCTGCTCGTAACCCTGCGCTTCTTGGTCGAAAAACTTGAATTCGCCCGAAGAGCGATGTGCTTGCATGTGCTTTTCGATGTAGGCCGCCGCCAATGCGTTGAGTACTTCAGCAGCCTTCTGTTGGTCGCGGGTCACGTACTGTACCGAGATGACGTTCGACCTGCGAAGCGGCGCGATCGTCAACGCTTTGCTCAGATTGAATACCGCTTTTGCGATCCGCTTGTTGTTGGCATCGTTAGTCGAGTCCAGCTTTCCAGCTAAACCGGTCGACAAAACTACCTTACGCAGAAGATCCTCACTGTTCAGCAATTCAACTTCCGTATTGAGGTCTTCTTCGCTCACCTGGTCGCTGAACTGGAAAGGCTCGGTCGCATATGTGCTCACGACCGCATCGGTGCGCTGCCGCCTCACCAGGATCTTCATATGTGCTTCGTATTTGGGAATCCATATCCCGGACACAAGCACCGCAATGACCGCAAGTGCAAACGCAGCCATCATTACCCGCCGCTGACGAAACAACGCTGCAACAATGTCACGCTTGTTGGGCAACGGCCGTCGAAAGTACCGCTCAATTGCCATTTCTTCGGTTTTCATGTTGTTCCTAACTCAAAAAGGGACCGGATTGTAATAGGCGCCAACACCTGTACTCGCAGTGGGAAGGAAGGGACGAATCTTCGAGAACTGGTTTTGAGGGACGTACACAAGATCTCCCGGCAGCACCTGAAGATCCTCAGAAAGATTTCGATCTGCGAGAAGTTTCTTGATATTCACCACCTTGGCCTCGTAGCCACCTGTTACCGGGCGATAAAGCACCACTTCTGAATGCTTGGACTTGTCGGTAAAGCCTCCGGCGATTGCGACCGCCTCGGTGATCGTGATCGAACTGCGAATGTCGTACTTGCCCGGCTTTCCCACCTGGCCGGCAGCAATGAAATAGGGCCTTTCGAAATCCTTCAGCGCAATAGTGATAACGGGATCGTGCAGGATTTTGGCGTATGCCGTCTTGATTGTGTCCGTCAATTGCGGCACCGTCTGCCCCTCGACGAACATCGATCCGACCGCCTTCAACGTTATGTAGCCATCTGGTTGCACTGAAACGGTTTGATTGAACTCCTGCGAAAATGGCATATCCATGTCAAAACTGTCGCCTTTTCGCAACTGGTAGCGAGGATTGCGCTCGTGAAGTCCCGTATTCGCAGCGGTCGCGGCGCTGGTGGCTGGCGCGCTCTCTGCGTCTGCCGAGGGAGCAGCATTTGCCACCGGAACGTTCTGCGGGTCCATCGCAGTCTGTGCGTTCGCAGAGGTGGCCGTCAGAGCCAGAAGCCCGGCGAGTACGAAGAAGGTTAGTTTCATCTGAGTTCCACCCATCCAACTGCCGATGTTTGATTTCGTTGCCATCATCCGGTGCTAGAGATAAAAACAGGGAGCTGCGGACAGCTCTCTGTTCACCCCCTTGATTACTGGAAATTTCCATCCAACGGACTTTGGAAGGTACAAATTATTCCAAAGCGCTTTACAGGCCGACGACTTACCTTTCCCCGTGCAGCAAATGGCAGAATCTTCCCGAATCGCGTACACCACCAATGGCGCTGACTCATCCTCGACAATCCAACAAAGCCCGAGACCCCCATGTCTCGACACTAGGACAGCAGAATTGGCGATAGCTTCGCATGTTTCCTTAGATGCCAGTTCCTAAATTTGGATGTTCGGGCGCTCTCGCCGCCTTGAGACTCAGCCCCAGCCCCGGACGCGAGCAACCGCAACATCACCCCGCACGGCTTCTCGAGACAATGAATCAATGCGAAACGCTTATCTTTGGCAGGAAATGACGATGAAACTCGTCTGGATTGGGTGCCTTGAGGGTAGCTCGGTCCGGGACCTTCAAAGTCGAGGCATCAACCACTTGGAGTGGCTTTAAGTCCGAAATGAGGACCAAATGCGTTGGCCGGTTGAGGCGGGGGAGAGCTTTGCACTCTCCCCCTCAGTTCCCCCAACGCGGCGGTATTCTTTAGCATCCCTTTGCAATTAACCCCGTGGGAAGCGTTACGTTGCATACCCATCGAGGAAAATTCGGATCGTAGGACTTGATACCGGGCCATTGATGTCCCCGACCCTTCGCGGCAGCGGCATTCGGCGTCATGTCCGTCATCAGCCAGCCCATGCAACTGGCAACTGTTCCCGTTCCTGAACAATAAGGCGCGCTGGGAGTGTAGGCACTCTGTAGATAAGGCCATTGGCCGAGCGTGTTATTGGAATCGTAGCCAAAAGTCCCTGACGCATACTTGAACGCGTTTTGACCGTTGTATCCGTATGCAAAATTGTCGTAGGACCACACCGTGCCGTCCACATCGTAAGCCGATAGCGCATAAATGGGGTTGCTGACACATTGCTTCGCGCTACTGGTTGAGACAAGGTTGAACGCTTCGTGTACGTTGTAAGCGGAGTTCAGCAAAACCTCTGAACAGAGCGCTTCCGATTGCATTTTGTAATTGATCTCATTATTCCAGCTTGTGTTGTAAGCAAGAATAATCAGAGAGTGATACGAACCCTTTTTGTTGTTTTGAACTTCGATGCCGTGGCCGCCGTTGCTTATGACGATGTTGTTCTGGGCAACTGCCTGGGCGCCGTAGGGCGCTGGCATGCCGCTCTGGCTGCCGTCGAAAGTGTCAAAAATGATCCCGTCGCCTCCCCAAGCCTGAACGCCGCCACACCACGAAGGCTGATAATTACCCCAGACAATATTGTCTGCTACGTAAATGTGCGTGCCGGAATTCCAATCGGACTGCACGGGCTCATAGATACTGATGCCGTTATAGCATTGCTGACTTCCCTGAATGGCGTCATAGGCAATATTGCCGATGATGGTTATGTAATCCACCCCGACATGGCCTGAGGGATAGGATACAAACCCACCGGCCATACATTTATTCGCTACATTGTTCGCGAAAATAATGTGGTGGATGTTCACATAGTTCGCCGAGGACGGCGCGGCTCCAAAGCAGAACCCGTTTCCGGATGAGACCGTTACATCCCAGCCCTGCACTCCCCAAAAACTATGATCGACATTGATGCCTTCATTGGTAGACCAGATCTTGCAGGCATCGAACGTTGAACATTTCAGCCACGCGACGTTATTGGCGCTGGGACAGTACACGTTGCCCCAGTGACCGGCATTGAAGTTGTTCGACGCGTAAGACGAACTCGGCAGCGCGAGAATCGTGTCGCCGCAATTAAGGTTGTGCTTGGGCGAGAGCCAGGGAGAACTGGAAGATAACCCATTGTGAGAATCATTGCCGCCGTTCGCAGCCGGTGCCAGGTAATAGGTGGTTGCAGACATGACCGCTGGAGAAAGTAAGGATAAGAGCAGAAATAAGCCGGCGAAACGGATGAGACTTTTTGTAAGGAGTTTCGCACCTGAGAGGGAGGTCGCGTATAAAGAGTGCGGAAGAAACATGGGGGCCTCGTATTAACTTCTGGTTAATCCAAGGCTTCCTTCGCAAAACTCTGTCAACACTTCAGGCCGCGGTGGCAAGAGCATATGATCAGTTGGCTC
This sequence comes from uncultured Acidobacteriaceae bacterium, assembly GCA_963802565.1. Lineage (GTDB taxonomy): Bacteria > Acidobacteriota > Terriglobia > Terriglobales > Acidobacteriaceae > Telmatobacter. The sequence continues at coordinate 107,046 of CAWDJR010000028.1, read as the reverse complement.
TGCTGACAGTTAGTGCCCTCTCGGAAGCACACTCCTGACGCATCGCTCAAAGCAAAGAATATATGTAGTGCAAAACGGAACAGGCAGAACAATAGATCAAGACTTCTTGCCTTTTCCGTGAATAAAAATAGGACCCGATGACTGTCAAAATCATATCGCAGGTTGCCTGTTGATGCAAAAATTTTGGTGCAATTACTTGTCCCGCAATCCCTCTCCTGCACTGATTCGGTTTCGTTTGCTGTTTACCTGCACATTATTAACACTTTAATCACTATAGAAGTGCGCAATGATCGTTCCTGACATTTCCAACGGCTTTTGATTGCGGCCCAAGATTTCCACACCCGGGCGTCGCCAAACCGAAGAATCGCATCCAAGCGCCTAGTAACAATTCAAATTCGGTGGCTTCCCGAAGGGGAAATTGAGATTTGAAAGCTAAATGTCTTGATCAATCCAACCGGGCGGAATGTAACAAGGTTGGAAGCCCTTCGCTCTTCCCTCAAATGCACGAGGCTGGCAATTTGCGGCTAATTGCGCCCGAAAGATGCAGCAAGCACCCAACCGCTGCTTCCTCATTGCCTCTGAATCGTTTCACCCGGCATTCTGCGCAAAACGAAATTTCAACGCCGCGGGTCAAGCCCAAAGCGGCCCCTGCATATGCAACCCTTGTCAGTCTGATTCTTGCTGGGTTTGCGCTGCTCCAGACAGGCTGCGTCTCCGTCTCAGGCGTCAGAGTTTCGCCTTCCACTCTTACCTGGTCGAATGTTCCCATGGGCGCTTCTGGAAATTCGCAACAGGTGACGGTCACAAACGACAGTTCATCCAACATCCCTATCAGCATCACAATGTCCGGCGCCAACGCGGGCGATTTTTTCATTTCGAGTTCAACTTGTGGAACCACCCTCTTTGCCGGATCCAGTTGCAGCACGGCCGTGACTTTCTCTCCCACTGCCACCGGCGCTCGCTCCGCGACTCTCACCCTGATCCACTCGGACGGAAAACCGACTCAGACTGTCTCGCTAACCGGCAATGGTGCACCGGCGATCAACGCTACGGCAAGCCCATCTTCCCTTTCCTTCGGCGTCGTCAACCTCGGATCTACCTCCGCCCTCCAGACAGCCACGTTGCAAAACAACGGTGCCTCCGCAATCTCCATCAGCAGCGTCACGATGACCGGTCCAAATTCCGGTGACTTCGCAATCTCCAACAACAACTGTGGAGCGTCCCTTGCGGCCGCGGCAAGTTGCACGGTGAGCATCGCGTTCACACCATCGGCACTTGGTGCGCGTGCGGCCAGCCTTACTTTCACGGATGACGCCAGCAACAGCCCGCAGACCGTAGCACTTTCTGGAATCGGCGCCATTGAAAACGCGAGTGTAGCTCCCTCCAGCCTCTCCTTCTCTCTCGAGGCGGTCGGGACAGCAAGTCTTCCCCAGGCTGTTACGCTGACAAACGGCGGCACGGTCGCAATCAACGTGTCCAGTATCGTCATCGGCGGAGCAAACGCAGGTGATTTCGCAATCTCCAGCAAGACCTGTGGGGCCACTCTCGCGCCCTCCGCCAGTTGCATCATCTCCGTGACATTCAATCCCGCTGCAGCAGGAATCCGCAACGCGACGTTGACCATCACGGACTCCCCGGGTGGTCCTCTAACCGTTGCCTTGTCCGGAACAGGCGCGATCGCGAGTGCCACCGTTTCCCCGTCCAGCCTTGCGTTTCCGCCTACCGCGCCGCAGACAAGCAGCGCTCCCATGTCTGTAACACTGACCAATGGACCATCACTCGCCATCAACCTCAACAACATCGCGATATCGGGACCGAACGCCGCAGACTTTACCATCTCCGCTAACACCTGCGGCGCAACCCTGGCACCCTCCGCAGCCTGCACCGTCTCGATAACATTTACGCCATCGGCGACGGGTTCTCGAACCGCCACTTTAACCTTCTCCGACAGCGCCGGAAACAGCCCCCAGACAGTCCCCTTATCCGGATCATCCGAGATCGGCAGCGCCAGCGTTTCCCCCGCGAGTCTCACTTTTGCGACATATGAGGTAGGAACATCCAGTCCGGTTCAAACCGTCAGCCTGAATAATGGGAGCCCGGTCGCCATTTCCATAACCAGCGTCACCATTTCAGGCACCGATCCTGCAGATTTCGCAATCGTCAGCAACAGTTGCGGAGCGACCCTTGCGGCCGCCTCCAGTTGCACCGCCAGCATCGCATTTCATCCAACAGCAACCGGAACGCGCACGGCCACTCTGAGCTTTACAGACAAGGCCAGCAACAGTCCTCAGACAGTGGCGCTCTCCGGAACCGGCACTCTCTCCGGCGCGAGTGTCTCTCCCGGCAGCCTCTCCTTCGCGTCAACAATCGTCGGAGAAACGAGCGCTCCCCAGACCATCACCCTGCACAACGGTGGCGTACTTGGCATGACCATATACGGAGTCAGCATCAACGGAACTAACCCCGGCGACTTCGCGATCTACTCGAACACATGCGGCACATACCTGGCGTCGGGCGCCAGTTGTACAGTCAGCATCGTCTTCGTTCCAACAGCAGCAGGAACCCGGACGGGCATTGTCACATTCTCAGACAGTGCTGCAAGCACTCCGCAGCGGGTCACGCTTTCCGGCGGATCGACGGCGTTCTCGATTCAGCCCCTCAATCCCACAGTCGACGTCAATGAGACGCTGCAATTCTTAGCTTCGGCGCCGGCCAATTGGACGGTCACGTGCGGCACCATCGACAGCGGAAATGGCCTCTACAATGCGCCTTCTTCTCCTCAAACCTGCACCGTGACAGCGACCGAGACATTGGGTGGCACAGCGACTGCCTCAACCCAGGTCAAGGCTATTGCCTCAACGGGACGCACCTTCGAGGTCTATCCAAGTACGGCGTCAATCGCCGTAGGTTCGCAGCAGGTATTCCAGGCTCAACTCAGCAACGTCCCCGACGCCCACCCGTTGACCTATAGCGTAGATGGTGTTGTCGGAGGCAACGCGACAACAGGAACCGTGACCAACAAGGGCCTCTACACGGCGCCGGCCAACGTAGGAACTCACCTCCTTGAGGTGACAGACAACACCCTTGGAGTCTCGGGAACCTCTTTGATCTCTCTCTACTCCGCGATTTCCGTGGACTTCGATTCCCGCTCCGACAATCTATACGCCGTGCCCGCAAACCTCTTCGGCGCCGAGCGTCTTGAGTCCCTACACAACGCCGCAGACCTTGACCTGGTGAAAACCGCCGGCATCACTTCCGGGCGGATGTACGCGCAGATTCCCATCGTCTTTGCGACCAGCACCCCAAACTGGGCATCCATCGACGCTTCCATCCGGAAAGTAAGCGCCAGTGGCGGCGTGCACGTCATCCTGCAGATGTATCAGACCCCGGCATGGCTTCAGCAAAACGGCTGTGGTCTTTACAGCATGCCGACTGACCTCAATGCGTGGGGTTCCATCATGGCGCAGTATGTGCACCACATGGACACGACGTTCCCAGGCATCGTGACAGATTACGAAGTATGGAACGAGGGGAACGTCTCGTTTTGCGTTCCGGCCGGCACCGACAACCTTACCGCCTATATAACCCTCTACGGTGCCTCGGCTCCTAAGATGAAAGCGCAGGCCGCGACCGATGGCGCCACTATCCACGTCGGTGGGCCGGCTTCGGCGGGCCTCGATCCCTCCTGGGTGACGGCCATGTTGAACGACCCCGTCGTCTCCAAAAACATCGACTTCATGAGCTATCACCAGTATTTGTTCGGCGGTTCGCAAATAGGCGCTCAATGGGATGTCTACGCAGGGTATCCATCGGTCTATCAGAGAACACAAAATGCCCTGACCGACCCTGCCATCACCTTTGAATATGCGTCCTCACTTGTGGCCGCTGGTGCACAACCCCAAGGCGCCAATCTTCCCATCTACGTAAGCGAATACAATCTCAACTCGGCCTTCGCCAAGGATTGCTGCCGTAACGACCCGACCTACGGGCCGCTCTGGAACGGCCTATTTGTGGCTGATTTGCTGAACGTGGTCTACGCCTATGCCAATGCGCCCAACCCGGCCACTCGCATTGTGTATTACGCCGCCACCGCGCCGCCTTACTTCTGCCTCATCGGCAACATCGACGCGAATCTGGATTGCGCCTATCCAGCCAACGTTCCGCCGCAACCCTATCCGCAGTACTTTACCTACCAGTTGATTGCGGGAACCAAATACCTGGGCCTGGAGGGCGGTGGGTTCATGGCCAAGTCCATCTTCCCGGCCACGCTGGGCAATGGAATTGTGGTCACCGCGTTCTACACTCCTGACCTTGATGCGGTCGTCGTGATCAATCCCAGCAAATACGCCTACACCGACATCCCGGTCAACATCACCAACACTGGATTGCAATCACCGACGGGCACGCTCTATCAGATAGTGAATGGACAATCGATTCAGTCCTCTCCGGCGTCTCTGCAATCGCAGGGTGGAACGTCGTACTCCACCATCATCACCATTCCCCCATACTCAGTGCAGGCCATCTCCCTTCGCTGATAGAAGAGCCCTCGCTAGTCGTTTGCTGGTAGCTGCGGTAAACTTAAAAGCAGTGCAGAAACAAGTGGGATACAAGACGATCGTGAAGATCGTTCACTAGACCCCCTCGTCGAAGCAGCAGATTCGGTTTCTGTACAAAATGGCTACCATTTGGCTGCCAACGCCAAAATGCCACGCAGACCAGAAAACGAAATAGCATTCAACTTATTGAATAAACATAAGTTGAGATGATTGAGAGCCCGTAGCTCAGTTGGTAGAGCAACGCCCTTTTAAGGCGTGGGTCCTGGGTTCGAGTCCCAGCGGGCTCACCATCCATTTCGATGGATACCCCCTTCCTTCACGCCAATTCCTCCCGCACTTAACTTCACACCGGATAACACCTCCGACTGGCATTTCTGCCAGTGATAATCCACATCTCATTCGGATATCTTCATTCTCAAGCTGGCACAGCGTATGTATATCGCTCGAGAGACCACAACAGTGGATACCTCTGTAGCTAAAGCCATGCGATTCTGACCGCCGTAAGGCTGGACCGGCCAAACCAAATGGTCCGAGTGGGAGATGCACATGAACGCACGCATAGGAATAACGAGCATGGGAGCGGCTTTGTTTTGCTCCGTCCTTTCGATGTCGACTGCCGCCATCGCTCAGGATGCGACCGCACAGCCAAGTCAGGAAATTCCAGCCTCCGCCTTGACTACAAAGACCGTCGAAGCGGTCGGATACCTCGTCGGGAGTGGCAGCACAAAAGTCAACATGGTCGGAACCGACCTGATGCCCAACGGAACCGGCGACGTCAAAGTTGAAATCAAATCGAAAGCTGATCGGGCAAGTGTCTCGATTTCCGTCAAAGGCCTCCAACCGGCATCGACAATCGGCGCCGAATTCCTCACCTACGTTCTGTGGACAGTGACCCCCGAAGGTAGAACCGGAAATCTCGGAGAGATTCTTCTCAATAAGAACGGAGAAGGAAAGCTCAGCGCCACCTCGCCGGCGCAGGCATTTTCGTTGATCGTTACGGCCGAGCCCTACTTCGGGGTTCGGGTTCCCAGCGAAATGGTCGTCCTGCAAAGTGTGCCCCGCAAAAACACCGAAGGAAAGATTTTCCCGGTCTCTGAATACAAGCTCATGAAACGTGCCCAATACCAGAAGATGGGCAATCCCCTCTCGCTGACTCTCGACCCGAAGACTCCGTTGTCCGTTTACGAAGCACGCAATGCGGTGGAAGTGGCCAAGTCTCACGGCGCAGATAAATTCGCACCCGAAGTCCTCTCCAAAGCGCAGGGAAGCCTCGATCAGATGGAGTACGACATCAAAAACAAGTCCGGCAACGACGCCATAATTGCGGTTGCGCGCCAGACTGTGCAGTTTGCTGAGGATGCTCGGTCCCTCTCCGTCGAGCGCCAGGATCAGGCGCGCATCGTCAAGGAAAGAGAAGACGCAGCCGCAAAAGCTAAGGCTGAAGCAGAAGCAAAGGCCGCCACCGAAGCAGCCGAAGCCAGGCAGAAGGCGGACGCAGCAGCCGCAGAAGCTAAGCACCAGTCAGATGAAGCCGCAGCCGAAGCCAAGCGTCAGGCAGACGAAGCCAAAGCCAAAGCGGATGCAGAAATCGCCGCCCAGGCCGCAGCCAAGGACAAGTTGGAGTTGGAGAAACAGCAACTTCGCGCCCGTTTGCTCGCGCAGTTCAATAAAGTTCTCCCCACTACCGATACTTCCCGCGGTCTCGTCGTAAACATGGGAGACGTTCTGTTCAGCACCGGCAAGTCAGACCTCGGCTCGGCGGCTCAGGTTGCGCTCGCCAGGTTGTCCGGCATTGTCCTCAACTACCCGTCGCTGCAACTCGCTATCGGTGGTTACACCGATTCGACAGGCAGTGCCGATTTCAATCAGAAACTATCTGAGCAGCGCGCCAAGGGTGTGCTCGATTTCCTCGTTACTCAAGGCCTGGATGCTGGCAAACTCACCGCGGAAGGCTATGGACCCAGCAACCCTGTCGCAGATAACGACACGTCAAAGGGACGCCAGTTGAATCGGCGTGTAGAAATCGTCATCTCCGGCAGTGTCATCGGCACACAGATCGGCGCAGCAACCTCAGGTGCGGCGAACTAATACGAATCGAAATGCATCATTGCACTCATGACCTAAAACGAGGATGTCCACTCCAAATGGGCGTCCTCGTTTTAGTCATACAATTCCCACGTTTCGTAAGCTGTGCGTATGGAGCTGGCTCGTCGCTCATTTTGCCCCTCATTCGAATGGGCTTAACTTTCCCGTTCCGCCCGCTGGAGTTACTCAACTTGACCAGGTCTTCGACCCTCATCGCGAGCACTGACTAAGTTGACAGTCGGTTACCAATGGCGGCAAGTTGAATACACTTTGGTCGCCAGATGCATCTAACCACTGATAGGGGAATTCACCAAAGATCAGCTCCTTCTGAACTGCAATCACGTTTTTGCTTCTCTGCATCCAAGCAAGGTATCCAGCCATGAGCTGATAAGGAAAACCTTTTTCCATTGAGACAAGACCGAGGGCCCATGACCGACGTGCAGAGTAGTGTCAGCACCGATCCGTACATCCTGATGGAGATTATTCGCCTGCAGACTGAAATCGCCAAGCAGGGCCTAGACCTTTCCGGTGTGGTAGAAGCCGTCGTCGAACGTATCCCCTCCTTCACCAATGCAGAAGGCGCAATCGTTGAATACACCGAAGGAGACGAGATGGTGTATCGCGGAGCGAGTGGCTTTGCCGCCCCGCTGCTCGGCACCCGCGTAAAACGCGAAGCAAGTTTGTCGGGTCTCTGTGTGAGGCTCGGCCAGGTTCTACGTTCCGATGATGTCGTTTTGGATCCCCGCGTCGACGCCGGATCGTATCAGGAGATCGGAATTAGATCCATGGTTGTCGCTCCACTGAAACATGACGGAGCGTCAGTGGGCGTGTTGAAAATTGTTTCGACCGCTACGCATGCCTTCACCGCCCGTGATGTGCGGGTCCTCGAGCTGATGAGCGAATTGATCGCCGCAGCCATGTACTATGCCGCGCGGAACGAGACGAGTGCGCTTTATCAACAGGCAACGCATGACTCGCTCACGGGTCTCGCCAACCGCAGCTTGTTCTTTGACCGATTGCGTCACCGCGTTTCCCCCGGTCGACGTCAAATCGAACCGCTCGGCATCCTCATCGTCGATATGGACGGCCTTAAGCGGATCAACGACACCTTCGGCCATCGTGCAGGCGACGCGGCCATTCGCGAAATCGCACTGCGCATCTGCAGAATTCCGCGAAAGTCTGACATCGTGGCGCGACTGGGCGGCGATGAGTTCGGCGTTATCCTTGGCGAAATCTCCGATCGCAGCGATTTGCTCATGATCGTCGAGCGTGTCTCTCAGCAGACCGATCAGCCGTTTCGGTTTGAAGGCCGCACCATGAATTTGACCGCCAGTATCGGCCATGCCCGGTTCCCCGAAGACGGAAATGACGTTGACGCGCTGCTTGAAGTAGCCGACCGCTCGATGTATGAGATGAAGCGCACCCGCTCCGTGCGCTCCAATCCACCCGAACTGACCACAAAGCACGTCTTCTGAAAATCGCACCCTGACAGCAGCGGCGCCACCTTCCTGAGCCGTTCCGAAAAGAAGACTAACTACTGTCGCGGCCAGAAATGCGTTTCAGAACAGGCGCGAAGGCGTTCCGCAGCACTCTCTGGCGTAATGTCGCGTTGCGGCATGCCCAGCATTTCAAATCCCACCATGAATTTGCGCACCGTCGCCGAACGCAGCAGTGGCGGATAGAAGTGCGCATGGAAATGCCATTCGGGATAGTCCCCGCCCGTGGTCGGCGATTGGTGAAATCCCATGGTGTACGGAAAGCTCGTCTCGAAGAGATTGTCGTAGCGCGTCGTCAGGCGCTTCAGCGCGTCGGCCAGCGCATCGCGCTCGTCGCTGCTCAGTTCCGGCATCGCGCCCAGGTGCCTGCGCGACACCAGCAACACCTCGAACGGCCAAACCGCCCACCAAGGCACCATTGCAGCAAAATATTCGTTGGCGAAAATTACACGCTCGCCGGCAGCAACCTCCGCTGCAACGTAATCACATAACAGACAGTGGCCAGTCCTTGCCAGATGATCGCGCTGGGCTACCGTCTCCGCAGCCGGCTCATCCGGCACAAATCCCGTCGACCAGATTTGTCCATGCGGGTGCGGATTGCTCGCCCCCATCATCGCGCCGCGGTTTTCAAAAATCTGCACATACTCAATCCAGTCGATCGCGCCTAGCTCTTCGTACTCGCGAACCCAGGCATCAACGACGAGGCGAATCTCCGCCTCCGACATGCGCGCCAGCGTCAGGCTGTGATCGGGATGAAAGCAGAGCACCTTGCAAAGTCCTCGTGCCGGCTCGGCCACAAGAAGCGGCGATGCGGATCTGTCTGTCTCCTTGGCCGCGTCCACTGCCGACAAGTCAGGCAGCAGCGCCGCGTAATCGTTTACAAACGTGAAAATGGAATCGTAGTGCGGATTCACATCTCCGCTCGCCCGCTTGTTGCCGGGACACAAGTAGCACGCGGGATCGTACGTGACCGCCGATGGCGTGGTCTTCTGCGCCACCTCTCCCTGCCACGGACGCTGCGTGCGATGCGGCGACACCATCACCCACGACTGGCGCAACGGATTCCAACGACGGTGCGGATACTGCCACTTGCCTTCCATGTTTGCTCCCGCAGCCATTGTAAAAGGCCTGAAGCACCGCATTGAATACCAGGATGGAAGGACCTTTATATGCGAAAGTCCTTGCCGTGGCAGCCATCCGGCAATTCAGAAACGAAATCGGCTGAAGTTCACTTAGCGGAGAATGGGAAACACTCTCCTCAGCCCGCATGCGCGAATGTACACTCCCGCCCAAGCAATGATGCCGAAGATCACCGGAAAAACCGTCTCGAAGGTCGGGCTCCCTGCGCGCATCTGGATGGCGACGGCCCCTCCGAGATACCCCGTAAGCAGCACAGCACCCAGAACCGCCGTGCGCGGAATCGCATAGATGATCGTGCTGACAAGAAGCAGAACGCCGATGCTCCCTGCCTGAGAGACCGGTAAACCCAGCCGCGCAAATGCTTCGACCACCTGCGCCGGCAGCATGAATTTGCCCGCCGCATCGAACAGCATGAAAAGAACGGTCAGCCCCGAGAGCGCCCGCCCGCCCCACAGCATTCCCTTTGACACAGTTTTGACTGACGGCTGATCCATCTCCGCCTGCTGATTGTTCGTTGTCGCCATAGACATGAAATGACCTCCGTTCCTGTTTCGCCGATTTCTTGGTCGCCAGACTTCGGTTCGCTACGAAAAATCTAGCTCAGACCGTGGGGATCATGATGTGCGTGACCAGTTGATCGGGCGGCGTCGTGCGCGGATCGTTGACATAGTTCTCAATAGCGAAGCTGTCGCGCAATTCGATCTTCTTCTCTTCGACAATCGCCCACGCGCGCCCCGAGGCCTGTGGAAGATTGTCGTACGGTCCGATGAGCTCAAAGCGCACATATTTGCCGCCTTGGACTTTTTCATACTTCAGCCCATCGGGAAGTTTCACGCGGCGGACCAGCAAGCGAAAACCCTGCCCGATAAATCTGCGGTCCTCTCTTATAGAGCGCCATGTAGCCCGTGATCTTGTTGTTTTCAAGTAGCGCCGGAACCAGCGGATGAGCCTGCTGCCATGCGGCTCCAGCATTTTGCATGAAAGGCCCGACCCGCTCGACAAACACATAGTGCATCTCCGGCCAATTGACCAGTTCGGGGTTTTCAGTAAGGTTCATCACTCCTCCTTTGGGGATAAGGGTTGTTTGAAATGCTGTTGAATGCAGCGCGCAAAGTCCTGAAGCCTACAGATGGCCTGGACTATGCAGTCGGCTTATCGGGTGGCGGCAGCGCCGCAAGAAATCGTTGCGCGAACTCCACGCTGTACTGGTCCAGCAGTTCCCTCACCCGGCCCGCGCTTTCTGAACACACGATCAGCCCGGCATGATGATGCTTTTTCATGCGCGTAACAATTTCTGGCGCGTTGAAAGCGCTGGTGTCGGGCGCCTCGGTCTTCGCCAGGCAGAGCACGCTGCCCGCATACTTCTCCGTAAATTTCGGCAACACGTACACCTCGCCTCGCGCATCTGCAAACTTCAATGCGCGCCCACTCGCGCCACAGGTTAATACCGGTCGCGGCTTCCACCAGGTCCGAAATAAATGCACCGCCAACCCGCGCCGCAATCTCCAGAAAGTAGAGACGTCCGTCCGCATGAGCCCGGATGTATTCGCCATGAGTGACCCCGCGTGCCATCCCCAGATCCGGTGCAAGCCGCGCATTCAGCTCCGTCAGATCCTTCCATTCGCGGCTGGAGCGATCCACAGTGCGTGTCGTGAACACGCCCCCTTCGTGCATCACCTGCATCGGCGGCTTCCCATATTGGTGTACAGCGGAGAACACCACCTTGTGCTCGCTGATCACGGAGTCAACGTGAAAAATATCTCCGGGAACAAATTGTTCCAGCAGATAATTCGTCTGCAAATCCCCAAGCTCGTCGAGCGTCCGCCAAAGCTGCTCCGGCTCGTAGATCTTGCGAATGCCCAGTGCCGAGGCCTCCGCGCGCGGCTTCAGCAGCCATGGCCCATGCACTCCCTTCAAGTAGGCGCGCAATTCGTCGTAATTCAGCACGCGGCAAAACTCGGGCACCAGAAAACCCGATTCGCTGGCTCCCGTACGCATCGCCAGCTTGTCGCGATAGTAGGCAGTCGAAGTAACGCCCATCCCCGGAATGCGCGTATGCTCGCGAATCTTAGCCGTCGCATCGAGGTCAAATTCATCGAGTGCTACAACGCGGTCGAAATGCCGTCCCCTGCACATCCAGCACACCGTCTTGATCAGATCATCGACGGTGAAATTGTCGGGCATGAATGAAATGTCTTCGAGAATGTCGTGCGGCCAGGGTGCATCGCGCAGCTTCTCTACCGTGAGCAAGGTCGGCTTAACACCCATTTCGGCGCACTGCCGCATGAAGTCCTGACCCTTTTCGTAGCTGCTGATACAAAGAAACCGCTGGACTGTTTCCGGCATTTTTCCTCCGCCTCTTGGGGCCCGGGTGTGGATAGTTCTACCATAGACGCTACAGGCAACTACCCAGCTCTCCAGGAGCCCGATGCTTTCGGCAGATACCATCGTAAAATTGCACGACGAAACCACCAGCGCATGGCACGAGCATCCTGCTTCCGAAGCCGATCCCCTCCCTGCCGATCCCTTTCTCGCCCGCATCGCCCGCCAACACCGCGCCAACTTCGACCTCTGGCATATTGAAGATGAGGCGCGCACTCCCGGCGCAACCGACGCGCAGCTGGCCGACGTTAAGCGCCGCATCGACACCACCAACCAGTTGCGCAACGACCTCGCCGAAGACCTCGACCGCGCCCTGCTCAGCTGGCTTGCGCCGCAGAAGCTGCCCGCCGAAGAAGCTCCGCTCCATTCCGAGACGCCCGGCCTGATCATCGACAGGCTTTCCATTCTGGCCCTCAAGATCTACCACACACGCCAGGAGGCCGAACGCTGCGACGCCACCGCCCAACACTGCGACCGCAATCGCGAGCGCCTTGCTGTTCTAATGGAGCAGCGCTCCGACCTCGCCCATTGCCTTGACCGCCTGTGGCATGAGACGCTGACCGGGACGCGGCGTTTCAAGCTCTACCGCCAGCTCAAGATGTACAACGACCCTACCCTTAACCCCGCAATCTACCGCAACACACAATCTGAGCCCGGCTGACCATCTTCAGGCCGAGCCCATTGACGTGAAACGGGGTTATGGGTATAAAGAGGGCCTGAGTGCTTCGACTTCAACTCGATGATCCTGCCGGAATCATCCGGTTCAACTTTGGAAATGAGAACGGACGACCCCCCATTAAATCCATGACGCAAGAGTCCAAATCGGCGGCGAGCCGCAAAAAAACTCCTCCACCGGCTGCCAGGCCCGGCAGTCATTCGAGCACGGCAACGGGACCGGTCTTCACGCAATACCAGGCCGCCGTTCAGCTGGTGCAGCAGGGCAAGTACGAACGGGCAATCACTGCCTTTGAAAAAGTGCTGCCTGCAGCACCACCCGAGATCGTGGAACGGTGCAGGATGTACATCCATACCTGCCGTAATCAGATCGATAAGCAGGGACTGGCTTTCCTTACCTCCGGCGAGCGCTACGATTATGCCGTATCCCAAATCAATACCGGCGACTTTGAAGAGGCTGCCAACCAGTTGAAGGGCATTCTGGCCGATGATCCTTCAGCGGACTTTGCCCATTACGGACTGGCGCTGCTTTATTCGATCACCGGCAAAACGCAGGATTGTCTTGACAGCCTCACCCAGGCGATTGAATTGAATCCCAAGAACCGCCTGCAGGCTCGGTCCGATAACGACTTTCAGAGTATGGTCGACGACCCTCGCTTTACCGAGTTGCTGTATCCTGAACTTCCGTAGGGCCAACAGCAGTCTCGGAATCGCGGTAGACCAGCTTGAGTGGCTTTTTTATCAAGAAGAAGCCACTCGAAATCAAGCTCAAAAGGTCTACGTGTTTTTCGAATCTTCTCTGGCGTCTCGCCCACAGGCACTTTTGTGACCCCTGGTTCTTCTTCAAGTTCGGCTTCACCTTCTGCTTCGCTCCAGTCTGACGCTTCTGAGGCACTTACTCAGGTGCCTGGAGTTCCCGATTTCCCCGCCCCCCTTCGCGTTGTAGCAATCGGCGGTGGAACCGGTCTGTCCACGCTGCTACGCGGGCTCCGCCGCCACGTTGCCTTTCCTGATTGGCCCACCAAGGTTCCCTGCCAGATCTCCGACCTCGCCGCAGTCGTCACCGTAACCGACGACGGCGGATCATCCGGCCGCCTGCGGCAGGACTTCAACATGCTTCCACCCGGCGACCTGCGCAACTGCATGGTCGCTCTCAGCGCCGAAGAAGATCTGCTCGCAAAGCTCTTTGCCTATCGATTCAAAGGCGGAAAAGGCCTCGGCGGACACAACTTCGGCAACCTTTTTGTCGCTGCGTTAACCGACATCACCGGAGACTTTGCCCACGCCATCCAGTTGGCATCTAAGATTCTCGCCACGCGCGGCCGCATCTATCCCGCAACCACTTCCAATGCCACCCTCGTAGCGCGGATGGACGATGGTACGCTGGTTCGCGGCGAAACCAACATCACAGCCAGCAAGCTGCATATCGAAGAGTTGATGATCGACCCACCCAACGCCGCGGCTATGCCCGAGACCCTCGAAGCCATTGAACGCGCCGACCTCATCACCGTGGGCCCCGGCTCGCTGTATACCTCCATCATCACCAACCTCCTGGTGCAAGGAGTACCCGCGGCGCTGGCTCAAGCCAAAGGTGTGCGTGTCTATGTGTGCAATCTGATGACGCAGGCTAATGAGAGCCTCAACCTCACAGCGGCCGAACACATCGAGCGCATCTACGAGCACACCCGCGCCCCCATCTTCGATTACGCCATCTTGAACACCGCGCCCTTCTCGCCGGAAACCCTGGCCCGCTACGCCGCCGAGCACGCCGCCCCCATCGAAGTCGATGTCGAGCGTATCGAGAAGCTGGGCGTCCGCTGCATCGCCGGCGACTTCGCCAGCGAAGAGAACGTAGTCCGCCACGCCGCCAACCGCGTCACCGGCGCGCTGCTCGCACTAGGCCACACCATCCCCCCAAACCGCGCCTGACCTAATCTGAATCTGACCGCCGCATCAACGTCTTCGCTTACTTTCAATCAGATGGTATCTTTTGTGGTACCATATATTTGTGATCGAGATCCGTGAATACATCGACCTGGAGGGGCGCAATCCGTTCGGTCGCTGGTTTCAGAAGATCGACAACGTAACTCAGGCACGAATTGCCGTTGCACTCGACAAACTCGAAAGGGGTAACTTCTCCACGGCCAAGAGCGTCGGTGTTGGTGTCTCTGAATTGCGGCTGGATTTCGGACCCGGATATCGGATTTATTTCGGCAAGGATGGTGAGCGCCTCGTGATTCTGCTTGGCGGGGGCACAAAGAAGAGACAGCAGAAAGACATCGCCACCGCGCATGCGCTCTGGCAGGAATACCGAAAGCGCAAAAGGGAGGAATAAATGCCACTTACAAAAGACTTCAACGAAACGGTCAAGAACCGCCTCCAGCGGAGCGAAGCCTTTCGCCGGGCCCTCCTTCGCGAAGCTGTCTCCTGCATGATCTCCGGCGACCTGGAAACCGGAAAATCGGTGCTTCGCAAATACATCAACGGCACCATCGGCTTTGTGAAGCTTGGGGCGGATCTCGGCCGTTCTCCCAAGGTGCTGATGCGGATGTTCAGCGCAACAGGAAACCCCCAGGCGAAGAATCTCTTCGAGATCGTCGCCCACCTTCAGAAGATCGAGGGGACTGTCTTGAAGGTCGTCGACCGAAAAGCTGCCTAGTTTCCCACCATCTGATCAGACACAACCGGAAAACTAATCCCTCTATGCGACCTCACCCCTCAACAGTTCTCTTCAACTGTCCGCACGCCGCATAAATATCGCGCCCACGCGGCCGCCGCAGATACACCGGAACGCCCTCGGCTAAAAGTGCGCGTCGAAAAACCTCCACCGCTGCAGGTTGCGGCGTGCTGTAAGCAATGCCCGGCCCCGGATTCCACGCAATCAAGTTCACCTTCGCCGGAAGTCCCGTACGCCGCACCAGCCGCGCAACCTCGGCCGCATGTTGAGGCTGATCCGTAACACCGCCCAGCAAAACATACTCAAACGTGATGCGCTCACGCGTGCGCAACTGGATTCCGCGAACCGCATCGACCACCGCTTCGATCGGCCACTTGCGATTGATCGGCATGATCTCGCTGCGAATCGCGTCGTTCGAAGCATTCAAACTGATCGCAAGCTTCGGCCGGAACTCCGCCGGCTCTTTGGCAAACCGCTCGATACCCGGCACAATCCCCGATGTAGATACGGTCATCCGTTGCGGACTGATGCCGACTTCCGTCACCAGCAGTCGCACCGCGGCCATAAAGTTGTCGTAGTTCAAAAACGGCTCGCCCATTCCCATGAACACCAGGTTCACGCGATCCTTGCCGACTTCGACGCCCTGCCGTTCGAGCACCGCGACCACCTGCCCCGCGATCTCGCCTACTGAAAGATTGCGCTGCAACCCCAGCTTCGCCGTCAGGCAAAATTGGCAATTCACCGCGCAACCCACCTGGCTCGAAACGCATATAGTCGCCCGATCCCATCTGAGCGAAGCCCGCGCAGCGGGTGCCGCCGAAGCACCTGCTTCTGCATGCCTTGATCCATCCCGGGATCCGCCATCTGATCCGCTGTCAGTCCCATCTCCTGACTCGCCCCCGTCGCCCTCTGGCATCCAGACCGTTTCCACCGTCAGTCCGTCTGCATTCGGCCCAGCCACCAGGTAGCGTTCCGTCCCATCCACAGACTTGAAAACCTGCGCAATCCGCGGCCGTCCCACCTGCCAGCCCTCGCCGGCAAGTTTTTGCCGCAGCGCCTTGGGCAGAGTTGTAACCCCCTCAACTTCATCAATCCGTTGGCGATAGATGGCCTCGGCAAGCTGGCGTCCACGCCAGCCTGGCTCCCCCAGATTCACCATGCACCCAGCCAATTTGCCCTCATCCATGCCAAAAAAACTTCGCAGGCTTCCGCCGGGGCGGTTGTTAGCGTCTAATGGGACTAGTTGTGAGTTTGCGGACACGGCTGGGCCCAGAATAGAGCATTTCTACCCCCTTTGCAGCCTTCTGCGAATTCTCCTGCAAATCGCGAATATCCGAACCTGTCCTTAACGTGCGCGGCCGGTGAACGCGTTCGGCCGACCTACCGCTTTTCTTACAATCGATTCTTCGAACGAGTGACGATGACAACTCAGCGCAACCTTCGCCGTACTGTATTGCCGAATGGCTTGATTGTTCTAACCGAGCGCATGGAGCATCTGCGTTCCGTAGCCATGGGTGTCTGGATCAAGTCCGGATCCCGCTGTGAAGCCGCCGAAATCAACGGCATCTCTCATTTCGTCGAACACATGGTCTTCAAGGGAACGCGGTCGCGCACCTCGTTGAACATCGCCCGCGAAATGGACTCCATCGGCGGCAACCTGGACGCCTTCACCGGCAAAGAAACCATCTGCTTCAATGTGAAGTCGCTCGCCGACCACGTGCCCATCGCTCTCGACGTGCTCGCCGACCTGGTGTTGAATCCTGTCTTCGCTTCTACCGAAATCGAGCGCGAACGCGGCGTCATCCTTGAAGAAATCAAAATCGACGAGGACAATCCAGACGTTCTTGTCCACGAGCTCTTCACGCAGAATTTCTGGAAGGATCATCCCCTCGGCAAGCCCATTCTTGGAACCACTAAAACCGTAGGCCGCCTCGATCAGCAAAAGCTTTTCGACTACCACACGGCCAGTTTCCGCGGCGGCAACATGGTGTTCTCCGCAGCCGGCGATCTCGAGCACGATGCCTTCGTTGAGGCGGTTTCCAAAAAGTTCACCGACCTGCCCCCAGGCGAGGCCGCACACGAGATGCAGGCACCTCTCGCCAGCGCGCGCATCATTCTTCAGAACAAGAAGTCGCTCGAGCAGGTGCAGCTCTGCATGGGTGTTCCGGCTCCCAAAATTACCGACGACAATCGTTTCGCTACCCTGATACTCAACACGGTTCTCGGCAGCGGCATGAGTTCCCGCCTCTTCCAGACCATTCGCGAAGAGCGTGGACTGGCCTATGCCATCTACTCCGACCTCAGCCCCTACAGCGACACCGGGTCACTCTGCGTTTACGCAGGCACATCCGCCAACAAGGCGCTCGATGTCATCGATCTCGTGTTGGCTGAGTTCCGCAATCTCAAGGAAATTCCCCTCAGCGATGAGGAACTAACGCGCGCCAAAGATCAGCTCAAAGGCAATATCCTCATGGGCCTTGAAAGTTCGAATTCGCGCATGGCCAACCTCGCCCGCCAGGAAATGTACTTCCACCAGTTCTTCACCGCCGACGAAATCATTGCCCGCATTGATGCCGTAGATGCCGAGCAGGTGCAGGCCATGGCTCAACGCCTCTTCGTATCCGACCGCATTGCCGTTACCCTCCTAGGCCGCCTGACCGGCATCAAGCTCAACCGCGAGCGGCTTGTGTGTTGAAGGCAGTGAACAGTGATCAGTGATCAGTTTTCATTTATCAATGATGCAATAATTCCTGCCTTCTCCGCCGACGCCACGGAAAGCAGAACCTGGCACCAGGTCAGCACGCCACTGAATCATTGCACTCCCACTGACCAGTGTTCACTGTTCCCTGTTTCGAGCGTTCCATTTCCCTTCTGCGTCTATAGGTTGTAGGATTTTGTCGTGTGGGGATAGCACTTCAATCCGTCCCCAGACATGGGGTTTACATGAATTGCACGCTTTTGAAGTTTCTCCGGCGCCGCTCCACTGATCGGGCGGACGCAGCAGGTTTCACCCTGATGGAACTGCTGATCGTTATCTCCATCATCGTCATCCTTATGCTCATCGCCATTCCCACCGCAAATACCATCCGCAAGCACACCGACGAAGTGTCGGCGCAGAAGTCCCTGCAGACCATTGAGCAGGCCCAGTCAATGTACGAGCAGAATTATCCCGTCACCGGCTTCGCATGCACATTGCAGGCGCTGGGTGGCGAAACAGGTGCGCCACCCAGCGCGACCTCAGCGCAACTGCTGAATGGACAGATCACTACCGGCGTCAAGGACGGATACATTTTCAATATCACCAACTGCGTAAAGTCGACGGCCAACAACAGTGAGCGCGTCACCAGCTACACTCTCACCGCAACGCCTGCAACAGTCGGCAAGACCGGCGATCGTGGCTTCTGCATTGAAGCAGGCGGCCCCATCAAGATGGATCCCGCCGGCGGCACCAACTGCACCCAGATGGTGCAATGACCCCTGGCGTCATGCATGTCATCCTGAGTGAAGAGAGCAAAGCGAACGAGTCGAAGGATCTGCGGTTGCTTCTCGAGAACCTTTCATCTCCAACGACCAACTGCCCCATCCATGCGGCGCTTTCTGCCGCATGGGTGGGAAGTCGATTTCCTCAACCGAGCACGTTCACCGCTCTGCTGTTCTTCTTTCTGGCAACCGTTTTCTCTTCCGGCCTCGCCGCCCAGCAACCCACGTCCCACGACCTGGCCCAGCGCGTAGACCACCATTACAACCAGCTTCATTCCCTCAAAGCCCAGTTCGCAGAGACATACGAAGGCCTCGGCCGTGTCCGCCACGAAAGCGGAACACTCCTTCTGCTCAAGCCCGGTCGCATGCGCTGGGATTACTCCAACCCACCCGGCAAGGTCTTTCTGCTCGACGGCAAATACGCCTGGTTCTATTCCCAGGGCGATTCGCAGGTCCAGCGCGTCGGAGCCAAACAGCTCGACGATCTGCGCTCTCCGCTGCGCTTCCTGCTAGGCCATACTCAGCTTGAGAAGGAAATCGACCACCTCGCCGTTTCCCCCGCCGCCAACGGCAGCTTCACTCTGACGGGTATTCCCCACGGGCAGGAGAAGCGCATACAGCGCCTTACCCTTGTCGTGACCGCAGATGGCACCATCACTGCAATCGAAATTCAGGAAACTGACGGCGCCGAAACCCGTTTCGCCTTCACCGGCGAACAGATCAACGTCTCCCTGCCCCCGGCAACGTTCAAATTCACTCCGCCTGCCGGAGTGCCCATAGTGGACGCATTGCCGCCCGTCTAGCGCGAAAACTCAGCCGACCCGATCGCTATCGCCAGGCCCCCAGGATCGCTCCCATCGCCGTCAATGCGACCGTGAGATAACCGCCGTTGATCAGAACGTACTTCAGCGATCGACGCTCGAACAGCGCAACCATGCCGATCCCCATGGCTGCCCAACCGAACCCCGCCAGAAATCCGGCAGTCGCTCCCCACGCCGTGGTGGTCTTGGGATCATTGAGAAACATCGCGAGATTCACCGCCATCACAAGGCTCAAAACAAATCCAATCGCGAAAATCCGTGGACCCGCTTTCGGCTCCTCGGATAGAAATCCATTCGCCTTCTTCCACGCGCCCCCCAGCAATGCCGGCGAGTACCAGGCTCCGCCGATGAGGAACGCCGACAGTGCCGCCACAAGAATCGCCCAGAAATTCAGCGTATGAAAATCCACCTTTCACCTCCTAGTTCGTCTTGGCCTTCGCGTTCCCCATGACCTTGTCCCAATCCGTCGGTCCATTCACAAAACGCTGATGCAAAGTCGCCAGCAGTTGCGCATTGCCGGCCGCCAGGTATTCATAAGCGCGCGTCCACTCATCTCCACTCTTCCACCCGGTTTGCGTCAGGCGAACGACCGTTGAGTTTCCGCGAGCTTCAAACTCGAAAACCGCGCGCGTACGGGTCTCCCTCACCTGCGGAAACTTGTCCGGCGCCAGCGCGGCAATCACGATCTCTTTCTCTGGAACAAAGCTCAAAATCGTTCCGCCCCCCGTGCTGCCTCCGGGAAAATGCACCAGCCAATCTCCTCCCGGCTTCAGATCCACAGTCGCATGCGGAAACAACCACGTACTCAATCCCTCGCTCGTAGAAAACGCCTTCCAGACTTCCGACACCGGCGCCGGTATTTCCAACTCAATCACCAGTTGCCGGGGCGGCTCGTGAACATCCGTCGCCGACCCGCTCTGTGAAACAGCAAACCGAGCCGGAACAACACTCAGCAACAGCACAAAGACCAATAGTTTACGTTTCATTATTCGCATTTGGTTGATCGTTCAAGTAAGATACTGGCAAGCAGTATTCTTTCTGTCAAGAAGAATCTATGCCGGCCCCAAAGAATTCTCCCTCAACCCGCGACCGCCTCATCAACTCGGCCCGATTCCTTTTCTGGGAACGCGGCTTCGCCGGAACCAGCATGGCTGAATTGCTGGCTCACGCCGAAGTAAACTCCGGCAGCTTCTACCATTTCTTCGACAGCAAGGAAGCCCTGCTCCGCGCCGTTCTCGAGCAATACATCGAGCTGCTGCGCCCCATGGTCGTCGATCCCGCTTTCGCCTCCACCCCCGCGCCTTTGGATCGCATCTTCGCCATTCTCGCCGGCTATCGCGAGCGCATCATCGCAACCGACACAAAATATGGCTGCCCTCTTGGCCGGCTCGCGCTGGAAATTGATCCGGAAAATGCCCCTGCGCACACCCTGATCGCACGCAATTTTCAGGGATGGATTGATGCCATCCGCGAGTGCATCGTCGAGATGAAATCCTCTCTCCCGCACGGCACAGACATCGACGCGTTAGCAACCTTCGTTCTCGTAACGATGGAGGGCGGAGTAATGCTGTCCCGCTCTTACCGCTCGACCGAGCCCTTTGACCGGGCCGTCGCCCAACTGCGCGAGCATTTCCGCCTGATGCTCAGCTATTCCAAAAAAAAACGGGCGCAGTGAATTTCGACACTACGCCCTCTCGACTCTACAGTTTCAGATTCGATCCAGTTCAGTAGCCGTACAAAGATCGATACGCCATTGAGTTCTGATACGCCATCGTTCTCGGCTGCGACCACATGGCAACCGACGGCGGCGCATACATGTAAACCTGCACCGGTGGTGGTGGCGGCGGAGCCGCGTAGACGTAGACGACGGGCGCCGGGGCCACATACATGGGCATTACATACGCAGCAATCGGGGCAGGTGGAATATACGACTGCTGCGGTGGCTGATACTGCTGAGGCTGCTGATACTGTTGCGGCTGCTGATATTGATACGCCGGAGGAGGTGGCTCGTAGGCGGGCTGCTGCGCGAGGCTCTTCTTGTGCCATCTGCCTTTGCGGCAGCTCCTGCGGAGCGTCGTTGTATGCGCTCGGTTCACGCCGATACAGACCCGAAGGATCGCGGTCCGGGTCTTCCGTAACCGGCACTTCCATATCGTCCATTATTTTGAGCGTAAGCCGCGTCTCGGTCTTGAGCGTCGGTCGCGGTCCGCGCCGCGGCAGATTCAGCAGGTCAATCGGCCACAGGATCGGAATCATCCACTCCACGATATCCCGCGTGCGGTGGCCTTTGCCCAGGATTCTTCCTTGCGGATCCACGGCGTATCCCGGAACATCCACCACCCTCGCATCCAAAGGAATCACGGTGCGCGGCTCGATCACCATGCGATCAAACCTCAACTCCATCCATCCTTTGCCGACAAAATGTCCCGGATCTTTGTAGTCCTCAAACCGGCCTTCAAGTAATGTGTTGAACGGTAAACGTGTAGACCCGTTGCGTGTGGTTATGCTCGCTTGGCAAAGAACAGGATCGCCAACGCCCATGGTCTTCGATGAAATCCTTGTCTCGGCGACCGTGCAGTTGATAAGCGAACCCGCCGGCAAAATCTGCCTGCTGGCATATGCGGTTAACGTTGGAGATAGCACAAGTGTGCAGAGGGCGAGGTGAACGCTCTTCATCGATGGCCTCCTGGCGCAATGAAGCTCGCCCGACAGCCTCACAGGCGAGGTTCGGCTGATCTTTCTGTTTAGCCCTGAACGGGGCGGGGAAAGTAATCACGGAAGACCGAGCAGTCGTGCCCTGCGTTGCATCGAGAAGTCGTGCACACTCGCTTAAATTGAACTGCCGCTCAAAAGGTGAGTAACGAACAAGATAAGAAATTTGCCACACCTAGGCTCCGCGCCCAGACCGCTAGAGGCCGGGACGCTCGGCGCAGAAGTCGCCGTGCAGAATCCGGATGCACAAGCACCGAATCCGTTGTTCTGCGAGAACACCGCAAGTTTTCGAAAGTTGTGGGCGCCTTAAATTTTTTTTGAGAAAATCGCGCGAAGCATTCTTTGTCGCCGCACAAGGCTCGCATCGGATCGCATATCCGATCTCTACTCTCTATCACTATCCTCTGTTATCTGTTCACCGATCTCTGTCCACTGTCCACTGTGCACTGATCACAATGCCCCCGCCTCACTCGTACCTTAGCGCTTCGATCGGGTCGAGATTCGCCGCGCGAATCGCCGGGATCATCCCGCTCACCAGTCCCGTAATGATCAGGATCGCCGTCGCCACCACCACCGAAGTCGGCGAGATCAGCAGTTGAATATCCGCATTCTCCGCATGTTTCGCCAGTTCGCTGTAGAACGGGATGCGGCCGATCATGATCGATACCAAATACGCAAGCCCGATTCCCGCCACTCCGCCAATCCCCGTGATCACCATCGCTTCTGCAAGGAATTGCGTAAGAATGTGGCGCCTCTGCGCACCCAGCGCTTTCTCGATGCCGATCTCCCGCGTGCGTTGTTGCACGGCTACCAGCATGATGTTCATCAATCCAATGCCCGCGATGCCCAGCGTCAGCGTGCCGACCAGCGACAACAACACCTGCAGCGCCACCGATAGGATGCTGAATTGATGCAGCTCCGTCATTAGGTTCGCTACATAGATCGCGCGATGGTCTGAAGGCCTGAAGTGATGCGCCGCGCCCAGCGAACTGCGCATGTTCTGCTCGGTAAGCTCATAGTTGCCCTGGTAGTTGAACCATATCCCGCTCAAGTACTTCGTATCGGTCAGGTCGCTCATGGTGCTGAAGGGCACATAAATCTGCCGGTTGCGATCGCTGTCCTCCCCCTCCTGCATCTTGGGGCTCATCACACCGATAATCGTGAACAAAACGCCGTTCAGCCTGATCGTCTGGCCCACTGCCCATCCGCCGGAAAACAACTTTGTTTTGGATTCTGACCCGATCACGCAGACATGCGCCCTCTGCTGCTCTTCCTGCCCGTTGAAGAAGCGGCCGTCATCGGTGTCCAGTTTCCAGATGTCCTGAAATACCGGCATCACTCCATTCACCGTCCACGTATAGGTGTGGAGATCGTTTTGCACCGTCACGTCTTTCTCTGCCGTCGGCGAAATATGGTTGATTCCTGGAACGCTGGCGATGATGCGGTCCACGTCATCCTGCGTGAACTGCACCTTCACGCCCGACTTCTCTCCCCCC
The DNA here is from genome assembly GCA_963802565.1 of uncultured Acidobacteriaceae bacterium. GTDB lineage: Bacteria > Acidobacteriota > Terriglobia > Terriglobales > Acidobacteriaceae > Telmatobacter. The sequence continues at coordinate 83,526 of CAWDJR010000028.1, read as the reverse complement.
GCCTGCTCGCTGGTCCTGCCCGGGAAAACCCCGATGACGTTGGTGCCCCACTGCGCAAAAATAGCCTCAATGGCGCGGCTGAATCCAGCTCCATACGCCAGCAGCAGCACCACCGTCGCGATCCCCCACGCCATTCCGATCATGGTGATGGCAGTGCGACGGCGGTTGTACACCATCGCCTCCCAAGCCTGACCTAGAATGTCCTTCAGCATCTCTACTCCAGCCTCTAGCTATTACCTTCTATCTCTTGAAAGTCCATGTTAGCGGTGTTAGCGCCGTTCCGGCGTTAGCGGCGCTAGTGTCAATCCTGCATCCATCCCACTAACCCCGCTAACACGCGCAGAGCGCGGCTAAAGTCGCTAGCTCCGCTGCTTCTCAGTCTTTCCGCAACGCCTCAACTGGATCCATCGCCGCCGCCTTGCTCGCCGGATAAAGTCCAGCAGCAATCCCGCTCAAAATCAATGTCCCCATCGCCAGCGCGGCCGACCACGGCACCAGGCGTGGCGGATCCCACCCCGGCATCTTGCCCGTAAGCAGTGCCTGCAGAGTCGCCATTAACCCCGCCGAAGCAGCGATGCCGATCGCGCCGCTCACTGCGGTCAGCAACAGGCCTTCCCAGAAAAACTGCCCCATAATGCTGCTCTTCGTCGCGCCCAGTGCCTTGCGTAGACCAATCTCGCTTGTCCGCTCCGACACTGAAACCAGCATGATATTGATAATCCCCACTGCGCCCAGCCCCAACGTCACAATGCCCACACCGCCCAGAAAAATATCCATCGCGTTGAAAATCGCGCCCACCATCTTCATTTCCTTGATGGTGTCCCACTCTTGAAACGCGTCCTTCATCGATGGATCGAAACCGTGCCGCGCGGCGATAACCCGATGCACCGCCGCAACCGCCGCCGTAGCATCCCCAGGCTTCGACGGCTGATATTGAATTGAGGTCAGCGCATCCTTGGCGATGTTATCGCCCTTCAGCGGATAAAGCTGCAACATGGTCGTGACGGGAATGTATACCTTCTGATCGTCGAAATCCTGGTTACCCCGGCTGATCTTCTCCACAGATCCAACAATCTTGAATTCCGTGCCGTTGATCGTGATGGCCTCACCCACCATCGGCCTGCCCGGAAACAAAATCGTCGCCGCCTTCGAGCCCAGCACAGCCACCCGACGATGATCGCTCACGTCCAGATCGTTGATGAACCTTCCCTGTGCCATCGGAATGAAACGCACCTGCGGATAATTGGGCCAAACACCTGTCACACGGCTTGACGTATTGCTGTACTGGCTCACTTCATAAAGATCAGACCGTGACAGCTCCACCGTAACCGCCCGCAGTTCCTGCACCGGCTTCAAAGCCTCGGCATCGCTCAGCGTCAACTGGTAAGGACGCATCCCCGTGTGCTGGTTGGCAACTGCGGGGATGGTCCCGTTCCACATCATCACCAGGTCATTGCCCATCTTCGCCAGGTTGCGACGCTGCCCCGACCGGAAACCCTCACCCAGCCCCACCAGCACCAGCAGCGAACCCACGCCCCACGCAATCCCAAACATGGTCAGAAAGCTGCGCAGCTTGTTGGCTGCGATGGCTCTGAAAACCTCGCTGAGCGTGTCCGTGAAATTCTGCATAGTCGTTCGACGCTGCCACCCTCGATTGGCTCGTGGCACCCAAGCCCCAATTTCAGCGTCTGGGAATAAAGTACGCTTCCCGCGACAGATCGGTTCCCCGCATCAAGGCTAACTTCAGAACCCGCCACAGCGCCGTTCCTGGCACTTTTGTATCAGGGCATGACTCGCGCAGCTTGCAGCCCAACCACTGCGCACAGTTTGTAAAAAGGGCATGACTTCACAACTTGCTAAAAAAACACAACGAACTCGCTGTTCTGTAACAATGGCATGGCTTCCAGGCCGCAAATGCAACAAAATGAGTGTTGGCGTTAGTCCCTGAGGGATGATGGCTTGGCCCATACGGACTTTTCACCAAGCTGTTCAGTCATGCCGTAACGAGCAGCATTCAGAGTGGACTTTAGCCCCTGCCGCAAGCACTAAAATGTCTTCTGGGGAGCCCCTCATGGAATCAATCGGCACTTCGGCGGAGTCCATCGCGCACGCATTTGTCCGCGCCATCAACCGGCAGGATGCAGAGCAGGTAGCCGCGCTGATGTCGCCCGCCCATCGCTTCATCGACTCGCTAGGCAAGATGACCGTAGGCCGCGAAAAGATGCGCGAAGGTTGGACCGCCTACTTCCGCATGGTTCCCGATTATTCCGTGGCCATCGAAGAAACCTACCCCAGTGATCCGGTGGTGATCATGATCGGCGTAGCCCAGGGAACCTACTCCCGCGACGGCAAGCTGAACCCTGAGAACCGCTGGCAGACCCCCGTAGCCATTCGCGCCCTCATCGAAGACGGCCTCGTAGCGGAATGGCGCGTCTATGCCGACAACGAACCCATCCGCAAAGTAATGGCAACCGGCAAATAGCGAACACGCGCTGTAATCCGACTTGCCATTAGTCAACTGCGTGCTGTCATTCCGACCGACCAAAGGGAGCGGAGGAACCTGCAGTTGCGTTTCGATCTACGTCGACCTGCTGTCGGGTTCGGAAAAGCAACCCCAACCATCGTTGCGACCTCCGAGCGGATCCGCGACTTGCTGCAATGCATTCTCAAAATCGCTGATTCCTCGGTGTGATGGTGTCATGTGTTTAACAATGACCACATCCCAGGGAAGTTCCTTGACCGTCTCGGCAAATTCCACAGAGACTGCAAAACCTTGCTCACGAAAATGATCTGCAAAGCGTTCAGCAGCACTTTTTTCAGGGAATACGACAGTGAAGTCGATATTGCGTGGGCGACTCAGATCATCGCCTTGCGCCTCAAGTCGTCGAAGCACATCGCCATTATCGTCGTCAGGGTAAATCACTCATCACCATCGCGATTACTCGTCGCTGACCATCGTCTCCGCAATGTGCCCCATCTTCTCCTGCTTGGTCCGCACATAAGCCGCAAACGTATCCTGCGGAGCGACCTCCGCCGAAACGCGTTCGGTCACGGTGATCCCAGCGGACTCAAGCGCCGCGACCTTGTCGGGATTATTGGTCATCAACTTGACCCGCATCACGCCCAGCATCTTCAGCACCCGCGCCGGCAATTCATACTCGCGATAATCAGCTTCGAATCCCAGCTCCACATTCGCTTCGACGGTGTCCAGCCCCGCATCCTGCAACTCGTAAGCCTTCAGCTTCGCCATCAGGCCGATACCCCGGCCCTCCTGCTGCTCGTAGAGCAGAACGCCCGCGCCCTCGGCGGCAATGCTCCCCAAAGCAAGCTCAAGCTGCAGCCGGCAATCGCAGCGCAGCGAACCGAACACATCCCCGGTAAGGCACTGCGAGTGGATCCGTACCAGCGGCGGTGTGGAATGAATGTCGCCCATCACCAGCGCTACCAGCCCTTCCACTTTGCCCAGCTGCGCTGGCGAACCGGTCTGGATTCGCGACCCGGAAAGGCCCGGCAGCGTCCCCTCAAACCCCAGGATGCGAAAAGCTCCCCAGCGAGTGGGAAAATCAGCCTCGGCGACCTTCTTCACACTTTCAAATGCCATGCTCCCATTCTACTTTGTGCAGTGTCGTCCCCTGCATCCGTCGTCACACCGGCTGGGACGTAGCACCCACGCTTCATGCAAACCGCTGAACCGTCGCAGGTTTTGCATTTGGGCGGCACCTCCGCAGCGCGATACAGTTGAGAAGTGACCGACAGGCTCATCCTGATCACGCTCCTCGTGAAACTGGGAGTGATGGCCTCCGTGGCCAGCGTTCTGGCGCGCGGCAGCACCTTCCGGCGCCTGTTCTTCGCCGAGCATCGCCGCCCAGAGCAAACCCTCGGCCTGCTGGCATTCTTCCTCGTTCCCCTCACTCTCGGCGTCTGGATTCGCACCGCAGTCCCCAACTTCCTCGCCGCCGACATCTCTTTCGAAACCATCATCCTCCTCGGCCTGCTCGTCGGCCCCCGCTGGGCCATGCTCGGCGGCGCTGTCCTGGCCGTTCCTGCACTCCACCACGGGGAGTACCTTTCCCTGCCCTTCAATGCTGCCGTCGGCCTCCTCGCCGGAGTGCTTGGCAGCTTCGTCGAGCAGGAAGAAATCTGGTCCTTCACGCCCTTCGTCGACCTCAGCCTCTATCGCTGGGTCCGCCGCATCCTGCGCCGTCCGCGCGTCGACCGCCAATTCCTCATGCTCGGCCTCATCGTCGCTGCCGAGGCATGCCGCGACCAGCTCGCGCGCATGTTTCCTCACAAACTTTTTGCCCTGGTTGCCCCTCAGTTATGGGTACAGGCACTGGTGTGGCTCAGCGCACCCATTGTCGTCGGCATCGCATTGAAAGTCTGGAACGCCCTCCGCATCGAGATGAAACTCGAAGAGCAGAAACATCTCCTCCTCGAAGCGCGCCTCGATGCTCTCCAGCGCCAGATCAATCCCCACTTCCTCTTCAACACCCTCAACTCCATCGCGTCGCTCGTCCGCGTCAAGCCCGAGAAGGCTCGCGAGATGACCGTGAAGCTCGCCAATATTCTCCGCGCTCTCCTCAAGGATCACGACACCTACGTTCCCCTGCGCGACGAGCTCAGCTTTACCGACGACTATCTCGACATCGAAGTCGTCCGCTTCGGCACCGACAAGCTGCACGTCGAAAAAGAAATCGATCCCCTCACACTCGACGTCCTCGTGCCCAGCATTCTCCTGCAGCCGCTCATCGAAAACTCCATCAAGCACGGACTCGAACCCCGCATCCACGGTGGAACCGTAACTTTGCGCAGCAAGCTTACCGGCAATCGCGTACTCATCGAGGTGGCCGACGACGGAGTAGGAATGGGCGATCGTCCGCGCACCGGGTTGACCAGCAACGGTGATGGCGCCGGCATAGGCATGAAGAATGTACAGGAGCGTCTCGAAGTGCTCTACGGCGCCCAGGCCACATTCAAGGTAGTCAGCAACCCCGGACGTGGCACGCTAGTCTCCATCGAAATCCCCGCCGACCTCCTCGACGCGCGCTAAGGATTCTCCTGAGCGGAGCAGCCTGGGTGCCCCAACAAAGTTGGGGTAAGCGGAGCGAAGGACCTGCTTTTCGGGACTTCGACATGTGTGGAGATTTCCAAGCACAATTCTCACTCCACGATTTTTCAAGTAATGTCCTGACCAACCTGCTTGAACGATCCGCAACTGGCAGAACTGACAATTGTCGTGAAGGTCCGCAATGTGTAGGATGCGTGCCGAAAGACGGTTCAGGAACAGAAGCGTACGAATGCCAGCCAATCGAGGACTGATCGACAGACTGGAGATATATTCATGTCACGGCCGGGTCAATCCACCAAGGCGCTCCCCCAGGTTGTTCAATGGTCGTGCTGCCTGGCTTGCAGCTTGCTGTTGCCGACCTTGGGGTGTATGTCTGCGAACACTAGAAAAGCCTCTTCTCTCAAGTCCGCCAAACACATTACATCGTCCGCGCCCGAATTAAGCTCACGGAATCAATCGCTCTTAGCCCTGTATTCAGCGGAGATAGAGACGGCAGCTGACAGAGTTATTTCAGAATCGCACTCATCTGCCGCCCAGCGACAAGCTCTCTTATGGAAGTCCGAGGCGATTCCGGTAATGCAGACATCGTTGCTGAACCCAGACCCAGTTGCAGCCGTACTAGATACCTGGGCGTTCATTTTCCAAATGACCGCATTTATGGAACGGCCCGCATCGAAACAGAGAATGGGCAAGTCCTATCCAGTTGTCGTGGAGACGCTGAGCAACATGGATGCCGAGATGGAGCGCCTGATCCTCACGGCCGCCCCAACAGCCAATGTAGCCGACCTGCGTCAAAGAGTTGGCGCATGGGCGGAGGCTCATCCTATCCAGGCAAGTCTGACCGGACGTCAGTCGGTAGATCCAGATGTAATCCAGAAGGTTGGACAGTCTGACCTGGGAATCAACACCTCAATCAAAACGCTGGCGGAAGGTCTGGGCGACTTAACCGACCGCTTGGATTCTTACAACGTGTACCTCCCAAAGCAGGCGCGCTGGCAGGCTGAACTCTTGCTTACCGATTTCACGCATGACCCGCAGATAAGCGGCGCTCTGTCGAATATCGCAGTGCTTTCAGACAGCGCTAGAAAAGCGACAAGCAACATTGACCGCATGCCCGACCTCGTCAGTCAAACGCGCGATGTGATGACGGCAAATATCGCCAGCCAGCGGTTGTCTGCACAAGCCTTTATCGACGAGGAGCGCATAAAGACCCTGTATGCCTTGCAACAAGAGAGAATTGCCACCATGGCCGGCATGGATGGAGAGCGACTCGCCGCAACGGCAGATTTTCGAGAGGAACGGCAGGCCGCATTGGAAACGCTTCGCGGTCAGGAAATAGCAGTTATGAATCAATTTGAGGTCTTGAGCGCGAAGTCTATTCAAGACCTTGACGCCAAGGGACGCGGTCTCATCGATTACATATTCTTGCGGACCCTCGAGCTGATGCTACTGATGATGGTCTTGTGCGCTGTTGTGATATGGGTTGTGATACGGCAGTTCCTTCGGCACTCCGACGCGAGAGCGAACCCATTGTAGTTCCCTATTGCCAACCATCTGCTCACCATCCGTCTTCTCCGCTCCAATCCGTCGAGCGGTCAGGGCATTGGCGTTTTCTGTGGCGGCGGAGAAAGTTGAGCTTCAGCCAAACGAGGAAGGGATCGTGAAGTTTGAGCAAAACGAAGGAGGGATCGTGGACTGGGATCGTGAAGTTTCAGCCAAACGAAGGAGGGAGCGTGGGGCTTTAGCCCCACGAATTACAGTCCCAGATTTCACCGGGCTTTAGCCCCGGAAGAATAAATATTCTCAAATCGCCGCAATCACGTTTCGCAAAATCTCGGCCGCGCTCTCCAACATCTTTCGATCCTCTGTGCGCAGCATCGCAATCTGCGCAGCCAGCGCGCGCACCCGCCGCTCGCGCCCCTGCATTAACAGCTCTTTCCCAGCCGCCGTCGCGCGGATCAACGTGCTGCGTCCATCCTGCGCATTCTTCTTTTTCACCACGAGCCCTTGCTCGGCCAGCGCATCCACAATCCGCGTCATCGTCGGCGGACGCACCTGTTCTGCTACGGCGAGATCGCCCAGCGTCACCGGCCCCGCAAATACAACCACCGACAGCGCCGATAAACGCGGAGCGTTCAGCCCGCTCGCAGCATCTTCCCGCCGCAGCTTGCGCAGCAGATGAATCGCAGCCGAATGCAGCTGATCCGCCAGCGCCGCCGCGTCGTTTCGTTTTTCTATTGACATATTCCCTTCGACTCATGATATATCGTTAGCTGAGCTAACGAAGTGGAGGGAGCCATATGAGTCACCCCGACGCCACCCTGTCGTCCATCACGTTCGACCATATCGGACAGATCGCCCTCACCGTCGATGACCTGTCACGCGCCAGGAACTTCTACCAGAACACCCTGGGCATGAAGTTTCTCTTTGACGCCGGCCAGCTCGCGTTCTTCCAGTGCGGAGCCATTCGCATCATGCTCAGCACACCCGAAAAGTCCGAACCACGCGGCGGAACAATCCTCTATTACAAGGTTGACGATATTCATGCGGCCCATTCCGCCCTGAAACAACGAGGCGCAGAGTTCTTTCAGGAGCCGCATCTAATTGCGAAGATGCCCGACCACGACCTCTGGATGGCGTTCTTGAAAGACACAGAAGGCAACACCCTCGGCATCATGTGCGAAGTGCGCGCCTGACTTTCTTTCATCGCGAACCTGCACGCGCAGCCCATGGCTTTTGATCTTCAAGCGCCATCACCGCGTAACTGGTAGCAGCATCGCTCATGAACTTGCCCACATCCGAATTAAGATCGCGATTCTTGTTCAGCGACCATGCTGGCCATGCCCCGGTGGTTCTATCCTGATTTTTTTCCAGCCACTCCAGGCCGCGCGCCACAGAATTCTGGCCAGAGACGAAGGCATTCTCTTCAAGCACCAGCACAATCAGTCCAGTTGCATAGCCATCACTGTGCGACTCCAGTGGAGTGTTGTCGCGGCGTTTCCAATTGCCAAGATCGCTAAGGCTCCAACCGCCATCCTCATGCTGTAAACGGTTGAGTCCGGCAACAAGTGTCTTCACCTGCTCCTTGCTCAGTACTTCCGGAGAATATTTCGCAGCCCACAGCGTCACAACCTTGTTCACCAGCGGCTGCGCCTCGTAATGACTCCGCAGGTAGCCGTGCAGTGCAGCCAGATTCCCGGCAATCTTCGGATCGTCGCGATACCGATCGGGCGCCTTACCAACGGCCACTGCCATCATCGCTGCCCAGTGATATTGCGACTCCTTTGACTCCCACGGCGTGTAATCGAAGTTCTGCCACACCCACGCCCCTGCATCCTCGCCCGACTTCGATTGCAGCGCCCACGCATTTTCAAAAGCCATCCGCGTGCGCTCGCTCATGTGCCCAGCCGATGCATCGTAATTCGCAAGAATAATCGCGTTCAACACCGACTCGGCATCGCGCGACTCAATTTCCTTTCCAGCACCGTATACCGCGTCGCTGTAAAAAGGTTGCATATCTTTCCACGCGCGAACCCGCTTCTCAACGCTGGCCAGCATCACCTGTTCCTGCGCCGACGGCGTACGTTCACCCAGATAGCTCCGCAGTTCTGGCCTTGCAGCTGCGTAACTCGCCTGCGTGTGGCAACTGATGCAGAGCGTTCCATGATCCTTCTGTGCGCGATCCCATCCCTGCCACCAGGTCTCCCGGCTGTCGAGATAGCGCGCCGCGGCCCGTGGATTCCAGGCTGGTGAAACAGCAGCCGACTTGTCAGCCGCGAAGACGACTGCAGTGTGCGCTCCATCGACACAAGGCAGAACCCCGCCGCACAGCAAAGCCAAAAAGCATCATGGCATCGAATATCCGTTTTCTCATCACGCCCAGGACCTCGAGGGGAATGTGTTTTCACCACAGCGACAGATTGGCCTGCTGACAGCATACGTCGGAGTTTCTCAAGTCGGCACATTTTCCGCTCTCTCAATTCCTCAGCGGATGTTCCCTGCCGGTTAACTTCGGGCCTCGTATTGCACAGGCTTGCGCGTTATCCTCACTTCATGGTGCGGTTCACGGTATTGGCATCGGGGTCCAAGGGCAATTGCACGGTCATCACCGGCGGCAAAACCCGAATTCTCGTCGACGCTGGCCTCAGTTGCCGCGAACTCTTCCGCCGCATGCGCCTCGCCGACGAAGACCCCGCCACCCTCGACGCCATCATCATCACTCACGAGCACTCTGACCACGTGGCCGGCCTCGGCGTTACCGCGCGCAAGCTGGGAATCCCCGTCTACTTCACTCAGGGCACGCATCGCGCCTGGGTACGATGGCTCTCCCCGCGCAAGCAAATGACCTACAGCCAGTGGCTGGAACAGTGTCGCCAGCAGGCAGCCGCCCGCATGGCTGAAGCCGACGCAGCCGCGGCCGGAGACTCCGATCCCGACGACCTCGAAGCATCTGCCGAACCGGCATCCAGCCCAGAACCCGAACCGGCACCAGCCCAGGTCGCTCCTCCAAAAGATCCCACCGCTCTCCCCTCAGTCCAACTCTTCGAAGCCGGCAAGCCGCTCCAGATCGGCGACATCTCCGTTAGCCCCTTCACCATCCCCCACGACGCCGCCGATCCCGTTGGATTCGTCTTTCAGGCAGAAGGTGTGCGCATGGCCGTCGCCACCGACCTCGGTTACATCCCGCCCAACGTCAAAGCCCAGCTCAAATGTGTAGATCTGCTTTTACTCGAGTCCAACCACGACCTCGAGATGTTGCGTGACGGCCCCTACCCCTGGTCCGTAAAGCAAAGGGTGCTCTCACGCGTTGGTCACCTGTCCAACGAGGCAGCCGCCACCTATCTCGAATCCGAGTATGATGGCCAGGCTTCCTACGTAATCCTCGGGCATCTCTCTGAAAGCAATAACCTTCCCGAGCTTGCACGGATTGCAGCCGAGAGAGCTTTGAATGGGCGTGCCAGCCTCCTGGCCAACCGACTGCTGCTCGCCGCCCAGCACGAACCAATGTCAACAATTTGTTTTTGATGAAACTCGATTACAATGTGAAGAGACAGTAATTTTCCCAGTTCGGACAGCCATGACGGAAATTCTCTAAGGTAAACTTTTTATTTTCAGCGCTTTCTGAGCAATATGCATCGTCCTGGAGACGCGGAACATCCAACGGGTGGAATCCAACTCTCGCATTGAATTGCGAGCTCGTAAATGAAGCAGATTCATCACGAAGTGAGTCTAAGGAATATGGCGAAAACTCAATGTACCGACCGCGTTGTGGGCGCGATTCTTGCCAGCTGGCGGTATGACATCTCTGGGATCTCCCCCGAGATGCGCAGGGATTATGAGCACCACTTCGCCGATTGCAGCCGCTGCCGCGCCCGCTTGAAATTCCACCGCAGTCTCGACGTTTCCCTCGTCGTTCTCACTTCCCTTTCCGTGTTTTTCTCCCTCTTCGCGCTCGCGGTTCTTCGCCACATCAAACCGCTCGAGCACGTTGCATTCAACATCCTTGGCCTCGACATTGCCGACACCTATCACATGCTTGCTTCCGCAGCCATCGCAGGAGTCTGCTTCTCGGTCATTGCCTTTGTCCTCGTGCTCACGGCAACGCCGGTTCCGTCCTATCTAGGCGGCATCGCAGCCGAACGCGCGCGCATCCTTGAAGAAAGATTGCCCGAAGCCTTCGAACGCCTGCCCAACGCCATCAAGTCCCTGCGTCCCCGCTAGCCAGTTCGTTCTCCGAAATCAAAAGGCCTCCTGCACACACAGGAGGCCTTTTTGCATGTGATTAAGGTGCCTTCTACTTTGCGATTGGCACTCGCAGATCTCCGCCCGTCATCTGCTTCGGCAATCCGAGTTTCAGAAGATTCAGCAGCGTCGGAGATATGTCCCGCAGAGAACCATCAGGCCGCAACCTGTAGTTGGGACCATCTTCCGCAACATAGATCATCGGCACAGGATTCGTAGTATGCGCCGTGTGCGGTCCGCCAGTCACCGGATCGACCATTAGTTCCGCGTTGCCGTGGTCGGCCGTGATAAGCCAGCTTCCATTCTTTTCCCTGATCGCTTTATAGATGCGACCAAGTTGCGCATCCACCGCTTCGCAGGCGCGGATTGTAGGTTCCAGCTTGCCCGAGTGGCCCACCATGTCGGCATTGGCAAAGTTCGCCACCACCAGGTCGAAGGCAGTGTCGTTGATCGCCTTCACAATGGTGTCGCCAATCGCCTCGGCCTTCATTTCTGGTGCGAGATCGTACGTGGCAACCTTCAGCGAAGGAATCAGCGTGCGGTCCTCGCCCGGAAATGGAATTTCGATGCCTCCATTAAAAAAGTACGTAACGTGCGCGAATTTTTCCGTCTCGGCCACGCGCAGGTTGCGCAGGTTATGCGCGGAGAGAATATTCGCCAGGATATTGTCCATCGACTCCGGCAAAATAATCATCGGCAGCGCATAGAGCTTGTCATACTGCGTCATGCAAAGGTAATGCAGGTTTTTCGGAATCTCGCTGCGCGGAATCATTTCATCCAGCGATTCCCAACCCTCAAGGTTGCGCCCGCCATCCTTGTTCAGCCCGCTTTCACGTGCCAGCACCCGCGTTATCTGCCGTGCGCGATCGGCGCGGTAGTTGAAGTTGATGCACACATCTTCATCGCGAATCTGTCCAACCGGTTTTCCGGCGGCATCCACCACCACAAAAGGAATAAGGAATTCGTCGGTAACCCCGTTGTTATAGCTCTCCTTGATGCGCGCCACGGGATCGGCATACGCGCCACCCTCGGCCTTCCCACTCACCATCGCGTCGAAGGCCTTGCGCTCGCGCTCCCATCGCTTGTCGCGGTCCATCGCGTAGTAGCGCCCATTGATCGAGGCCACTTTGCCCACGCCATACTCACGCATCTTCTGTTCGAGCTTTGCAATGTATCCGGCGCCGGAATCGGGTGCCGTATCGCGCCCATCCATGAATGCATGCACAAAGACATTCGGCAATCCGTGCTCGCGCGCCACGCGCAGCAGCGCATACAGATGCTCCTGGTGCGAGTGCACGCCGCCGTCCGATACCAGTCCGAACAGATGTAGAGCATGACGCCCATCGCGCGCCTTCTGCATCGCCTGAATGATTGTGGGTTCCTTCGCGAACTGCCCCGAAGCGATCAGCGCGTCGATGCGCGTAATGTCCATCTGCACAACGCGCCCAGCGCCAATGTTCAAATGGCCCACTTCGCTGTTTCCCATCTGCCCATCCGGCAAGCCGACAAAATGATCCGAAGCCTGGATCAGCGTGTTGGGAAACTCGCGCAGCAGCTTGTCATAAGCTGGCTTGCGCGCCAGCGCAATAGCATTATTGGCCGTTTCAGCGCGATAACCCCATCCATCCAGAATTGTCAGAACCAGCGGGTGTTTCGTTGAAGCCACTTGAGATACCTCGTAATCAATCGATGTACTTGATATCAGGATAAATGCTCGATACGTCTCACCGCGTGGCAACGGTCACATCGCCACACACTGCAGCACCTTGCGTCGCAAACTTTCAGGACGGCAGGAATTGAAAGGGCTCGACTTTACAGCTTGGTGAAAAACTCAGCGAACTCGCTCTTTTGTAAGAAGGGCATGGCTTCAGCCAGGCCGCAAATGCGACAAAATGAGTGTCGGGCTTTAGCCCCTGAGCGATGCTGGCTTGGCCCATACGGACTTTTTCACCAAGCTGTTTAGTCGTGCCGCATAACCCGCAAAAGCGACCGGGCTTTAGCCCCTCAGGGATATATTTTCCGGACCAGCTATCAACTACCAACGACTTCCTTTGCGCCACGTGGATTCGGTGAAATTAAGCGTTTAAACTCGTCGAGTTCAGTGGGCGTAGCATCGCGAAGGCCGCGATTATGCGGGCAGCTCACGGAGAAGAAGTTCGATCCAGATCCTATCGAACCGACGACATCGGAATGGTCGTAGAAGATCGCGTTCTCCTGCGGCGCCGGATAGTGACGTCGCGGACGCTGAGTTTTCCGTCGCGCATCCGCGAATTGACCAACCGCCATCTGATCCTTTCGTTCCTCGAACCCTGTGCCGTTCCTGAACTTCCTCGTGTGCATACGGACGGTTGCACGAGTCTGTCTTCTAAGTGACGCCCGACAAGGAGTGCAACGCGGCGTCTCAAGCTTTTGGACCACCGAAAAGCTCAAAAGAAATTGGATTGCAGTTGGATCGTGGTCAATAGGCAATAATCTGGATTCTTACTTCTCCATAATCCCCTAGCTGCCCCCAACCGTCCTCTGATTCCCACGCACTGCGCGTTTCCCTCTGCTCGGCTTACTCGCGCGCACCCTCGTCTGCGAAACGTGCCGCATCGCAGATCTTCTCATCGACCTCTCCGGCAAAGGCGGAAGCCCTGCAAGTGCCAGCAGGCCATTATTCGAAGCCTTGAACAAGTTGAACCCTGGTTGCCAGCCGCCCGCTCTTCCCTCGGTCATCGCCACAAACAGCGCCGTGTGGCTCGCTGGATGAATCGCAATATAAGTCGTGAATCCCGCTCCGCCGCCCGTCTTCTCAATAAGGTGCGATACGTCCCCGCTCGCGCCCAGGTGCATCCATCCCAGGCCAATTCCGCTTGGCCGTCCGGCGTGGTCCAGTCCGTATTGGCCTTTCAGACTTGACGGCAGCAGATACACATCACGCGCAGTCTCGGCCTGCGCCGGAGCGCTCGCTCCCACCAGGTAGCTGAGGAACTTCACCATGTCCGCGGGTGTCGAGTACAAGCCGCCGCTTCCCTGCGTATTCGCCGTGATCGTGCACGGCCCTTCCTCGTGCGCCCCCGTCATCAACCGTTCGCACTGTCGGGGATTCGGATAAACCGTCGTGTCCCACATGCGCAGCGGCTTCAGCGTGCGCGTCTCAAGCAACTCAGCGTAAGGCGTATGCGAAGCCTCTGCCAGTGCGTCGCTCAACAGATCGAATCCAACGTTGGAGTAGAACGCCTTCGATCCCGGTGTGAACTTCAGCTCCGTACTCGCAAGCCAATTCCATCGCATCTCATAGTCGGGATAGGAAAAGTGCGGTGCCCGGCGCGGTGCAGTTCCTATCTCTCGCTCCAGCCCCGCCGTATGCGTCGCCAACTCCTCCAGGGTGATGGCTGCGTCCTTCTCTGGGATCACCGCGCCGTTAGGTGCATATTTCTTCAGCGGTTCGTCCAGGTGAACCGTGCCTTCAGCTACCAACTTCGCCAGCAGGTCGGTGGTAAAGATCTTGGTCAGCGAACACAGCCGCACCTCTGAATCCATCGATGGAGCCAGGTGCGATCCCGGCACTGTCTCTCCATAGCTATGGAAGTACATCTGGTTACCGCGCACCACCACCAGCACCAGCCCTGTAGCGCGTGCGTTTGTGTAAAGATCGGCACCCAGCGTCTCGGCTCCCTTCAGGTCATGCAGCACAACAACCGGTGCTGTCTGGGCTGCGGCAGCAGACAGAATGCTCATCAGGAAAAGGAGTGTGAGGAAGCGCATCCTCTCTAGTGTAAGACGACAGCTGACTTTCCCGATCAACATCCGAAGCAATGGTCAAAACTTCGGGAATCAAGTGCAGCAAGCCTGCAAAAACAATGTTCCCCACCCTGCTTTGAACAGAATGGGGAACTTTTATATCGACGCGTAGCCGGATACGCCATTACTCGTCGTTAAAGTTCAGCGACTCAAGCCCAAGATAAACCGCACCCGCTCCAAGCTCTTCTTCAATCCGTAGCAACTGGTTGTACTTGGCAATGCGATCCGTGCGGCTGACCGATCCGGTCTTGATCTGTCCCACGCCCGTGGCCACGGCAAGATCGGCGATGAACGTGTCTTCGCTCTCCCCCGAACGATGCGACATCACCGACGTATATCCGTAGCGACGACCAAGCTCGATCGCTTCCAGCGTTTCCGTCAACGTCCCAATCTGGTTCACCTTGATCAGGATCGAATTAGCAACGCCCTCTTCAATGCCGCGCTGCAGACGCTTCACGTTGGTGACGAACAAATCGTCGCCGACAAGTTGAATCCGGCTGCCCATCTTGTCCGTCAACAATTTCCAGCCATCCCAGTCGTCTTCAGCAAGACCGTCTTCGAGCGAGACGATCGGATACTGGCGGCTCCAGCTATCCCAGAAGTCCACCATCTCTTCGCTGCTCAGTTCCCGCTTGTCGCTTTTCTTGAAGACGTACTTCTTCTTTTCCTTGTCGAAGAACTCAGACGACGCCGGATCTAGAGCAATCGCGATTTGCTCGCCCGGCTTGTAGCCTGCCTGCGTGATGGCTTCCAGAATCAACTCCACGGCTTCGTCGTTCGACTTCAACGACGGAGCAAATCCACCCTCATCGCCAACCGCCGTGTTGTAGCCTTTCTTCTTGAGCACGCCCTTGAGCGTGTGGAACGTCTCCGCAGCCCAGCGCAGCGCATCCGAAAAACGCTCCGCGCCCACCGGCATAATCATGAATTCCTGAAAGTCGACGTTCGAATCAGCATGAGCGCCGCCATTCAGCACGTTCAACATCGGCGTCGGAAGCACGCTGGCATTCACGCCGCCGAGATACCGATACAGCGGAATCTCCAATGTCTGCGCCGTCGCCCGAGCCGCGGCCAGCGAGACGGCCAGAATGGCATTCGCGCCCAGCTTGCTCTTGTTCGCCGTACCATCCAGCGCAATCATCGTCTGGTCAATCAGCCGCTGGTTCGAGGCATCCATGCCTTCCAGCTCTGGAGCGATGACGGTCTCAACATTTTCCACCGCCTGCAACACGCCCTTGCCCATGTAATGGCTCTTGTCACCGTCGCGCAGTTCAACGGCCTCGTGCTCACCGGTCGAAGCGCCCGAAGGCACAATGGCGCGGCCAAGTGCGCCGCTCTCCAGAATTACGTCTGCTTCTACGGTGGGGTTTCCACGCGAATCAAGTACTTCGCGCGCGCGAATCGCAACAATCTCAGTCATATCAGTCCTCGCAATGCGGTGCTGCAGCCGGTCATTTAGTTTCGGACGGCGATCCACGGCGACGGCTTCTCCGGCAGCGCTCTGAATTGTTTCCAGAAGCTCGTGCAAGTGTTCAACCCCTCTCCGTCCAGCGCAAAATACGTAGAAAAATGAAAGTCGTTTCCGTACGGATTCTACCAGTCGAAGCGGTAGAGCCCCGTGTGGCAGCGGTCACACGCGGCAACCGATAGCAGGGATGAAAGATGACCGTCCGGGTTACCTCAGTTGATTCGTGCTCTGCGAGGCACCTGCAAGCTCGCGTTGTGCTTCATCCGCAATGTCTGCAAGCTAGCATTTATCTGGGTAAGGTTTGCGCCGGATCTGATTTCCACGCATCTCGCCCAGAACTTTTTCAGGCAGGACGGGTCTAAGCCACCAGCGGGAGCACCGCCTGCTTCAAAATTGAACAGGGAGAATTTGGATGAACCGGCCGATTCTTGCATGTGCATTCTTTGCGTTGGCTACCACCGCTCTCATGGCCCAGGACGCAAGCCAGTCCAGCCCTTACCAGGGAACCTCCAGTCCTCCTCCTGACGACTCCATCATCACTACAGAGCAGCAGGCGCCCATCCCCAAGCCGCCAGCCGGTCATCCGCTGCAAACTTCTGCAGCCCAGCCCGCGCAGATGCAGCCCGCGCCGCAAGTCAACGCGACCAGCCCAGACTCTCGCCCGATTCCTCAGACCTACGGGGACGGAACTGACGAGGGCATCGTCGGCATAGCTGCCGGAGCCCCCACTGTAACGGTCCGCGCCTCAGCCACCGACCTCGACAACGACATCGTGCACCCCGCCCCGCTTCCTGCAGGAATGCTTGGTGAAGGCACCATGATTCGCATTCGCATGCTGGATGAAGCATCAAGTTCATTTTCCAGGCAGGGCGAGCCCTTCCGCAGCCGCGTGGCCACCGATGTCATGCAGGACGGACACATCGTGATCCCCGCAGGCACAGAGATCGACGGCAGAGTGGCTCAGGTTTCTACCGGGCGCTTTGGCGGTCACGGGTCCATTCTCCTGCAACCCGATACCATCACGTTTGAAAATGGAAGCAAGTTTCACATGCACGCGGTGGTCGTTTCGACGCCCGGTTCTCACCTGCGTGTCGGCTCTGAAGGCGTGATCATTCCGGGCTCGCGCGTAAAGCGCAACAGTATTGAATATGGCGCTGTCGTCGGTACCGGCATGATCGCTGGCGCGGTGTTGGGTGGCCCTCCAGGGATGCTAGCCGGCGGCCTCATCGGTGCAGGCGTGGTCACGACGCATCTTCTCGTCAGCCATCCCCAGGCCCATGTCAATTCGGGAGCGGTGCTGATGCTCACGCTTACTGATCAGGTGCAACTCGTACCCGCAGCTTCGCAGGGAAACTAGATTTTCTGGGGTAAACATGGGTGAGTTTTTTGGCGCGGCTTCGGTCGCGCCGTTTTCTTTATGGCAGTAATGCATTGCGCATGGCGTCTATATCAGGGCGCGACTTCACAGCTTGGTGAAAAACTCAACGAACTCGCTGTTTTGTAACAAGGGCATGGCTTTAGCCGGGCCGCAAATGCCACAAAATGAGTGTCGGGCTTTAGCCCCTGTGCGATGCGTCGTTTGAGATTTAAGCTTTTTCACCAAGCTGTTCAGTCTTGCCACAAGCCGCTACGAATTGCGTGGGCTTCAGCCCTGAGTCATTCTTTGAAGACCCACCGAGCCTGTTAAACTCCCTCTTGCCCAGGGAGGTTCGCACGTGGCAGACATACAAACAGTTGCGGTCATCGGCGCTGGAACCATGGGATCGGGCATCGCCCACGTATTCGCGCGGTCCGGCTTTCCCGTCACTCTGTGTGACGTGGAACAGCGGTTCCTTGACCGCGCACTCGCTTCCATTCGCACCAATCTAGGCCGCGAGGCCGACCGCGGAAAGCTCTCTGAGAAAGATGTGGAACAGGCCCTCTGCCGCATCGTCACAACCATAAATATGGACTCGCTCGCCGACGCACAGCTGGCTGTCGAAGCAGCACCCGAGCGTTTCGATCTGAAATCCCAGGTCTTCACCGCCCTCGATCGCATCCTCTCCCCAACCGCGATCCTCGCCACCAACACTTCCTCCATCTCAATCACCAAAATGGCCGCGCTCACCAAGCGTCCCGCGCAAGTCATCGGCATGCACTTCTTCAACCCTGTACCCGTGATGGCGCTGGTGGAAGTGGTGCGCGGCATGGCCACCAGTGATGTGACCTTCGCCGCAGTGCGCGACACCGCCATCAAGCTTGGTAAGACGCCGATCGAGGTGAATGACGCGCCCGGCTTCGTCTCCAACCGCGTTCTCATGCCGCTGATCAACGAAGCAGCCTTCGCCGTGATGGAGGGAGTTGCTGCACCTGAAGCAATCGACCAGGTTTTCAAACTCGGCATGGCGCACCCCATGGGCCCGCTAACCTTAGCCGACTTCATCGGCATCGACGTCTGCCTTGATATTCTTCGCGTTCTGCAGGAAGGTTTTGGCGATCCTAAATATCGCCCCTGCCCTCTCCTGGTGCGCATGGTTGACGCCGGCTGGCTAGGCCGCAAATCCGGCCGCGGCTTCTACACCTACCAGCAATAGCGGAAATGGCTCTCCGGAAACCAAGTTCCCGTAGGGAACGCCGGAGAATAGCCCAGGGTGGAGCGCAGCGGAACCCTGGGATAGCAGACAAGAAGACTCCAGCCCGGCGCAACGTCGCGAACCCCAGCCGCATTTTCATCGGCTTGGGCGGGCAACACGACAGTTTGACGAGGTTGCGCTTCTTCATCCCGTCTTGCCTTCACCGTCCTGCGCGGTGCCGGTTGAAGGGACGCCACACAATTGGTGAAGAACCAACGGCGTCGCTGCTGGTAAAAGCGCATGGCGTCACGCCAGTACTGCACCTGAAGCCAGGTCAGGGTCAGGCATGCCGCCGTAACTGCCGCGGCCAGCGCCACGCGGAACCGGGGCCAGGTCTGCAGGCGCTCCGCAATTTCCCAAACCAGAGCAAGCGACAGGCCGATCATGGGGATATAGGTATAGCGGTCCGCGCGAGATTGCGAGCCAGTCTGAATCAGTCCGATGACCGGCGCGAGCGTCACGACATACCAGAACCATCCAACGGCAAGGTATGGGCGTCGCGGAAACGCCAGCACGACCAGTACGGTAACGACACACAGCGCGACGCCCGCGAAAATGGCCGGTACCGACGACGCGATTGCAGGGAGTAGGGATAAAACACCGCCAGGTGCAAGGGCCGACGATTGAAAGATATAAACAACATAGGCAATCAGAGCGTTCTCAACACAGTGGCCAGCGGTACCAATTCAACATGAGGCGACTGCCCCGCCCTTCAGGTGCGCGCATGTAAGCGACGATCGACGACGCGACGGGATGCGGCAAAGAACGGGAGCAGTGGTCCAGGATGCGAACCCCACGACCCAGCGGCCAAATATCCATCAGCAGGAGTACAAGCGGCAAGGTCACGAGCATCGGCTTTGCCATAAGGCCAAGACAGAAGAGGAAAAGGGCCAAGGCATAGCGCGCGCGTCCCTGCCGGGCGGCATAGCCGGCATAGGCCCAGAGCGTCAGCATCCAGAAGAGTGCACTCAAGACGTCTTTTCGCTCGGCGAGCCACGCGACGCTCTCTACGTGCAGGGGGTGAACGGCGAACAGGAGAGCTACCACGCCGCTCCGGCAACTGGCGCCAGTCATGCGCCGGAGCACAACAAACAACACCAGCGTGCTGAGAGCGTGGAGCCATAAGTTCGTTAGGTGATGCCAGCCACTGTCGAGACCGAAAAGTTGACAGTCCAGCATGTGCGAGAGCCAGGTGAGCGGAAACCAGTTTGAGTCGTGAAACGTGGTGAAAGCCCAAACCACGCCGGACCAGGTCAAGCCTGCGCGCACCTGGGGATTTTCGGTGACGTAGATTGGGTCGTCAAAGCTTACGAAAGCATGGCTTCGCACTTGGACATACATTGCCAGCACGGCAACGAGCAGCCCAAAGCTGATCCAGAAATCGAGCCCCGGTTTGTGCACCGCGACTGGCCTGTTCCGTTCAGGCGGCGATGGTTTGCGGCGGGTCTTGCTTCGCTTCGTCAATCGGAATTTCCTTTTTGATCTCGAAAACGATGCCATCGTAGATTCGTTTCGCCCGCTCGTCGCAGCGCGTGAAACGATTTGTCACGGGCCCGCCACTACACGCGGCGTGAATCCATCTCCGCCTTCGCCGGCAGTTCCCGATTGATTCTACGCGGGACCCGGGAGATTCCGGTTCCTCGTTTTCGCCCTTAAGAGCGAAGAGGATTCGCAAGTGGCGCGCCTCGCGATGCAGCGATCAAAACAGATAAGGCACCAGGGCGGCCGTCTTACGAGCATAAGTCGCATACGTCTCGCCGAACTGGGAACGCATCCACTGTTCCTCCATGCGGAACTTCATCCAGAGCGCGAAAAAGATGAGAACGAAAACGATCAACCCTCGCACTTGGGAGACTGCAATCGCCGAGCCGAGGAAACCCGCCAGAATGCCGGTGTAAATGGGGTGACGGACCACGCCATAAGGACCAGTGGTGATCAGCTCGTGGCCCTGCTTAATGGTGACGGAGCGGCTCCAGTTGCTGCCGAGGTGCTCGCGCGCCCACACGGCGAACAGAAGGCCGGCGATGGTGACAGCAGCTCCCAGCCAGAATGGCCAAAACCCCTGGGGCCATAGCGGGAGATAAAGAAAGCGCAGCGGAATGAGAGTTGTGGAGAGAAGGATGATCGCAATCAGGAAGATCAACATTCGAAAGATGCGCGAGGCCGCCGGCTCCAGACGCTGCGTGGATTTGGTATTGCTGGCCTTGATCTGCCAGTAGAGAAGAAAGACAATCCAAACCGCGGGAAAGAAAGCTTCGTAGAACCAGAGCATTCATCACCTCAGGACGCTAAAGGTGTTTACGTACCTCAGCGAAGGGCGGTTCCAGGGCACGCACCATTTCGCCACCACCACCGTTCTCTACTCAGCGATGTCAAGTGGCTCGCTCCGCCTTTCCGGGCTAACTCACTCATTCCCCTCGTAAAATTCACCGTCCGGTTTTGCAGGCAATTAAACCTCGCCCGTAGTTTGAATGTAAACCTGACGGGCAGAGTAATTTACGGAGAACCACCCTCCGATAAGTCTTTATATCGAGATATTTACAAAGAACGGCGTCCGTCAAACCGCGCAGAGACATGGTCACGCGATGCACTGGCATTACACTGGGAAACACCGAGATCAAGAAAGATCAATCGCGATGAGACTTCTCCTTCGGGGATCAGCAGTCCTTCTCTTTGCCGCAGCCCCGCTTCTGGGGCCAGCCCAGGCTCCAGCCTCTTCCCCCGCTCCACCGCCAACACCCCGCCCCACATTTCCCACGCGCGATCCGCACACTCCGGGTTACGTGGCGGCCACACAGCTTCCCGACGGAGCTGTTCCCGCCTCAAACGCGGATGGCAACTTCATCATCGGCCCCACTCACTCGCCCGCACCTGAAATGACAGCGACGGAGCTAAGCAACGGCTCCGTCGTCGAATTCACCATGAACTCCGCCGACAGTAAGTACTACCCCGGCATCGCACGTGACAAAGGCACCTTCGGCACCCCTGATCCAACCGATCCCGCCAAGCTCATCATCACCACAAGCCATCCCGCGCCCTACACGCGCAAGGTAGCCGTATATGTACCCAGGGCATACGTGCCCGGCAGCGTCGCGCCATTCATCGTAGGCGCCGATGGCACTGATAGCATGCTCTTCACCGCGCTCGACAGCATGATCGCCGAACACAAGCTGCCGGTAATGATCGCCATCTCCATCGGAAACGGCAGTGGCGACGCCCAGGGCAGCGAACGCGGCCTCGAGTACGACACCATGTCCGGCAAGTACGCCGAATTCGTCGAAAACGAGATCCTGCCGCTGGTCGAAGAGAAGGCCCACGTCAAGCTAACCCGCGATCCCGACGGCCGCGCCACCATGGGCGGAAGTTCCGGCGGCTCCTGCGCGCTCATCATGGCCTGGTATCACCCCGAGCTTTATCACCGCGTGCTGACCTACTCCGGCACCTACGTGAACCAGCAATGGCCCTACGATCCGAAGTCACCACACGGCGCGTGGGAATTTCACGAGCACCTGATCCCACAAACCAAACGCATGCCAATTCGTCTCTGGATGGAAGTGGGCGACCGCGATCTCTTCAACCCAAATATCATGCGCGACAACATGCACGACTGGGTTGAAGCCAACGAACGCATGGCAAAAGTGCTCGCCGCCAAAAAATATCACTACCAGTTCGTCTATGCTGTCAATGCCGCCCACGTCGATCACGCCGTAAAAGCGCAGACGTTACCCGAGGCACTGGAATACGTCTGGGCAGGCTACAAACCTGACAGTCGCAAATAGCTCGGTCTCATAATGGCAGGCACAAATGTGTCATCCTGAGCGAAGCAGCTTGGGGCCCCGTGAGCGCGCCAGCGTTCATGGGGTAAGCGAAGCGAAGGATCTGCTTCTGCGAATACTGAACAAGCAGAAAATCAATCATGCGTTACTTCCGATCCAGCCGAAACGCCGCCGCCTGAAAATCGCCTCTAAAGCCCTCGCTCGTATCGAACCCGTGATTCATCCACCATAAACCGCTCGCCGTTGTCGGAGTTCCCCTCGCAACCGCGCCCTCAATCGCCGTCAGCGCATAATCTGCCTTCGGGTCGAGCCCCTTCAGCTTCAAACGCGGAAACTTTCGACCCTCCTGCGTTGAATGAATAAATGCAAAGACCACGGACTGACTCTTGTCGCGGTTAACCGTCTGCGTGGCCGAGAACTCGCTGCCATCCCTCGGCGAGATCAACCTGTACAAATCTCCCTGCACGATCGTCGGCTGCACCTGGTGATATGCCGCGATCAACCGCTTCGCCGTCGCCATCTCCTCGTCGGTCCACTTCGTGATGTTGGCGCCAATTCCAAGAGATCCCTGCATCGAGCTGAGCATGCGGTACTGAACCGAAGTCACGCGGCGCTGTCCTTCAAGATCATGAGGAGAGTCCGTCACCCACGCCATCATCACTTGCGGCGTATAAGCGTAGGTAAAGCCGTCCTGCTGTGTGAGCCGGTCAAATGGATCGGTATTATCCGACGGCCACACCTCATCGGCATATTCGAGGATCCCAAGATCCACGCGGCCGCCGCCTCCCGAGCACGACTCAATCTCCAGCTTCGGATGCCGTTTCTTCAGTTCCGCAAGAATTGCATACAGATTCCGCGTGAACTCGACGTAAACCTTTTTCTGCTCCGCCGGTGGAAGCTGATCCCATCCCGGCTCGCTCCAGTTGCGGTTATAGTCCCACTTCAGAAACGCAATGTCGTTTTCCGAAACCAGCTTGTCGAGAAATCCGAGAACGTAATCCCGCACATCCGGCCGCGCCAGATTCAACACCAGCTGATTGCGCTGCTCCGAGCGCGGTCTCCCCGGAAAATTCAACACCCATTCAGGATGCTTCCGGTAAAGATCCGAATTCGGATTCACCATCTCCGGCTCAACCCACAATCCAAAATCCATTCCCAGCGCATGAACCTTGTCGATCAGCGGCTTCAATCCATGCGGAAACTTCTCCTGGTTTACGTACCAGTCCCCCAGCCCCGCGTGATCGTCCTTGCGCTGCCCGAACCAGCCATCATCCATCACAAAGCGATCTACGCCGAGAGCCGCAGCCTTTTCGGCCATGGCCATCTGGCCTTCTTCAGAAACACGAAATTCGGTCGCCTCCCACGAGTTGTAGATCACCGGTCGCGGTTTCGGCGCAGCCAATTCGCCTTCTCCCACGCGATGCGGAAGTACATGGGCGATCTCGTAGTGATGCAGCAGCCGCGAAGCTCCCCCAAGTCCATGAGCGCTGTAGCCTCCATAAAAGACAGGCGACTCCAGTTTCTGCCCCGGCTGCAGCACATACCCAAAATCGAACGGGTTGAATCCCCCGGTTACGCGGACCGCATCCAGTTGGTCCCGTTCAACCGTGATCCTCCACGATCCGCTCCAAGCCAGCGCACCGAACCATACCTCTCCGGCATCTTCGTTAGGATTCTCGCCTGCCTGAATGGCGAACCACGGATTGGCCTGGTGCCCCGTCGATCCCCGCCGGCTCTCAATGACGCGCTCGCCTGGCTGCAGTTTCTCCTGCGTCAGGGTCCACTCGCCAGCCCAGCGGCCCGTCAGATAATTCAACGTGTAGTGCGCCGATGGCAGCACCCACGCCCCGGCCGCGGCCTGCTCAATCGTGATCGGTTGGGCTTCACGGTTTTCAATCGTCGCCGATTTTCCCAGGATTCCAGTCTCCGCGTCGATCGCATAGTGCAGCGTTACGAAAACCTGTCGTTTGATGTCTTTAAGGACAATCTTGAATCCATCGGATGTGATTTCGTGACTCTCGTAATGGAGCACCAGGTCGCGATTTCCATCTGCAAACGTCACCTTCAACGCCGGTTCCACAAACAGTCCCGCGCCCCAGCCCGCGTACTCCTCGGGCGTGTTCGTGTACGAAGAATCAAACGACGCCCACTCGCGTGCCGGTGCGGCCGCTGGAATGCGGTCTGTAGCGGCAAGTCGCCCGCCCCAATAAAGCGGTTGAAGTTCCTCGCGCGAATTCACGCCGAAAGCGTAGGTGACATTGCCGCCATCCAGCCGAAAGACCTTCGTGGCCTCGTCCAGCCGGGCAATCGATGGCTGCCCGAATCCGACAACCGGCGTAGACAACAAAAGCAGCGCAGAAAAAATGTTGCGGAGCATAGCAGGCTTCCTTACAGAGAATTTCAAACCGCCCATCATAGCATCGGCCCATCTGTCTCGTCGCAACCCCTCGTCGCAACCTGTTGTCACAACCCGGGACCGAAGATTCGCCATTCGCCCCGATGCGGTACCGGTTCACAACAGTTCTTAACAGGATGCGACCGGGGTATGGGCTATCCTGAACTTGCTTACGCCGGAGGTTCAGGATGCTCTCCCCTACCTTGACCGCGCCTGCCTGTCCTACGCCCGCCGAAACCATTGCGGCTGCTCTTGATCGTGTCGGGCCGTTGCAGGGCTTGCCATTTGAAGACCGCCTCTGGCTCGCCCAGCATGGCGAGGAGATCGTCGCGCAACCCGGCGACATTCTGTTTGAAGAGGGCCAGCCCGCCGACCGCATGATCCTCATCCTCAAAGGTGAAATTCATGTGCGCAGGCAGCGCGGCGGACCGATGGAGTTGTTCATAGGCCGCGCCGGCCAGATGACCGGCCTCCTGCCTTTCTCGCGCATGAAGACCTCCGGCGGACAGGGATTCGCCATCACGCCCGTGTGGGCGCTCCTCGTCATGAAAGAAAAGTTCCCTGAGATGCTGGCTGCCATTCCATCCATGAAGCAGCGGGTGGTGTCCACGCTTCTCGATCGCGTCCGAGAGGTAACACGCATCGAGCAACAGGCCGAAAAGCTCAACGCCCTCGGTAAGCTCGCCGGTAACCTCGCGCATGAACTGAATAACCCTGCGTCCGCAGCGCAGCGTGCAGCCTCGAGTCTCGTCATGGAACTGCGTTCGAATCGCGAGAATCGATTCAAGCTGGTAAACCTCTGCCTTACCGACGAGCAGATTGAAGGCGTTGAAGCCTGGGAGCAAAAGATTCTCAGCCGCTCTTCGCGTCACGACCCGCGCGATACCGGTGCGCAGATCCAGTTGGAAGAAGACTTGCGTACCTGGCTCACCGCACTCCCCTGTGACGGTGCATGGGAGGTCGCTGCGCAGCTCGCCGAACAGCGCGCAACTGTCCTCGATCTCGAAGAGCTCCGCACCCTCATCGGGTCAAACGAAACATGCGTTTCCCTGCAATACTTCGCACGTTACTTGAGGTCTACCCGGTCGGTGGATACCCTGTTGAATTCGACCGCCCGCATCTTCGACCTGATCAGCGCCGTAAAGGCCTACTCCTATATGGATCGCGCTCCGATTCTGGAAGTGGATGTGCCGGCCGGCCTCGATGCCACCGTTCAGATGCTCCAGTCGCGCATGCAGAATGTAGCCGTCGAACGCAACTACGAGCCGGACCTCCCTCGCATCAGCGCCTACGGTAGCGAACTGAATCAGGTGTGGACGGCGCTCATCGAGAATGCACTCGAAGCAATCGCCGAAACCGGTCATCCCGGCAAACTGAAACTCACCTGCCGGCTCGAGGGCGAAATGATGCTGGTGGAAATATGGGACACCGGCCCCGGCATCCCCCCCGAATTGCAGGACCGCATCTTCGAGCCTTTCTTCACCACCAAGGCACCCGGGTTGGGTCTTGGCCTCGGCCTCGATAACGCCATGCGCATCGTCCGCAAGCATCGCGGCCACCTGAGCGTGCGCTCCGATCCGGGATCGACGTGCTTCCGCGTTCGCTTGCCGCTCGATCAACTGCAAGCCTACTGACGCGAACAACAACTCTCCGTGAACACCATAGGAGGATTCCAATGGCCGGTTCCGTGTCTACCGAAAAGAAATTGGAAACAACCATCACCACCATGTTGTACGTACGCCGCAGTGCCGCCGCCGTTGACTTCTACTCGCGAGCCTTCGGCGCAACCGAACTGATGCGACTCGACAACGATGACGGCGGTGTAGTTGCCCATCTCGCTATTGGCAAGGGAGACTTCTGGGTCGCAGAAGAATCGCCCGCCCATCAGAATTTCAGCCCGGAATCCGTCGGCGGCAACAGCATGCACCCGGTCCTGATCGTGGACGATCCGCATGCCGTCTTCGATCAGGCAGTGGCATCCGGAGCTTCTTCTATCTGTCCGGTTCGGGACGAAGACTACGGCTGGCGCATCGGCCGGCTCGTCGATCCCTTCGGCCATCACTGGGAAATTGGCAGACCACTGTCGGAGGGCTGATGGAATTGGAAGGCAAAGGCGCAAAGGCGTCAGAAAAAATTGAGACGGCCCGCCTCCTGTTACGCCGGCCAAAGCAAAGCGATGCTCAGGCCGTATTCCATCGTTACGCATCCGATCGCGACGTTACGCGATATCTCAGCTGGCCTACCCATCGCAGTGTGGCGGATACGCTGGCGTTCATTGCGTTGAGCGATGAGGAGTGGCGCCGCTGGCCGGCAGGTCCCTACCTTGTTCTGACTCGAGAAAATGGCCGCGCCGAAGAACTCGTAGGAAGCACCGGTCTTTTCTACAAAAGCGCCACCCGCGCCGTCACCGGATACGTCTTCGCGCGTGACGCCTGGGGACAGGGCTACGCCACCGAAGCCCTCGAAGCGATGGTCGAAGTGGCCCGCCAGACGGCCGTCGAGCGCCTTGAAGCTATTTGCCACTCCGAACACACACCGTCAGCGCACGTGCTTGAAAAGTGCGGCTTCGTCCGCGAAGAAGTGCGGCGCGAACACTTCGTCTTCCCCAACCTGCGCCCCCAGAAGAAGAGCGATGTGTTCAGTTACGTGCTGTGCTTCTGACAGACTCTGCTCTTTATTCCTCTCGATTCGACAAGATTCAGTGCGTCAGAACGACACATCCGCCGGCTCCGTCACCCGCATTACGGATTGGTCGCCGGTCTTCTGCTTCCACGCAGCACGTATCGCTTCGATTTTCGCGCGGTTTTCTGGCGTGTCAGGATAGTCGATGATCAGCATCTTCGAGCGCAGGCGCTCTGGAGTCGTCTGGCTCTTCCCCTGCCATTGCCCGTAGACGTCCAGAACGCTCAACCCATCCGGAAAGCGGGTCGTAACTTCTCGATCCAGAAAGCTGTGCCAATCGGCTTCGCTCACCCCTTGCTCGGGATGGTCGATCGAACCGAGACCAAAGTAGAGTTTGGTATCGACCCAGCCTTTGGTCAGTCCCGGATGCGCCGGATCGCCTTGCAAGGTAGGCGCGCCTGCAACGGAGGACGTGATGGGTTTATGCCCGCAACCCACCAAAGCCAACGCCAGCACGGGCGCGAAAAACGCCAGACGGACCTGCATTCAGGCTCCTGAACTTGGGGTTGTAGAATCTATTTTTCTACTTCAACTCCACGCCAGAAAGCCACGAATCCTTTGATCTTACGGGCGGCCGGCTTTGGGTCTGGATAGTACCAGGCCGCATCCGGATTGTCCTGCCCGTCGATCAATAGACTCAAATAGCGTGCCTGTCCCTTCCACGGGCAGGTAGACGTCGTGCTGCTGGGGCGGAAGAACTCCCGCTTCAGGCTGTTCTCCGGGAAGTACACGTTTCCCTCAACCTCTTCAATAGTGTCGCTTTCGGCAATCACTTTGCCGTTCCAGACTGCTTTTGCCATGATCTTTCCCACCGGAGTACGTCGCGTCTCAATCGAGCGCCGGACGAATGTTAACCGTTAGAACAGTAACAGAGATTGAGCGCGGTGGCGAATTCACAGAGTTTTGAGAGGCGTCTCGAGCAGCTCGGGGAATGTCTACCGAGCGTCGATGGAAGGCCGTACGTCACTTTGTAGAGCATGCGCAGGAGCACGAATGCTCCTGCCTTATCTTATCGGCCGGTATTGGTTTCCCGACTGCGAGGACGGTTACTTCGCCGCCTCGATCGAGTCAATATGGACACTTTTCTTATCCGCGTCCGCAGTTGCCTTCACGGTCACATGGTCACCGTAGAAGCTCTTCACGGAATCAGGATTGTCGATCGTCCATACTTGCTTTTTGCCTTCATCCACGAATACCGGGGACATGCCGCCCGAGATGCACTTCTTGACGCACTCTGAGCCTGAGCCGGCGTGCTTGGCGCCGCACATCGAGTCGGAAATCCAGCCGTTGATGGTTTTGGAATCAGCGGCGTTGGCCGCGACGGCGGCAAATGAGACTACTGCTACCAGCATTGCGATGATGCGCTTCACTTTTATGTCCTCCATGGGGATCGGTGATTGTGTCGATTTTCATCATGCGCCACCGGGCGCAAGTTAAACAAGCCAAGCCCCGAACCCGATTTGGCGGGATGAACTAACTCATCTTCCGTTCTTTACTTGGCGGTAAGGACGCGACGGCGCGCTTCAACAGTTTTAAGAACAGATTCATACCGGGCTGCGGCAGCCGTAAAGCGGTTGACGAGTTCTGAAGTCTTGTTCATAAACGTCGGCATCTTTTCGCGAATTGGTTCAAGCAAATGAGCGAACTTGGCGAGGATAAAGAAGCCTTCTGCGTTGCAATCGACAAAGAGCTCCGCCGAGACAGCGCCATGCAGCACCATAGCCGCCCCCATCTCCCAGTAGGTGATCACCTGCCGGAAGAAAGCACTATGCGGATCGGCGGGGTTCTGTGCCACCGCAAAGAACTCTTCCGGAGTGTTCGGCCAGAATTCCCCCGTCATCCAGGCGCGCGCCTCCCGCATTACTTTCTCGGTGCGTAGTTGGTAAAGCTTGAGGATGATCTCAGCATCAGCGGGCGTAGCGAGCATGCGTTCCATGGGTAAATTTCTCCGAATGCCCATGGTAACGGATTGAGGTGGCCTTTGGTTTGCTGCTCCCTGAAGCACAAGGTCTCAATGGGCATTTCCGGGCGCTCTTGACCAGTCCCCAATGACATAGCACGGTAGCGTGTCCAGCTTCGGAACCGACACTTGAGCCTGCCCGGCTATGGGAACGAAGGGTGTTCCCTTTTCGAAGACGACTTCGAGCGGTCTTTTCCCTCTTTTGAGAATCTTCGGAAGAGCGCTGCATGTCTCCAGTTCCCAGTTGCTTTCCGGAGTGTGCACGCCAAAAGTCCAAACTGAATCACCGCTGGCCATCATTTCTTCGGGCAATGGTTCGGTGCGTTGGGGCACGTCGATTCCGCAGTTCGATCGGCAATAGATGAGCCGGACAAACCGCTTTTGGCCCGCAACCCGTACGATCAAATCGCGCGTCGGCCCATCCATCGCGGCTTTGTCAAAGCGCACCACCGTACCCGTGAGCGGATCGAGCTTAACGTAGATGAGTGTTTGCGCATGAGCGGAAATGGAGACGATCGCAATTGCCGTAAGAAACGCGATTGCGATCCTGATCTTCATCTCACGCCGGTTGCAGTTCTTTCTTGGCCTCCGGCTTTTCCGCGATCGGTCCATGAGTCTCAACCGTCGGAGGAGGCGGCGCATCCGCGATCCGTTTTGAATAACTGCAGACAATCGGTGCCCCCGGCTCAGGCTGGGCAGACTTCTTGCCGCGCTTTTTCGCCTTGATTTCCTCTTCAGGACTCTTCTTCTTGTTCGGACACTCGAGGAAAATGCCCGTCTTGAGCGTCTTCTCTACCAGATAAGCGCTGCCACACTCCGGGCACGGCTGCGCGACCGGCTTGTAGTTCGACGTGAAGTCGCACTTGGGATAATTCGTGCAGCCCCAGAAGATGTTGCCGCGTCGTGCCTTGCGCTCGGCAATATCGCCAACACCGCACTTCGGGCACTTCATCCCTTCGATCAGATTCTGCTTTACATATTTGCACTGCGGATAGCCCGAGCAAGAGACAAACTCCCCATAGGCTCCCTGCCGCAGCACCAGCGGTCTGCCGCATACGGGGCAGGCTTCTCCCGTTGGCTCCGGCGGTTTCTGCTGCTGCTTCTGGCTAAGCTTGCGTATGGTCTTGCACGGCGGATCTTCGTTATAGCCCGGACAGCTCATGAAAGGACCGAACGGACCGCGCCGCAAAACCATCACCCTGCCGCAGTTCTCGCAATACTCCTCTGCATCGCCCGCTTCCTGCGCTTCCGGAGTGTTCATGTCCGGCTTGTCGGCGATGTTTTCCTTCGTAAAGTCGCAACTCACCTGTTCGACGAAGATCTTCTTGCCCTTGGCCGCAGACTCGTCCACTGCCGCTGCAATCGCGGCTACAAGCTCCTTCGCGTCGGCCACGCCCTTCGAATACACAGACGCGTCCTCGACAGTCGCCTGCACAGTCATCGGGAAATGGAGCGCCTTCGTGATCTTCTGGATAACCGCCTTCGAATCCTTCTTCCACGGGCCCATTGCAACCGTCACCGGCTTTTTTCGCGTGAAGTTAGAACATGCGTAAAAGCTGCCGAACTTGCCCCACTTCACCACCAGCGGGCTTCCGCACTTCTCACACTTTTCGTCGGTCTTCCTCTCCATGCGCTTGATGTCGCGCATGGTCTTGCCCGCATCTTTCAGTTCATCTTCGAAATGGTCATAGAACCCATTAAGGAGATCAGTCCACTTCTCTTTGCCTTCTTCAATATCATCAAGCTCTTCTTCCAGCTTCGCCGTGTACTTGGTATCGAAGATGTACGGAAAGCTTTCGACGAGCAGATCGCAGACCACCATGCCAATTTCCGTGGGATAAAAACGTCCACGCGAGCCGCCATGTTTCACCACGTATTCGCGATCCTGAATGGTGTTGATGATCGACGCGTAAGTCGACGGACGCCCGATGCCCCGCTCTTCCAATTCCTTCACCAGCGAAGCTTCGTTGTAGCGCGGTGGCGGTTCCGTGTAGTGCTCTTCCGGAAAAAGCTTCTCGAGATCAAGATTCTTGACGCCATCGAGACTCGGCAGCTTGTTCGCCAGCGCATTCTCTTCGTCGTCGGCCTTCTTCTCTTCCGACACCTCGTAAACCTTGAGGAAGCCGTCGAAGCGCAGTACCGATCCACTGAGGCGGAACTCGTACGTCTTCCGGTCAACAGAGGATTTGGCTTCGATCTTTGCCGTCGTAATGTCATAGACCGCAGGCACCATCTGCGAAGCGATAAAGCGCCTCCAGATCAGCGTGTAGAGTTTCAGTTGCTCGTCGCTCAGATATTTCGCTATTGACTCGGGTGTACGCGACGCGTCGGTAGGGCGAATCGCCTCGTGCGCATCCTGCGCATCCTTCTTGCCCTTGTACACGTTTGACGACTCAGGCAAATACTGCCTGCCCAGGGCCTTGCCAATCCATGCACGAGCGCCTTCAACAGCGTCAGGAGAGACGCGCGGCGAATCGGTACGCATGTACGTAATCAGGCCGGTCGTACCCTCGTCGCCGATGTCCATGCCTTCATACAACCGCTGCGCTACACCCATCGTGCGGCGCACATTGAACCCCAGCTTGCTGGCTGCATCGCGCTGCAGTTGGCTGGTAATAAAAGGAGCCAGCGGGCGGCGCTGCCGCTCCTGATAATCCACCGATGCAAGCGTCCACGTCGCCTTTTCAAGAGCGCCCAGAGCGGCATCCATCGACTTCTTGTCGGGCAGCGCGCCGGAGATGAACTGCTCCTTGCCTGCTTTGTCTGTGCCGTTCGCAACTCGAGCTGTTTCGCCATCGATGCCAACAAACTTGGCTTTAAAACTCTTGTCGGCCTGCCGCTCCGGGTGTAGCAACGCCTCAAGCGTCCAGTATTCAACCGGCTTGAAACCCGCAATCTCTCGTTCGCGTTCCACAATCAGCCGCACCGCAACGGTCTGCACACGGCCGGCTGAAAGTCCCCGCCGCACCTTGTCCCACAGCAGCGGTGATATTTGATAGCCGACCAGCCGATCGAGCACCCGCCGAGTCTGCTGCGCATCGACAAGATTCTCGTCAATGTCGCGGGCGTGCTTGAATGCCTCCTGCACCGCCTTCTTGGTGATCTCATTAAAGGTTACGCGGCGAATCTTGCTTCGTTCTTTGGCACTCGTGCCAAGCTGAATTGCAAGATGCGCAGCGATCGCTTCGCCTTCGCGGTCAGGGTCAGGCGCCAGGAAGATCTCATCTGCCTTCAGGCCGGCCTTCTTTAATTGATCGACAATCTTTTCCTTGCCGGGCGACACCACCAGCTCGGGCACAAACGTGCGGTTCTTCAGCTCCACGCCAATGTCGTTCTTGGGCAGATCCATGATGTGCCCAATCGACGCGCGGACCTCGAAGCCCTTGCCTAAATATTTTTCGATCGTCTTCGCCTTCGCGGGAGATTCGACGATCACCAGTGATTTGCTCATTGCCATCCTTGATTCCGTATTACTGTACTCCATCCGGCCTGTTGGACTCGGATTGAAGCGGTTCTGTTATGACTGCGTGGGTAGAAAAAAATCAAAAGGCAATGTGCCTCACGGCAGACTTGCCAGGCTTCCCCACCTAAAATGGGCCGCAAGATTTGCAAGCTAACACGGAAGGTATCTCCGTTTCCACTGTCAATTGACCTTTCTTTCCTTTGGATCGCTCGCATGGTAACGCGCAAACATTCTGAAATGTGCAGCTCATCGCATCCCTTGCCGGGCCAAAATTTTTATAGAAGACATGCCACGCTCAGAGTGTGCGCACGTAATTTTTCCCGGGAAGGCAGCGGATCCGGCCGCTCATCTCAAGCTCAAACAAGGCCGTAAACACTTCGGATGAAGTCAGCTGAGTCTCAAGCTTTTCGAGAAGTTCATCGATCTGCAGCGACTCATCGCTGCGCAGCGCCTGCAGCACGATAGTCTCTTCAGTTCGCATCATCGGGTCCGGCAGAAGAGATGCGGTAGCCTCGGGTTTGGATTCAAGCCCTGCCTCCTGTTCCAGTTGCAACCGAACCTGCGATGGCAGATCTTCCCATACATCTTCCCAACTGGCTACCAGCTTGGCACCCTGTTTTATCAGCGTGTTAGGCGTCCACGAGTTTTTGTTCGTCACGTTCCCCGGAACAGCATAAAGGTCCCGGTCCTGCTCCGCTGCACAACGCGCGGTAACTCGTGTGCCCGAGTTCTCGCTGGCCTCCACAACCAGCACGCCGATGCTGAGCCCGCTAATGATGCGGTTGCGACGCGGAAAGTTCTGCGGCGCCGGAAAAGTGCCCATCGGCATTTCACTCACAATGGTGCCGCCGGTAGAAAGAATGTCATCAGCCAGTTTTTTATTCTCTTTGGGATACACGACATCGATGCCTGTTCCCCAAACGGCAATCGTAGGCGTTCGCGCAACCAGCGCACCTTTATGCGCGCAGGTATCGATACCGCGTGCCATCCCACTGACAATCGTCAGGCGACGGGCAGCCAGATCGCGCGACAGCATCTCCGCAACACCCGTTCCATACGGAGAAGGATGACGCGTGCCCACGACTCCGATCGACGGCCGCGATAGAAGCTGGACGGCTCCACGAACCCACAACACCGGAGGCGGATCGTAGATCTCTTTCAGTCGCTCGGGATATTCC
This sequence comes from uncultured Acidobacteriaceae bacterium, assembly GCA_963802565.1. GTDB lineage: Bacteria > Acidobacteriota > Terriglobia > Terriglobales > Acidobacteriaceae > Telmatobacter. The sequence continues at coordinate 49,396 of CAWDJR010000028.1, read as the reverse complement.
GGGCACCAGGACGTGAGGATCGTCGCGCCGCATTGAACAACTTTTCCCCACTCCTCATCGGCAGCTCGCCGTGCCTTGCCGTCGAAAATGAACTGTGCGACCTCCGCCGGAAAGCGAAGGCCCTCAAGTTCCGTCAGCGTTAGCGCGAAGATCTGGCCCGGCGATTGAAGTTGCGCAACCGCATCAACAATTCGCTTCGGCCCGAGGTTAGGCGTCAGCGTCAAAGCCAGCATGGCTAACCGGTTTTCGTCGATTTGCATTCTGGAATCGTTTGCGATGGACCCTATACTTGAATCTTTCAATATCGACATTCGTGTATGGCGCCGGTGCATCGGACACACGTGCGCTCTTCCTTCAACCTGACTTAACGAGGTAATTGAGTAATTGCGCTGACACTAAGCTGATCAGAAATGGAAGTCAAGCCGCCGGGTGTGACGGCGAGCACTCATCTTGAGAATCTCCCGGCGCGGATTGATAGTCTAAAGAATAGAGTGAATTCAACTTTGCATCGCCGGCTTCGTGTTGCCGCCATTCGTTTTTTGAATCCCGCCCCGCTGATGTGGGATTTCGAACATCCACCCCTGAACGCGGAACTCGCGCAGCGCTACGACATCCAGTGGATGCTCCCTGCGCAGTGCGCCGACGAGTTAGCCAGCGGTGCAGCGGATATTGGACTCGTCCCCATCGCCGCCTTGGCCACAACTCCGGGCCTGCGCATTCTGCCGGGTTGCACCATCGCCTCCAAAGACAAAGTGCGTTCGCTTCTATTGGTTCGGCGTGCAAATCAGACTCTCGCAGATCTGCGCACCGTTGCCGCGGATACCGCAAGCCGCACAACCATTGCCTACTCGCGAATCATGTTCCAAAAGTGGGGGAACCCGGATGTCTCCTTCGTCCCCATGACCGCAGATCTGGATGCCATGCTTGACCACGCCGAGGCCGCCATTCTCATCGGCGATCCCGCTCTCATGGCGCTTGAGGAACGCGCTAACCGCTTCGAACGCACCGCAGAAGAGCTTGTCTATCACGACCTCGCCCACGAGTGGAAGGCCTTGACCGGACTTCCCTTTGTCTCCGCCGTCTGGGCAGCTGCGCCGGGCAGCACTTTGGATGAGCGTGTTGGCGAAGACTTCGTCCGCTCCCGCGATCACGGCCTGCAGAACCTCGATGCGCTGGTGAAACAGTGGTCCAGCCAGTTGCCGCTGGCGGAAGAAACGATTCGCAAGTACCTCACCGCCAACATTCACTACATTCTCGATGAAGAATGCATCGAAGGCATGCGAGGATTCTTCAGAATGGCCGCAGAAGCAGGCGTCCTGCCTGCCTATGAATTCAAACCGCCCGACTACCTCGACAAATAGCGTCGAGAATCAAGGCGTCGTATTCTGCAACTGAGAACTGTCCACTGGCAACTGAAAACTGCTTCTCAGATTTCCCACCGCAGCAGCGCCGCCCCCACGGTAAATCCCGCTCCAACCGCGGCGATAAGTACCAGGTCGCCCTTCTTCAACTTCCCTTCCTCGACCGCTGTCTCCATGGCCAGAGGAATCGTTCCCGCCGAAGTGTTTCCGTACTTCTCAATATTGATGATCACGCGATCTGCCGGCATCCCCAGCCGGTCTGCCGTCGAGGTGATAATGCGCTTGTTGGCCTGGTGAGGAATAAAGCAACCAAGATCGCTTCCCGTCACACCATTGCGCTCCAGCAGCTTCGCGGTGGCCTCAGCCATCTTGCGAACGGCGAACTTGTAAACGGCCTGTCCATCCTGGTGGATATAGTGCATCTTTTTGTCGACGGTCTCGTGGGTCGACGGGTTCAGGCTGCCGCCCGCGGGCAGATTCAGTGACACTCCGCCCGATCCATCGATCTCGTGCACAAAATCGATCATTCCGATTTCGCCCTCTTCCGCTGGCTCAATCAGCACGGCCCCGCCGCCATCTCCAAACAGGACGCAGGTAGCGCGATCCGTGTAGTCCGTCATGCGGGTGTTGGCATCGGCTCCGCAAACCAGAACCTTGGACTGAGCGCCGCTCTCCACCAGCTTCACCCCGGCCTGAAGCGCGAACACGAATCCGGAGCACCCAGCCGAGACGTCAAATCCCCACGCACCTTTGGCCCCGATTTTGTCCTGAACCAAACATGCCGTTGAGGGAAACATCATGTCCGGCGTTACCGTTCCCACAATGATCACTTCAACTTCGCTCGGCGCAATGCCGCGTACAGCGAGGCACTTTTTAGCCGCTTCAACGCAGATATCGCTCACGCCCTTGCCGGCAGCGAGCACGTGCCGTTCCTTGATGCCGGTACGTTCCACGATCCACTGATCGTTGGTGTCTACTAGTTTTTCGAGGTCTTTGTTGGTTAGAACTTGGGGAGGGACGTAAGTTCCAAGGGCGCTTATCTTGGCGCGCCTGCCCACCACGGGACGCACGGCGAGACTCAATGTATTTCTCCTTGCGGCGCCAATCAGGGCCTACCGCTGGCAATAAACCATCTTGCGGCGGCGAGATTCTCAGAATTCAGCCCGGCGCCTCTCACAAAAACGCCGTCGGGCGATCATTGCCCGCGGCGCCAAAAAAGTACCGGGTGACCTACTGCGCCCGTACTAGCCCGTTACCGTTGCTTCCTTCCGGACCTGGCGGGTTTGGCGGGATTACGTCGCGTAGGACCCGGCACTGATCAATTTTAACACCAACAAAGGCGAAGAAAATCCAAGGGTCTCTCAGCCCTGTCGGTCAGACTTTGCCAACACTTTCTGCATCTCCTTACGTATACTTTCGCTGCTGCTTCAACCTATCAATTTGAGGTGCTGTATGAGGACACTCGTTCTGTCCGCCATTTTGCTTTCCGCATTTTCTTCTGCCTTGACGCAGGAACCGACAGCCGCCGGTAAGAAGGAATCGGAAAGCCTGAACGCCGCGATCGTAGCGGCCCGCAAGGCCACCGCTGAGAAACGATTTGCCGATTCAGAGCAGAGCATGGCAAAGATCACTGCCGAAAACCCCAAGCTCATCCTTCCCTGGGTAGAGTTGGGACTGGCGCAGCTTGGACTCAAGAAATACCCTGAGGCCGAAAACAGCTTCAAGATGGCTCTGGGTATCGATCCGGAATCAATCCAGCGCGTGCATACGGACGATTTCTACCAGGCCAACGACAAGGCGGGCACCGTCGCCCCGACCGCTACCCGAAATTCGCGCAATGCGGTGGGTGGCGCAATCAACAACGCACAGAGCCGCACCCCTGACATCAAGGGAGTGTCGTGGGCAAGCCTGGGAGAGATATACGCCCACGAAGGCAAGATCAAGGACGCGCAAGAAGCGTTCGACAACGCCGTCGCCGCATTTCCGCCACAAGCAGCACAGTATCGGAGCAACGAAACGATCGTGTTCTTCCAGGCGGGCAACTCCGACGCGCAACTCGCCGCGGCTGAGAAGGCCATAGCCCTCGATCCGGCGCGCGCTCCGTTGTATTACTTCAAGGGGCAGGCGCTCGTTTCCAAGGCCACCATCGATCCCAAAACCCAGCAGATGCTGCTGCCTCCCGGATGCGCCGACGCTTACCAGAAGTATCTTTCCCTCGATCCGAATGGCCCCTATTCCGCAGACGCCAAAGGCGTTCTCACCGGCGCCGGCATCCCCGTCAAAGCAGGAAAAAAGTGAACTTGATAGAATGAAGGTGTGAGCAAAACTTCCCCTCCCACGGCTCCAACCGTGGGATTTATTTCGTTAGGCTGTCCCAAGAATCTGGTCGACTCCGAAGTCATGATGGGGCTGCTGGATCGTGGCGGTGCGCGCCTCACGGCACGCCCTGAAGACGCGGAGATCCTCGTCGTTAACACCTGCAGCTTCATCGACACCGCCAAACAGGAATCCGTCGACACCATCCTCGAAATGGCTCGCTTTAAAACCTCCGGCTCAGCCAAAAAGCTGATCGTCGCCGGATGCCTCGTCGAACGTTACCGCGACGAAATCATCAAGAACATTCCGGAAGTAGACGCCGTAGTCGGCACCGGCGAACTCGAGTCCATTCTGCAGGCGGCCGGGATCGCGCCACTGCCAACGGCAACCCCATCGCCCTTCAACATCCTCAGCGGAAGCAGCCACGCAGAAATTCGCCAAGGACGCGAGGCTAGCGCAGGAACCCACAAATCTGCTTTGAAAGGTACGGGCTTTAGCCCGTACGACAATGCTGCAACTAAGAAAGGGGCTTTAGCCCCTGAGGTATCGTTCCGTCCCGAAGGCGATCTCCGCGAGAAGCAGGGCCGCTTCAGCCGCGAAGAGTGGCGGGGCGCGGCGCACATGCTGCCGACCTATCTCTATAACGAGAACACCCCGCGCTACATCTCCACCGGCCGCACCTCCGCCTACATCAAGATCGCCGAAGGCTGCGATCATCCCTGCACCTTCTGCGTAATTCCAAATCTGCGGGGGAAGTTTCGCTCGCGGCGCTTCGAATCCGTAGTCGCCGAGGCGCAACAACTCGTCGCCAGCGGCGTGCAGGAAATCACCCTCATCGGCCAGGACACCACTTGCTACGGCGAAGACCTCGGACTCAAAGACGGTCTCGCGCTCCTTCTTGAATCTCTGGCAAACATTGAAGGCGTCCGCTGGCTGCGCTTCCTCTACGCGTATCCGAATCGCATTACCGGCAAGCTGCTCGAAACCATCGCCAGGCACGACAACATCTGCAAGTATCTCGACGTCCCACTCCAGCACGCATCGCCCGACGTCCTCAAGCGCATGAAGCGTGGCGCAGGCGCCGACATTTTCCTCAAGACGCTTGAAAAAGTACGCGCAGCCGTCCCCGGCATCGCGTTGCGCACGTCCTTCATCGTCGGCTTTCCCGGCGAGTCACCCGCCGACTATGAAGTTCTTGAGCAGTTCATCAGCGACGCAAAGTTCGACTGGCTCGGCGTCTTCAACTACTCCGATGAAGAAGGTTCGAAAGCCCACGATCTCGATGCCAAGCTCCCCAAGCGCACCATCGAATCCCGCAAGCGCAAACTGATGAAGTTGCAGCAAAAGATTTCAAAGCGCGCCAAGCAGCAGTGGGTCGGTCGCGAACTCGTAGTCCTTGCCGAGGGCGAAAGCGAAGAAACGTCCATGCTCTGGGAAGGCCGCACCCAGTTCCATGCGCCGGAAATCGACGGCAAGGTCTACATCAACGACTTCGGTGAACTTCAGGAACTGGAAGCCGGAAAGTTCTATCGCGCCGAGATCACCGAGGCTCACGACTACGACTTGGTTGCCCGCGTGGTTTCCGGCCCGCTGTAGGTCAGACTTAGACAAAGTCTTCATCGAACTGCGTCGCCCTGACGTCCCAGACTGCAAGCATCTGATCCGCGGCGTTACGATATCCAAGGAAGCTGAACGCATCGAATAGCCATGGCCCCAAAGAAAAAATCCGCAAAGCTCCTGCATTGCCCCACCTGCGGCATGCTGGTCACAGCCAAAGACGAAGACTTCCCTTTCTGCAGCGATCGCTGCCGCAAGATCGATCTCGGCAAGTGGGCGATGGGAGTCTATAAGATCAGTTCGCCAATTCTCGATCCTGAAGTCCTTGAAGATCTTGGCGAAGTCGGCCGACAGCGCAGGAAACAGGATGACGAATAGTCCTACCGCCAGCACCCCGCCGCCTGAGACCGAGCGAAAAACCCCGTGGGCGTGGTCGGTAGCCACGTTTTTTGGTGTCGGCCTCACCAAACCTGGCCCCGGAACCTGGGGGTCGGTGGCCGCTGTGCTCCTCTGGGGTGCCATCGCCTGGTTGTTTCACCCCACGCCAAACGGCCTTCTGGTGGTTGTATCTATCGGGGTCGCCATCTCCATCGCTGCTGGAGTACCCGCTGCGACCATCTCCGCACGGGAGAGCGGCCGCCACGACCCCCAATTCGTCGTCGTCGATGAAGTTGCAGGCCAGTGGATTGCTCTGCTTGGCAGTTCGGCCAGCCTCAAGCATGGCCTCATCGCCCTCATCCTCTTTCGCTTGTTCGATATCACCAAACCCTTCCCCGTGCGCCAGTTGGAAAAATTGCCCGAGGGTTGGGGCATCGTCTTCGATGACGTGGCAGCCGGGCTGTATGCTTTGGGTGTAGCTTCACTTCTGCGTCTTTGGATTCACTGAGAATGGATATGCCTCGAACCCGCATCCAATCCGCACGAGAAGAGATGACGCCTGAGCCGCGTATTGACGAAATTGTTCCTTCAGCAGCACTGCCGAAGGGCGAGGTGGAGCTGGTCGGCGCCAACCTCGGTCCCAATCCCTACGGTCCGCCGGTAGTCGTCGTGGGAATGCATCCGGCACAGGTGCTGATGAGCCGGCCCCATCGCGTTGCTTTCCGAATTCCGGAAAACGCCACATCGGGCCTGGTTGAGGTCCGCACGCCCGCAGGCGTCAGCAACGCCGCTCCCATCCACATTGCCCGTGAGCTATCTACCGGATTGCACCCCGTAACCAGCCCGGCAGTGAGCCGCTCCGGCATGATCTATGCAACCATCTCCGGCCAGCGTGGAAAGCAGACCCCTGTCTCCGTCGTGCGCGTCAGCCCCGATGGACGCGGCACCCCCTTCGCAACTGGAATTCTGAACGCAACCGGCCTGGCCTTCAGTCCTGAGGGTGATCTGTTCGTGACCTCGCGTGCCGAAGGCAATGTCTACCGCATCGATGGCGCTGGCGAGTCCACGCTTTACGCCGAAGGCATGGGCGTAGCCACGGGCGCCGCATTTGACGGAAAAGGCAATCTCTTCGTCGGCGATCGCAGCGGAACCATCTTCAAAATCGACCCCCAGCGCAATATCTTTGTCTACGCCACTCTCGAGCCGAGTGTCTCCGCCTATCACCTCGCGGTCGATAACGAGGGAACCCTTTTTGTTGCGGGACCAACTCTTTCATCGAACGATGCCATCTTCGCCATCAATACTCATGGCGAAGCGCGTGCATGGTATCGCGGTCTTGGCCGGCCCCAGGGCCTTGCCATTGCAAAGAATGGCGACATCTACGTAACCGCAAGCCTTCACGGACGACGCGGCCTGGTCCGCGTAACGCCCAACGGCGACAGCAGCATCGTGGTGGCCGGCGTCAACCTCGTCGGAGTTGCCTTCTCGCCACTCGGAACCACGGTGGTCGCCGACAACGATGCAGTTTATGATTTGGAGTTGGGAGTGGAAGGAATGAATGCCTTTTAGCTCTCATCACCCGTTGTGCATCTGTCGAATCGTGAGAGTCCAAAGTTCTGTTTCATCACCAGCCCCACTCGAAAAGCAAAAGCCCAGGAGCTGAAAGCTGCTTCCATGAAATCTGAAATCATCGCAGTCGGCTCCGAAATGCTCACGCCCTACCGACAGGACACCAACTCCCTCTACCTGACCGAAAAACTCAACGAGATCGGCGTCACCGTCGCCTTCAAAACCATCGTCGGCGACCGCAAGCAAGGACCTGGTCGGCGTCATTCGCAATGCCCTCGGCCGCGCCGACATCGTCATCATCATGGGCGGGCTAGGACCCACCGAAGACGACCTCACGCGCGAAGCTGTTGCCGAAACCCTCTCGCTCAAGCTCAAGCGCGATGCCCCGCAGGTAGCCGCACTGCACGCTCGCGCCGCCACCTGGCGCATCAGCATGCCTGAGAACAATCTCAAGCAGGCCGACCTCATCGAAGGCGCGACGTTCATCACCAACCCCAACGGAAGCGCTCCGGGACAATGGCTCGAGACCCTCTATTCCGGCTTTCGCAAGCTGGTCATGCTCATACCCGGCCCGCCCCACGAATGCCGTCCCATGTTCGATGACGAATGCATGCCCCACCTTCGTGAAATCGTTCCAGTCCGCCACATCGCGAAACGCACGCTCAAGGCCGCCATGATTCCCGAGTCGCAGGCCGACAAGCTCCTCGCGCCCATCTACACCACATACACCGATGTCGAAACCACCATCCTCGCCCACGCCGGCGACATTCAACTCACCTTGCTCTGCAACAAGTCGAACAAAGACCTTGCCGAACAGCGCGTGGAAGAGCTGGCAACGAAACTGGAAGAAGCGCTGGATGACTGGATGTACTCGGCCGAAGGGCGAGTCGCTCGAGCAAATCGTTCTCTACTACCTCGGTCTGCGCCAGGCCACTCTTGCTGTGGCGGAAAGCTGCACAGGCGGTCTGGTTGCGCAGCGCATTACCTCGGTGGCCGGCAGTTCACGCTCCTTCCTCGGCGGCGCTGTCGTCTATTCGAACGAATTGAAGACCGCTTTTGCCGACGTGCCCGCGCAACTGATCGAGCAGTACGGTGCTGTTTCGCCTGAGGTGGCGTCAGCGCTGGCCGAAGGCATTCGTAAGCGCACCGGCGCAACCCTGGGACTCGGAATCACCGGCATAGCCGGCCCTGGCGGAGCCACGGAATCCAAGCCGGTTGGCCTGCGTCTATGTCGCCGTCAGCGACGACCAGAAGACAGACTCCTTCGAACGCAACTTCCGCGGCGACCGCAACCGCGTCCGCGAATGGGCCAGCCAGCTGGCGCTGGATCTCGTCCGACGCAAGCTAATGTAGACGCGCATCGCGGACTCGGCGATAAGTACGGGGCCAGGTGCCCCACCCATTCGAAGCACTTTGTCGAATGGGTGGGAAAGCAAGAACCAAACCAGCCCATACCCAACTGAAAGCTGCCTCCGCCCGGAACACAATCTTTGACGTCACCCACCGCACTTTGAAAGACTCGCGCTATATGCGATACAGCGGCAGGGTTGAATATGCGGACGCCCGAAAAATGCGTACCCGCAACAAGGGCTATTACCGGGTGCTTCACTGGCCCATCTGGATATGGGTCTTTTTCCTCGCACCGGGGCCGCTCGTCTTCAGCCTCTTCGCTCATGGATTCAGCATCGCCAATGGCGCATGGCTCGCGCTCGTCCTCATCGGAACAGGCATTGCCGGCGTCAAGGGACAACTACCCGGCGTCGAACCCGCGCCCTACATCCTCCGCTTCGATGAGGACCGTCCCAATCCCCTCTATCGCAAAGTCTGCTACACCTTCGCGTGGAACGCAGCGATAAACTTCGCGTCACTCAACCTCATCGGCCTCGTCATCGCCGTAATCACCGGCGTGTGGACCATGAAGCAGCTCTACCAGTACGTCTACTTCCCTCTTGCCATCTTGATTCTGCTGCTGGGCGCGTTCGGCAAACTGCCTCGCGTCGGCAAATCAACAAAAAACGAAGGCACAGAGCGCCGCTATTTCTACGGCACCGTCTGGGCAGTCACCATCTCGCAGACCGTGCTCATGATCCTGTGGAAGACTCTCCCACTCACGCGCACCGGCAGCCTCATCAAACTTGCCGTTTACGCCGGAATGCTGTTTGCCATGGGCGCTGCCGCCTACAACGGCGCACTACCGCGCACCCGTCCCATCCTCCCCGGCGAACTCATGGTCGACTGAAAGTTCCTGCTCATTCCTTACCAAACCGTGTCATTTCGACCGGAGGTCGCGCCAGCGACCGCAGCGGAGAAACCCGCAGTTGCCTTTTCTACCCAGATTATCCTCACTTCCGCGTCTGCGAAACGGGCAGTCGACTGTTTTTTATGACTAGAATGGCCCTACATGATGGATGAATACACGACAGTTTTCGAGATCAGTCATAAGGGATTTACTTGGTGGTTTGCCCTCGTCGGACTGGTACCTGCACTTCCGGGAGCCATTCTCTGGCGAATGCGTAAGGATCGCCAGTACTCTCGACGAACGAAATGGATCATGTGTTTCTTTCCGGCGTTCGTCTTGCTGTGGCTCAGTGTGGCAACCATTCCGATGTGGCTTGAGTACACCAAGCTTCAGAAGGCATATCGTCTTGGTCACTATTCAGTCGTTCAAGGCACAGTGGAGAACTTCCGTCCGATGCCACCCCAAGGGCATTCCAGTGAGTGTTTCTCCATCACGAATCAGACTTTCTGCTATGCCGATAACGTCATCTCAGCGGGTTTCAACAATGACTCGGTTCACGGTGGGCCAATCCGGGCAGGTCTTCCCGTTCGAGTTTCGTATATCGGCGAAGATATTCTCAAGCTCGAAGTGAGGACTGACACTACCACGAAATAGGAGCAACCGGCTTTCGGACCCGTTCACTATCGGAAACAGACCCAAGGAGCAGGCGACTGCTTTTCCGCGAATCGGCGGCCCGAGAGTTCGGCTACTTTGACCCCAACCGCCTTGTACCCTGACCCACTCGCCTTCTTCATCGCCGTAATACCATCTTCGATTGAGAGCAGCGGAGTCGTCTTCACAGCACTGCACGAACCGCCCGCACTGATAGCCATCGCGAATGCCGCTGCGCTCACGTTGTCCGGCATCTCAACCAGCACCACGGTGTCATAATCGCCAAACGTCAACCACGCCTCTTTCAACGAACCGCCAAGTTTCGCAACTGCCTTGCCGACAACCGATCCACGGTCATGCGGCTTTTTGATCATCGCCGCCATGGCCTCTGACGTATACGCAACCTGAACAAGATAACTCGGCATCGATTTTCGCCTTTCCTGGAAATTCAAATTGGGGGAATTCGGGAACGGCTGAAGTATACATCCGCGTCAACACGTCTCGCCCGCGGTTCTTCAATCTCTCTTCGCACCGTCGGCAACCGCCCTCGCCTCATCTTCCACCCAATGCCGCAGAGATTCCGGCTCCAGAACGCGCACCGCTGACCCCAACCCCAGGACGATGAAGCGCGCCTCTCGATCATTGTCGAAATCGACCTGAAGCAAAACTCCTCCCGCCTCCGCCTTTCGCCCCGCACTCCCCGCCGCAACCCGTTTCGCCACACACCACGTCTGCACTCGCCTCGCCGCATCCTCCGTCAGCGAAAGCATCACACGATAACCCGCTCGTTTGCGATTCAGTTCCGTAGTCGAAGCCTTCCAGTGCTCTTCGAGGTCGAATCGCGCAGGCCGCTCAAATCCCACAGCCAACACCGTCACCCGCTGCATGCGCGCCACCCGAAAGGTGCGCATGCCGTTCGCAGTGCGCGCCACGAGATACCACGTAAGGCCCTTCGATACCAGCCCCAGCGGGTCTACGGTGCGGCCCGACTGCTCGCCGTCCGCGCGTGTGTAATCAAACGACAACCGGCGATCCCGCGCCACCGCGTCCTGCACCGCCGACAGCATCGACAGATCCTCGCCAGTATCGCGCCAGCCCGTCGGATCCACATGCAGGCGCTGTCGCAGATGCGCAGCCTGCGCCTTCATCGGCTCCGGCATGGCCGCCATCAACTTATTCATAGCGCTCTGTGCCGCAGCCGTAAGCCGCGTGTTCCCCAACGTGCGCGGTTGCGCCATCAACAGCGCATTCAGCTCCGCTTCATCCAGTCCCGGAACATTCGTTCGCCAGCCCTTCTCAAGCTGCCACCCGCCCTGCGCCCCGCGAATAGCCGAAATCGGAATGCGCGAGGCGCTCAAAGATTCAAGATCGCGATGGATCGTGCGCTGCGAAACTTCAAGCTGCTCGGCAAGTTCCCGCTCCGTCACCTGCCCCCTGGCCTGCAGCAGAAGCAGCACCGACATCAACCGATCCGCCTTCATGCGCGCTCAATCCCTTTCACAACATTTTTATCCTTTCAGATCATATATGACATTGCTTGTCATATATCCCATTCGATACTAATTCTGTCGATGGAGGTGAATGAGATGACAGGTCGCGACGTTTACGTATTCGTCTTTGACGGAATGGCAGACTGGGAAGCCGCATTTGCAATCGCAGGAATCAACAATCCCCGCTTCCAGCGCGAGCCAGGCCGCTATCGCGTCATTACCCTGGGATCCACTACCCTTCCGGTCACCACGATGGGCGGCATGCGCATCCTTCCCGACATCTCCGTTTTCGAAATCGAGATTAATCGCGCAGCCATGCTCATTCTGCCCGGCGGTCGTCACTGGGAAACCGACGAGTGCGCCGACATTCTCGATTTGGCGCGCAGGTTCCGCATCCGCGGAATACCGGTAGCAGCCATTTGCGGTGCCACCCTGGCGCTGGCCCGCGCCGGCATGCTCGATGACTTCCACCACACCGGCAACAGTCGTGACTATCTGGCCGCCAGCGGTTATCGCGGCACCGCCTTCTATTGCGACGTTCCCGCCATCGCCGATGAAGGCCTGATCACCGCTTCCGGATTTGCGTCCGTGGAATTCGCGCGCGAAATCTTTCGCGAACTCGGCCTCTACAGCCGTTCGTCGCTCGATGCCTGGTATGCCCTCTTTCGATTTGGCGATGTCTCGCGTTATTCCGATCTTCGGGATTGCGTCAGCCAGTAATCCATCCAGCCGCTACAACAACATTTGCGTCAACATCAAAGGAGAATACCGATGGTTCTCAAGGACTACTTCCTCGCACAATTGGACCGTGAAGCCGCATCCACTCGCAAGACCATTGAACGCGTGCCGGAAGGCCACAACAGCTTCAAACCCCATCCGCGTTCCATGGAATTCGGATATCTCGCCGCCCTGGTTGCCGGCATGCTCGGCTGGATCGCTCTTATGATCGATCGCGACGAACTCAATCTCGATGCCGCCGAATCCGAGGGCTTTCGCACTAAGCCGCTCCCCAGCAAAGCCGATCTCCTCGCCAGCCTCGACGCCGCAGCATCAAATGCCCGCCGCGCACTCGAGTCGACCACGGACGAACATCTCGCCACGTCGTGGGCATTCAAAATGGGCGGTAAGACCGTGTCAGAAAATGCGCGAGGCATCATGATCTCCGACGCTGTCTTCAGTCATCTCGCCCACCATCGCGGACAGCTCACCGTATACTTGCGCCTCGTTGATTCCAAGGTTCCCGCCATCTACGGACCTTCCGCAGACGAGTACATCTAGAGCCGGCATCAGTCAAACCATGGGGTCTCAAATCGAAACCGCCTCACCTGCTAAACTCTGTTTCGTCATGCTCCTTGCGAGTTTTCTCATCGTGGCGATCGCTTACCTTCTGGGATCCGTTCCAGTAGGCTACCTGCTCGTCAAGCTGTTTCGCCACGAAGACATTCGATCTGTTGGAAGCGGTAACATCGGCGCCACCAACGTACTTCGCTCCGGCGGAAAAGGCCTCGGCGCCGCCACCTTTGCGCTCGACGTGGTGAAGGGCGCCGCGGCGGTCTGGTTCGGCGCGTATCTGGCTTCTATTCTGTTACCCAGCATGCCGTTTCGTGATGCCCAGGCCCTGGCTGCGGTTTCTGCCGTGCTGGGACACATGTTCCCCGTTTGGCTTCACTTTCGTGGAGGCAAAGGAGTCGCGACCGGCTTCGGCGTCTTTCTTATCGCTGCTCCGTGGGCGGCGCTCTCCGCCATCGCATTATTCGCTCTTGTTTTACTCATCACCCGCTACGTCTCACTGGCCTCCATTCTCGCGGCCGCGAGCTTTCCGGTGTTTGCGTGGTTTATGGTGCGCGGAGAAAAGCCCGTGCCTTACATCGCCGCGCAAATTCTTGTTTCTCTCTTGATCATCCTTAAGCACCACCAGAACATTCGCCGCCTTGCCACCGGAACAGAGAATCGCCTTGGTACTTCAACGCATGAAAGGAAGCCCGCATGAGCCGGATTGTCGTACTTGGCGCCGGTGCATGGGGAACCGCGATTGCGCTCTCCCTCTGCCGCCGTGGTGGCCACGAAGTAACCCTCTGGGCGCACAACGAACAGGAAGCAAACGTCATAGAAGCTGCACGTGAAAACACCTTGTTTCTTCCCGGATTCCCTCTGCCTGCGGACCTCGCCGTGACCTCGGAAATGACGCCGATCGAAACCGCCGAAATCCTCGTCTCCGTCATTCCGTCGGAATTTCTTCGCTCGACCTTGCACCGCATCAAGGCGCATCTCCACAACGGACAGTTCATCGTCAGCGCCACCAAGGGCATCGAAAAAGAAACCCATCTGCGCATGACCCAGGTGATCTCTCAGACTCTCGAACCCGCTGGCCTCCTTCTCTCCATCGGCGCATTTTCCGGGCCAAGTTTCGCAATCGAAGTGGCACAGGGGCAGCCCACCGCGGTCACCATCGCCTTTAGCGATCCACAGATCGCGGTCCTCATCCAGCAGGAATTTTCTTCCGAGACGCTGCGCCTCTACAGTTCCACTGACGTTATCGGCGTCGAACTCGGCGGCGCGCTCAAGAACGTCATCGCCATCGCCGCCGGCGTGGCAGCAGGCGTAGGACTCGGGCACAACTCCACCGCAGCACTCATCACCCGCGGCATCGCAGAAATCACCCGTCTCGCCGTGGCCTGCGGCGGACAAAAAGAAACCCTCGCCGGCCTCAGCGGCATCGGCGACCTCGTGCTCACCTGCACCGGGTCGCTCTCGCGCAACCGAACCGTCGGCCAGGCGCTCGGACAAGGTCGCAAGCTGCCCGAAATTCTCGAAAGCCTCGGCGGAAAAGTAGCTGAAGGCGTGTTGACTTCACGCGCTGCCTTGGGTCTGGCTCGCGAGCACGCCATTGAAATGCCCATCACCGAGCAGATGGAACTAATTCTCGAACAAGGCAAAGACCCGCGCGAAGCGATTCGCCAATTGATGCTGCGTCCCGGCAAAGGCGAACACTAACCCTATCCCGAAATCTGAGTTGGTCTCTGCTTGCCGCACGCAAATCTCCAACCCCTCCCCAAAAAGGCAGGCCTGTTTACAACGCCCGCTGCGATAATCTTGGCACGGCAATTCTTCACCATAATGTGCTGAGGTCCCCATGAACACTTTCTCCTCTTCGTCCCCGGCTTCTCTCACGCGTCGCTTCGCACTCACGAAGATCGCTGCAGGAATCGCTACGCTTTCCGTCACCATCGCTCACGCACAATCATCCCAGCAGCCCGCCGAGGAGAAGCCGTGCACTTCCCCCAATCAGGCACGCACGTCCATACACTATGCGCTGAATTTCAGCGCCAGCCCGGAGAAGTTTTATCAGGCAATCCTCGATGCAAAACACTTCGCTGATTTTTCCGGCATGCCCGCAACCATCGACGCAACGCAGGGCGGACCCATCTCCATGTTCGGCGGCCTCATCCAGGGCCGCAACATCGAACTCGTCCCCAGCCAGCGGATCGTGCAGGCGTGGCGTCCCGCGTCTTGGGGTCCGGGCGTCTATTCCATTGTCCATTTTGAATTGAAACCGTCAGGCGCTGGAACAAGCCTCACCTTCAGCCACATAGGTTTTGCTTCAGGCTTGTACGACCATCTGGATTGGGGCTGGAAAAATCGTTACTGGGCTCCGCTGAAAAAATACTTCTCCCAGTCTTGATAAGTGACCTCTACCGATGCCTGTAGATGATCAAGCCAGGTGTGAGTGTCATCCTGAGAACCCGCGCATTGGGGACCCCACGAACGACGACAGTCGATCAAGGGGCAGGCGGGGCGAAGGATCTGCTTCTTTTTCTCCAGGCTTGGGTTCACTGGGTCTGATCCATGCGACATCTTTTCGTTGCATGGGTGGGAAAGCGATACCAGCAGCCGCTTTATTCGCTAACCACCCGCAATCGCGCCGATAATCAGCAGCGGTTCCTTGCCCTCAGCCACCGCCTCCGGCAACGGCGCATCGGGCGACTGGTGCGACAAGTCTTCTTCGCACGCAAAGAAGCGCAGAAACGGCCGCCGCTGCGAGGTGTCGTGATCGCGAATCGTCCCGCACAGCATGGGATAGCGAGCCTCCAGCGCATCCAGCACCGAGCGAATCGTCACCGGCCCCGCAACCTCCAGCGTGACCTCGCCATCGATCCGCGCAAGATTGCGCAGATGATAAGGAATCTGCACCTGCACCGTGCTCGTGTTCTCTCGTTGCTCCTGAATTACCCATGCCGCCCAATAACAACCCCGTTACCTGTCCACTTTCAACGGATCACTGATTACTGACCACTGCTGTCCACTGTCCACTGATCACTGCTTTTCACGCCAGCGTCTGCACTTCGACCGACAACACCGCCGGCAGATCATGCACAATCGCCTTCCACGAATCGCCGCCATCCGGCGACACATACACCTGCCCGCCCGTCGTGCCGAAATACACGCCGCACGTCATCCAGCTTGTCCACAGCCATGGCATCGCGCAGCACATTCACGTAGCAATCCTTCTCCGGCAACCCCTTGGCAAGCTCCTCCCACTCGTTGCCGCCGCTTTTGCTGCGATACACGCGCAGTTTCCCATCCAGCGGAAAATGCTCCGAGTCGCTCTTGATCGGCACCACGTACACCGTCTCCGGCTCATTCGAGTTCACATCGATCACGAAGCCGAAATCCGTAGGCAGGTTGCCGCTGATCTTCGTCCAGTTATCGCCCGCATCGTCCGAGCGCATCACGTCCCAGTGCTTCTGCATGAACAGCGTTCCGGGCCGCGCCGGATTCATCGCGATGTGATGAACGCAGTGCCCGACATCCGCCGTCGGATTGGGAATGTACTTCGAGTAGAGTCCCTTGTTGATCGGCTTCCAGGTCTTGCCCGCCATCATCCGTGCGAAACGCTCCCGCCGCCGAAATCGCAATGTAAATCCGCTCCGGATTGCTGGGATCGAGAATGATCGAGTGCAGGCACATCCCGCCCGCGCCCGGCTGCCAGTCAGGCCCGGTGCCGTGTCCGCGCAGCCCCGGCATCTCGTGCCAACTCTCGCCGCCGTCCGTCGAGCTGAAGATGGCCGCATCCTCCACTCCCGCATAAACGGTGTTCGGATCGGTCAGCGAAGGCTCCAGATGCCACACGCGCTTGAACTCCCACGGCTTCTGCGTGCCGTCGTACCACTGGTGCGTCGTCAGCGGCTTGCCTGTCTCGGCGAGACTGGTCGTACGCGAACCGGTTGCTCTTCACCGGCGGCCACTGCGGGCGTCGCGTCTTCCGGCTTCACGCCCGGCTGAAACCACGTCTTGCCGCCGTCACTCGAAGCCTGCAGCAGCTGGCCGAACCATCCGCTCGTCTGCGAAACGTAAATGCGCTCGGGGTCTACCGGCGAACCCTTCATGTGGTAGATCTCCCACCCCGCAAAGAATGGACCGCTTACATCCCACTTGTCGCGCTTGCCATCCGAAGTAAGAATGAATGCGCCTTTCTTAGTTCCGACCAGCACACGTACCTGACTCATGTTTTCCTCCCCCGCGAAATTCGTCGGGGCCTCGCGGGCCGTCTCGAGATTCTTCCGCAACCCCTCGCCCCAGTTCAAGCGAAAACTGTGCAAATGTTTTGAGTCGGTCGGCGGCGGAAACTACACGGATGGAGCAACTTCACCGAGAGAATGAAACGTTGTACAGCGAGCATCGCTGAATCAGTCGCTTTGTCCGAATAGAAACACCCGCATTCACACGCATTCGCACCGAACCGCGCAATGCTCTAGACTCAAGACTGGAAACCCTCCGCAATGATTACCCTATTTACCGGATACGACGAAGAGCCGAAAGATAAAAAGAAAGAGCAGGAAGCCCAGGTCGGCGAAGACGAAGCCACGCAGAAGTCTGGCTTCTTCTCGCGCATGCGCCAGGCCGTCACGCGCACCCGCGAGACCTTCTCCACGCGCATCAACGACATCGTCGCGCTCACCCGCGAAGTCGACGAGTCCTCTCTCGAAGAACTTGAAACCGCGCTCATCATGAGCGACATCGGCGTACAGACCACGACCGAAATTCTCGACGCCCTCCGCGAACGCGCTCGCCGCCAGGCCATCGAAGGCGGCGCAGAACTGCGCGACCTGCTCAAGGCCCAAATCCGCGGAATCCTCGAAGCGCCGATGCGCCCCGTCGCCGACCCAGCCGCGTCGCCCAAGGTCACCTTCCTCGTCGGCGTCAACGGCACCGGCAAAACCACCACCAGCGGCAAGCTCGCCGCCTGGTATCGCGCGCAGAACAAAACCGTGCTCCTCTGCGCCGCAGACACCTTTCGCGCCGCCGCAATCGAGCAGCTCGAAGTCTGGGCCAGCCGCAGCGGCGTCGAAATGATCAAGACCCGCCAGGGCGGCGATCCCGCAGCCGTCCTCTACGACGCCGCCAGCGCCGCCAAGGCCCGCAACATCGCCGAACTCATCGTCGACACCGCCGGCCGCCTCCACACCAAGTCCGGCCTCATGGACGAGCTCGACAAAATGCGCCGCACCGCATCAAAGCTCATTCCCGGCGCCCCCCACGAAGTCCTGCTCGTCATGGACGCCACCACCGGCCAGAACGGCCTGCAGCAGGCGCGCCAGTTCACGCAATCCGCCGGCGCCACCGGCATCGTGCTCACCAAGCTCGACGGCACCGCCAAAGGCGGCATCGCCGTAGCCATCGCCCGCGAACTCAATCTCCCCGTCCGCTTCGTAGGCGTAGGCGAACAGATGAGCGACCTGCTGGAGTTCTCTCCCGAAGCCTTCGTAGACGCGCTGCTCGGCTAGCAATTGAAATTCCCGTAACAACCGAAGTGTCATCCTGAGTGCACAGCATTCCTCGACGCTTGCTGGCCAAGCAGTTGAGATTCCAATAACAACCGAAGTGTCATCCTGAGTGCACAGATTCCTCGACGCCTGCTGGCCTAGCAGTTGAGATTCCCATAACAACCGAGGTGTCATTCTGAGTGAACGGGGCCCCGAACGTTTTAGGGGTCACCAAAGAGCGATCTCGCTCTTCGGGGCAGGTTCGGGGGTGGTAAGCGAAGGATCTGCTTTTATCCCCGCAACGTTCCTCGACAACCTGCTAGCCTAGCAACCGAAATTCGCATAACAACCAAGGTGTCATCCTGAGTGCACGGGGCCCCAAGCGTTTTTCAGCTTGGGGGTGGTAAGCGAAGGATCTGCTTTTATCCCCGCAACGTTCCTCGACAACCTGCTAGCCTAGCAACCGAAATTCGCATAACAACCAAGGTGTCATCCTGAGTGCACGGGGCCCCAAGCGTTTTTCAGCTTGGGGGTGGTAAGCGAAGGATCTGCTTTTCTCAGAGCTTCGTAAGCCAAATGAACATGAAGCGAAACCAAGCGTCAGGGCACGACTTTTATAGCTTGGTGAAAAATTCAACAAACTCGCTGTCTTGTAACAAGGGCATGGCTTTTAGTCGTGCCGCAAAGCGCACAAGGAAAAGTCCGGGGCTTTAGAGGCTGCGGAAAAACTCGTTGCTTTGAAAGGGCACGGCTTCAGCCGTGCCGTAAGGGGCTCGATATCATCGTCGGCTTTAGCCGCTGCGGGAGGTTCTTAACCTCTTTAGCCCCGTCAGTAACGCAGCCCACACCCGACTACCTCTGTCGACTGATCGTAAAGATCGTGTTCCCTGCCGGTATGGTCACCTGCCGAAGCGTGCCGGCCGAGTCTTCGAACCAGAGCGACGAGCTATCGCCTGCGACCAACCGTCCATAACTGCTCGGCACAGCCACTTTCATCTCCGCGTGAATAGAGGTTGATGCGCGCGTCCCAACCATATAGCCGCTAAGGAGCATTGCCACGCCGATACCAATCCGCAGAATTCTTGCTTGCATGTTGCGTCCGTCCTTTTGCCCGAGATTCAACATGAATGACGTAGAGTAGCGAATAAACGTTCCGAATCTCTGGCTCGCAATTCCGATCAACCACATGACCGGCCGATGGAATGACCGTGTGACGAAGGCCCTCGAGCCATCTGAACGATTACACTTCTTCGTGTCACCATCAATCTGTCGCATTGCGCTATGAGCACATCGGAAAAAGACATCTACTGGATGCACCGCGCGCCTTGAACTAGCCCGCCGCGGCATCGGCGTCACCTCGCCCAACCCCGCCGTCGGCTGCGTCATCCTCGACCACGCCGGCCAGGTCATCGGCGAGGGCTGGCACGAATACGACCTCCGCGACCACGCCGAAATAGTCGCTCTCAAAAACGCTGGGTGCCCCATCCATTCCGCCGATTTTGCGGAATGGGTGGGAGACGAATCTCGCAATCGCCTCCGTGGAGGCACCGCCTACGTCACGCTCGAGCCCTGCAATCACACCGGTCGCACCGGCCCCTGCACTGAAGCACTGATCGCGTCAGGAATATCCCGCGTCGTCGCCGCCACCGGCGATCCCAATCCCACCGTCACCGGACACGGTATGGAACGCCTGCGTGCAGCGGGCCTTCAAACGCAGCTCGGCGTCTGCGAATCTGAAGCCCGCCGCATCAACGAAGGCTTCGCCCGCTGGATCCAGCACAAGCGCCCCTTCGTCCTGATGAAAGTCGCCATGACGCTCGACGGTCGCATAGCACCGCCGCCCGGCGTCCACAAGGCACGCGAACCATACTGGATCACCAGCGAAGCAGCGCGTGCCGCCGTCCAGCCCTTGCGCTGGCAGGCTGACGCCGCACTCACCGGCGTCGACACAGTCCTCGCCGACGATCCGATGCTCACCGACCGCAGTGGTCTTCGCCGTCGCCGCCCCCTGCTCCGGGTGGTGCTCGACTCAGCACTGCGTATGCCCCTCGATTCGAAGATGGTGCGCGCCGTTCAGAATGACGTCGTCATCTTCACTGTCTCCAAAGACGAAGCCCGCATCAACGAACTCCGCAACCGCGGCATCCGCGTTGAAGTCCTCCCGGCAGAAGCAGGTCGTGTTCCACTAGGCAAGCTATTCGACAAGTTGGGCGAAGAAGGCATCCTCACCGTGCTAACCGAAACTGGCACCCGCCTGAACACTGCCCTGCTCGCCAGCGGAATGGTCGACCGCGTACATCTTTTCGTTGCCCCGCAGATCATGGGCTCCGACGCCGTCCCCGCCTTCAGAGGAATGCCCAGGGCCATCGCGATGGCCGAGGTAGAAGTGGAGCGCTACGGCAACGACCTCGGCCTCTGCTCCCTGCTCCGCGACCCATGGCCAAAACCAGACTGAAGTGAAAAATATCATCCACGTTGACGCGCTGTCATTCTGAGCGAACGGGGCCCCGAACGTTTCAGGGGTCCCCAAAGAGCCGTGCTCTTTGGGGCAGGTTCGGGGGTGGTGAACGAAGAATCTGCTTTTGCCCGTACGACTCTGCAGCCAAAACTACGATTTTGCAATCCGTCAGTTTCCAGACAATAGTTTGCCGTGTCATTCTGAGCGAACGGGGCCCCGAACGTTTCAGGGTCCCCAAAGAGCCGTGCTCTTTGGGGCAGGTTCGGGGGTGGTGACAATCTGCTTTGCCCCACGAGCCCACACGTTTTGCAATCCGTCAGTTTCCAGACAATAGTTTGCCGTGTCATTCTGAGCGACGGCCGAACGTTTCGGTCCCCAAGCCGTGCTCTTTGGGCAGGTCGGTGGTGAACGAAGAATCTGCTTTGCCCTACTCCGCAGCCCACACTATGGTTTCAAAAAATCCGGCTGCTCCGGAACAGCCGCCCCATCCGCACGCGGATCCGATGCCCCAAAGTTCATACCCGTCGAACTGTCGTGCAGCACCGCCTGCCCGCGTCCCATCTGCGACGTGTAATCAGGATGCACCTGCAGCACATGCCCCATCTTCGTCAGCGCATCCAGCGTAGGTTGCGTCACGCGCGACTCAATCACAATCCTGCAACCAAGTTGTTGCCGTCGGTAAAGCGCGGCTCTTCCATCGCCGCCTGGATGTTCATGTGATAATCCACCACGTTCGACACAAACTGCGCATGCGCCAGCGGCTGATTCAGTCCGCCCATGATCCCGAAGCCGATGTGCTCATCGCCATGCTGCATGAACGCGGGAATAATCGTATGAAACGGCCGCTTCCGACCCGCCAGCGCATTCGGCGATTTCGCATCCAGCGAAAACAGCCCCCCGCGATTCTGCAGCGCGAATCCCATTCCCTGCACCGTCACGTTCGATCCGAAATTGTTGTAGTTGCTCTGAATGATCGAAAGAATGTTCCCCTCCCGATCCACGACGCTGAAGTAAGTCGTATCACTCGTCCCCAGCGCACCCGGGGCAACCGTGCAGTTGGCATGCGCCGGATCGATCAGCGCCGCACGCTTCGCCGCAAATTCCTTCGATAGCAACTGCTCCACCGGAATCTTTCCAAACCGCGGATCGCCGTCATAAGCCTTCACATCTGCATACGCCAGTTTCATAGCCTCGATACGATCGTGCAGTTCTCCGGGACTGTGCGGCCCCGCCGGATCCGGCTGCGACCGCTCCATGATGTTCAGCATCTCCAGCGCCGCAATTCCGTCCCCATTCGGCGGCAGCTCATACACCGTCCAGTCGCGATACGTTGTGTGGATCGGCTCAACCCACTCCGCCGAATACGACGCAAGATCGTCAGCCGTCATCGTCCCGCCCAGGTCATCCGACGTCTTCAAAATCGCCTTCGCAATCTCGCCCTTGTAAAACGCAGCTTCACCCTGTTCCGCAACCAGCCTGAACGCGCGCGCCACATCGGGATTACGGAAAACCTCGCCCGCCTCCGGAGCCTTCCCGCCGGGCAGGAAGACCCGCTGACTCTCCGGGTTCGTCATCAGGCCCTTGCTGTCGCCTGCCCACCACGCATGAATAATCTCCCCCACCGCAAAGCCATGATCCGCATAAAAAATCGCTGGCTGAAACAACTCGCTCCACGGAAGCTTTCCCCAGCGCTCATGCAGCTTCGCCCATCCATCCACCACGCCCGGCACGGTAACCGAGTCAATGCCTTCCTGCGGCATCTCCGTAACACCCTTCGCGCGCAGATGCTCGATGGTCAACGTCTTCGGCGCCCACCCGCTCGCATTCAGCCCGTACAGCTTTCCTGTTTTCGCCTCCCAGTAAATCGCAAACAGGTCGCCGCCCATCCCGTTCGACGTCGGCTCGGTAACGTTCAACACAGCATTCGCCGCAATCGCCGCATCAATCGCCGAACCTCCCTGCTCCAGCACCCGCGCCCCAGCCTGCGAAGCCGCCACCTGGCTCGTGGCCACAATCCCGTACTGCGTAGCAACCACAGATCGCCCATAAGAACGATCCTGCGCTGAAACCCCGTAAGAGACAGCGGCAACAACAAGTAGCGAAACGGCAAACCTGCATCCATTCATGCGGAGTCCTCTGGAAACGAGATAAGTTAGACACTGAGAGATACGATTGAAACTCCAAGCTATCAAAGCGGGCTGCCGCTTTAAACTGATTTCAATTAGCCGAGATTCTTGAGCGGAGAGGCATGAAAGATTACTTCTCGAATTGGCTTTTCACAACCGGATTCATTGTGCTTGTCCTTGGCAGTGCACCCCTGCTCGCGATCATCGTCCTCGCAAAGATTGGCGTGTGGCCTGATCCTGATCCAAACCCCATCGGCCCCGGCCTCCTCACCTTCGTCACCTTCTGGCCCGGCGTGCTAATGATGTTCATCGGAGCGAAGCGAGTTCAAGCGCGCCGAGGCATCGGCACCCACCGCTAAACCTAACCACAAACCACTCGAGTCAGTGCTACATTCTCTCCATGCGTCCCCTCGCGATCCTTTTTGCGTCTCTCCTCATCGCGAATCTAGCCGTCGCCCAGAGACCGATCTCGTTCCCAACCGAAGACGGCGGAACAGTAGCTGCCAGCCTTTACGGCAGCGCTTCTCGGGCCGTTTTGCTCGTTCACGGCGGCCGATTCACCAAGGAAAGCTGGGCGCAGCAGGCACCAGCCCTCGTCGCAGCTGGATTTGAAGTCCTCGCCATCGACCTCCGCAGTCACGGCCAGTCGCACGGCCCCGGCGGCGACGATCCATCCGATGCGCAACTAGCCCTCGATGTCCTCGCATCCGTCCGCTACCTGCTCGCACATGGGGCGAAAACCGTTTCCATCGTCGGTGGCAGCATGGGCGGTGCTGCCGCAGGCGACGCCTCCATCACTTCGCACCTCGGCGAAATTGATCGCATTGTCATGCTCGGCGCAGCGCCCAATCTCCCCGCGACCAAGCTCAAGTCTCCCTCTCTCTTCATCGTCGCCCGCGACGACACCAGTGGCGACGGCCCACGCCTGCCAGGCATTCGTGCCCAGTACGAAAAGGCTCCCGAGCCCAAGAAACTCGTCATCCTCGAAGGCTCCGCCCACGCGCAATACCTCTTCCAGACAGATCAAAGCGAGCGCGTAATGCGCGAAATACTGCAATGGCTATCCAACAGTCGATGAGTGAGCACCCATCTCTGTCCACTGTCCACTGCTCACCGTCAACTGCTTACAGTCCACTGTTCACTGTCCACTGTTCACTGTCCACTGTTCACTGTTCACTGACCCCTGACCCCTGACCCCTGACCCCTTAAAATACTCCCATGTTCACCGGCATCATCGAGCAGACCGGCACCCTCGTCAGCCTCACCGATCGCGGCGGCGTCCGTCGCATTACCGTAGAAGCACCCGGCATCGCCAACCGTCTCCGCGAAGGCGATTCCCTCGCCATCTCGGGAGTATGTCTCACCGCGCTCGATGTCGACCCAACCTATTTCCACGCCGACCTCGCCCAGGAAACGCTGGACCGCACATCTCTCGGCGCTCTCAAGCCCGGCGCAAAGCTAAATCTCGAATTGCCGACCGCAGCCGGCAGTCCTCTAGGTGGCCATGTCGTCCAGGGTCACGTCGACGGAACCGGCATCATGACCGCTCTCGATCCCGTCATCCCCGAGACCAGCCCTCAATTCAACCGGGAAGCCACCGACTGGACGCTCAAAGTCCGCATCCCCGAAAACGTCCGCCCATGGATGGTGCACAAAGGCTCCGTAGCCGTCGAAGGCATCAGCCTCACCATCGCTGCGATAGAAGACGACACAATCTCCATCGCGATCCTACCGCTGACTTACTGGCGCACCAACCTGCACGCGCTCAGCGTAGGCGCACCCGTCAATGTCGAAGCCGACGTGCTCGTGAAACTCGCCTACCAGCAGATGCAATCCGCGAAGAAGCCAGAGTTCGACCTGACCGAATCCTGGCTAGTCGCCAACGGATACTGAATCTCGAAGCCAGTGTCATTCTGAGCGAAAGGGACCCCGAACGTACCAGGGCCCCCAGAGAGCGCAGCTCTGTGGGGTAGGTTCGGGGGTGGTGAGCGAAGAATCTGCTGTTGCTATTCCCGCAGCTTTCTCGGCCTCTGCTGGATTGACATTGAAACTCACAATTAGCCGCAGTGTCATTCTGAGCGAACGGGGCCCCGAACGTACCAGGGGCCCCAAAGAGCATTCCGCTCTTTGGGGTAGGTTCGGGGGTGGTGAACGAAGAATCTGCTGTTGCTATTCCCGCAGCATTCTCAGCCTCTGCTGGATTGACATTGAAACTCACAATTAGCCGCAGTGTCATTCTGAGCGAACGGGGCCCCGAACGTACCAGGGGCCCCTAAGAGCATTCCGCTCTTTGGGGTAGGTTCGGGGGTGGTGAGCGAAGAATCTGCTGTTGCTATTCCCGCAGCATTCTCGGCCTCTGCTGGATTGACATTGAAACTCACAATTAGCCGCAGTGTCATTCTGAGCGAACGGGTCCCCGAACGTACCAGGGGCCCCAAAGAGCATTCCGCTCTTTGGGGTAGGTTCGGGGGTGGTGAACGAAGAATCTGCTGTTGCTATTCCCGCAGCTTTCTCGGCCTTTGCTGGATTGACATTGAAACTCACAATTAGCCGCAGTGTCATTCTGAGCGAACGGGGCCCCGAACGTACCGGGGCCCCAAAGAGCATTCTGCTCTTTGGGGTAGGTTCGGGGGTGGTGAGCGAAGAATCTGCTGTTGCTATTCCCGCAGCATTCTCGGCCTCTGCTGGATTGACATTGAAACTCACAATTAGCCGCAGTGTCATTCTGAGCGAACGGGGCCCCGAACGTACCAGGGGCCCCAAAGAGCAATTCCGCTCTTTGGGGTAGGTTCGGGGGTGGGGAGTGAAGAATCTGCTGTTGCTTTTTGGCTTTACTCGCGATGCGACTCAACACATCGCAAGCAGTGTCATCCTACGGCTTCGCAACCACCTTCGGCGGCTCAATAACATACTCATCGCCCGTGCGCGCCAGTATCTTCTCCCGTCGGTCCGTCAGCAACTTCAGTTGCTTCGTAGCCTCGACAAAATCCTGCTTCTGCTCCGCACTCAATTGCCCACCGTCCTGTGCAGCCTTATTCAGTTCATCGAGCTTAGCCTGCGCCTTCGGCAATCTCGCGATCGATCAGCACCGGGTGAATTTTCGGCGTCTTCGCCTTCCCCGCCGCCAGCGCATTGCGATTGTTCTCACCCCATGCCGGCATCATGCCCACGTGCTGCACCTCAACGCGCACTCCGCCGGGACCAAAGTCGTTCCTCACAACTGAAAACAGTCCAATCATCGAGTCGCGCGGATCGCCGTCCTTGTCCGGCATCAGTCCATCCACGTAATTCCGCGACTGGTTCGACAGAAAATTCCCCAGCGAATAAAAAATCACCGTCATGCGCCCGTCCGCCGTTGCGTACGTCTCGATCGGCTGCAGCACATGCGGATGATGCCCCACAATCACCGACGCTCCCGCATTCAGCATCTTGTGCGCCATATCCACGTCTTCAGGTCGCGGTGCCGGCGCATACTCTGTTCCCCAGTGAATTGAAATCACCAGCAAATCGCATTGCGCCTTTGCCGCCTTCACTGCCTCCAGCACGCGCGCCTCGTCTGCTCCCGGAGCGCCGCCCGCCTCTCCCGGATAAGGAAAGAAATTCACATGCGGCTGGTCGTCCTTGTCGGGGTTGCGGTTCCCATTCAGCCAGCGAGTCATCCCCAGCCAGCCGACTTTGATCCCGTTAGCCTCCACCACCAGCGGCTGCCAGGTTTGCGCCGCCGTGTCGCCCGAACCAACAAACTGCAAGCCGATCTCGCGCAGGTGTTCCCGCGTCTCCGCGAATCCTGCCCACCCCTGGTCCATCACGTGGTTATTCGCAAACGAGACAATCTTGATCCCGTTGTCTTTTAGCGCCTGGGGCAACGCCACCGGCGCGTCAAACATAAACGGCTTCGAGCCCTTCGAGTGCGCGGGAGCCACCGGCGTCTCCATGTTCACAAACCCGAAATCGACACCCTCGAAAACGTCGTTCACATCCCCCAGCAGCGATCCCCAACCGTCAGGGCCTCCTCCCGCAGCCTCGGCCGCCGCCCTGACCGGCTCATGCGGAATCACGTCTCCGCCAACCGCAAAGGTGACTTTGGCAAGTTCATGCGGATAAGGAGCCGGTGCCGCGGCCCGATTAAGATAGGCAGGCACACCGGCAAAATATGCTGCCGTAGCCACCAGCCCAAGCAAAATGATTACCGCCAGCGCCGCCGGCTGGGGGCTCAAACCCAGCCAGTTGCCGGGCTCGCTATCCGACGACGGGGGGAACCCTTCGCCGCCCGATTTCATCCATCTCGTCGTTTGGTCCATGGGGGATGGCCTGACTCTTGTCCAGCATACCCCTCGGAAAAGACGCCGGTTAACCCCAATTCGAACTTAAGTACCTTCAGCGGCAGCTGTCAGCATACAGTCAATGACAGTCGGCGAACGCTTCTGCCTGAATCTGCGTCTATCCTATGAGCGAAACTGTTACCCTTGAACAGGAAAGCGAACCGGAAGGCCGGCATCCCCGGGGCGAGGGCCGGCAACCTGACCTATGGCAGAGTTCGTAATCAAGTTAGCTGATGAACGTGGTCGCGTAATGGAGCAGGTCCAGACCGCCTCCACCGCCGACGAGCTGCGTGCGCGCTTTTCCCACGCCGGCTATCACGTCTTCTCCGTGAAGGCGCGTTCGGGCCTCGGCGGAGTTTCGCGTCGCAAGGTCAAGCTCGAACCTTTCCTCATCTTCAATCAGCAGTTTCTTACTCTTATCCGCGCTGGCCTTCCCATTCTCGGCTCGCTGCAGATGCTTACCAAGATCCAGAAGAGCGCCTATTTCCAGACCCAGTTAGATGACGTCGCCAACCGCGTAAAAACCGGTGAGTCGCTTTCCAGCGCCTTCGAAGCGCAGACCGGCGTACCCATCATGTACACCACCACTCTGCTGGCCGGTGAACGCTCCGGAAACCTTCAGGAAGTGCTCGAACGCTACATCGGATTCCAGCGCGTCTCCCTCACCTTCCGCAAAAAGCTCACCGCCTCGCTCATCTATCCCGGTCTCTTGCTCACGATTGTCAGCGCCCTGCTCGTCTTCATGTTCACGGTCGTCATTCCGCAGTTTGCCGAGCTCTACGACCAGATGGGATCAAAGCTGCCCGCCATGACACTCGGGCTTCTAAGTTTTGGCAAGTGGACCCAGCACAATATCCTCTGGATCGCGCTGACCGCAATCGTTCTAGGCATCGTGCTGTGGCGATTCTCCCTTACTGAAAAAGGTCGCGACACCGTGGATGCCGTGCGTGTCAAAATGCCCATCTTCGGAAAAATCTGGTTGAAGTATCAAGTCGCCCTTTTCTCCCGCACGCTTTCCACTCTTCTTACCGGTGGCCTGCCGCTGGTTCCATCGCTCGAAACCGCAGCGCGCTCCATCTCCTCGCGGAGAGTCTCAAAGGCTGTGAGCACCGGCATCGTCTCTGTCCGCGAAGGCAAGAATCTTGCCGACTCGCTCAGCAATACCGGCGTCTTCCCCAGCCTCGCAACGGAAATGATCTCCGTCGGCGAACAAACCGGCGCCCTTCCGCAAATGCTCAACTCCGTCGCGGAATTCTTTGAAGAGGATGTAGCAACCGCACTGACCGCAGCACTTTCATTAATTGAGCCTGCAATCCTAATCGTGATGGGCATCGTCGTAGTCTTTATTCTTATCTCGCTTTATCTGCCGATCTTCTCGTTGGGATCGGTAGCTGGTGGAGGACAGGGTTAATCCTATATATGGCTGACACTACAATCGCGGTGCCGACAGGGCCGATGGTAAGCGGCCTTGATGAGCGTGCCCAGGCAGAGGCCCTGGCAGCGCGCTATCGCGCCGAATTCGTTGATCTCAAAAACTTCAAGATCCAGCACGACCTGCTCCGCACCGTGCCCGTGGAACTGATGTTCCGCTATAACTTCGTGCCCATCGAGCAGCAGGCCGACGTGCTCGTCATCGCCGTCAGCGATCCCTCGCGCCTCATGGTGCTCGACGAAATCGCGGGCCTCCTGGGCCATCGCATCATCGCGCGCGTCGCCACCCTCTCGCAGATTACCGATCTGCTCAAGAAAACCGAACAGTCCCAGCGCGTCCTCGACGAAGCCAGCGAAGGCCTCACCTTCGACGTTCTCACCGGCGACGAAAACAGCGAAGAGAACATCTCCATCGAGAAGCTGACCAGCGATGAGGACATCAGTCCCATCATCCGCCTGGTCGACACCACCATCTTCACTGCACTCGAGCGCCGCGCTTCCGACATCCACATCGAAACCTACGACGATTCGCTTCACGTCAAGTACCGCATCGACGGCGTCCTTCAGGAAGCCATGGCGCCCATCGCCCGCGAGCATCACACTACCATTCTGAGCCGCATCAAGATCATGAGCGAGCTCGACATCGCCGAGCGCCGCGTACCGCAGGACGGCCGCTTCCGCGTTCGTTATAAGGGCCGCCTCATCGACTTCCGCGTTTCCATCATGCCCACCGTGCATGGCGAAAATGCCGTCCTCCGCGTACTCGACAAAGAGTCGATGAGCGAAAAATTCCGCCATCTCACCCTCGACGTAGTCGGCTTCGCTGAGGAAGATCTCCGCCGCTTCCGCCGCTACATTCGCGAGCCCTACGGCATGGTGCTCGTCACCGGACCCACCGGCTCCGGCAAAACCACCACCCTCTACGCCGCGCTCAACGAAATCAAGAGCGACGAAGACAAGATCATCACCATCGAGGATCCGGTCGAATACCAGATCCGTGGCATCACCCAGATTCCGGTGAACGAAAAAAAGGGCCTCACCTTCGCCCGCGGTCTCCGCTCCATCCTCCGCCACGACCCCGACAAGATCCTCGTCGGCGAAATCCGTGACCAGGAAACCGCGCAAATCGCCATTAACTCCGCCCTCACCGGACACCTCGTCTTCACCACCGTCCACGCCAACAACGTCGTCGACGTGCTCGGCCGCTTCCTCAACATGGGCGTCGAAGCCTATAACTTCGTCTCTGCGCTCAATTGCATCCTGGCTCAGCGGCTGGTCCGCACCGTGTGCGAACACTGCGTTCGAACCGTCTCTGTCCCCGACGAAGTGCTCATCGCCAGCGGCATGAATCCCGCCGAATGGCGCGGGTTCGGCTTCCGCGAAGGCGTCGGTTGCATCGAGTGCGGAGGCACTGGGTATCGCGGACGTACCGCGATCCATGAGCTTTTAGACTTGACCGACCCCATCCGTGAGTTGATCCTTGAGAAGAAGCCGACTTCAGAGATTCGCAAGCTGGCCCAGCGCGAAGGCATGAGCTTCCTTCGTGAATCGGCCCTTGATCGTGTTCGCCGCGGTCTGACGACGCTCAAGGAGATCAATAAAGTTACCTTCATCGAGGCATCGCGATAGTGAGTTCCATTCTCAGCAGATCGAGTGCAGCCGCACAATACGGAGGCCGCCCGCCCGCGGCCATCGAGCTCACGCCCGAAGGTGTGTTGGCGGCAGCTCTGCCCGCCAAGAATGAGCCGCCGGTCTTTGCCTTTGAGCCATTGCGCCCGGGTGTACTTGTCCCCGGCATCAGCGAATTGAACATGAGCTCGCCGGAAGCCGTTTCCCTGGCCATCCGCAACGCTCTTGCCAGCGTTTCGGCGCGCGGCCGTTTCGTCACCGTAGTCATTCCCGATACAGCCGTTCGCGTCTTCGTGCTCGATTTCGATTCCATTCCCGTTCGCGCCAGCGAAGCTATTCCGGTCCTCCGCTTCAGACTTCGCAAGATGGTTCCCTTCGAAGTGGAACACGCCGGTCTGAGCTACCAGATCCTTACCCAGAGCAAGACTGAAGCGCGCGTTCTGGTGGCCATCCTGCCAAGCAACATCCTCGAGGAGTACGAGTCCGTCGTTCGCGGCGCTGGCTATGAACCCGGAGCGGTCATGCCCTCGGCGCTCGCCGCCCTCGCCACGCTGGAGTCCTCTGAGCCTACGCTCGCGGCCTGTCTCAGCAAGGTTGCCATCACTACCTCGATCACCCGCGGCGACGATCTGCTCCTCTACCGCACCATCGACCTGCCCGACGATCCCCAGCAACGCCTGCTTGAAGTCCAGCGCAGCGTGGCCGTCGCAGCGGCATATTATGAAGACAAGGTCTCGGTTTTACCCAAGGAACTGTACTTCGCAGGAAACGGAACCGCCTCGGAGTTTGAGCACTGGTTTGGCCCTTCAGAGCTGAAGATCATCGACCTGACTGCACGGCCTTCCAGCGGCCTTTTGACAAACATGTCCAATCTAAGCACCGCCGGCCTTGCCGGCGCCTTGGCAGGAGCGGTATAGCTTGCGCGTAGCTATCAATCTAGCCTCACGGCCATTCGCCGATGTCGCACCGGCGCTCAAGAACCTGCGCATTGCCATGGGTGCGTTGGCGCTGCTTGCCGTCACCTTGGGGCTGGGCTTGCATTTCCTGCACGACAAAGCTGAAGCCGCCAGGGCCCGCGCCCATTCGCTCGATGGAAACATCTCCGCCCTGACCCACGAGCGCCAGCAGTACCAGGCCATGATGCAGCAGCCTGACAATGCGCGCACCCTCCAGCAATCCGAGAGCCTCAATCAGCTCTTCGACGAAAAGGCTTTCTCCTGGACCCTCGCCATGGAAGACCTGGAAACAGTTCTGCCCGCCGGCGTGCAGGTCACAACTTTGGAACCGAGTGTTAAAAACGGTCAGATTACCGTCCATCTTCGCGTCGTCGGACCTCGCAATCGCGATGTTGAACTGGTGCAGAATCTCGAGCACTCCCGCCACTTCCTCCTGCCCCGCATCGTCAACGAAACCACCGCGTCTGAAGAAGGACCGAACCAGCGCGCTGAACCCGTCAGCAATTCGAACCGCGTCAACTTCGATATGCTCGCGGACTACACCCCCGGCACTCCGGAGGAGCGCAAACTCGCCCGCGAAAAGGCCAAAGCTGGCGCGAAGGGCGATGACAATACCGAGCCCCAGAAGGGCGGCGCCCCTGGTCGATCGCCCTACACCGGCATGCCCAGGCCCCACGCCCCGGCTCAACCCTACAGAGGAGTGCCGCGATGAGCCCCAACCCCGTGACAACGCGCGAGCGGCTGGCTTCTCCCCTCACCTGGCATTACGTTGGGCTCGCCGTCCTGATCCTTATCGTGGCCGTCCTCGCCATCCGCCTTGGGCTCGATTGGTCGGCAACCGATTCCAGTTCGAACGACGCCCTGGTCAATAAGCAGATCGAACTCAAGACGCTCGAAGTGCAAACAGCCCCATTACGCGGGCTTGAACAACGAGTGAAAGACTCGCGCGAGCAAATCCAGGACTTCTACGCCAAACGCATCCCCGCCAACTACTCCTCCATCGCTGTTCAGGTCGGCGATCTGGCCGTCAAGTCGGGCGTGCAACTCTCCCGCATGCAGTACACCCAGGGAGCGACAACGGGCGACCTTACCGAGATCTCGCTCGACTCATCCATCAGCGGTCAGTACCAGCAGATCATGCACTTCGTAAACGGCCTCGAACGCGATAAGACGTTCTTCCTGATTCGCTCCATGGCGTTCACCGGCCAGCAAGGCGGATTGGTCAGCCTGCGTCTCCGCGTCTCCACCTGGCTGCGCCCCTCGGACGTGCCGGGCTGGTTGCCGCCCACGCCCCCCGATACACCTTCTGCAACGGCTCCGGCAGCACAGGAGGGCGAGTAACATGGCGATCCCTCTTGGAACGGAAAACAAGCGCCAGGTTTATATCGTGATTGCTCTGGCAGTCGTCATTCTCGCCGTCGGCGGATATGAACTATCGAATTACTTCGGCTCCTCGACGCCCACTGCGCCAGCGCCGGTCCGGCCCAACACCGCTGCCACGACAGCGCGTCGCACCACCAACGGTAGACCCCCGCAAACCAATGCCGGAGGACCGCAGGCTCAGCACGTCGCCAGCAACAACATCGACCCCGCACTGCACTTCGACAAGTTGGCCCAGAGTGAAGACGTCGTCTACGCCGGCACCGGCCGCAACATCTTTTCTGCCGAGTCCGCACCGGTAGCAATTCCCAAGCCGCTGACCGGCCCGCGGCCTGGACCGTCCGTCGCGACCGTCACCGTCCCCGAGATTCCGCGTCCGCCCGCAATCGACCTGAAATACTTCGGCTATTCGCAGAGCTCCGACAAATCCATGCGCGCCTTCCTCGTGCGCGGCGACGACATCTTTATGGCACGTACCGGAGACGTGGTCGACCACCGCTATAAGGTGCTCACCATCATGCCCGGTTCCGTGCAAATCATCGACCTAGGCTACAACAACACCCAGACCGTACCCCTGTCGGCGAATTAGGAAAATCGAAGCGAGTTGAACGAAATGGCACATCATTTGTGAAACGGCACGGCTTTAGCGTTGCCGAAAAGCGTTTGACACGATTGTTTTAAAGGGCACGGCGTCAGCTTTGCCGAAAGGGTTTGACATCGTTTTGAAAAGGCACGGCTTTAGCAGCGCTGGACAACATCAGACACGACAGTTTTGAAAGGGCACGGCTTTAGCCGTGCCGAAAAGGCAATAGGGTAAGCGGGGCTTTAGCCCCTGAGGGATTAAAAACAATCGCTCGAAATGGAACAACTGTCTTCAAATCGTAAACGCCCTTCCGAAGAAGGCTACATCCTCGTTGCCGTCATCTTCATGATGGCCATTCTCATCCTCTCGCTCTCCATCGCCGTCCCCCGCGTCCGTGCCAGCATCCAGCGCGATCGCGAAGTAGAAACCATGCAGCGCGGCAAGCAGTACATTCGCGCCGTCCAGCTCTATTACAAGAAATTCAACTCCTACCCGCCCAACATCGACGCGCTGGTCAAAACCAATAACATCCGCTTCCTTCGCAAGAAATACATCGACCCGACCACCGGCAAGGAAGAGTGGAAGCCCGTTCTCTTTGGTCAAAACAAGACGCCCCAGGCTATGGGATTCTTCGGCCAGCCCCTCGCAGCCGCCAACGGTGCGGGCATAGGCCCCGGCGGAGGCAATACCGGCCTCAATGGTGCGAGCGGAGGTATTGGCAGCCCGGGTTCCTCCGCAGGCGGCGGACTCTTCGGCAACAACTCCACCAGCAACTCAGGAGCAGCGACAGCCGGTGGCGCCGACGCCAACGGCAACCCTACTCCCGGAACCGGAACCACCGGAACCCCTGCAGGCGGAATCGGAACGTCGACCGGGTCTACATTCGGCTCATCCAACAATCCCACCGGAACCGGTCAGACCTTCGGCGGAGGCGGCATCATCGGATTCTCGCCGCAAAGTCCCAAGCAATCCATCCTCGTTTACAAAAAGAAAAACCACTACAACGAGTGGGAGTTCCTTTACAGTCCCCAGATGGATCAGCAGACGATGGGCGGAGGCAACACTGGCGCAATCGGTCAGCCCGCTGGCAGCACCACTACTCCCATCGGCGGTCCGACCGCCATCACACCCACAACTCCGACTCCAACGACCCCCACTACTCCGCAGCAATAGAACGCCATAAGCTTCCAGACGCAGGAAAGCCCGTCCAGAGGACGGGCTTTCTACTGTTCGTTACTCCCTACTCATTATTCCCTGTTCTTACACGCTGAACGAAGATCCACAACCACAGGTCGACTTTACCTGGGGATTCTCAAACTTGAAGCCGGCGGCCTCAAGCGTCTCGACATAGTCCACGATGCACCCGTTCAGGTACATCAGCGAAGTGGCATCGACATAAACGCTCAGATCATCAAACTTGAACACCTTGTCCATCATTCCAGCCTGGTTCTCGAAAGCCATTGAATACTGGAAGCCGGAACATCCGCCGCCCACAACGCCAATCCGAAGACCCGCAGGAAGCGGATCCTGGGTAGCCATAATCTCGCGCACCTTGGCGATCGCCTGCGGTGTCAGGATAAGAGGTGCCTTTTTCTCGGTCTCTGGTGTTGTTGTTGCCGGTGCAGTGGTTGTAGTCGCCATGGTTTCTCCCAGTCCTCTAGAGGTCTTCCTTAAATGGTACTGTACTGCCCCGCAAGGAGCGATACAAGGCCCATTCGTCTGTTCATCCCATTGGATGCTACTGGAGAGCCGAAAGTCGCGAATATCCCCAAACCGATCCGGCTCCTAATCGCTTTACTCTCAACAAATTCACCTTTCGAGTCCCCCAGATGCTGCCCAAATTACCTGTGATTCGTGTCACGGGATTCAGATCTCGTCCGGGGCTATGCTTTCAGCCGTAGAGCCCACTGAGGTCCTGGCGCGCGATGCAAACCATTCGATCGCGCTGAAGACTCGGAGAATTCAGGCTGGAGGAAACGTTATGCCTTTCGTTCCCGTTATGTGGTCCGTCTGGGGATTCACCATCATCGTGATGGCAATTATGTTCTTGTATCGCTCTAGGCTCGCGAAGGACGAGGAAGATCAGATCTTCCTTGGCGATTCCTTCAGCCATGAGCGTACTGCGCAGCAGGCCATCGTCGAGAAAGTCGCAAAAGTTCAACCCTTGATCAAGGTTTCTGAGATCGTAGCCGCCGTTGCCACGCTTTTCGTCATCGGCTACTACATCAACGACATCTTCAACCAGTTCAAATAAAAGTGTAGTTGCTACAACGCAGTTGCCCATCTCCTTTCAAAAAGCAAGCGGCGGCCGTTCGTCTGCCGCTTGCTTCCTTTCGTGAGATGCCTACTCCACTTCCTGTTTCGCCCGATAACCGTCGCGTGCAATGATCTCGTATTTCAACTGCTTGTGCTTCTCATCCTGAAAGCGCAACGGTTTTCCTTCGTCATCTACCAGTTCAACGCGCAGTTTGCGATAGGTGCCATCCTGCTTGGTATCGCTGGGGTGATATATCAGCTCATATTTCGAGCGGATCGCCTTGTTGATGTCCGCAAAGATGTCAGGCATCTCGCCCACAAACCGCGGGCTGAACCACATCCCTCCGGTCATCTTGGCAAAGGTCTTCATCTCGTTATCGGCTTGCAGGTAGTCAATATCGCGCATTTGCGAGTTCATCCCCGGACCGCCCTCGGTCATGGCCCGCATTGCCCCACCCGTTGAAATCGCGAAGATCGTGATATCCGGCGTCGTCTTCACCTTCTGGTAGATCTTGTCCAGCGTAAGCTTCGAGAACGTATCGCGCCCTGATGCAATCAGGATGATGTACTTGTGCCCCTCGATGCGGCTCAGCCGATCTTCGGCCTCATACAACGCGTCGAAAAGGTTCCGCTCCGAGAATCCCGGAATCACCAGCGACTGAATCGCATTCAAAAGCTGCCGCTTGTCTTGCGTGAAATCCAGCCATATCGTCGTTCGCATATCGAACGTCATCAGCGCAACATAATCCTGGGGCCGCAACTGCTGCGCGAAAGACCAGGCCGCGTTCCGCATGTCATAGAGAAAGCTGTAGGTGAAGTTGCTGTTCGCAAATTCGCACAGCATCAGTGCAGTGATCGGCGCCTCAACGCGCTTGAACCCCGTCACTTTCTGTTCCACGCCGTTTTCATACACCTTGAAATTCGCAGGCTTCAGACCGGGAACAAACTGCCCCGTCTTTTCCAGCAGCACGCCCACGTCAACCGTCACCTCGGGCACATCGACGCGCAGAGAATAATCCCCCGCCCCCTCAGGATTCTTGAACTTCGGCTCAGCCGGCGCGGCGGGCACCGGCGCCTCATCGGGCTTGTCCTTCTTCTTAGGCAACGCAACCGGGCCGGTATCCCCACCCGGGCCGCCCGAATCCGGCGATGCCTGGTCCGGCTGCTGCGACGGCGGGGTCTGTTGCGCTGGCGGGGTCTGCTGTGCCGGAGGCGTGCTCTGCGCCTTCGCCAGTGGCGCCAGCGCCAAAGCTGCTAGCAGGAGAAACGAAGCAAAACGATGAACGGCGCAAATTGAACGGGTAACTGGTTGGCATAATGGCCTCGGTGTTCACAGCATAGGGACTGCCAGAAGGAATCGGCAAGCAAAGCAGCACATCCATTGAAACCACCTTCACATCTGGGCGTCAAAACCTTAGCGGGATGGCATACGAAATCAAACAGGGGCCTAACGGTCCATCGCCGCACCGGTTTAATCTTATAGACGTGAAACCCTGCCATAAGGCAATCCCTATGCCGATCCGAACGATTGCCCGAAACTCGGCCCGTATGGTCGCCGCAGCCCTCCTCGCTGCGGCCCTGTCAACGTTCCTCCGGGCACAAGAGTCCCCTGCGCCCACTTCGCCCCCACCTTCCGGCGGCGGATTCTACCCCGTCAGCCAGTTGCACCGCGGTCAAATGGCCACCGCATGGACAGTCTTTACCGGCACCAGGCCCGAACCCATGCAGGTCGAAATCCTTGGCGTGCTGCGCGGTGCGCGCGGCCCCGGGCAGGACATGATCCTCGCCCAGCTCCATGGCTCCAAGCCTGAATACACCGGAGTCGTGGCCGGAATGAGCGGCAGTCCCGTCTACATCGGCAACAAGCTCCTTGGCTCGCTCTCCTACCGCATCGGCCAGTTTGCCAAGGATCCCATCGCCGGCATAACTCCCATTGAGCAAATGCTCGAAGTCAAGGATTTGCCCGTCAGCACCCAGTGGGCTTCCGCACCAGCGTCATTGCCATCCACGCCAAAGGAAAATGGCTCTTCGTCGATAGGCATGGAGTTCCAGGCCATGGAAACTCCTCTCGTCATGAGCGGTTTTCGTCCTGAAGCCATCCGCCTGTGGCAAAAGGAAATGGCCGGCACCGGGCTCGACATCGTCGCGGCGGGCGGCGGCAGCGGATCATCCAAGTCCGGCGCCGACGGCTCCTTCGGAGCTATTTCCGATTCGGCCATCGCTGGCGTTGTTCCCGGTTCCGCGGTCAGCGCCCAGCTCGTTCGCGGTGACCTTGAAGTCTCCGCCACCTGCACCGTCACCTACGTCGATCCCACCCAGCTCCTGGCCTGCGGCCATCCCATCCTCCAGGCAGGAACCGTCTCGCTTCCCATGACCACCGCGGAGGTCGTCGAGACTCTGGCCTCGCCGCTCAACGCGTTCAAGATCATCAACACCGGCGACCCCATAGGCACCTTCACCGAGGATCGCAACTCCGCCATCCGCGGCGTGCTCCGTGCCAAGCCCCGCATGATCCCTGTACACATCACAGTTCATGGCGAGGGACCCGACCGCAAGCTGAACATCGAGGTCGTTGATCTGCCTTCGCTCACCCCCCAGGCCGTTCTCGTCTCGCTCTACGATGCCCTGCTCGAAAACAACCAGAGCAGCGCCGAAACCAGTTATCACGTCACCGGCAGCGTCAACATCGAAGGCTATCCCGCATCCCCCCTCGACATCTGGGCACCCGCCGGTGATCAGATATCGGCTCAGCTATCCGCCGCCATACAGACCGATCAGAGCTTTGCCGAGCTCTACGCCAACGGCGCACGCCAGGGAGCGATCAAGGCCATCGACCTCGACGTGGACTCCATTCCGCGCCGTGCGCAGGTCGAACTCGAAACCGCCCGCATCGACTCCGGCAACATCGTTCACGCCGGCGACACCGTTGTCGTCGAAGCCACCGTGCGTCCCTGGCAGCAGGCGGAACGCAACATTCGCATCCCCATCAAGCTGCCTCCGGGCCTTGGCACCGGAACCCTTCGCTTGCTCGTCTCCGATGCCGGCACCCTCGATCGCGCATTGAACCAGCCGCGCATCTCCACCCGCACCGTTGACCTCGATACCGCGCTGGCCGCAGGCGCAAAGCCAGCACTCCGCCGATCGCATCTTCGTCAGCCTTCTGCTGCCCGACGCGCAAGCCGGCGTCAACGGACAAACTCTCTCCGCGTTGCCATTGTCGATGGCCAATGCCTTTGAGCCCCTCCGCGCCGCCAAGGATGTCACCCTCAACGGCGAGTCCGCCGTGGTCGCCGGCGAAGCACCTGCGGGCGGCGTGCTCAGCGGATTCCAAATCCTCAATCTGCACATCGAGTCGGGCGGCGGTTTAGACTAAGACTTAACCTGTAGCGCTTACGCAAATCTGTCGCACGCGTATGCTCAGAAATCCGACCCTTTTTTGCGACCCCCCAGCGAGGACTGCGGAACGACCATGGCCCTAATTCAAGGACTAGCAGCTCACGCAGCGGGCGCCGAGCTTTTGCCTTTTCGCTATGACCCAGGGGAACTGGGCTTGCAGGAAGTCGAAATCGGCATTACCCACTGCGGCATCTGTCATAGCGACCTTCATCTCATTTCCAACGACTGGGGCATCAGCCAATACCCATTCATCCCCGGTCACGAAATAATCGGAACCATTACCGCAATCGGTTCCCAGGTTCGCTCCCTCAAGCTTGGACAGCGCGTCGGCCTCGGTTGGCAGTCCAACTCCTGCGGAGAATGCGAGTGGTGCAGTCGCGGACTTGAGAATCTCTGCGCCTCCCTGGAAGCCACCTGCGTGCATCGCAACGGCGGATACGCCAACAGCGTGCGCGCCAACGCCCGCTTCGTCGTGCGCATTCCCGACGCTCTGCCCAGCGAACAGGCAGCTCCTCTGCTCTGCGGCGGCATCACCGTCTACAGTCCACTGCGCGACCATGGCATCAATCCATCTTCACGGGTTGGCATCGTCGGGATCGGCGGTCTCGGGCACATCGCCATTCAGTTTGCCCGTGTCTTCGGCGCAGAAGTCATCGCCTTCTCCACCTCGACAGGCAAGGAAGAAGAAGCCCGCGCTCTTGGCGCCCATCACTTCGTGCATTCGCGCGAATCGAAGTCGATGAAAGAAGTAGCCGGCTCGCTCGACTTCATCCTGAATACGGCCAACGCTGATCAGGACTGGAATGTCTACATTCAGGCTCTGCGTCCCACCGGAACCTTGTGCTTCGTCGGCGTGCCGCCCTCCCCGGTGTCGTTGCAGGCATTTCCGCTCATCAGTGGAATTCGCACCGTGACCGGCAGCCCGATCGGCAGTCCGCAAAAAATCCGCGAAATGCTCGACGTCGCTGCACGCCACAACGTCAAAGCCACCACCGAGGCCTTCCCGATGGCCAAGGCGAATGATGCCATCGAAAAAGTTAAGAAAAATAAAGTGCGCTACCGCGCAGTCCTCTCCACCTAAACAAGAATGGGCGCCTCGAAGGCGCCCATCTATTTTCACCCTGAACGATCACTCTAAAACTGTCTCTAATTAAACGTGAACCTGCTTTGGCGGTTTCAAACCCTCAGACACCCTCTGCAAAAGATCCTGAGGATGAAGCGGCTTGTTCAGCAGCGTAAATTGATGCCCGTCCGCGCGCGCGCTGGCCAGCAGATCCGCCGTCGAAGCCTGACCTGAGAACAGAATGATCTTGCAATCAGGAAAAATGCGTCGCACCGTGATGGCCAGTTCAATGCCGGTCATACCCGGCAAGACCACGTCTGTGATCAGCATCTCCGGCGGAGTAAGCAGGGCCGTCTCCAGCGCACTGTCCGCGTCGTACTCTGCAATTGCGTTGTAGCCGCTCCGCGAAAGAATCTCAGCCAGCGTATCGGCAATCACGCTCTCGTCGTCCACAACAAGCACTACAGGCCGATGCCCTCCAGCCTTATGCTCCTCGATTTGTGCCGGGACGTCCTTGAGCGGAACAGTGGGGAAATTCTTGTTCTTGCTCACTTGTTTTTCACCTCTGAAATTAACCCTAGCAGCTTTTGTTGTGTACGGGCTACCTCTTTGATATTACGACGTAAATGCTTATAAAATCGTGAGTTATATGACACCGCTACACCATCTATAGACGTTCTGCGATATGCGAACTTCTACCCTATCTTTTCCCTATAAGACCTTGACCTTCAACACATGTTTAATATTAGGATACTTTTACGGTGGTTTAGCCGTACGTTAAGAGCACGTCTCCCGAAAGGTGAGGAGAGAACCGCGAGGAATTTTTAGATGGGAACTAATGCGAATTCCGACACTCCTCCAATGAAATACCAGTCGATCAAGCAAATCGACGTCCCCAAAGGCAGAGACGGCAAACACAAGCAAATCGTCACCCAGCTTCTCAGCGACATTGAGCAGTTGGAAGCCGATCGAGCGCTGCGGATTCCTCTGGAGGCGTTGCCAGACACCAAGGAAAACATACGTTCCGCTCTAAATCGCGCGACCCGTCAGAGAGGCATCGAAGTAGCGACATCAAGCGACGCGGAATTCCTCTATATCTGGAGAATTTCAGACACAGCATCCTGACGCGTTTCCCGTGAGATCCCGTGCCCCCCCAGCAAAACCCAAACTCCGTTCGTATCGACAAGTGGCTCTGGGCGGCCCGCTTCTTCAAGACCCGCGCCCTCGCCTCCAAGGCCTGCGATCTGGGTCGTATCCATTCCGGAGAAATTGAAGCCAAGCCGGCGCGCGATGTCCGTGTCGGCGACATGCTGCGCATTAAAAACGAAGGCGGCGAGTTCCACATCGAAGTTTTACAACTGAGCGAGATCCGCGGCCCCGCAGCAGTGGCTCAAACCCTCTACCGCGAAACCGAAGCCAGCCAGGAAAAACGTAAGCGCGAAGCCGCCGAGCGCAAAGCCATGCAGGAATACGCTCCGCTCCCCGACCGCCGTCCCTCCAAACGCGACCGTCGCCGCATCATCCAGTTCCGCAGCGGCGCATAACAGCATCCATAATTGCGAATTTGAGAGCGCACGACCGTCGCAGCATTATCCAGCTCCGCAGCGGCGCATAACAGCATCGATAATTGCGAATTTGAGCGCACGACCGTCGCAGCATTATCCAGCTCCGCAGCGGCGCATAACAGCATTCATGATTGCGGATTTGAAAGGGCACGGCTTTAGCCGTGCCGCCACAGGCTCTCTCAGAATGCCGGGCTTCAGCCCCTGAGAGATGCATTGCGAAATTCCCGCATAAGTGGTCATTCGACAACAATCGCAAAAGAAGGCTGTCATCCCGACCGAAGTGGAGGGACCTGCAGTTCATCGGTTTTGTTTCAGGGCACGACTCTTCAACAGCTTGGTGAAAACTCAACAACTCGCTGTTTTGTAACAAGGGCATGGCTTCAGCCAGGCCGCCAATGCAACGAAATGAGTGTTGGGCTTCAGCCCCTGAGGGAAGCTGGCATGGCCCTTACGGACTCTTTCACCAAGCTGTTTAGCCGTGCCGCCACAAGCTCTCAAAAGGCCGAGCTTCCGCCCCTGAGGATTGAAATCGCATCCAGTACAGCTCCGTTTAAACGCAGCGAGTCGGCTGCTTTGTAACAGGGCACGGCTCTTTAACAGCTTCGGTGCCGCACAAGCGCTGTTTTGTAACAAGGGCATGGCTTCAGCCAGGCCGCCAATGCAACAAAATGAGTGTTGGGCTTCAGCCCCTGAGGAATATCATCCAGTCCGTCCCGCAGCGGCGCTAGCAGCATGCACAATTGCGGATTTGAAAGCGCACGCCATTACAGCTCGGTCGAAAAACGCAACGAACTCGCTGTTTTGTAACAAGGGCAGCGGCGCTTTGAAAGGGCACGGCTTCTAGCCGTGCCGCACAAGCGCTGTTTTGTAACAAGGGCATGGCTTCAGCCAGGCCGCCAATGCAACGAAATGAGTGTTGGGCTTCAGCCCCTGAGGGAAGCTGGCATGGCCCTTACGGACTCTTTCACCAAGCTGTTTAGCCGTACCGCACAAGCGCTGTTTTGTAACAAGGGCATGGCTTCAGCCAGGCCGCCAATGCAACGAAATGAGTGTTGGGCTTCAGCCCCTGAGGGAAGCTGGCATGGCCCATACGAACTTTTCCACCAAGCTGTTTAGCCGTGCCGCACAAGCGCTGTTTTGTAACAAGGGCATGGCTTCAGCCAGGCCGCCAATGCAACGAAATGAGTGTGGGGCTTCAGCCCCTGAGGGAAGCTGGCATGGCCCATACGAACTTTTCCACCAAGCTGTTTAGCCGTGCCGCACAAGCGCTGTTTTGTAACAAGGGCATGGCTTCAGCCAGGCCGCCAATGCAACGAAATGAGTGTTGGGCTTCAGCCCCTGAGGGAAGCTGGAATGGCCCATACGAACTTTTCCACCAAGCTGTTTAGCCGTGCCGCACAAGCGCTGTTTTGTAACAAGGGCATGGCTTCAGCCAGGCCGCCAATGCAACAAAATGAGTGTTGGGCTTCAGCCCCTGAGGGAAGCTGGCATGGCCCATGCGGACTTTTCCACCAAGCTGTTTAGCCGTGCCGCCACAAGCTCTCAAAACACCCGGATCAATCCGAAGAAAAGCCATCCAGGAATTCCCCCGCCCCTTGATTCGCATTCCACGTCGCATGCGATCCACCGACCATCTTTAGTAGACTCGACGTCAGAATGGTTTCTGCAAAATCCCCTTCCT
Source organism: uncultured Acidobacteriaceae bacterium (assembly GCA_963802565.1). Classification (GTDB taxonomy): domain Bacteria; phylum Acidobacteriota; class Terriglobia; order Terriglobales; family Acidobacteriaceae; genus Telmatobacter. Next base: position 6,225 of record CAWDJR010000028.1, on the reverse strand, counting down.
TCCGCCACGTCTGCCCTTTGGCAATCCTTGCCTTCGTGATTGCATCCGCGTTTTCCATATCGCCATCGCGCGCCCAGGGAACCCATCTCTGGTCACAATCCCGCATTGATGATTTCGAAAAGGGCACGCCTCAAGGCGTCGCCATCGGCAGCAACGGCCGACTGCGCGAAGGCCCGGGCTTGACCGACATCGCCACGACACCATCCACATTTGTGTGGTCAGTCGCAGTCGACAAAAACGGCACGCCCTTTCTCGGCACCGGCTCGCCGGCAGCCGTGCTTCGCTCCAGCCCGCAGAAAGATGGCAAGCCTTTCACGCTCTTTGAATCGCACGATGTAAGCGTGCAGGTAGTCCGCATCGGTCCCGACGGCTCGCTCTACGCCGCCACCATTCCCGGCGGAAAAGTCTACAAGCTCGATCCCGGCGCCACTGCAAAACAGGATGAGTCCACTGCAAAAATCGTCTTCGACGCCGGCAAGCTCGATGGCACCGGTGATTCCAGCGCGAATTCGAGACCGGTTCGCGAATCGAAATCTCACTACATCTGGGATATGACCTTTGACGCCGCCGGCAAACTCTACATCGCCATCGGCGGCCCCGGAGCCATCTATCGCGTCGATCCTGCCAATCCCGACGCCAAGCCGGAGGCCTTCTTCAAAACCGACGAGCAACACATTCGCGCTCTCGCGTGGGATGCCAAAGGAAATCTCATCGCGGGATCCGACGGCTCTGGCCTCGTCTACCGCATCAGTCCTCAAGGTAAAGGCTACGTGCTTTTTGAAGCGCCTCGCCGCGAGATCACATCCGTCGCAGTCGCCGCCAACGGCACCATCTTCGCAGCCAGCGTCGGTGACAAGAGTCGCAATCCCCTGCCCCCGCTTCCTGTGCAGGGCCTCGGAAACATCAGCTTCACCATCGTCCAGCCCGGCTCTCTGCAGGCGGCAAACGCCAGCGCTTCCACTCCTGAAGGCACTGAAATATATGCGCTCGTCGAAGACCAGGCGCCCCGCAAACTATGGTCGAGCAAAGACGACATTGTCTACGCTCTCGCCTCGCAACCCGACGGCCTGCTCGCCATCAGCGGCAATCGCGGACACATCTTCCGCATCCAGGAAAATGGCGACTATGACGACATCGCGCACGTTTACGCGCAACAGGGCCTCAGCCTGGCCACAGTTCACGGCAGCGCCGGCAACGCCGTTCTCATCGGCACCGGCAACACCGGCAAGCTCTACTCGCTCGGCAAATCAGAAAAACACGAATACGCCAGCGACGTGCTCGACGCCGGCGCGTTCGCCCGCTTCGGACGCATCGAAGTCGATCCGGACTCCGACAACTACGAAATCCTCACCCGCACCGGCAACGTCGAACAGCCCGCACGCGGCCGTGGCGAATGGGGCTGGTCCGACTGGCAACCGCTGAAAGATGGCGCCGTGCAATCGCCCTCAGGGCGCTTCCTGCAGTGGAAAGCCGTGCTTGCACCGGCGGCAAACTCGGCAGCGTCGGCGTCAACTATCTGCCCGTCAACGCCGCCCCGGAGATTGACGATCTCGTTGTTGCACCCGGCGCACGCATCAATCCGCAGAACTCCAGCAATTCCCCAGCAGACCATCAACATCAGTTTCCCTTCCGCCAATCAGCCATTCGTCGTGCCCGCCGACACCGGGTCCACCAACACCCCGCTTCCAGCCGTTAAGGATCGCACCGCCGTCACCGTTCGCTGGGCCGCGCACGACGAAAACGGCGACGACCTCATCTACTCGCTCTACCTCCGCGGCGACGGCGAACACGATTGGCAGCTGCTCAAAGACAACATCACCGACAAGGCCTACAGCTTCGACGCCGCGCTCATTCCCGACGGCGGCTACCGCGTCAAGGTCGTTGCGTCCGACTCGCCCTCGCACACCCCCGGCGAAGCGCTCACCGGCGACAAGGAAAGTGACCGCTTCGAAATCGACACCACGCCCCCAGTCGTGACGCGATCTGCATGCTGAAGAAGCGCTGGCAAAGTGCGCACAGGCGCCTGCCCCGCTCCCGTGCATGTAACCTTCGATGCGGAAGACGCGGCCTCGCCCATCGCGCAGGCCGAGTACTCGCTCGATGCCGGCCCGTGGCAGTACATCGACCCAGTCGGCAAGCTCTCCGATTCGAAGCGCGAACACTACGACTTTCAGCATTCCCGCCAAAGCCGTCGAAGGCAAAACCGGTGAACACCTCCTCACCGTGCGCGTCTACGACCGCCACGACAACGTCGGCGTAGCCAAGACCGTCTTCGGCTCCTCAGCGAAGTAAGCAGGCTCGAAAGTAAGAGCGCAAGATGCGATTTGAACTCTTTGTGGCGGCGCGATACCTCAAGGCCAAGCGGCGGCAGGCCGTCGTCGGCGTGGTCACCGCCATCTCCGTCGCCGGAGTCGCCGCCGGAGTGGCCGCGCTCATCATCGCTCTCGCCATCACCAACGGCATGCGCCGCGATCTGCAGGACCGCCTCGTCGACTCCAGCGCCCACGTGCAGCTCATGCGCGTAAAAGACGACGGCATCCGCGACTGGCAGCCGCTCCTCGAGCGCCTGCGCCAAGCTTCCGCACGTCGTTGCCGCCGCGCCCGAACTCGACGAGCAGGTCCTCGTCGCCCACGGCGCGCGCGACGGCTATGCGCTGATCGAAGGCATCCTCCCCGAGCACGAAAGAAACGTCAGCAAGGTCCTCGACCAGCGCACTCGCCCGAAGCCGTGAACGCGCTCGAACCCCAACAGAATCGCGCCGCATCCCCAGGCTCTGCGAGATCGCCCCCTCGTCCTCGGCAAGGATCTCGCCGACTCCATCGGCGCCACCGTCGGCGACTCCGTAATCCTGATCAGCCCGCAAGGCGAGATCTCACCCCGCTCGGCATGGTTCCCAATATCGTCCACTTTCGCCTCGCCGGCACCTATCACACCGGCTTCTATCAGTACGACTCGGCATGGGGCTTCATGCGACTCGCCGATGCGCAGCGCCTCTACGACGAGCCCGACCTGGTCTCCGTCATCAGCTTCAAAGTCGACGACCTCAACAACGCGCCGCAAATCGCGAAGCAAATCGAACAGGCCGCCGGCACCGGCTTTCATGACCACCAACTGGATGGAGCAGAATCGCGAACTGTTCCGCGCCCTGGCGCTCGAACAGATCGTCACCTTCATCGTCATCGCCCTCATCGTGATCGTCGCCGCGCTCAACATCCTCATCGCGCTCACCATGATGGTGATGGAGAAGACCCGCGACATCGCCGTCCTCATGAGCTTCGGCGTCGACTCCCGCACAGGTGCGCCGCATCTTCCTTTTGCAAGGCCTGCTGATCAGCGTCGTCGGAACCGTGCTCGGCCTCGTGCTCGGCTACCTCGGCGCCTGGGCCGGCAGCCACTACCACATTCCACCTCTCGCCCGACGTCTACTCCATCGACACGCTGCCCTTCGCGCCGCGCGCGCTCGACGGCGTGATCGTCGCCGCCGTCTCCATCGGCATCTCGCTGCTGGCCACGCTCTATCCCTCCTCGACCGCCGCCCGCATCCGCCCCGCCGAAGCCCTGCGCTACGAATAACATTCCGTCGTGAAAAGCATTTCTGAAAGACTCGATTCCCGAGTGAATTCGTTCAGCCTGCCATGGTGCCCCATCCATGACGTAGTTTCATCGCGGCATGGGTGGGAAACCGTGAACCTCTCCCCGCTACAAAGCGGGCCGATATCCGCGCCTGAATGCATGCATCAGGGCACGAAGTCTTGTATCAGAGCACGAAGTCTTCCGTCAGGGCGCGACTTCACAGCTTGGTGAAAAACTCAACGAACTCGCTGTTTTGTAACAAGGGCATGGCTTTAGCCGGGCCGCAAATGCCACAAAATGAGTGTCGGGCTTTAGCCCCTGTGCGATGCGTCGTTTGAGATTTAAGCTTTTTCACCAAGCTGTTCAGTCGTGCCGCAAGACCCACCAAAAATGCTGTGTCATCCTGAGCCCCGCACGCTTTCGGGGCCCCCACGGACAGGTCTTCGTTCGTGGGGTGAACTTGGGGCCCCATGAATGCCGGTATGAGTGCGCGAAGGATCTGGTTCTGCCCTGTCTCGCCGCAAGCCGCGGCCCACATCTCTGCGCCCTGTCAACGCACGACTTTCAAACCGCGATCCCCAAGACCAGCCACAAACGCTGGTCATCCTGAGCCCCGCACGCTTTCCGGGGCCCCCACGGACAGGTCTTCGTTCGTGGGGTGAACTTGGGGCCCCATGAAATGGGGTAAGCGGGGCGAAGGATCTGCTTCTGTTCTTTCTCGCCGCGAGCCGCGATCGAACATCACTGCGCCCTGTCAAGGCACGACTTTCAATCGCGATCCAAGACCCGCCACAAATGCTGTGTCATCCTGAGCCCCGCACGCTTTCCGGGGCCCCCACGGACAGGTCTTCGTTCGTGGGGTGAACTTGGGGCCCCATGAAATGGGGTAAGAGGGGCGAAGGATCTGCTTCTGTTCTTTCTCGCCGCAAGCCGCGGTCGAACATCACTGCGCCCTGTCAAGGCACGACTTTCAATCGCGATCCAAGACCCGCCACAAATGCTGTGTCATCCTGAGCCCCGCACGCTTCTGGGGCCCCATGAAATGGGGTAAGCGGGGCGAAGGATCTGCTTCTGTTCTTCTCGCCGCAAGCCGCGGTCGAACATCACTGCGCCCTGTCAAGGCAGAAAAAATATATTGGGCCTCAACCCCTGAAGAACTGCGTTCTAAGCGTTATCTCCGTTTCGCCCGCAATTGACGAATACCGGCGGATGCGCCTGACATGTTGTAAGCCCCCCTCGAGTGACCTCCCAATCTCGGTCAGCTCGCGGAGTACATTAATAGCTATGACCATCGGCGCCCCTTCTGGAGAAACCCATTTCGTAACCACGAGAGGGCGCCGTCTTCGATCTCTGGCAGCCCTGGGCATCGGCGTCTTGCTCGGGTTGTTGCTCGCGGTGATCGTGTTCTCGCACGGGTCGCAGGCCGGGCTATGGGATCGAGTCGCAGCCTTCGTAACCGGACGTCCGCTTCGGTTCGACGTTTCGTCTCCTTCGGTTGTGGAGATGATCCAGAAGCTCAACAGGCTGGAGACCGTCGAATATTCGCTGGATAAGATCGTCGAAGGCGAACGGCAAAGCGCGTACCTGCCAGACTTTCTGGCCGGCGACAAACTGCTTCTGGTGGCCCACGCAGAGGTAATTGCCGGCATCGACCTTGCCCAGATCAAAGCCGGGGATGTCCAGGTCAACGGCGATACGGTGCATGTTCATCTGCCCCCGGCGCAGATTTTCACCACCCGAATCGATAACAGCAGGACCCGCGTGTATTCCAGAACCACGGGCCTACTGGTCGCATCCGACCCGAACCTGGAGTCAGACGTTCGCCAGACCGCCGAACAGCAGATTGCTCAAGCCGCATCTGATGACGGAATTCTGGACAAGGCGCGACAGAATGCGCGAACCAGCGTGACGGCGCTCCTCTATCAGCTGGGATTTCGAACAGTGGATGTGATGTGAGTCAGTCCGCAGGAAACGCCGTCAGATCAACGACTGCCAGTGTCCTTTGTGTGTCGCCCTTCTTCTCCTAGCGATTTACGAGGCTCTGAAGTTGCGCGGGGTAACGGGCGCCTTGCACTTCAATCGCACCCAGGGCCTTCTCGATCTGATCAAGGTCAGCGGCAGTGAGTTCCACCGCGGCGGCGCCAAGATTCTCCTTCAGGCGATGCAGTTTTGTGGTGCCGGGGATAGGAACGATCCATGGCTTCTGGGCGAGCAGCCAGGCCAGCGCGATTTGCGCATTCGTTACACCTTTTTGCGCTGCGATCTTCCCGAGGACGTCCACCAGTTCCTGATTCGCCTTGCGGTTTTCCGCTGAGAAGCGCGGAACGACATTCCGAAAGTCCGTGCTGTCGAAGGAAGTGTTCGCGTTGATCGCTCCGGTGAGGAAGCCCTTGCCCAGCGGACTGAACGGGACGAAGCCGATGCCGAGTTCTTCGAGCGTGGGCAGGATCTCCTTTTCGGGCTCGCGCCACCAGAGTGAGTATTCGCTCTGCAGTGCCGTCACCGGCTGAACGGTATGCGCTTGCCGGGATGGTCTGCGCACCCGCTTCAGACATGCCGAAGTGCTTTACCTTGCCCTCGGCGATCAATTCCTTTACTGTGCCGGCAACGTCTTCAGCAATACGCGAACTGGAACCAGGTACGACAGACAC
>CAWDJR010000027.1:0-409006 GCA_963802565.1 uncultured Acidobacteriaceae bacterium | reverse complement strand
CACAGTTACCCCTTACAGGCACGCTCCTCCCACCAACTCATTGTCGAGGCGACGAGCGGCTACTGGTGAATCGGGCCAGCGCATCTGAGCCCGGCAATGAGTCCTGCAACATAGAACATGTTCTTTGGCGGATACGCGCCGCTGCCGGGATATTCATGCCCATGACGGCGACAAAATTGGGCATACCGGACAAACGGTGGGCGTTCGGATATAACTCGGAAAATAATACTTTTGGCCGTATAATCGACATCAGATCGGCCCTGCGCCAAACTCGCGCGTCCCGCGGTACGCGGATCCGGCATACTTCGTCACACAGCAGGTAAACCGTTGGCCTCATGCACGCGTCATTAGTCATGCGGGTTAGTGGCCGGGACGTCCCCGGCGAGGCCGTACACAGCTATCATTGTCGGCTTTCCGCATAATTTCGCAGGCAAGAGGGGGGCCCCTGGTGGGCACGGTATTTGATATCCTGCTGGTACTTGTGTTCATAATCCTGCCGGTTGCAGCGTTGTGCATGCAGACCATTCCCGCCAGGCTCGGCGGCGTGACATTTCGTGACACCAAGCCGGACTATGCCTGGACGCTCGTCGCCCAATATGCCGAGGGGACTTTCGAACAGCGGTTCGGCTACCCGACCGGATACTTCTATGTCGATGGGAAAGGCTCAAATCAGCCGACCCGGGTTTTGCTCAAGGAGTTCCAGCGTAAGTCTTCGCAATTCCTGTGACGGCGGCTGCGGAGTCCTGCGTGGACGACGGCTGCGACGCGCCGGGCGGGGTGCGTGATTTGCCGGTGACGACGGTGTTTGCTGTGGTTCGTGACTGCGGTGGCCGGGATCCTGGCAGGCGCGGACGGTGCCGGGACGCCGCTGCCGCCGGGCGTCCGCTGAGGAGCGGCTGGCGCGGGCGCTGGAAGTCATTGAGCAGCAGTCGGCGCGCATCGATGGCTGCCGAGAACGCTGATCAGCGGGCAGAACGCGGAGCTGGCCAGGGTGAACGCGGAGCTGCGGGAGCTGGTCGGCCTGCAGGCTGCGCAGCTGGCCGAGGCGAATGCCACGATCGCGGTGCTGCAGCGGATGGTGTTCGGGAGGTCGTCGGAGAAGTCCGGCCCGGCCCCGGACGGCGACGGCGATGATGCCGGCGCTGGTGACGGCGGCGGAAGCCTGGCAGCGGGAAGAAAAAGCAGGTGAAACGCGGTCCCGGGGCGCGCTCGGGGCGGCGGGACTTCTCGGGGCTGCCGCGGTTCGAGGTGTTCTGGGACTTCCCCGGCGGCGGGTACTGCTGCCCGGACTGCGGGGAGCCGTTCACCCCGCTGGGCGATCACTGGTCCGGGGAGCAGCTGGACTGGCAGGTCATCATCCGGCTGGTCGCGAACTGCCAGCGCCGTTACAAGAGAGAGTGCCGCTGCGCGGGGCCGCAGACGGTGATGGCGCCGGGGCCGCCGAAGGCGATCGGGAAGGGCCTGTTCACGAACGGGTTCACCGCGATGCTGCTGGTGGAGCGGTTCGAGGCGGGCCGGTCGGCGAACTCGCTGGTGAAGGGCCTGGCCCGGCAGGGGGCGGAGATCTCGCCCGCGACGCTGGCGGGGACGGTCGCGCGGGCGGGGAGGCTGCTGGGCCCGGTGGAGGACGCGATCGCGGCCCGGAACCGGGATTCGTGGCATCTTCACGCGGACGAGACGACGTGGCGGGTGTTCTGCCCGGACGGCGGGGACGGCCCGGCGAAATTCTGGCTCTGGGTGTTCATCGGGGCGGACACGGTGTGTTTCGTGATGGACCCGACCCGGTCCGGGGAGGTACTGGCCCGGCACGCCGGCCTGGACAAGAAGACCGGTCAGCTGCTGCCGCATGAGGACGGCGGGCCGCGGCGGCTGGTCTTGTCCACGGATTTCTACCGCGTGTACGAGTCCGCGGGGAACAAGGCCGAGGGCCTGGTCAATCTCTACTGTCTTGCTCACGTCAGGCGCCATTTCGTCCGGGCGGGCGACGCGAACCCGGAGCAGCTGCGGTACTGGACGCAGAAGTGGCTGGACCGGTTCCGGGCTCTCTACGGTGCCCATGACGAGCTGACGGCGGCCTGGCAGGAGCCGCGGCGCCCGCCCGGGGGCAGGAAGCGGCCGCCGCGGGACGGCTGGAGAAGGCATACGAGGCCTGGGATGCCGCGGCCGGGGTGATCGATACCGAGCGGAAGAAGCAGGCACAGGCCCCGGGCCTGCAGGAACCGGCGAAGAAGGCGCTCGCGACCCTGGACCGCGAGTGGGAAGGGATCATCGCCCACCGGGATTACCCGATGATCAGCATCGATAACAATATCGCCGAGCGCGCGATCCGCGGGCCGGTCGTGACCAGGAAGAACGCCGGCGGATCCCATAACGGGAACACCGCCGGGAACGCGGCCCGGATGTTCACCGTCACCGCGACCGCGAGGATGGCCGGGCTGAACACCCTGACCTGGCTCACCGCCTACCTCGACGAATGCGGCCGCCACGGCGGAAAACCGCTCACCGGGAAGGCGCTGGAACGGTTCCTGCCCTGGACCGCGAGCCCGGAAGACCTCCGCACCTGGGCCCAGCCCCCGCCATCCGGATAAGACCCGCAGATCCAACACCGTCACCGGCGTCGAGGGCGCGAGCCGCCACGTCGGCTGTCGGCATGCCCTCTCACAGGATTTCCGAAGACTTACGTTCCAGCCATCCGGCGCCATAACCGACGGGTGCTCCGCGCAGCTCAGTTCCGCCAGCCTCAGCGGCTTTGACGGCGGATGCGCGGCGGGCTGCATAGGTGTCTGCCTCGTCGCCTTCATCGGCGCGCCCTTCTTCCTGGTCTCGATCTTTGACCGCTTCTTCCGGCTGATGTTGCGATCCCGGGTTGACGTCCAGCTGACCGCCTCAGGCCCGGACACCGTTGCAGCTTTCGCCTTCTACGGTCCCGGCGGGTACTCGCTGCGCCGCAGGTACGCTCAGGTCTTCGAGAAACCCGTGCTGCCGATCATGCTGAGCGATGTCACACCTCCGACCGGGGGACGGCACGCGGCGGGGGCGGTGGCATGACCGGGTTCGAGGAGGAGGTCGGCGCCTATCCCGCGGACGATCTCGGCGCCGCTGCTGAACTCCGTGCCCTTGATCTCCTCGAGCGCATTGAGGAAGCACAACAGGCGCTCCGGCAAGATTTCGCCGAGCTTCTTCGGGGCTTCGAGCGGCTGGCTGGCCACCTGGGGCCGCTGCTGACCAAGCAGTACGGCGACACCCAGGCCCGTATGCGAGTACTGGAAACCCGGATCCGCAACCGCCAGGAGCGCCCGCTGGTCACGCAGATGGCGAGTCTCCTGGTCGAGGTCCGCCGGCTCGAATCGGCAGAGGACGTGAAGGTCCACGTCGAGCAGGCCATGCTCGAAGCGCTCAACGGCATCGGCTACCAGGAAATGGGATCGGCAGGCGAGCCGTTCGACCCATTCCGGCACGAGCCCGTATCGGGGTCGGTGGGCAAATCCGGGATCGTCGCTCACGTTCACCGCCGCGGCCTCGAATGCTACGGCGACGTGATCATCAAAGCGGCGGTCGATGTAGAGCCCGGCCCTGCGGTGGGAGGCGCACAACCCTATTCGGTGACGCCGGAGGCCGAGTCTGATCCCGTAACCGAGACCCAGCAAGGGGGACTGCCGACATGAAAGCCGCCCAACACGTAGTGGGCATCGACCTCGGCACGACCAACTCGGTCGTGGCCTTCGTCGACGACGCGGGCGAGGCCCATGCCATGGCCGGGCGTGACGGTGAGCGGATCGTGCCGTCCGTGGTCTGGTTTCCGCAGGACGATGAGTCTCGCGTGGAGGTCGGCGAACTGGCCAGGAGCCAGGCCGTTATCGACCCGGACCATGTCGCGATGCTCTTCAAGCGGGGCATGGGCCAAGCCACGTTCCTGGACTCGAAGAAGCCGTTCATGGCGCGCGGGAGGGAGTGGCGACCCGAGGAGCTGTCCAGCCTGGTGCTGAAAAAGATGGTGCAGATCGCATCAGACCATCTCGGGCACGAGGTAACGGACGTCGTGATCACCGTCCCTGCCTACTTCGGCGAGGCGGAGCGGGCGGCCACCCGGCAGGCTGGTGAAATGCTGGGCCTGACCGTGCACGGCCTCCCGGCCGAGCCAATGGCGGCCGCGGTAGCCCATGGACTCGACGGCAACACCGCGGCCAGCCGGTTCCTGGTCTTCGACCTCGGTGGCGGGACCTTCGACGTAACAATCCTCCAACGCCACGGCGACGGGCAGCTAGAGGCGATCTCGCACCACGGCGACCGCCGCCTGGGGGGCGCCGACTTCGACCGCCTGATCGTCGCCCGCATGACAGAGTTCGCACTGCGCACCCACGGGGTCATGCTCGACGCAGACCTGGTTGATCTGGCCGAGGCTCACGCCAAGGCAGAGCAGCTTAAGAAGGAGCTAAGCAGCCGGGACCGGGCCCAAGTCGCGCTTATCGTGGGCGGCAAGCGGATGACGTTCGACCTGACCCGCGCCGAGTTCACCAACATGCTCGCGGAGCATCTGGAGAACGTCGAACTGGCCGTGGAGACCTGCCTCGACAACGTGCCGCTGAGCCCAGCAGATATCGACGCGGTGCTGATGGTGGGCGGCAGTTCCCGGATCCCCGCCTTCCAGGATCTCCTGCGCCGCTACTTCGGCCAGGACCCCCTGTTCTCTAGGAACCTCGACGAGGACGTGGCCCGCGGCGCCGCGCTCATCGGCGCGCTCAAGACCGGCACGGCCGCGCCGGATAGCCATCTGGCATCGCTACCGCCGCCGGTAGACCGCTCGTCCCATGCCATCGGCGTGAACGCGCTGAACGACGCCGGAACGGAAGAGAACGCCGTCGTCCTGCCGGCCAACGCGCCCATCCCGACGGTGCCGCCCGCGGAACGCACCTTCGGTACCGTCCGAGACGGGCAGGACAAAATCGAGCTGACCGTCAACGAAGGCGACGAGACGGACCTGAAATTCGTCGACCGTCTCGGCGGCGCCATCGGTGACCTCGGAGGCCCGAAGCCCAGAGGCTATCCGATCGTGGTGAAGATGGGACTCGACGGTGACGGCATCCTGCACGTCACCGCGCACGACGGCACCAATGGCGCGTTGATCACCCAAGTCGAGATCCGTCGCGATGGCGCCATGTCCGATCAGCAGCGGGCCGATGCCGCGGCTGCGCTCGACGACGTGATGGTGATCTGAGATGCCTACCGCTACCGCTCTGGACTGGCTGAACACCGAAGACTTTGCGGAGGTGCCGACTCCACGCGACCTGCAGGAATTCTTCGGGATCCCGCCGTCGCCGCCGGAGTCGCTCGACGCTAACATCCGGGAAAAGCGCAAGTACTGGAAAAAGAAGCAGCAAAAGGCCCGTTCGGACGAGGCTCTGAGGTTCTCAGCCAGCGTGCTGCAGGCGATCGCCGATGCCGAGGACGCGCTGAAGCGCGGCGCGGCGGCCACCGGAGGTGGCGAGAGCGAGTACCAGGCCGGGGCCCCGGAACGAGCCGCGGTCTCCATCGATGACGTCATGCGGGAGCTTGAGCGACTCTTGTTCCGCGGCCGCTACCGCGACGCGCTGGAGCGCGTGGCTCGGTACCAGGAGCACTGGGGCGGGTACCCGAAGTTCGTCGACATGAGGGCCGTCGTCATCCTCGAAGCAGTTCAGAACGTGCCGGGCATCGTGCTGAATCCCGGCGTGCTGGAGTCAGCGATCGCAGGAGCCCACCAGGTTCTCCAGCAGATGGGCCCCAGCGAGGCGCGGTACCTGACCCTGATCGAGCTCCTGGAGGTGGCCGGCCGGGCCGAAGAGATCCCCGCCGTCTTCGCCGAGGCGGGCCGGAGGCTTACGAAGATCTCCGCGCCCTTCCGGGTCCGTGAGCTCGCGATCCGGTTCAAGAAAGAACCCTGGGAGACGGGCCTGCGCTACTGCGTCGAACTGGTGCGGCAATCGGGTGATGACCGCGCCCTGCGCAGCGAGCTCGTTCAGATGATCATCGGCCGCGCCGCGGCCGAACTGCTGCCGCTGAGCTCGCCCGAGGCTGTCCGTCAGTATCAGACGGTCGTGGCCGTGGCCGCCTGGGTCGCCGACGGCGTTCCCGAAGCCGAAGACTTCGTGCGATTCCACCGGATGTGGGCGTCGAACGCTGATCAGCCTGTGTTCGGCGGGAACTGGCAATGGCGGGCTTTCCTCGGCCTCATCACGCTGTTCATCGCCTTGCCGGCACTGAATGCCGCGATGGCGAAGCCCGCCTGGCAGGTGCTTCTCACCGGTCCGGTGCTCGGTGAGACCACGAACGGGAAAACGGCCGTCAAGTCCCAGAACCGCATCTGGTTCATGGTCACCCGCAACGCCTATGTCCAGCCGGTCCACGAGAAGACCAAGCTGCCGTGGCAGGCCAGGCCCGGCCAGTGGCCGGACATCGACATCTCGACGTTGTTCAATTTCTGAGGAAGGCACAGTTGCACGGACAACCACCGCCGCAACCACGCGACTGCCCGCCTGACCCGCCAGCCGAGGTGCGGGGCGTCGACGAAAGCGCCGCACCGTGGCTCGGCGGCCGCGCGGGCGCGGAAGCCTGCGAGGGTTATCGCATAGTCCACGACGTCGCTAAAGGCGTGGCCGAGATGAAGGATCAGCGTGACGATCTCGCCAGGGAGCTGAGGGAGGCGACCGCACGGCTGGCCGAGGAGGAAAATACACCGGTCATCGACGAGCGAGAGCAGCGCCGGCCGTCTCGGGCCGAACCGCACCGGTGACGCGCGTAAATGGATAACTGGAAGGCAGCGTGGGGAGTTGCCCGCGCCTACGGCCGGGCTTCCCGGGCGGCCAGTGAATCGGTCCAGGCCGCTTTCGAACAGCACGCCGTGGAAACCCTTCCACGCCGGGTGCGGAACCGCGGGTACCTCGCACCTGGTGATCCGGTTCCGCCACCCGGAACGGACCTGCTGGACTACTCCGCGCTTGCTCCGGCCAGCACGCTCAGGCGCAGTGCGGAGGGGGTCACGCTCGCCGCTGCGATAGACCTGGGCCAAGGAAGCGCCGCCGCCGCATACCGGCTGCCCCTCGAGCGGTTCTTCCAGCACATCGCGGTCGTCGCCCCTCCGGGGAAGGGCAAGACCTACGGTGTCATCGTGCCACTCGCCGTGAGGCTGCTGCGCGCGGGCGCGACCGTCGTGGTCCTCGATGTCACCGGTGACCTCGTCAACCAGATCAAGGACTTCAGCGCAGCCTCATCTACCGGCCAGGCCATTCCCTTCTTCCACTGGTCGACCGACCCCGCGCGCGGGCGGCACAGCTGGAACCCGCTGGCTAACCTGGACGCCGACGATCTCACCGCCGTGGAAGGCCTGAAGACCAGCATCCTCGGTGAACAGCCCGCTGATCCCCGACACCGTTACTTCTTCGACCGCGAGCTCCGGATCCTCGGTGCCCTCATCCGGCTGATACTGGCCGAGGCTTCGGATCCCACCCTCTTCGAGCTCATGGCCCTGGCGGTTCACCGGGACATCCTCCGCGATCGCCTCGCCAAGCCACAGCATGCAAGCTTGCGCCTTGAGCTTCAGGATTTCCTCGCGGCCGACGACGCGAGCGCGCCGCAGATGATCGGCGAGCTCCAGACACGGCTCGCGCCGTTCATCGCATCCCAGATCCGTCCTACCATCAGCCGCTCCGACTTCTCGCTCACCGATGTCATCCGGCGTCCGAGCCTGCTCGTCGCCGGGGCGGAACTATACCTGCGTCAGCGGGGAGAGATCGCGGCATCCATGGTCGTCAACCGGCTGACAGCGGAGCTTGCCACTCGCTACGGAACCAGCTCGGGCGCACCCGTCGTCATCGTCCTCGACGAGGCCCCAGTCCTGGCGCGGCGGATCAACCTGCCTTCGCTGCTAGCCACAGCCCGGGCGACCCGGACCGGAGTCGTCGTCGCGGCGCAGAACGTCACCCAGTTCGGTGACGAGGCGGAACGGTCGAGCATCTTCGACGCGTGTGACACGATGATGATCCTCCCCGGGGCGTCCGATCCGAGCGTCAGGCTGTTCCAGTCACGCCTCGGGCGCCGCGAGATCCGCCGTCAATCAATGACCCGGGAGTTCGGCAAGCGCCGCGGTTCGGTCAGCTTCTCGGGCGAGAGCGTCGAAGTGCTCGGCAGCCGCGAGATCATGCAGCCGCCGTTCGGCCGCTTCCCTGCCTTCGTGCATTCACGGAGCGACGGCATCGGTCCGGTGGCGGTAGAGCTCGACCGCCCGATCGTGGCCGGCTGCGACCGATGAAAGCAGCAATGCTGCAGTTGATCGAAGCCTGGCAGCAAAACACGAACCGAAAGCGGGGCATGTGCCTGCAGACCCCGACCTGCTCGGCGTATGGGCACTATGCCATCAGCCGGTACGGAGTTATCAGGGGTGGCATCATGACAGCCTGGCGCATCTTCAAGTGCAATGGCTGCATGTCGGATAATACAGCCGCAAAGTCCCAGCCTAACTTAACCGGACGATAACGGTATAAGATCGATGAGTGCAGTGAGGGTTATCAGAAACTCTCCAGTGAGAGCTTCCGCGGATCTCCACCTAATTGAAAATTGTCATTAAGGTGGGCAAGATACCACACTTCTATGTGGCACATCTGCTCGCGTTCACTGTTGGGGGGCCAATGAGCAGGGATCCACGGTGGGGCCGGTTGACGCGTTGGATGACACGTGGCATACCAGGCGCGTTCTGCCTTTTCTGGCTTCTTTTCTGGATAATTTCCCGTAATCCATTTTTTTCGCTGATAGCCGCTGTGCTCGTATCGGGCACCGCCCTGGCTACCATGGCCACGATCGCGCTGACTGTGTGGACTGGACGGCCCGCGTCGGCAGGTCGGCTGCGCCTCATCATCGCGATGTTCGGCCTGCAGGTCGGCCTCACGGCGGCACTGTTGTTCGTCGCATTCGGCGCCCCGTTCTCCTGGGCCGCCGCGGCGGGCGTTGGCGTCGGCGGGGCCATGGCCGCCTACTACAGCCGTGGCAAGCAGGCCGCGCAACTGCGCGGCCTGGTGAATCAGTTCCCGGTCTCCATCGATACGCGGGAGGAGGCACTGCAGCAGCTGGACGGCACCCGGCGATACGTCGCGCCCGGGCAGTTCCCGACCAGAGTGAAGGCCAAGCAGATGGCCGCCCACAAGGACACGTATGACGCCAACGTGCGCCTGAACGATGCCCGCGCGCGGGCGCGTCTCGCTATGGGCGAAGCCGATCACGACCTGCTTCTCGCGGCACTGGACGACCTACGGGAAGCCCTGCAGGGCCAAGCGCTCGATCCGGCTCTCGCCCAGCTCGCCGCCCGCGACCTGGTCAGCGCTGAGAGCAATCTCGTCCAGCGCAGCCATGACCGGACGCGATACGCCGTGGCGGTCAGCCTGTACGCGCGGCTGGCTGAGGAGAACCCCGGCTTCGGCTGGGCGCAGGCTGCGGTCCACGAGCAACTAGCCGACTACCAGGCATTCGAGATGATGCTGGCCGCGGAGGAGTTCCGGGCGGCCGCGTCGGCTCGGGATGAGGAGGCGGCCGCCAAGGCCTTCGACCGGGCACTTGACGCCTATCACGCGGTGGAACGCGAGCTCAGGACGGCCATCGACCTCACCGACCAGGACGCAGAGATCCTCGCGCAGTACACGTACCAGCTTGGCTTGCACCTGGGCCTTAGCCTTCCCCTGCTGGGCAGAGACCGGACGGATGACGGCATCTCCATGATCAGGTCCGTGCTCACGCTTCGGCATGCCCGTAAGGGAGAACTACGCCGCTTCGTCGAACTGGCACTCGCCTCCAGCCTGATCGGCCGCTACCGGCTCCATGCGGATGACCCCGAGGCGGCCGGCGGGCCGGACGAACGCGATCTTGACGAGGCCTTCCCGCTCTTGCTCCGCGTTGTGCGGGAGCCGAACCCGACGAAGGCGCGGGCCTGGCAGCTGATGCTCGAGCTGGTCGCGATCAGCCCGCGGCAGCGGAGCGTGACCATTCCGCAGGCGGCACGGGAAGCCTTCGCGGCGGCTCTTGCCGATGCCACCATCGACCTCCTTCCGATCACCGAGCGTTTCGTGGACTGGACGGAATCTGGTAACGTTCCCGCCGCCCTGCGAGCCGAGGCGTACTCGATGAGCCTGGTGGCCATGGAACGCGACGCGATGCGCCGTGAGTTGCCCGCCGATCGGCTGCGCCTGCTTAGCCAATCCCAGCACGTCGGCACCGAGGCTGCCTTCTGGCACGCGGAGGCCGGACGCGCGCGGGAAGCCGTGGTCGCTGCCGAACGGTCACGGGGTATCCTGCTCAGCCGACTCACCGGAGCTCTCGACCCCGCGGTGGCCGCCAGGCTGGCAGCCGCCGGGCAGGCCGACCTCGTTGCCGCCTACCTGGACGCGCTTCGCGTCCGCGCCGAGGCCTACCGCGGCCAGTTCGGCGGCGACGCCGATGCGGGCAACGGGTCCGCGCGTGGGATCCTCAGGGGCGAGACCATGTACCCGGCCGGGGTCATGTCGCCTCTTGAGGCGGCTCACGCCGAGCTCACCCGCCTCAACCGCGATATCACCGCCATCACGGGCTCTGGGAACTCAACCGGGCAGCCTGGCTACACCGGCATCGAGCGGGCCGCGCTCGCGGCACCCCTCGTGTACCTCGGTGCGTCGAGTGCCTGCGGATTCGCACTCATCGTGCGTGCTCACGGTGAGCCGGCGTTTGTCAGACTGCCAGCGATGGCGCGTGACGCGCTGTCCGGCCACGTGAACGCGTTCCGTCAGCCGCCGCCGTCAGATCATGCGGTACGGGAGTGCGTCGACTGGCTGGCGGCCACCGCGCTGGCAGACCTGCTGCCGCTGATCGCCGATGAGCCGGAAATCGCCCTCGTCCCGCTCGGCGTGCTGAACGTCCTGCCGATCAACGGTGCGCTCATCCAGGCGACCCGCAACAGGACAGCTGGATCAGTCGCGGTCCGGCATCTGCCCAACGCGCGTACCGCGGCCCAGACGACCAGTCCGTGGCCCGGCATCCGCGCCGGGACGACCGCGATGTTCGTCATCGACGCGGCGGCCGCCCGGGCGCATAAACGGCTGCGCCTAGCGAGGAGCGAGGCCGCTTCCCTCGTGCGCCAGTACGGCGCGAGCCGACTGGAGGATGCCACTATCGCGGCAGCGCTGGCCGCGTTGCCCGGTGCCCAGGTCGTGCAGTTCCTGTGCCATGGGCAGGCGGATCTGGCGAACCCGCTAGCTGGCGGGCTGATCCTGTCCGATGGCATGCTCACCGTCCAGCAGTTGTTCGCGAGACCGCCGGCAGGCAGGCAACTGGTGATCGTTGCCGCATGCGAGAGCCATATGGCGGGCATGGCCGCGCCTGACGAAATCGTCGGGCTGCCAGCTGCGCTCTACCAAGCCGGGGCGTCCGGGATCATCTCCGCTCAGTGGGAGGTCGATGAGCGGGCCGCAACGCTGGTCCTGCGCAACTTCCACGAGCGGCTCCGCGCCGGAGCCAGTCCGGTGCGGGCACTGACCGCCGCGCAGCACTGGCTGGGTACCGCGACACGGCATGAGCTGATCGACCAGCACCCGGACCTGTTCCGGTTCTATCGGCCAGCCAGCCGCGCGACACCGCGGTCGGCCCGTGAGGACGACCAGCCCTATGCGAACCCAGCATACTGGTCCGCGTTCACCTACACCGGGATTTAGGGGATGCACAGTGACCGACGTGGTACTGTACGTGGAGCTTGACGCACTGGACGAGCAGCAGCAAGCGGCCTTCCTTGCCGAGGCGGACGGGGCGGGCTTTGCTGTTGACGAGTTGTACGGGTCCCTGGGAGCAGAGTCCCCGGTCGAGACGGTCCTGAGCACACTGCTCGGCTCTGTGATTAAGAAACTCGTCGAGGACTGGGGTGCCGCCGCCGGCGCCAAGCTGGCTGGCCTGCTCGCCCCGTTGTTTCACCGCAAGGACGACACAGTCGCGATCGAGGACCGAGAGACGCGGACCACCTTTGTCTGGGATTCGGTCGCCAAAAAGGACATCAAGCTTGCGACCGCGGCCATACTGGACGTTGGTAGTTCACTTCATCTGGTCACCGACCGAACCGTATTCCGCTGGGATGCGGCGACGCAGCGATGGTACGCCGCACGAAAATGAGGAGGCGCCTGACGGCTTCGGGTCATGTGCCCGCCGGGTGGCCCGGGGAATCTCGCATGTGACCAGTCAAGCAAACTGGAGGGAAGAGCCCAGCAGCGGCGGCGCCCAGCGCCACGGCGACTGGTGGCGGGAATGCGTTGCCGACCTGGCGGTAGGCGGCGGTCTTGCTCCAGCAGCACGGCACGCGGGCTGATCATTTCGACGAGCCGCAGCGCATGCGGGAACGGGTCGCGCTCGTCGTGGTGGCCAAGCTGCTTGCCCGCGATAGAGAACAGCAGACAGGGCAGGCCCCCGGCGAGCAGGTCGACGTGCCCGAACGCGCGGCCGTCCACCTCTAGGTCAGCTTGGATGACCGGCCACCGTGCGGCCCTGTTCCGGTGGAGTGTCTGGCAGGCATCGGCGTCGAGCTCGACCAGGCCCTGGTGCGCGAAATCGGCCTGCTCCAGGCCGAGCCCCTGCCCGCCAGCCCCGGCGCACAGCTCCACGGAGGCCAGCTGTCCCATGGCAACTTCGGCGCCGGTACCCGGGATGACCGTGATCGTGGAGCGGACTCGCATCCGGCGGCGTCTGGCTTGCCGACCGCACAGCTATGGCTGCCGGCTGCGGATCATGCCCGCGGTGCAGCTCGGCGATGCTGCGGGCGTCGCACAGCTGCATGATCTTGCGCAGCTCCTAGGGGAGGCTGTCGATGCAGTGCCGCACGCCGGCCTCATCCGCAGCGGCCAGCCCGCAGAGGGAGGCGCCTGACCAGCACCGCCCGGCGCAGCGCCGCGGCGAAAGCCGGAACCAATTAGCACTTCCAGCCGGTCGCCCATCGTGGCCCCGTCGGCGCCTGTTCCGTGGTTACCACGAGGCCCGGGATCTCACGGGCCGCCCCCGGGCATCGCCCGGACCGCTGCTGACATGACCTCACGGGGCGGCGCTGGCCGGGCTGCCAGGACGGGCTGCCAGGACCCCTGACGTCAGCCATTAGTCCCCACTGGCACTCTAAACCCACTCGAACTTTTTTCGAATAATAGCATCTGAACTAGAGCCCCGTTACGGAATCGAACCGTAGACCTAAACGCCCAAGGCAACGGCGATCCCAAGCAGCGACAGGTTACGAGATTCCAGTTGCCATGCCGACATATCGGTATTAATCGCATCGTCGATGAATGACTCGGCGATTCACCACTCTTGGGAAACCGGCTCTGGGGAGGCGTGACATCACAGAAATTAAAAGGGCGCTCTCAAGGACCGATCGGCCAACGGAACAGGCAAAATCTGTCAGGCAAACTCCGCGTAGGCTGCGGTTGTTAGGAATTCCTGGAATTCACCGGTGGATAATGATGTGAGCAATTCGGCCGCGCGCTCGAACTTGGATGAGTCAAACCGTTCAGCTCCAAGCTTGTGCCTGGCTTGATTCAGGACGTTCCAGATCGCATAAGCGAGCATGTGTCGATCGACTCGTTTGCCATTGCTGAGGCGAGCGTTGTATCGGATCCACTGCCAGATCTGTGCCCGCGAGATCTCGGCCGTCGCGGCGTCTTCCATTAAGTTGTAAATTGGGACGCAACCGTTGCCGCGAAGCCACGACTCGATGTACTGCAATGCAACGTCGACATTGCGAACGAACGCCTCCTCGGTAAAACGACCGAGCGGGATCTCCAGCAAATCATTCTCATTGATTCTGCAGGTCGGCTTGGCAGGGAGGTGGATCTGATTTGGTTTCTTCATATATTCATCGAACACGGCCTTTGCAATCGGAACGAGTCCCGGGTGCGCCACCCAGGTCCCGTCATGTCCGGCGCGCACTTCCCGCAGTTTGTCCTGGCGAACTCGCTCCATCGCCTGTTCGTTGGCATCCGCGTTATCGCGAATCGGGATCTGCGCTGCCATGCCTCCCATCGCGTGAATGCCGCGCTTGTGGCAGGTATGAATCAGCAAGTCTACATACGAGCGAAGGAAAGGCTGTTCCATGGTGATGCCGCCACGCTCTGGAAGAGTGAACCGCGGATGGCATCTGAATTTCTTGATGAAGCTGAAGATGTAGTCCCACCGGCCGCAGTTCAGGCCGGCGGAGTGATCACGAAGCTCGTAGAGAATCTCGTCCATCTCAAACGCTGCAGAAATGGTTTCGATCAGCACAGTCGCGCGAATCGTTCCCTCTGGAATCCCGACATATTCCTGCGCATGGAGGAAAACATCATTCCACAATCGAGCTTCATGGTAGCTTTCCATCTTTGGCAAATAAAAATACGGAGCGGTGTTGCGATCGAGCAGCGTGCGAAAGTTGTGATAAAAGTAAAGACCGAAATCGAAGAGTGATGCAGAAATAGGAGAGCCGTTGACCGCGAAATGCTTCTCGACCATGTGCCAGCCGCGAGGCCGGACAAAAAGCACGGCGGGATTCCGTCCTAACTTGTAGAGCTTGCCTTCGGGGGATTTGAACTCGATGGTTCGCAGGTTGGCATCGCGCAGATTTCTCTGACCCTCAAGGCAATTGCTCCAAGTGGGAGCGTTGGAATCCTCAAAATCGGCCATGAAGACATTCGCGCCAGAGTTCAAGGCGTTGATGACCATCTTTCTCTCTGCCGGGCCAGTGATTTCCACCCTGCGATCGGCCAAATCGGGACGAATTGGAGCTACTGTCCACTCCGCCTGTCGAATGTGATCCGTCTCTTTGGGGAAGTGAGGGAACTTTCCGGCATCGTATCGGGCTTGACGCTTATTGCGTTCGCAGAGCAGATCGACTCTTCTGGATTCGAACACCCGGTGCATAGAGCGCAGAAACTCCATTGCCTCAGGAGTGAGGATTTCGCATTCAGCTGTTTTGCTTTGGGTCGCGTTTTCAAACACTGGTACGGTAGCACTCATTTGAGGTTTCCTCTCTCTGGGGTTGTCCTGGGTTCTGATTTGAGGGGGGAGGGCTTCTTATCAATCGCCCGACACGGGTATGACGAAATCCGGATCAACCGCCGTCCACTCTGGTGCCGGTTCAAACTGCTCTTCTTCCGTGGATCCGGGTAGCGCCTGAAGCGACGAATGACCTGCCGCAATGGTGTTGGCGATGTCGTCGAAATAGCCCGTACCTACAAATCGCTGGTGCTTCACCGCGCCATATCCAACCGCGCTCGGCGAGTTCGAATTCGCGCTCCTGCAATTGTGAATAGGCAGACATTCCAGTTCGCGCGTATTCGTGAGCCAGCTCGAAGGCAGAGAGATTCAATGCGTGAAATCCCGCCAGAGTCACGAACTGGAAACGGTAACCCATCCCGGCAAGCTCACGCTGAAATTCAGAAATCTCCCACTGGTTCAGTTTGGCTTTCCAATGAAACGAAGGAGAGCAATTGTAGGCAAGGAGCTTTCCTGGATAGCTCGAATGGATGGCAGAGGCGAATTGCCTTGCCTCCCTGAGATCTGGCTCAGATGTTTCGCACCACAGCATATCGGCATATGGTGCGTAGGCGAGGCCCCGAACTATCGCTGCATCCAAACCTCCTCGGAAGCCAAAGAATCCTTCTGATGTGCGGTGGCCCGTGAGAAAGCTCGCATCCCTCATATCGCAGTCGCTGGTGATGAGTTGTGCCGCATTGGCGTCCGTTCTCGCGATCAAGACAGTCGGCACGCCAAGCACGTCAGCGGCGAGGCGAGCGGCAACCAGTTTCTGAATTGCCTCCTGAGTGGGTACGAGCACCTTGCCCCCCATGTGCCCGCACTTCTTGGCGGAGGAGAGCTGATCTTCAAAGTGGACCGCGGCCGCTCCGGCTTCGATCATGGCCTTCATCAATTCGAATGCGTTAAGGACGCCACCAAATCCTGCTTCTGCATCCGCGACAATCGGCAGCATCCAATCAATCGAGGCCTGTCCCTCTGAATGTGCAATCTGGTCCGCACGCATGAGAGCGTTGTTAATGGAACGAACCACACTCGGCACGCTGTTGGATGGATAGAGGCTCTGGTCGGGATACATCTGGCCCCCGAGGTTTGCATCTGCCGCTACCTGCCACCCGCTCAGATAGATTGATTTCAAACCGGCCTTGGCCATTTCAACGGCCTGATTTCCTGTCAGCGCGCCAAGGGCGGCGATATATTTCTCCTGGTGAAGCATGCTCCAGAACTTCTCTGCACCGGCTCGCGCGAGCGAATGCTCAACGTGAACAGATCCGCGAAGACGCCTGACGTCTGCAGGCTCATACGTGCGAATCGTCCCTTCCCAGCGAGGTGAATTCCAATTGATTTCGTGAGAAGTGCTGCTACGCATGTTCATCTCCTTGGTGCCGATTGCTTGCACCGGCGACGCAATGTGATGTGAGTAAATCGCAATGTGACAAAGGACACAAGAGCAGGCAGTCCGAATCGGACGGGTGGACACATGTACCCAGACAGAGTCATAATCTTGCCGTTCTCGGCGGAAAGCTCGCGCTGTGGCTTGTTCGCCGACCGTTGCGGCAACAGGCTGATGAAGTGCTTGCAGTCAGAGCCTCGCGTGCTGCACGTCGACCGAGTGGGACCGCCGCGAAAGAAGTTGGCGCGTTATGACAATCGGGCCGCAGTTCGTGGAAGAGCTAAGCCAGGCTCTCAGCCTCAGGCGCGTCTCCGATGGAATGGCCATGCTCGATAGCGCGGAAGATGCCTGGATTAAGCTTGCCCCAAGCCAGCGAAACGCTACGGAACTGCTTCTCTTGATTGCCCAGTGGGTAGATGTTGGATACCGCGATTATCATCTCCTCGACAGTCTCCTACTGAAATTCCCCATCAAATCCCGTCGCAGATTACCGATCGAGGACTATCTTCGATTGCGAATGGTTGATGGATTTCGAGCACTTTCCGCGGAAGAAATGGACACCGCAATTGAGATCCTCGACTTTGTTTTGCGAGCTGAGACCGGGACGGCAGAGGGCCATCTCCTGACAGTAGCTCACTTCTGGAAAGGACGGGCGCACAGAAAGAAAGGCGAGTATGAATTGGCGTACAAAGAAATCGCATGCGCGCGGGAACGAGCGCAGAAATCTCATGAGGATGCCGTTTTCACTGCAGTGATTCAGATCCACGAGAGTTGGCTTTTATTCCAGAAGGGCCTGAGAAAGGAGGCACTGCAATTGCTCTGCTGTGCAGAGGCCGTTCTCAAGAATACGGATCACTGCCTCGCGCTCGGTAACATCGAATCGGCAAGAGGCAGAATTGTTCGCCGCTCAGGTGAATACGCAAAAGCACTGCAGCATTTCGAGCGGGCTATTGCTATCTATTCCACAGGGAATCCCAATCATAGAAACCTCGCTCGAGCACTGGTGAATTCCGCTTACGTGAAGAGACTGCTAGCCTTACAGCTTCGAAAGAGGATTGATTCGCGAGCCCCAAGGCCGGGGCAAACCAGCAGTGAGCGCCAACTCCCGGTAACTGCCGCGGCGGCCACTACTCTCCGATCTCGCTACAAGCGACTTTGTGACGAAGCCATCTCTCAGTTGCGGCAGGCGCGAGAGATATATGCAAGGCACGGCCACTTCGGCGGACTTGGAGCGGTAACCGTAAATTCCGGGTATCTCCATCTAGACGCAGGAGACATCGACCTCGCCGCTCGAGAGGCGCTCGAGGCATATCGAATTGGGCATGAAAAAAACGATCATATTCTGATGGCACGCGCGCGCGTCTTGCAGGCCGCAACGGAGAACGCCAAGATCGAAGAGCAACTCGGTGAAGAGGTTGATATTGCTCTGCACGCGAACCATGCCAAACAGTTCAGCGATGAAGCGTTAACTCTTGCGAAACATACGCAGAATCGACGGTTGCTCGCGGCTGCCTATATCGCGCGCGGTATGACGGCGGCGAACGACTTCTTTCAAGAGTGGGAACTCGCCAGACAGTCAGTCAGCGAAGCCACAAATCTTGTCGGGGTCGATGAAAACGACCATCTCCTGGACGACCTGGCAGATTTGAAAACGCGAATCATGCGCGCTTCCGGGATCAACGATACCCTTCGCAGATGGTCAGAGGGGATGATTGGCGGCAAGACTTTCCAGCAAGTCACAGAAGAGTTCGCCGAGATGGTGATCCCTAAAGTGTGGCAACGTGAGGATAGGAAGATATCGCGAGTCGCCGATTGCCTGTCCATTTCGCCGAAGAAGGTGCGCCGGATTCTTCGCCGGGCTGGTCTTCTCAACAGCGCCGATTCTTTAAATCATCGCTAGTGGCTGTTCGCTCGAGATCACGCTAGCTCATTCGAATCAGCACCTTCGGAAAACACCGGAAAGCGCTGTGAAAAACATGCCAGGAGCTGTGACAGCAGTCACTGTGCCCGTGACTTTGGTCATGCTGTTATAGCTTCCTCGGGCCCCTCTTTAACCGGGGAAAAGACCCCATTCCCATAGGAGGTGTTATGCCTTATTCCGTTGTCCCCGAGCTCGTTGCTCCCCCGCAGGTGCAAAGCAAGCCCATTTTGAGTTCATACGATTCCGCCCAGGAGTTCAGCCTGATGCACTGGCTGGAGGTTCGAAGACTCGTTGAACTCGCAGAACTAGACGAACGCGAGTCGAAGGGCTACGTCTTCGACGACTCGCTGCTCGTCTCCCAGTTGCTGAACCAGGCGAGGCTGCGTTAGAAATGGAACCCTCCACCGCAGATTAGAACCTCCCCTGTCACGTAGTCCGATAGTGGACTGCAAAAAAACAAAACAGCGCCAGCGGCTTCTTCGGGTGTCCCTAGCCGACCCAGCGGGCATGCGCTTTTAACTGAATCCAGGAGGCTGGGTTGAACTCCAAGCCGAATCTGGTGACCGTGCATCTCCATCTCGGCGCCCGCGCCTGTCAGGGGCTGTACGAGACGCGTTCCGATCAGGCCAAATCCAACTGCGTTTACATTGACGTTATACCGTCCCCATTCCTTGGCCATTGTCTTCGTCAGGCCGATGATTCCCGCCTTGCCTGCCGAGTAGCCAACCTGACCGGGGTTTCCGTCAGTGCCGGCGATGGAAGTGATGTTCACCACTTTCCGCATGACGCGTTGCGACGCGGCGATCTCCTTCTTTGCAGACTCCCGGATAAACCCGGACGCGGCGCGAAGAATCCTGAACGGCGTCACGAGATGGATGTCGAGCATCGCCTGGAACTGTTCGTCGCTGGTCTTCTGGATGACGTTGTCCCAGCTGTATCCAGCGTTGTTAACGATGATGTCGATCGAGTCAAACTCTGCGAGTGTGGCCTGCACGATCAGCTCAGGGATTGCGGGATCTGTGAGGTCCCCGGTAATGTGGCTCACGCGGTCTGGATTAGCCAGCTCCGCTTCCGACTCCAGAAGCGTGCTCTCGTCAAGGTCGTTTATCATGACCCGTGCCCCCGCACCCACAAGGCGCTTGGCGATGGCTCTACCGATACCTCGCCCCGCCCCCGTCACAAGGGCCGTCTTGCCTTCAAGGGTGAACGGGATGCCCGGCACAATTTCCGTTTCAGTATCAGTCCTTCCGAAATCCATTTCTTTGCTCCTCAAGTCAGCACGTACGCTGCACTGCAGCATAGTACATGCTGCGATGCACAAAAAGGAAGATGTGGAATTCAGGAAATCTGTTGCTTAAGTAACCTCCTGTGGGGACTTAGGAACGAAATCAGTCACCATGTCCCAGCCAGGCGAGGTGCGGCCCCACCAGTGACAAGCGGGCGGACCTCCCGCCCAGAGGATCCGAGTTCAAGCGAGGCTCCAGAAGGGAGAAACCCCTCTGCGCAGCGCAAGTCGCTCAGTAGCCACAGGTTTCGACGACGAAGGTAGCTCTGCTTTGCGTTTACGCGAGCGTAGATTTTTGCGCGGCGAGCGTCTGCCGTTTTTCGTCAGCCTGGCGCCCCCGATGAGGAGTTCGGATTGACAGCGACTTTAACCAATTCATAGCAATCAACAAACGGAAGGGTTTTGTCATGATCAAACGAGAAGTTGTAATTCTTAGCGCAGTCCGAACCGCGTTGGGCAAGTTTGGAGGAGCACTGAAAGATATTCCTCCTACCGAACTTGCCGGGGATGTCGTGCGAGAAAGCGTCAAGCGCTCCGGGCTCGCCAGCTCTGAAATAGGCAATCTTGCTTTTGGACATGTGATTCACACCGACGCAAAGGACATGTATCTCTCGCGGGTGGCAGCATTGCGGGGAGGACTGTCCGTCGAAACTCCTGCTCTCACTCTCAACCGCATGTGCGGAAGTGGTCTTCAGGCCATCGTGACAGCCGCCGGCATGATTGCACGCGGAGACTGCGATACCGCTGTGGGTGGTGGTGTTGAGTCCATGAGCCGCGCTCCATATTGGTTGAGTTCCATGCGTTGGGGAGCGCGGATGAACGATGCACCGGCAGTGGATGTCCTCGTTGCCGCGTTGACTGACCCATTCGACGAAGTCCATATGGGCGTGACCGCCGAGAACGTCGCACGCAAGTGGGGCATAACTCGCGAAGACCAGGATGCTCTGGCCGTAGAAAGCCACCGCCGCGCCAACTGCGCCATCCTCACGGCGCGATTCAAGGGCCAGATAGTCCCAATTGAACTGAAGAGCCGCAAGGGCAGCACGTGGTTCGATATCGACGAGTCACCCAGGGCGGATGCGACGATGGAGAACCTCGCCAAGTTGAAACCGGTCTTCGACAAGGACGGCACCATCACTGCCGGCAATGCGTCCAGCATCAACGACGGGGCCGCCGCCGTTGTGCTGATGGAAGAACATGCGGCTCAGGATCGGGGGCTCAAACCGATGGCAAAGTTGATCGACTATGCCGTCACGGGCGTCAATCCAGCAGAGATGGGCATTGGCCCAGTATCCGCTGTCAGAAAGCTCTACGAGCGCACCGGTCTCACCAATGACGATATGGATGTTATCGAGGCCAACGAGGCATTCGCAGCGCAGGTGCTGGCTGTTCGGAAAGAGCTGGATCTACCGCCGGAAAAGACTAATCCCAACGGCAGCGGCATCTCTCTCGGCCATCCCATTGGGGCCACGGGTGCAATTGTCACAGTGAAAGCGATCCATGAATTGCACCGAATCGGCGGAAAGTATGCCCTGGTGACCATGTGTATCGGCGGCGGGCAAGGTATCGCTGCCATCTTTCAGTCCATGAATTAAACAGGCAGAAAAGGAAGGAGGACGCCATGGCAACAGCAACTTTATCCGAAGTCATGGTCCCGGCTTCGAAGTCTCTAGCCGGTAAAGTCGCACTTGTTACGGGAGCGTCGCGGGGCATCGGACGCGCCATCGCACTCGAACTCGCAAGTCGAGGAGCGACAGTAGCAGTCAATTGTCGATCAAACGTTATGCGAGCGGGAGAAGTCCGGGATGAGATCGTGCATTTCGGAGGAGTGAGCGAGATCTTCCAAGGTGACGTCTCAGATCGGTTCGAAGCGAGAAATCTGATCCGGGAAGTATTTGGCAGTTACGAGAAGATCGACATTCTTGTGAACAACGCTGGAATCACGCGTGATAAGAGCATCCGCAAAATGACGGACGGAGACTGGATCGAGGTCATTGATACCAATCTCAACAGTGCCTTTTATTGCACCAGCGCCGCGTTGCCATTCATGATCGAGAGGAACTTCGGCCGAATCATCAACGTCTCTTCCTTTGTTGGTCAGGCGGGAAACTTCGGTCAAGCAAACTACGCCGCCAGCAAGGGGGGACTCATTGCATTTACGAAGGTGCTCGCGCTGGAACTGGCGAAATACAACATCACCGCAAATGTGATTGCCCCGGGATTCACGGCAACCGACATGACAGAGCGTATCCCTCTCGACGTAATGGAGCAGATCAAGCAGCGAATTCCGATGCATCGCCTCGCGCTGCCGGAGGAGATCGCGAAGGCCGTCGCATTCCTTATTTGCGATGGCGATTACATCACTGGACAGCAGATCAACGTCAACGGCGGTATCTACATGTAGCCGTTCGCGATTCTGCATCAGCGGGAGCGGGCAGCAAGCCACGAGTCGATGTGGGGCCAAGTCCGCTTGTGGGCTCCGCTCCCAGCCATGATGCCGATATGACCGCCAGGAACGCGGTATATCTCTGTGTCGGTACTCCCGACTTTCGGCAGGATCGCCTCCGATTGACAGGGTGGCGTGATGTGGTCGCCTTCGGCAATTACGTTAAGAAGGTTTGCCCGCAACCGCTTCAAATTGACAACCTCGCCACGGATCTTAAGCTCGTCCTTCATTAGTCGATTGTTGCGGTAGAGATCCACGATGAGTTGTCGATAGGCTCCGCCCGCCATGGGAAATATATCGGTGACCCAGGTATTCATTGAGTGCCATGCTTCCACGACGCGCGGGTCTTCCAGGCTGTCCCACAGTTTGCAGTAGTTCGTAATATAGTTTTCGACGGGCTTCAGGGCTTTGGCACCATAGTCGATCATTTCGCCGGGCATGTTGCCGAAAGTCGCGAGGACTTTATCAACATCGAAGTATTTTTCGTCGGTCCAGCGCGCAAAGGTCAGCCCCTCGCGATTTGAGAAATCCAGCGGAGCTGTCAGCAGCAACAGATTTCGAAGGCCATCATCAGGTCGGAGCGACGCGTAGATCGTTGTCAGGATTGCACCGATGCACCAGCCCAACATGCTGAATTCTTTTGCGCCCGACACCGCCTTCATCTTCCGAATCGCTCGCGGCATGTAGTCGAGCGTGTAGTCGTCGAACTTCAGTTTTTTGTCTTCCGGCCCAGGAACTCCCCAATCCAGTAGATAGATGTCATAGCCTTTGCCAACCATGTATTCCACGAAGCTGTGGCCCGGTCGGAGATCCATGATCGTGGGACGATTCATCAAGGCGAAAATGAGGATCAACGGTATCGGATATCGCTCCTCGACTGGAACTACAGGAATGTACCGGTAAAGCTTGGCCTTGTTGAGAGTCCAGATCAGTTCCTTGGGTGTTTGCCCGATCGCCGCCTTGGTGGTCATCAGCCTGTTGAAGGTCTTGAGCTTCTGATCCAGGACAGTCCAGTCGTTGGACAATTCCGCAGCTTGCACCATATCGACCTCTATCGTTTTCTGCCTGTCGGCTTACGCGACTTTGCATCTTCCGCACGCGCCCGCTTTCCGTCATGAGATATGCCTGCGGTCGTCGTCCGTGCGACGGAAGACAACTCGACGATCTGGTCGAGCTTGGCATCAAGATCATCAAGGCGCATTTCAAGATTGGTAAAGCGCTCTGCCAACGCCACCACCTGCTGGCGCGAAGGCAACGAGAACTGCTCCAGCGCCATAATCATGGCTTTATCCAGTGCCTCGCGAAACGGCGCGGACAAGGTCAGATAGTTGTTGAGCAAAGCACCGGTCGCCTGTGCATACTCCTCGGTGTTCACCGCATCGATCATCACCTTCGACATGCCTTCGAGATAGGTGTCCCTCATCTTGCGAAAGGCCTCGAACGGATCGGCGGCTGTCGCATTCTTTTCTGCAGCCATGTCCAACCCCCGGCTTTCTTGCACAGAAAGCATATACCTGAATCGAGGCGAAGGCTTTCGCCGGCTTCGCTGCTCGTGTCATGGGCCGGGCGGCAGTGTTTCGCCCCGATTCGAGCCTCCTGCCTGGTGAATTAGTGCAGAGTCGGTTCCGCCACCAGATCAAGCAAATCCTTCTGCGCTTCGAGCACGATGTCCATTCCGCGCTCCATCGAATCGGCCGCGGTTCCTGCCGGTGTGCCGGCATAGCCCAGTTGCTGCTTGGCGGTCTCAAAGGCTGCCTTTGCCTGCTTCGCGGTGTAGTCCAGCGCCGTCTTCTGGGCTGCGATGGATTGCTCGATCGCTACCTTCGCCGTCTTCTTGCCTTCCTCCACCGTGTCCGTCACCTTCGCCTTCCGCTCCTTCACCAACTTGGAAAACGTGTGGGTCTGCTCCACCATAAGATCGATCGCACCCTTTTGGGTCTCGGCAAACCGCTCAAACGCCGCCGTGGTCAGATCCAGCATCAACACCCCCGGCATCGGCAGGGTGAACTTCTTCCATGCGGTCGCTACTTCCGCATTGTGCTTTACGGCAATCTCCAGCCCCTTCTTCTGTACCTCGGCCAGACGCTCAATGCCGTTGGTGTATAGCTCGGTTATCGACTCAATTACGTCGACCTTTGTCCCTTCCCCAGCCGGCACTGGTCCTTTTGCTTCTTTCGTTTCCATATTGCTCTCCATCCCGCGCATTTACGCTGCGCATTATGCTGCACTGCAGCATGCCTCTATGCTGCGCTGCCTCGGTGCGGCTGTCAAGGGGGTAAAATTGAAAAATTATGGCGCAGAAGACAGTTGTGATTAAGAAGTATGAGAATCGGCGCCTCTATGACACCACGAACAGTCGCTACGTGAATCTTGAAGAGGTCGCGCAGCTCCTTCAACAGGGGAACGATGTCCAGGTCATCGATGCTTCCTCAGGCGAGGACATCACGCGACTTATCCTGACCCAGATCATTGTCGAGGATGCCAAGACACCAGAATCCAGCTTTCCCCTCGACCTTCTGCGCCAAATGGTCGTTGCATCTGGCCGAGCAAGCCAGGAGAGTGCATTGCAGTACATGAAGTCGATGCTCGAGGTCTATCAGAACGCCTATCGCGCGATGCCTAATCCTCTGAACCCTTTTGACTTCATGCAGAATACCCGTGCGAGGCACCGAGGAAAAGCCAGACAATGGAAAACGTTCCGCCGGCGTTGTAAAACCTCCAGAGCCCGGACAACCGAAAGTGAAACGGCCTGAAGCTGAGGACGTGGCGGAGTTGAAGAAGCGCCTGGCTGAAGTCGAAAAGCTCGTCTCCAGGCTCGCTCCTTCGAAAAGGACGCGAAAGCGGAAATAATGAGATCTGTCGCTTCGACGGATCGGTACCGAAAAACGCCGTTCGCGACGGCGATCACTAATTATGGGCAGTCATGAGATTCCAGTCGCCATGCCGACTTTCCGTTCCCTAATTACGGTCGGCGAGTGCATTGGCGATTTGGCGTAAAACGAGAACCCTCCCGGCGGCTGCACATTTAGCAGAAAACGCCGTGTTCTCAGGGCTTGTTTGCTAAGGCAGCTGCGTCATGCGCCACAGCGAGGGCCGCCAACGTCATCTGCGGCGAGCGCGTCGGCACAACCCAGAACGTATGCACCGATACCTTCAAAGACTCCTAAGTAGACAGAAGCTATTATCGCTTTGAGGCACGGGATCGGCCGGATCGCTTAGTGATTGCGCTCTTCGGCAATCGCGGAACAGCCTGGACGCCTGCCCAAAGAGTGGCGATTGTTTGCTCGACCACGAGAGCCTGGTCAGGCAAGTCAGGCACAACACCCTGGATGACCATGAGCGTGGCGAGGCCAAAGATCGTAAACCACCAGGTGTGAGCTACCACTATGTCATTTCTATTCGGCAATCCCTCATCCCGGGCAACATCGAAAAAGAGCTGCACGAATCGTCCGAACAACGGCGCGCCAAGGTCGTTGATATATCGTCCAGCGCGGATGCCGTTGCGGTTCTCCGGCCCAAAGAAGACGTTACGGAACTGCTGTGGATGGGCAGTGCAGAACTGAATCAAGCCGCGTGAAGTCGCAAAAAGACGCTCTTTCGGTGAAAGATATTTAGCTGCAATCGCGTCGAAGTTCTGAACCATCAGCCCGATCGTCTCGCGGCTCAACTCGGCAAGAATGTGCCATTTGTCAGGGAAGTGCTGATAGATCACGGCGTGCGTATAGCCAATCTCTTTAGCGATCTCGCGAAGCGTCACGGCTTCGTAGCCGCGATCGGCAAACATTTTGCTGGCAGCCGCAAGGATTTCGCCCCGCAACCTCTGTTTGCGCTCCACCCTACGACTTGGTGATGTGGATGTCACTTCAATAGCTTAGTCCCTTTGGACGCTTTTGGCGACCGTTTGTTTATTTATAACCAACGGTTTTATTTACCAATGATTAATTTGCGACCAATGGATACTACTGGCCTCTAATCGTCAGGTCGCGCATTTGGATAGGCGGCCAAATATGGCAAAAGGAGAACACGAGCATGTATTTAGTCATGGGTATTACAGGAAAAGTTGGGGCCGCCACCGCGCGGCATCTGCTCAATCAAGGCAAACAGGTGCGAGCACTTGTGCGCAATCGCGAGAAAGCGGAGAAGTGGGCAGACCAAGGCGTGGAGCTGGTGGATGGAGACTGGAACGATGCGACAGCCATAGCGGCGGCGCTCAAAGGTGTTGAGGGCGCGTTTGTTATGTTGCCTGCTGTGTGGGCACCCTCGCCTGATTACAGAGAAGCAAAGGGTGTGATTGCGAACTATGTCGGGGCGCTGGCAAAGGTAGTGCCGCCTCGGGTTGTAGCGCTCTCGTCGATGGGCGCGCATAGAACAAGCGGGGTGGGGAATGTCACGGCCTTATCACTCTTGGAGCAAGGTCTTCGCAGCCTGCCGTCTCCGGTCGCATTTGTGCGCGCGGGCGGCTTTTTCGAAAACTTTCTTTACGGCTTACAGGCCGCTCAAGGCGGAACACTACCGGTCTTTTACAATCCTACAAACCGGAAATCGACAATGGTCGCGTCAGACGACATCGGCGCAGAAGTGGCAACGCTTCTGACCGGTCCGGCGTGGTCAGGGCATCGTGTCATCGAGCTGGGTTCGATGGTGAGCGCTGATGAAGTGGCCAGACAATTGGGTGAGGTCCTGGCACTCGACGTAAAAGCCTTTGCGGTCCCCCGTGCAGGGTGGGGGGAAGCGTTCCAGCAGTTCGGCATCCCGATGGGCCACACTGGGCCCGCCGAAGAAATGTTTGAGAGCGTTAACGCGGGATGGATGGACCTCGGAATCACAGGTACGGAACACGTAGCCGGTACGACGTCTGCACGCGATGTGTTTGCGGCTGCACAGAACGCCGTCAAGGCGTAAGTCCTGGACAAGCAGCTTCAGCGCCCTGGGGGCGGGAACAGCCAGCCGTGGCCACTGCGGCTTCGTGTTCGACCGGCTGTTCCTGCCTTTGCTGCTCAGCCATGGCCGACTTATTGCTGAACGATTTAACCATTTAACCGGCAGGAGGAGGATCAATAAATATGAAAGTTGAACACACAATCGATAAACCCGCACGGGCAGGTCGAGCAACTCAAATAGCCGCGATGGTAATAACCGGCCTCGTGGCCTTCATTTGGGTGTACTTCGGAAGGTTGTATCTAATCCACGATCCCGGCGAATGGAGGATCGCCAATCAGCAGCTGGGATACCCGCTCTATGTCATCCCTCTGATTGGCGTGACCCACATCCTTGGTGGCGTGGGTCTTCTGATTCCCAATGTGCCTCGATTGACTGAATGGATTTACGCTGGTCTCTCGATCGATCTCTTACTCGCGTTCTATTCACAACTGAATCGCGGTGGCAGTACCTGGGATAAGTTCGATCCGATTCTCGTCATGGCGTTCGTGCTTGCTTCGTATGTATTAAGACGCTGCATGCGCGCAAACCGATGGTCGATATGAAGAATAGGCCCGGAGCAGTTTTATCTTTTCCAGGCAGGTCGCGGCGGCCCACCGAGGGTCCGGCCCGCCACTCATCCGAAGCCCTAAACGTAGAAGTCGCCCCTCGTTCGGTTCTGCGCAGCCAAAGCTCAAATGGCGAGAACAGGCCAACGCACTCGTCCAAGCCTGTCATCGCTGAAATGTGCTGGTTCAGCCGGAAATGGAGAGAGGGCGCTTTCCATTAGTCAGTAATCCGCCCTTTCGGGCCAGGTCAGTGTAGCTCCGCCACGCCCATCCGGGGTATAACTTCCGGGGTGCTCGTCATCCGCCAGTTGAATGGTCACTTGCGATATGGCGATTATCACCAGTTACGGACCAGCACATCAGCACGCCGCGTGCTGATGTTATCGGACAACGTGATTCGGCTATACTCCCTTTGCAGGATGGCGAAATTATAGGCACCCCTTTGCATGTACTAGAATCTTGCGGAGAACCATGAGCAAGACACGCAGGAACTTCATCAAGAGCGCGGGAGCGGTCGGAGCTGTTGCAGCGTTGGGCGGTTTGGACGTGGCGAGAGCGTCGGCCAAGAAGCACAGCAGTGAAGCGCCTAATGCCGTGGCGCAGGTCCCTGCCGCTATCACCTCCGACCCGCCCTTGAATAAAACCAGTCCGGCGTGGATGGACCAGCTCTCGATTCCGAGCCACGGCGCGACCATGAACGGCGTGATCTATGTCGCCGAAGGTGCGGAAGCGCATCCAACGGTCATCTTGCTGCACGGCTACCCCGGCATCGAGGAAAACCTCGACTTGGCGCAGTCGATCCGTCGCGCCGGATGGAACGTCATCTTTTTCCATTACCGCGGATCGTGGGGGAGCCAGGGCGCCTTCTCATTTGCCAACTGTATCGAAGACACGCAGGCCACCATCGCTTGGGCCCGCGACCCGCAGAATGCGAAAAAGTTCAGCGTTGACCCAGGGAAGATTGTCTTAATCGGTCACAGCATGGGTGGCTTCATGGCATCGATGGCCGGACGCGACCCGAAGGTGATGGGCGTCGGCATGCTCGCCGCCTGGAACCCCGCCGCGCATGTCAGGAACGTAAACGATCCTGCGAAGCTGAAAAACTTCGTCCAAGCCGGCATTCGGCCACTTTCCGGCTGCACCGCAGACAGCCTGTCCGCCGAGATGATCGCCCACAAAGACGAGTGGGACTACAACAGCTTTGTGCCACAACTGAAGAACCAGTCGGTGCTGGTGGTTTCTGCCGACGACCAAACACGCCCGGCGAACGATGCGTTTGTCACCGCGATGAATTCTGCGGGAGCAACGCGCATGACAACCGTCCATCTCCCCGCCGATCACACCTTCAACGGCCACCGCATCGCACTACAGGTTGCGGTCTTGGACTGGCTGAATACCCTGAATCCGTGAGGAATGCCGGGAAAGAGTGCGTTAAAATTGGCTTATCAAGCAATCCTCTTCAACTGTTAATGACGGGGCAATTCGGGAGTTGGGCTGTTCGGTGTCAGTTGACGAGAAACGCCCTATAGGCGTACAACCACCGGCTCGTAGCCGATTGTGTCTGGATTGTCGGCAACCCTTCCCTTACCGGATTATGGAGGGGTTGCTCGTCGCTCGGCAAGAAATCTCTCTGATGGTCAGCGGCAGACTTTCCCGAAGCCGACACCGGCTAGCTCGTCAACCGTCCAGAGCCCGTCAGCGATCTTAGTGAGTCAGTCGGCGATAATGTGCTCGTCGAAATCCGCGACGCTTCACCCAAGTACGCAGTGCTTGGCAAGGTTCGGGACGCGTTGCGGCATCTCGCTGAGGCCGGTGCCTGTTTGTTTCAATCCCCTGCCGCTTCAGACGGTAGCGGCACGATGCGCATTTCTCGCCAGATCAGTGTCCCGCGGCTCTCTTTCAGGAAAACCATGCCCACCACGAAGCAGAGCGAGGTAACTGCAAAGGGATAGATAAGCCCCGCGTAGATGTTCCCCGTTGAAGCGCACAGGCTCACGCCGATCATCGGCAGCAAACCTCCGAAAACTCCGTTGCGGATGTGGTACGGCAGAGAAACTGAGGTGTAGCGGACCTTCGCCGGAAACGCCTCAACAAGATACGCGGCGATGGGAGCGTACGTGAGGATCGAAAACACTGTCTGCAGCAAGACAAGAAAAATAAGCGCAGCGATATTGGGGTGAGGCGCCTCGAAAGCCGGAACGACTTTGCCGCTGGAGGCGTCACGCATTAATGGTGTGAGGTGGATGTCGCCGGTGACTTTGTCTTTCGTGGAGCTGACCGCGACGACATTGTTGCCCGCAGCATGCTGCATGGCCTTGTAGATGGGAAACACGCACACAACAAACAGCAGCATTCCGGCCATCATGATCTTCTTGCGGCCGATACGGTCGGACAGCGCTCCCACAAGAGGATAGAGCGGTTGTGCAGCCATGATTGCGAAGGCAACGATGACATTCGAAGTGCGGGCATTGATGCGCAAAATGTTCTGCAGGTAGAAGAGCACGAAGAACATTCCCGTGTAGGAAACAACCGCCTGGCCCGCGGCGGCGCCGAAGAGCGAGATCAATACCTGTTTGAGATTTACCCATTTTCCGAATGCGTCTCTGATCGGCGTGGCGGAGCCGCTTCTCGCAGCCTTCATGTGCAAGAAGATCGGCGACTCCTTCATGCGGAATCGAATGTAGAGCGAAATGCCCACCAGCAGAATCGAAAGCAAGAACGGCAGCCGCCATCCCCACCGCTCGAAGCTTGCGCCTGACATGGACTGCTGTGCTCCCAGATCGGTGAGTCCGACAAGCTGATCCTCGAGATAGCCAGAGGGATGGACTCCTGCCGGCGGCTGATCGCGATCCCCGGAATCGGACCGCTCACTGCGACAGCCACGATCGCAGCGATTGGTAACGGAGCGGCTTTCAAAAAGGGCCGCGGGTTCGCGGCGTGGCTGGGAGTCGTTCCGGGCGAGCAATCGACCGGCGGCAAGCAGAAGCTGACCGGCACCAGCAAGCTGTTCCAGTTCTCGCTTCAGTTCGACCAGCAAAAAGCGCACTGTTCCGGACAAGGACGTCAAGCCATCTTCCAGAATGTTGGGCAGCGCCGCATCCAGATGGCATCTTCCCGTCCGCACCGTGATGCCCCGCTCCAGCAACAGACCTCGAATCTGGTTCACCACAGACGTGCGTCGCATGATCCAGCGTTCACGCACCCGGTGCAGCGACTGCATATCCAACTGCTCGTCGGTCTTGATCGGCACAAAGCGCATCCTGGGCCGAATCACTGCTTCGGCAATCGCTTCTGCGTCGATGAAGTCGCTCTTGTTGGTCTTCACGAACGGCTTTACATACTGTGCCGGCATCAGCCGCGCTTCATGGCCTTGCTCACGCAGAGCCTTGCCGAGGAAATGAGAGCCCGCACAGGCTTCCATCCCAATCACGTCAACTCGCACGTTCGCAGTGAAGCGAAGAAGTTGGGTACGCGAAAACTTCTTCCGTACCTGGACCTCCCCAGCCTGGTTCAGTCCAACAAGGTGAAAAACCGTCTTGCCCAAATCGATGCCGATCGCATGCAGCTTCATGGGACGCCTCCTTGCTCACCGTTAATACTTCCCGCTGAAGGAAGTCAAAAGGCGGCGGACCATCCCATTAGTTATGTTGTCGTTAACAGTTCACGCTGCTGTTGATCAACGAGTAATTTCCGTGTAGGTGGTTACTCGACCGCGTTGTGCCTGTTTTCTAAGGCATCGAGATTCACGTTTCGGGTGGTCACCCATTTAAATGTCAAGGCGGTCTTTGAGGTTTCTGACGCGGTCGCGAGCGACGGCGAGCTGCGTATGCTGCGCGTCTTTGAGCGTGAGAACGACTTTGCCGGCGAACCATGAATTGACTTCGTGAATCCAGTCGACATTGATCAAAGCCGATCGGTGGATGCGGAGGAACTTTGCGGGATCGAGGCGCTGCTCGAGGTCAGCGATGGTCTGATCTACGCAATGGCGGCGTCCATCGATGACCGCGAAGGTGAGCTTGTCGTGGGCCATGAAGTGCGTAACGTCGTCGAGCGAAAGAAATGAAATGCGTTCGCCGACGCGGGAAGCGATGCGGGTGGGATAGGTGGCGTGGCCCTCGCGCAGGGACGCGGTCAGTTCTTGCAGGAGTTGCGGCAGGGCGGGATTCTGCTGCCAGTCCGGCTTGGCGATAGGACGGATGCGGCCAAGTTTCTTGAGAGCACGTTCCAGTTGTTCCGACTCGATGGGCTTGAGCAGGTAGTCGATGGCGTTGGTTTCGAAGGCCCGCAGAGCGTGCTGATCGTAGGCAGTGGTGAAGATTACGAATGGCTGAGTCTTGAGATGCGACAGAAGTTCAAATCCGTTCATACCCGGCATCTGGATATCGAGGAAGAGCACGTCGATCTGAGGCAAGTGAGAATGGTTGAGGGTTGCAACGGCGGTGGCTGGGTCCGTTGCAGTTCCGATTATCTGAATTTCAGAAAATGCAACGAGCAGGCGCTGGAGACGTTCGAGAGCCAGCGGCTCGTCGTCGACGAGGAAAGCGCGCACCGGAGAAGCTTCTCGCGTCATTGCGGTTCTCCGGCAGGAACAGCGATGGAGACGACGGTTTTTCCATCGACTCGCTTCACGTTGAGTTGCGCGGCTTCGCCAAAGAGAAGCTCGAGACGCCCGACAAGGTTGCCAAGGCCATGATCGGGCGAGATATCGGCGAGGGAGAACCCGGGACCGTCGTCGCTGACGGTGATTTCAAGGCGGCCATTTTGTTGCGCGCCATTGATCCGGATGAAGGCGGGCTGGCTGCGCTGCGCTACGACGTGCTTGACACTGTTTTCAACCAGGGTTTGAAGGGCAAGCGGCGGCACCTTGGAGTCGCCCAGTGCATCGGGAACGCTAACTTCATACTGTAGACGCTGGCCGAAGCGTGTCGATTCGATATCGAGATATGCACGGACAATCTTCAATTCCTGCGATAGCGGGACAAGGCTGGTTTGATTGGCGCTCATAGAAAAGCGGAGCAGCGATGCCAGCCTGCCAACTGTATCTTCCGCGCGCTTGGGATCGCTGGGGATAAGTGACGCGATGGAGTTGAGCGTGTTGAACAGGAAGTGCGGATGAATGCGCGATTCAAGCGAGGACAGACGTGCTTCGACAAGGAGCTTGTTGGCGCGTTCCTGTTCCATTTGCCGTGTACGCAACTCGAGGGTCGCGTCCTGCAGACGATGGCGCAGTGTTTCATAGGACGTGATACTGAGGCCGAAGACGAGATTGATGACGAGGCAGGTTGGCCAGGAAGCCTGGACTTCGC
This sequence comes from uncultured Acidobacteriaceae bacterium, assembly GCA_963802565.1. Classification (GTDB taxonomy): domain Bacteria; phylum Acidobacteriota; class Terriglobia; order Terriglobales; family Acidobacteriaceae; genus Telmatobacter. The sequence continues at coordinate 376,145 of CAWDJR010000027.1, read as the reverse complement.
GCCAGTAAAATCCGGACGGAATGATGCCGGCAAATTGACATAGCAGCGCACCAATCAAACACCCGCAGGTAGCGGTGGCGGTTAGCGTCGCAATATATATGACAAAGATGAACCGGGGAAAGCGTTCAGTGTATCGAAACCCAATCCAGTTAAGGGACAACGCGGTAGGAAAGCCGATGAACATTGCGTAGATGAAAGACGACAGAAACTTTTCGCCGATATGGGGCAGTCGTGCGTGCTCAATGACGAGGATCAAAATCGCAACAACTACTGCGATGGCAGGAACAATCCATATCTCTCCACAGAAAGCCTTGAAGGCGCGAAGGGTCTTATTCGAGGGATCGCCGGTAGCTGCGACGGATTGCCTGCTGGAGCTGTTCATAGATGGAATCGTATCCCGACGGATGTGGATGTGTTGTAGGGGATGGATCCGTAGTCGGAGGTACTGATGCCGTACGGGACCTCGAGATGGGCATACGCGGTGAAGTGGTTTCCGAACCAGCGACTGATGTCGCTGACGGCGATGAAACTGTGGTCATTGAGATTGGCGGCGATGGAACCGGAGACATCCCACTCTTTCCATCCCGGGCGTTCGCGCAGGCGAGACTTGGAAGCGTAGAAGAATGCGTAGTACTGGCGGCCGGCAGAGGGCGAGATCGAGGCATCGCGGTAATAGGAAGTATTGGGTGGGGTGTAGAACTCACCGAGGAATGTGACGCCGGAGTGCATTGTGTACTTGGCGCCGATGAGCGCGGCGTCTCCGTCGCGCCATACTTCTTCGCCATGCACTTCCCAGGCTTGGCCGATCACACGCGTGAAGGTGAGACCGCCGAAGGCGTCACTTCCACGATCATCGCCGGCGATCAGAGATGTATCGAATCCGCGCACTAGAACGTTATACCGGAAGGCGGTTGTGTCGGTCTGTGTGGAGTGGGCGGGCGCGAGCGCTGCCGTTGACCATGCGAAGGTGAATGCGTGGTGGCCGCGGACCCAGTCGGCTTTGATCATGTCGCGGCCCTGATTGGTGTTCAGCCGGTCAGTGGGATTGGCAGGATTGCGAGGCGGGTCGAGGACGCCGGCTGCGGTAAATGCGTAACCAGTTCCCCAACGTACGAGCTTGCGGCCGACTGTGAAATCGAAGTCGCCTAGAGAGAGACCCAGGTAGGTTTCTTTGACGCGCCCGGTTGTGGCGTTCCCGTTGTATGTGGCGTTGAGGCCGATGAGGCTGGAGGAGAAGGTGAGATGGCTGCGATAGCGCAGATCGAAGGTCGGTTCGATGAGTATCTGGTTGAGCACTCTGGGTTGAGACTCGGTCATGCCACTGAAGAATGTCGCGTCATCGATGACAGCGAGAGAGTAGCGCGTGCTAAAAGAGCTTTCCTCGGCTGCAGGCAGGTCCTGAGCGTAAGCGCAGGACCATCCCGTTGTGAGGATCAAAGCCAAAATGAGCAAACGCAGATACATATTTTGGAACTCCGGAAATTTACCAGTAGATGAGAGTGATATCGGAGGTCAGACCGGAAGCGGTAAATGTGAATTTTGTCTCGTCGAAGCTGGGAGGTCCGGGCCGCTTTTCGGGATTGTTCGAATGTCCGTAACCCTCGGTCGGTACTCCCATGTCATTGAAGTCTAGTTTTCCGTTTTTGTTTTCATCGTGAATGACTGTGACTCCATAAGTGCCTTCTGACAGGTCGTCAAATACGGCTTCAGAGGTAAGAGTCTTCGGGTCGATCTCGACCACCTGAGTATTGACGATGGTGCTCTCACCTGTGCGAAGAACCACGCGGATATTACCTTCACTGTTGCGAATGCCCGTGATCTTTATGGTCAGCTTGCCAGTTTTCGGAGTCTGGCCGGCGGAGAACTGGACGACGAGGATGAAGAGCGAGAAGCAGACGAGCGGCATTATGATTGGCCAGGATTTTCGAATGTTTGCGAGCATTGGGTCTTCCTTTCTCGATTGAGCCTGCGTGAATAGCGCTGTTCACAAAGCGGCTTTTTTTGTAATGTGGCAAATCAGAACCTGTCGGAGCGGCCCTGGTAGAAGAGCTTGTCGGGCAGCTCGCGGGGAGCTGCGTTGGAATAGTCGAGTACGCTATGCGAGTTGTGGCGGATTTCGTCATACAGCGTGAGGCGGCGGAGTATCATCTTGCCGCCCGTGGGCGCGTACTCATCGAAAGTGGCGGATTTGATGTGCTTGCCAGAGGTCAGATAGAACTCGGCGCGGACGGGGCGAGCGTCTTCCGTCCGAATCCAGTAGAGGATGCGCTGATAGGTCGCGCCTTTGCGCCTGGCCGTGAGGTCGAGGACGTAACAGTTCTCGTTGCTGACTTTTTCGTCGCGCACGTAGGCAGCCGAGTAGTCGATGGCGTAGTTGGTTCGCGCGATGTCTCCATTCGACGCGTTGCCGGAAAGCCGCTCGAGAGGCGTTATGCGCACGGGACGGCTGGTGTCGGGCAGATAGATCCACATATCGTCGCCAAGCATGAGCAGGTGGCGGCCCTTGTCGCGGGGGCTCATGAATTCGACATAAGTTTTGTCGGTGCCTTTTTGCGAGACCAGGTAGAGTGATTCCTCGTCGGATTTGCCCGATTCGAAGTTAGTTATCTTAACGTTCAGCGTGTAGGCGGACCAGCCATTGCGGTAGGCGTCAGAACGCTTGAGCAGGGCCTGCGCGTCGGGCGTTGCAGCATGTCCGACGACTGCCCAGGCGACGAAGAACACCACGATGAAAATCAGGAGGAAGGAACGCAGGGCGCAATCAGTTTTAGATGTGGGCTTAGACATGGGCGAGAGCCTCCGCAATTTGCAAACGCGATGCGCGGATCGCGGGCAGGATGGATGCGAGTGCCAGTGACAGAACGACCATGATCGAGGAGCCGATCATCAACGCGGGCACGTGCAGGACGCGAAATGGAATCTTGACGGTGTATCCGGGAGGCGGCGGCATGTGCAGGCCAGCGGTATTCAGCAGCCAACCGAGAAGATTGCCGCCCACGACGCCGACCATGGCTCCGAGCACTCCTAACACCGTGGCCTCAAGCATGAAGAGTGCCACGATCCACGCGCGGGGTGTGCCCATCGCCAGCATGGTGCCGATTTCGCGAATACGCTCCAGCATGGCCATCAGGAGCGTGTTGATGCTCGACATCAGCACCATCAGAAAAACGATCAGGCCCATGAAGAGAAAGATTCCGTTGAACATGGTGTGCACCTGGTTGTAATAGGTGGCGAGGTCGATCCACTTTTTCAGCGTCATCTGTTGCGGCAGGCCATTAAGCCGCGGTGCAAGTTCTGAGTAAACCAGGTCGGTGTTGTCCGTGGAGTCGAGACCGACGACAAGGTTCGTGACGCGATCGCTTTGCAAGAGGCGCTGAGCAGCAGGAAGAGTGATGCGAAGGTAACGCGCGTCCATTTCCGCGATGCCGGTTTTGACGATGCCGACGATCTGCACATCGACGCCATTGAGTGCTCCGTCGGAGGTCATGGCGAGCAGCGTCAGTCCATCTCCAACCTTTACGTTCATTGACTTTGCGAGTCCCGCGCCGATAAGGGCTTCAACATCGCCGCCGGACTTGGACGAGAGATTCCTTCCGGTGCCCGTGGCCAGTTGAGCGGAAAAGCCGAGGCTGCTTTCCGCGTCCGGATCAACCGCGCTGCCCATGAATCCTGCGGCCTTTATTCCGTTCGAGACCATACCGTAGAACTCGATGCGGGGTGCGATGCCGCGCACGTGGGGTGCTGAGCTTACGGTTGCGGCTACCTGGCGCCAATTTTCGATTCCGGTGTCGAGAACCTTGACTTCATCGCGTTTGAAGTGGTCGGTGGTAAAGATCTGCAGGTGACCGAGTCCGGCGCGTATGGTGTCCTCGCGAAGCCCGCGGGTCATGAAGGCGAAGTATCCGCCCGCCAGAAGGAGCCCGGCAACGCCGCCACCGACCATGAGCAGGGTCATCAGGGTCCTGCGGCGATTGCGGAAGACGTTACGAAACGCTAGCAGCAAAAACTTGCTCATGGCTGGCTCCCTGGGAATTCCATCCCGACTCGTTGTTGGTAGTCCCCGGTTGGCTGTCGCTGACAATGCATCCATCGGTGAGGCGAATGATGCGCGGCGTGTGCTCAAGCAGGCGCTGATCGTGGGTAGAGAAGATAAAGGTGAGACCAAGACGGTGGTTCAGGTCGCGCATCAGGTCGATGAGCTGGGTGGCGTTGTGGGTGTCGAGATTGGCTGTTGGTTCGTCGGCCAGAACCAGTGCGGGGCGATGGACGATGGCGCGAGCAACCGCTACCCGCTGACGCTCTCCGCCGGAGAGCAGGTCGGGGCGATGACTGGCGCGGGAGGAGAGACCGACATTCTCCAGTGCTTCGGCAACGCGGCGACGGCGCTCCCCGGCGCTGACACCCTGGATAAGAAGGGGATATTCGACGTTCTCGCTGGCGGTGAAGACGGGAATGAGGTTGAAGGTCTGGAAGACAAACCCGATCTTCTCCCGGCGGAGGAGCGAAGTCGCTGCAGAACTGAGCCCCGAGGTGTCGGTACCGGCGATAAGAATGCGGCCGCTGGTGGGCTTGTCGATGCAGCCAATTAGGTTGAGCAGCGTCGATTTGCCGCTCCCGCTAGGGCCGGAAATGGCGAGGAATTCTCCTGCATCAATGCGGAAGCTGACGTTGTTGAGGGCAGTGACCGCGTTGTGGTCCAGCGGGAATTTTCGCGTGACCTGTTCGACGCTGATAAGTGGGTCGGTTGGAGCCATCGGGCGGTTCTTCCTTTCCAGAGCGTTATCGTGCGCTGGTGAGGAATATAGCGAGGACCGTAGGTGATTGCGCGGCGATTCGGATGAAGGGCTGAAACAGCGGATGAACGGTGCTGAGAACCAGATGAAACGATGCGGGAAGTGGCGGGGTTATCGGTGTGAGACTTTTTGGAGTTCCGGTCGGGTTGTGGGCAACTCGGAAGTAGGTGTGATTTAGATCACGTTGGTTGCGGCCGGGCGGCTAATCGGATCACAAAGACTGGATTCGTACCTCAGCTCAGACAAATACGATCATTAAGATCTTCCGACAACGGAGTCTCTTCCCTGGATGTAGTCAATGCACCAACACAATCTCAATATGCCGATGAATCGTGTGCAACTGCGCGGCCCCACACTTGGTCAACGCTGCGTCATCGCACTCTCGACTACTCGTCACCACAGGGTTTTCCATGCTTGCGGAGAGAATTCTGCCGTCGGTTGTGCTCACGACTATTTTGACGTCAAAAGTCTCCTTGCCGAACCCGGCCTCGAACTTCCCGTCTTTGGTTTTCGTTACTTCGATCCAGTTGTTCGGCGTGTCCGCCACCGGGGACTGCATCCATGCCGCCGGAAAGTCTAGTTTGGGATGGGGTGGCGGCACATGGTGAACCACAACCACCGCCGTCTGCTCGACCGGGTCGATCGATTGGAGATTCAGGTCGAAGTCGATGTGATCTTTTCCTATGAGCACGTGCGTGCCATCAGCCCACGAACTTGCCTGCGGGTTTGGCACATAAAAGTGATCTCCAGCGTGTTGCAGAATTCCAATTTTGTTCATGAGCCACAGGTCTACGTAGAAGGTCATCAGATCCGTAATCGGCCCCACCATCTTCGCGTCAACATTGCTCAGATCGGGACCGGAAGGCATCAAGCTTGGATCAAGCGAAAGGGATTGGCGAAACTGGACCGTAGCCGGCGTCAGCGTGATGGACTGACCGTCGGACGTCATGTCAGTCCAGCGAAACTCCTCGGTGAAGCTTCCGCTCGCCATCTTCTTCGCTGTGCCGGATGCATCGGCGGTGTAGTGCCAGTTCTCATTAGTTGCGGTCATGTGGTAGCTGAGCGTCTCTCCATCCTGATAGTGACGCGTGAGAGGGCCGCCTCCCGATGTGGGCATTTGCACCGAGACGAGCGTGGAGGCAAGAAGAATTGCGAGAGTGGTAAACGTGGTTTTCATCGTGCTCTCCTTGACATGCATTCGACGGAGAATTGCATTTGCTGGCGAACTTCTTGGATGGTTGAAAATATACTCTGACAGCGCCAGTCTGGATGTGATTCCCTCTGAAATCGGGGCGTTCCGATCGAGTAGTGGGCACTCTTCCCTAGCCCGACTAGGAGAAGATTAGGCGTGTGGTTGTCTCGGCATTCGAAGGGTCTCGTTATCACTCGACAGTGCTCTGCCTATGCCCCTCAGACGATCTTCAACGTGATGGCATGTTCGCAGGGCTTCTTTTCCGGCATTATGACGGTGAGGCCCTGTTCATCCTGCGTCCAAATCACTCTGTCTCCGTGCCCAAGCAGCTCTACGTTGCTGATCTTCGGCGGCGACAGCGGACTCGAGGTGGCGAGCGGCTTGATCAGGACCAGCTTCTCTGGCCAGCCCATGACAAATGCGTAGAGCGTGTCTCCCCTGGTCGTAAAACGCACTTCGTCGGCTGTCAACTCTTTCCGGCTTGACTCGTTGAACCGGGTGCCTTCGCCGCTCTGCGGCGCGGTTGCCACCGGGCCGTCGCCGAAGATCTTCCATGGCCGGCTTGCGTAGATGCCCTCGCTGTTGATCGCCATCCATTTCGTGATTTCGTCCAGGATGACCCGCTCTTCGTAATCGAGCTCGCCGCTGTTGGGGAGCGGGAAATTTAACATCAGGTTGCCATTGCGACTCACGATGTCGACCAGCAGGTCGATCACGTACTTGGGCGACTTGTATCGGGCTTCCCGGTTGTAGTGCCATTCGCCGACGCAGCTGTCGGTCTGCCAGGGGTCGGCCGGAATGCCGGCAGCTACTCCGCGCTCCCAATCCAGAATGCACGTTCCCACTTCGCAGTCGCTCGGCAGCTTGCTGGTGTACACGGCCTCGCAGCGGCCGCCGTGGCCATTGGCGCTCACGTTGTAGAGGTTTGCTACAAGGGCCAGACCGTACTCTTCGAAAAAGATGTCCCCATCGCTGTAGAGGAGGTCGGGCTGATACTTGTCGACGAGGTCTCTGATTCTTTTGAAGTAATGTTGCTTCCACTGGACCGGAGCCTGGCGGTCGTTAAGGATCCGATAACCGTAGGGATAGTACTTCGGCAGCTCGTGGTAAAGATCGGCATAAGCGGGGTCGGCGCCGTCGTAAGCAACTCCGGCGAGCGCTCCGGTTTGGTCGCTCATGTGCGACGTGGAGAACCAGTGATAGCTCGGGGCCAGGTGCTCGCTTAGGGCGAAGCGGAGCCCGTGCTTTTGGGCGGCCTTCTGGAACGCACCCACGATGTCACTCTTCGGTCCCGTGGCAACGGCGTTCCAGCGTGGCTGATACTTTGAATCCCAAAGATCGAATCCGTCGTGATGGACAGCCATGCTGCAGAAGTATTTTGCTCCGGCTTTTTTGTAGAGACCGAGCAGATGGTCGGGATCGAATTTGTCCGCCGTCCACTTCGGGATCAGATCCTTGAATCCGACCTTCGTCGGATGGCCATACGTCTTCAGGTGATACTCGTACTGCTTATTGCCCTGGATGTACATGTTTCGGGCGTACCAGTCGCCGTATTCCACGGCGGACTGCGGCCCCCAATGCGCCCAGATGCCGAACTTGGCATCGCGATACCACTCGGGAACCTGCCATTCGCGAAGCGACTGGCGCGTCCCCTTGAAAGGGCCCTGCGTGATAGCCAGGTCAGGATGCGCCACCGGCTCCTGGGCAGCAGATCGCATACTATCGCCCAGCAGGGCGCCCGCGGCCTGCGATTTACTGGACAAAAGGAGCACGGGCGCTCCGGATAGCAAAGAGAGAGCTCTTCTTCTGGTAATCCTCACGGCCTTGTCGTCTCCATGGCATCCCTTTCTAACCGAAAGAATTCTTATCCCCGGAAGCCCAACCTAGGGACTTGGCGCGAAACCGGGATATCCGAAACACAACCCCAATTATGGACCAGGCACATGAGCCTCAAAAGCCGTAGGTGGTGGACAACTTCACCACAATGCGCTCATCGAGCTTGCAAGGGATTGAGATTTCCGAGTTCGGGACGAGTGGTGGCCTCCTTCTTCCTAGACCAGCTAGGGAAGAGTTGGCGGTGACTCGGGAGCGAACCATGCTCTGAAGCTAGAATCAATACAAGAATCGAGCTCAGACTATGTCCCAATCGTGGTTAAAGCAGGTTTTTTTTCTGGGCGTTTTTCCCGCTCTTACTGGTTCTTTTCCGGTGGATCGCGCCGCTCAAAGCACGAGCGGAACAACACCGTTATGACTAGACGCAGGTTTGCGACACGTCGAGGTGGCGGTTACACTTGCTCGTTCAGTTCATCACGAATTCTCTTGCGGCGAGACGGATCTGACTTTTCAGGCATTCGCCGTTCTTCGCGAGCGGTTCACCTGCGGAGTCACCCATGAAACGATTCGCCCTCATTCTTGCTTGCGCTACTCTCGCTGGACAGGCCCAGACCTACACACGCGGCATCGGAGTATACCCCGGAGATCCGAAGGAGTATACCGGGCCGTCGTTGGTCGCAGACGCACAGACCTATCGCAACCTGGCTCTCCACCGGCCGGCGTATCAGTCGAGCGCTTATGACTACAACCTGACTGCGCAGTTGATCACGGACGGCATCAAGGAGTCCTCGGCGCCGCAGTGGATCGAGACATCGACCGGCGATGCGGGTGCGTTGCTAAAAAACAATCGAGAACTTTTCCTGGACGGCAATGTCACTTCGTCAGTGAATTTGTCGGGCAGCTCACCGTGGGTGGAATTTGACTTGAAGGGCGGCGGCGAGGCGCCGGAGATCGACCGCATCGATCTTTATCTGCGCAAGATTTATAACGACAGGCTGGCGGGAAGCTGGACGTATACGGTCACAGGTTCTGATGACAGCGTGACGTGGAAAGAAGTGGGGCGCGCCTCAGGTTCTGCATGGCCCGACATGCGGGCTTCAGGGCCGAGCTTTATGGAAACGATCTCATTTCCGGCGCCGGTGAGATTTCATTCGTATCGTGTGCAGTTTGCGGCTGCGAGTGTGCATACGTGGGGCGTGGCCGAACTTGGGCTCTTCGACAAGGGGCAACCCGTTCGTGTGGCTGGGCCGGACGTGTTCTCGAGCGCGTGGATGAGCGCGGGCAGTGGCGAAGAATGGGTTTACGTGGATCTAGGAGCTGTCTGCACTTTCGATCGCATCGCGCTTACGTGGATTCGGCGGGCGGCGGAAGGTTCGGTCCAGGTATCAGACGATGCGACTCAATGGAAAACGTTGCAGACGCTTACTTCAGGAGCCGGTCAGAACGACGATGTTCGCCTGACGCAGCCGGCGCGCGGACGCTACGTGCGCGTGCTGATGACCAAGCCGGATAAACCGGGAGATCGTTACATCCTAAGCGAACTTGAAGTTTATGGCCGTGGCGGGTTGGTGGCGACACCGCAGGCGCCCGCATTAACGCAAAGTGATGGCACGCTTCCTTTGGCTGGAGGGAACTGGCGGGTGCAGCGCGCTTCGCTTGTGCCGACTGGCGGCGAGGAACTTTCGACTGCTGGCTTTGGCGACAAGGACTGGATGATTGCTACGGTTCCGGGAACCGTACTGACCAGCTACCTAAATGATGGCGCGATTCCCAATCCGGATTTTGGCGACAATCAATACGCAATCTCCGATTCATTTTTCTGTGCGGACTTCTGGTATCGCGACGAGTTCAACTTACCCGCTGGCCAGAGGCCAGGCGAGCACACATGGTTGAATTTCGATGGAATCAATTGGAAGGCTGAGGTTTTTCTGAACGGGCAGCGAGTTGGGCGAATCGACGGCGGGTTCATGCGCGGGCGTTTCGATGTGACGGCGCTTGTGCATCCTGGCGCAGTGAACGCGCTGGCGGTTCGCATCATTCGAGTAGCGAATCCGGGCAGCACAAAAGACAAGGCCGGTCCCACCGTGAATGGCGGTGCACTGGGCCGCGACAATCCGACCTACCATGCTTCGGCGGGATGGGACTGGATCTCGACGATTCGCGGACGCGATACGGGAATCTGGAGCAATGTCTCGCTGACTACGAATGGCCCCGTAAAGATTGAAGATCCGCTCGTTACGACGACTCTACCGCTGCCCGATACGTCGCATGCGGATGTGACGATTCAAACCACACTTCGGAATTTAGATACCAAGCCGATGAGCGGGACACTGCATGTGAGATTCGGAGATATCGCAGTGGAGACACCGGTGACTGTCGATGCGGGATCGACGAAGCTGGTCGAGCTTTCGCCTGCGACTCAGGCTTCACTGCGACTCGTGAGTCCGAAGCTGTGGTGGCCGGTTGGCTACGGCGATCCGAACCTCTATCCAGTTGCGATCAGCTTTGTTGTTGATGGTGCGGTTTCCGACAAGACTTCATTTCAAGCGGGAGTGCGACAGTTCACCTATTCGGAAGATGGTGGAGTGCTGAAGATCTGGATCAACGGGCGGCGGTTGATTGCGCGCGGTGGTAACTGGGGATTTCCCGAGTCAATGTTGCGCTACCGCGCGCGCGAGTACGAAACTGCGCTGCGCTATCACCGCGACGAACACTTTAACATGATTCGCAATTGGGTGGGGCAGACCGGCGATGAAGCATTCTATGATGCAGCTGATCGCAACGGTGTAGTTGTGTGGCAGGATTTCTGGCTCGCAAATCCCTGGGATGGGCCTGATCCAGACGACAACGATTTTTTCCTTGCGAATGCGAAAGACTACCTGCTGCGTATTCGCAATCATGCCTCTCTAGGAATCTTTTGCGGACGCAATGAAGGACTTCCGCCGCAGCCGATCGATGACGGATTGCGCAGCCTGGTAGCGACGCTCGAGCCGGGGTCACATTACATTTCAAGTTCAGCGGATGGGCCGGTGAGTGGGCATGGGCCTTATCGCGTGGAGCCGCTACGTTATTACTTCGAACATGCACCGACAAAGTTGCATAGCGAGATGGGCTCGCCCAACGTTGTTGATATGGATGATCTGCGGCGGACGATGCCTGAATCGGCAATGTGGCCGCAGGGCTATCAGTGGCCGCTGCACGATTACCATGAGCAGAATCCATTTACAACTGCGGTCGACAAACAGTATGGCGGAGCAACAGATGTTGCCAGGTGGGTGAGCTTCGCGCAGTTTGTGGATTATGACGCGTATCGCGGGATGTTTGAGGGGCAGAGCAAAAATCGCCTTGGGTTGCTGATATGGATGAGTCATCCGGCGTGGCCTTCGCTGTTGTGGCAGACATATGACTACTTCTTCGATACCGACGCGGGCTACTACGGCGCTAAGAAGGCCGCGGAGCCCTTGCATATCCAGTGGAATGCGGCCACGGATGCGGTGGAAGTGGTGAACTACAACGCTGGTGAACAGGCAGGCCTGACGGCCCATGCGCAGGTGCTCGACATTGATGGGTCAGTGAAGTGGGAGAAAAGTGCGGCAATCGATAGCCGTGAGGACAGTACTGCTTCTCCGATTCAGCTGGAGTTTCCTGCTGGGCTGGCGCGCACACACTTCATCCGCTTGACGCTGGCTCGTGGTCGCGAAATCGTTTCGTCCAATTTTTATCTGCATGGACAAACGGAAGGCGATTACCAGGGGATTCGCGAACTGGCCAGCGCAAAAGTCGACGTGAAGACGAAGATCAAACAGAGCCGTGCACAATGGCTGATCACCGTTGAGTTGCACAATACATCGAAGATTCCCGCATTGATGGTGCGCGTGAAAGCGGTGCGCAGTAAGAGCGGCGATTTGATTGTGCCGGCGCTTTATAGCGATAACTACATTGCGTTGATGCCGGGCGAGAAGCGGACGATATCCATCTCTCTGGAGGATGCGGATACGCGAGGGGACAAGCCGCGCGTGCGGTTGGATGGCTTCAACCTTGTGCGACCGAAGTAGTCGTGAATCCGGTTCGCAGTCAGGCTGAAGGGTTGCGTTCCAGACTTTCGCGGTCCCAATTTGCAGCTCGCGCGCCAGCCTCATAGGTGCTTTGACAGAAGCCGAGCAACGCTTCGCTTGGAGACGCCGCTGCGCGGATGTCGTCGTACATAACCAGGAACTCGCCCAGAGCAGCGTCAAAATGGGCGGCTGCCGGCAGGACTTTGGCATCGCTGAATCCTGCGGGCGTTGGAGCCATGTACGAATAAAATGCCGGCCCTGCAATGCCGGCGCCTGGCCAGAATCCAACGCTGCTTACCTCGTGTGAATATGCTTCGCGCGTGATGGCGTCAGCACCGTCGCGCGGCGGCGCCTTGCGGCCGGAGAATCGCGTAACCGCCAAGTCGAAACTTCCCCAGAAGAAATGCACTGGACTGGACTTGCCGACGAATCTCGCCCGGAACTGCTGGAAGACGGCATCCGCAGAAAGCAGGATTCGCCAGAATTTGTTCACCGACTCGGGGTCGTAGGACGAGTGCTGCGTATCCTGGTCGAATCGGATGGGATCGGGAATCTCGACCGGCATGGGCCATATCTTGACTTCGATATCGGCTGATCGGAGCATGGCAAAGCACTCCGCATAGAAGTCCGCGACGGTGCGGGGTTCCAACGAAAGTGTTTTCACAATCGCATCGCTGGTCTCAAGAATGAGCTGATGATGGATGAAATCGAAGCGGAGTTCGAATGACCTGCTTCCATAGGGAATGCACGAGGTTGTCAAACCCCGCGCCGTCACGTAGAGGGGAACATTCCACCAATGATTGACGAGGGGGGTGAGACGCATTCGAATCTTGCCGACGATCTGCGTCCACATGTGAAGAGTGGCGTACGTGTCCCGCCAGGACTCGAGCGGGAGTGCCGGCCAGCATTCCGGGCGATCTGAAGTATTATTCACTGTCTATGGGCCTCGCGGCATCGAAAGCTGCGGGAAGCAGATGCCTTTGAAAAGATTATGCTCCTTCAACGGCATTTGCAGTGACTTCAGGAGTGAGAAAGCGGTGGAACTGTCGAAGTCTACAGCCCTTGCTTGATACGAAACGCACGGACTACTTCAGCTGGATCGCGATGCTGCCCGTCGACGGCCTCGTTCATTGCGCGCATGTCGTCTGCACTAATTTTTCCTGCGAGAGCCTGCAGCGCGGTCGCAATCTGCGGCCAACGTCGCAATGCGTCATCGCGTACCAGCGGGACGGCATCGTAAGGAGGAAAGTAGTGGCGATCGTCTTGAAGCGCAACCAGGCCAAACGCCTGGATGGGGCCGTCGGTTGAGTTGGCGGCGATCATGTCAACCTGATGTGCGTTCAGTGCACGATAGAGCAGGCCGAGGTCCATAGTGCGCGGTGATCCAGCGAAGTGCAGATTGTATGCAGTGCTCAGTCCCGGCAACCCGTCGGGGCGCTGTTCGAATTCGTATCCCACGCCGAGACGCCATTGGGGCGCATACGGGACGGCTTGACTGAGGGTTGAGAGATGCAGTCGCCGAGCATCGTCGCCCCGAATCACCATGGCGAAGGTATTGTCAAATCCGAGGGGATCGGCGGCGGTGATTCCGTAGCGCGACGCGTATAAGTGGCGAATCGTATTGAGAACCGACTGCGGATCGCGATCAACCGGCTGCTTGAGAATTGCGGTGAGCGCAGTGCCGGTGTATTCGACGTATGCGTCGATGCGTCCGGCAACGAGCGCCTGGTTGCAGATGTAACTGCCTGCAAGATAGAAGCGGCGCTCAACCTTAAGATTAGACTTGGCTTCGATTTCCTGCGCCAGCAACTCGCCGAGGATCACCTGTTCGGTGAAGTTTTTGGCGCCAATGATGGGATGGTCAGGCCTTGGCGGTGAACAGCCGACAAGAGCAAGAGATAGCGCTGCTGCACATGCGAGATAGATTCCTCGCCTCATCGGATTCGACCTTGAGAGTCCGAAATCTTGAAGCGGCGCTCCAGCAATCCCAGCGCTCCATCGGCGGCGAGCGCGAGCAGCGCGGCCGGAACCGCGCCAGCTAACACGAGGCGATTGTCTACAGACGCGACGCCGCGAAAGATCAACTCGCCCAGACCACCGGCTCCCACTGCGGCTGCTATGGTCGCGATGCCGATGCAGGTGACCGTGGCAGTGCGCAGTCCTGCGAAGATGAACGACGCGGCTAGTGGCAGCTCAATCTTGAATAGGCGTTGCGCATCGGTGAGGCCAATGGCGCGTGCGACTTCGATGAGGGTGGGATCGATGCCCCGGATCCCAGCGTAGGTATTGCGCAGGATGGGAAGAAGCGCGTAGGCGGTGAGAGCAACGATGGCGATGCGGGCAGCGCGTTCACCGAGCCACGGAAGCGGCAACAGAAATCCAAACATGGCCAGCGAGGGGATCGTCTGCAATATATTCGTGATGCCAATTACGGGTTTGGCCCAGCGCGGTGAGCGTGTAAGCCAGATGCCGGCAGGTACGGCCAGCACGGTTGCAAACAGCATGGCCGCGCCAGTGAGCCAGAGGTGCTCAAGCGTCAGTGTGGCGATTTCACCGCCGTACTGCGAGAAGAACGAAGTTGTCATGCTGCTCCATTCTTCGGATCCAAACCAGGAGTTGCCTTCGACTGGCCGCGATGGACGGCCCGAGCGTAGGCAACGATCTCGGGCTGCTCAGATTGGAGGAATTGGTCGCGGGGAAGATTTGCGAGAACCTTTCCATCGCCAAGCAGAACGATGCGGTGAGCGAGATAGAGCGCTTCATCGAGATCGTGGGTTACAAGCAGAACGGTGGTTTGCAATCTCTTTAAGAGGTCTCGGAGCATATCCTGCATCTCGGCACGGGTCAGCGGATCGAGCGCTCCGAATGGCTCGTCCATAAGCAGAATGCTCGGCTGCGCCGCCAATGCACGTGCCAATCCGACACGCTGCCGCTGACCGCCAGAAAGCTGGTGAGGAAAGCGGTGTGAGAACGCGGCGGGGTCGAGGCCGACGAGTTGAAGCAGTTCGTTGCTGCGACGGTCACGCAGATCACGCGGCTTTCCTTCAGCTTCAAGAACAATCCCAACGTTACGCTCCACATTGAAATGCGGAAACAGGCCGGTCTCTTGAATGACGTAACCAATTCTCCGGCGGAGATCTACGGCGCTTATATTGTCGGTGCCTGAGCCCGCAACCGATACACGGCCGGCGGTAGGTTGGATCATTCGATTTGCAGTGCGGAGCAGCGTGGTTTTCCCGGAACCGCTGCGCCCGAGAACTGCGGTGACTGTCCCTTCTTCAAGCGCGAGCGACACATGGTCGAGCAACAGTCGGCCTTCGCCGATCTCGACAGATATGTTCTGGAACTCGAGCGCTGCACTCATCGAGAGGTCATCCATTTCCGGGTTCCGCGAAATCGGCAGGACTCTGTTGCGATTACAGCGGCCTGGCGCAACGAATCTTCAAAGCTGGAACCAGTAGCAGTGTAGAAGCAAAATGCTCCATGGAAGATGTCTCCAGCTCCGGAGGTGTCTACGACGTCAACCCGTGGAACCGCAATGATGCCCGAAGATGCGCCTGCGATGTATCGAATAGGGTCTGCGCCTTTGGTGATGGCGATTTGGCGTACGCCGGTGGCGCGCAGATATTCGATTGCCTGATCTTCACTTGCGCAGCCCGGCGGCCGAAAGTCGGAAGAGCAGATTGCGGTATCGATGAGCCTTAGTAGTTGCTCGGTGCCGGGCTTCCAGCTTCCTCCATCGAAAACGACTGGGATATGAGCAGACCGACCCGCGTCGGCCCACGCCCGGCATGATTCGATGGAATGGCCGTCGACCAGCAGAATGTTTGCAGCCTCTAGTAGCGATCGATCGATTTGTGGAGGTGGCGCCGTGAACAATGTGGCATTCACGGAGACGACGGTGCGATCGCCCCGTTGATTGACCCACACGGAGGAGATCGGAGGTGGCTGATCGGATTCCGGTGCGAGATCGATGAGCTTCACCGAGTGACGTTCCAGCTCTTCTTTTACTAGAGAAGCGAGTGTGTGACGACCAACCGGCGCCAGAAGCGACGCGCTTCCGCCAAGACGACTGAAGGCGATAGCAGCGTTTGTTGCCGGTCCGCCTACGAGAATCTCCTGACTGTGCGCGACTGCCTTTGTGTTGGCCGACGGAAACTCATCGATGGTCTGGATGAGATCGATTGTCGACAGCCCCACAAAGATGCCTCTGGTCATGATCAGGCCTCACTGGTTCCCGGTCGTCATATTCTAAGCGGAAAGGCTGTGCGTAGCAGCCGGGATCAGGCTGCGCAATCCTAAGCGCGCCCCACGCAACAGGGCTTTCTCATGACCACTTCGACTGATGGCAAGATGTGTAGAACCACTATGATGAAAGTATGACGGCGGTCAGATTTGAGCAAATTCCGCGCTGGACAATGGACTACGGATTCAAACCGTTCGCGATTGCCACATCCTTTGTTCTGGTCGCGTTGCTTTGGACATTCCCGCTTCAGCACGTAATTGCTTACCCTTTTGTATTCCTGTTCTTCGGCGCCATTATGGGCAGCGCCTGGTTTGGCGGAGCCGTTGCGGGATTTATTGCGGTCGTTGAATCCTCGTTCATCATCACCTATTTCTTCATCCCGCCACTGTTTTCGATTACGGTTGCGAAGGAGTCGCAGAGCTTTCTCGCTGCTTTCATCTTGTGTGCATTCGCGATTTCGATTGTGAGCTCCGCGCGAAAACGCGCAGAGAACGCTGTGAGAATGGCGAAAGATGAACTTGAGATGAAGGTGCGAGAGCGGACGGCTGAGTTGGAGCGCTCTAATCTCGAGATCCAGGAGAGCGAGCGCCAGCTTCGCATACTGACAGAAGCTATTCCGCAACAGATCTGGCGCGCCGATTCGGCTGGCCGTATTGAATATTGCAATCAACATCTGCGCGATTACGTGGGGACGAAAGATGGTTCGATTGCGGGCGATTCCTTCTTCAAAATCCTTCACACAGAAGATGAAGTGCTGTTCCGGCAAAGCTGGGAATCGGCTCTGGTTGGGGGCGCTCCTTTCGAAGTGAAGGTGCGGGTGCGAGGCGCGGATGGATCGTTCCGCTGGTACCTGGTTCGCAGTATCCCTCAGCGATCAGATGACGGAAGGATCGCGCGATGGTATGGAATCCACATCGATATAGAGGAACAGCACCGTGCACAACAGAGCCTTGTGCTCGCGCAGGAGAACCTGTCGCGCCTGTCGCGAACACTGAGCATGGCTGAAATGGCAGCTTCAATCGCGCACGAACTGAATCAGCCGCTGACTGCCGTGGTTACTCATGCGTATGCCTGCAGAGAGTGGCTTGGCAGCCGTCCGGCGAATCTTGAGAAGGCCTCAGCCACCGCAGACAAAATCGTGCAGGAGAGCACGCGCGCCAGCGCCGTCGTCAAGCGAGTGCGCGCGCTGTTTCGCAAGGAAGACACAGAGAGGCTGTTTATTGATGTGAATGGGCTGGTACAGGAACTCACTCGACTGCTGCGCGACGAGTCCATCCGGCGCGGCGTTGCGATTCGCGTGATACTGGATCGCACTCTGCCGAGAATTGAGGTGGACCCCATACAGATTCAACAGGTTTTGCTCAACCTGGCGGCGAACGCGATGGATGCGATGGCGATGGTTGGATCGCCAGAGCTAACGATACGCTCTGAAAAACAAGGCGCTGATGAGATTGCCATCTACCATCGACGACAATGGTCCCGGTATCGCACCGGATGTCGCAGCAAAAATCTTCGAACCGTTTTTCAGCACCAAAGCGCAAGGGACCGGCATGGGACTCGCGATTTGCCGCAGTATCGTTGAAGCACACGATGGACGCATCTGGGCGGAGAACCTCGATCCCGTTGGCGTGCGATTCAGGTTTACTCTAAGGGCAAAGGCATGACAAGAGAGACTGTGTTCATTGTCGATGATGACGCTGCCATCTGTGAGGGGCTCTCTAATCTGCTGGATTCGGTTGGCATAGTGACCGAGCAATACGCCTCCGCAGAAGCGTTTTGGGAAAGCTGGAATGATGCGCGCGCAGGCTGCATGTTGCTGGACGCGCGCTTGCCCGGGGCCAGCGGCGTGGAGTTGCAAGAGCACCTGCGAAAGAGGGGAATCAGGGCTGCCGATCATCTTCATGACAGCGCACGGCGACATTCCGATGGTGCGCAAGGTGATGAAGGCGGGAGCTATCGAATTTCTGACAAAGCCGTTCCAAAAGCAGGAACTGCTGCATGCGGTCGAACAGGCTTTCGAGCAGGATCGGGCTCGTCGAAATGAAGATTCAATTGTCAGCGCGATCGATGCGCGCATCAAGTCGCTCACCGATCGGGAGCGCGAAGTCATGGCCATGGTGACTGCGGGCCTTCTAAACAAACAGATTGCAGCTGAACTGAACCTGAGCGAGATCACGGTGAAGATCCATCGCCGCCGAGTGATGGATGGCATGCAAGCCGGTTCCCTTGCGGAGTTAGTGAAGATGTGCGAACGCGCCAAGTTTCCTTCGTGGACTGCTCCGGCCTAATCGCCAAATCCGAATGTATCTTCCCGCGATAATCGCCTGAGTAGGTCGTTTTCAAGGCTGAATCTCAGTCCCACAAGCTTGGCTCGCATAGCGAGGGAATGAGTACCGCGAAACGGGCTGTCCTGACGCCGAACATTGCCGACGATGATTAGTTCGCGGGCATGAGCGGGTGCCTCACGATAGACTCGCATCCGCGCCATAACAAGATCGGGCATCGCGACAAACAACAATGAACGGATGTCGATGGCGTCTTTGAGCGCCTGGAGCGACGCGTGACGCCTGCCGATGTCGCGGGAGAGGTCCGCATCCCAGCAATCGGGATCCCGTGCGATCCAGTCGCACTCGGCTGAAGTCTGATTGATCTCAAATCGGATGAGTTGCAGGGGTGCGCGCGAAAGAGCGCCGAAACGTAATTGAGTGCGAAGATCGCGAAGAAAGCGGCCGACACCGCTGATTTGCTGCGTCAGCCCTGAACTACCCTTGGACCACCAGTCTTGCCCATCGGGATCAAAGGGGGAAATAGGAGAACCGAATGACATAAGAAAATCCCCGCTAAACCTGAGCTTCCACAAGGCCTGCTCGCATCGTCTTTTGTCTCCATGGCGCTTCCATCGCGAAGATCGCCACGGAGACAAATCGACTTTTGTTATCAGCTTCGTGAAACAGATCTGATGCGGAAATGGTTAAATGGCCGCTTGATCCCGCTCCTTGCTGCGGATGCGCACCGCGCCGGCAACGGCGTACAGAAAGATTTTGCCGTCGCCGATCTTCCCCGTATAAGCAGCGTTGGAGATGGCTTCGATAGCACGTTCGACGGACTCGTTCACGAGAACCAGTTCTATCTTGATCTTGGGATTGAGATCGACGTCGTACTCTCTGCCGCGGAAGACTTCGGTGTGACCCTTCTGCCGTCCGTGCCCCCGAACCTCCGAGACCGTCATTCCTTCCACGCCCATCTCAATCAAGGCGGCTTTCACCGCCTCGAATTTGTTGGGCCGAACGATTGCTTCGATCTTCGTCATGATTTCCTCGCTTTCTCGATCAATCGCCGGTTGTGGAAGCGCTGCGCAGTGAGCTCATCTCGTGCACCGGCGAGTGGCCAGTGACATCCTTCGGCATGCCGGCCGGCGCAGCCAGAGACGAGATGACGTACTCCGGATAAGCGGAGATTCCGTGCTCGTGGAGATCGAGGCCATAAAGTTCGCCCTCTTCTGATACGCGGAGTGTGCCGGTCAGATTCACCAGGTACATCAGCAACATTGCGACGCTAAACGTAGCCGTGGTGACAATGGCGCTCCCGATGAACTGCGCTTTCAGCAGCGTGAAACCGCCGTGATAAAAGAGGCCGGCGAGTGGGGCGGAATTATCAGCCCCGGTTGGACCCGTCGCTCCGAATTGGCCGGACGCAAACAGGCCGAGAGAAAGCGTTCCCCAAATGCCGCACAGGCCGTGAACCGGTACCGCGCCGATCGGATCATCGATGCGCAGCCACTCGAGCAACTCCACGCCCAGGCAGACAACGACGCCTGCGATGCCACCAAGAAGAATGGCGCCCGTAGGGCTGACCCAGTAGCACGGACAGGTAATCGCCACCAATCCAGCGAGGAACCCGTTGACCGTAAACCCGATATCCCATTTCTTGCTTTGGAAGTAGGCATACACCATTGCCGTGAGCCCAGCTGCGCAAGCCGCCAACGTCGTATTGGCAGAAACGCGGCCAATGCCGGCGAAATCCATCGCTGAGAGGGTGGAGCCGGGGTTAAAGCCGTACCAGCCGAACCACAGGATCAGGCCGCCGGATGCGGCGATGGTGAGATCGTGGGGGAGCATCGGGGCGCCGCCGTCGCGCTTGAACTTGCGGCCAAGCCGTGGTCCGAGAACGATGGAACCGGCCAGGGCGATGAAGCCGCCGATGGTGTGCACAACCGTGGACCCAGCGAAATCGTGGAAGCCGGTGCCGAGGGTGGGGAGAAAGTAGCCGGTTGAGCCCATCGTGGCGAGAAACCCGTCCGGTCCCCAGGCCCAGTGGCCAACGATCGGATAGATGAAGCCGGAGACGCCGACCGAGTAAAGCAGATCGCCGACAAAACCGGTTCGACCGATCATTGCGCCGGAGGTAATGGTTGAGCAGGTATCTGCGAATGCGAACTGAAAGATCCAGACAGCAAGAAACGCCACGCCGGTGGACTCATACGTTTCGGGAGCGCCCTGGAGGAAGAACCAGTGATAGCCGATGAAGCCGTTGCCATGGCTGAACATAAAGGCGAAGCCAATGGCATAGAAGAGAAGGCCGCAGAGACACGTATCTACGATGCACTCCATCAACACATTTACGGTTTCACGCGATCGGCAGAAACCCGCCTCCAGCATGGTGAAGCCGACCTGCATACCGAATACGAGGAACGCAGCGATCAATGTCCATGCGGTGTTGACTGGGTTGATGATGTCTGCGGCTTTCATCGGAGTATCGGCCGCGTACACCTTCGCAAAGAACACGCTGGCGACTCCGGCCATAATCAGCAGGGTCAGACCTACTCCCGCCAGTTTGCCCACCAGGACGGTGGCACCGTACCGCCGCCAGTTCGGCTGCCGGAGACGCTCTCCAAGCCGCGATAGCTTTTGCGAAAAAGACAAGGATATCCCTCGCCGCACAATGGATTTCATCGTGTAGCTCCTCCATTCGATTTTTGAATTCTTCTGACTGCCGAACTGCGCGAGATGCTGCGGAGTACACTTCACCGCCGGCCCGGAAAGGTCTTATGCGGTGAATTCTGTTGCGACCTGGTTTACAGATGAAACAAGAAGGGAAAACTTACCCGTTTTGCCAAGTGGATATACGGGTGCGTTTCTGAAATGTAGCGCGTTGAGAACGGCGGCACAACTATACCTTGGTATAGCTAGTGCCAACCGCCGCCCCTCCCTATACTTCACCTGATTCGAATAGACGTGTTGCACCTTTGACATGTTCCGGAAAGGCTCTAGTTGCCTCATACAACGAGCTATTCACTGATGGTTCTGGCGATGCACCTCGTCGAAATATTGTTCTTCACGGGGCTTATCGGTTGCGCATTTGTCGTGGTTGTCAGCTGGATTTCCATTTTTAAAGAAGGATTCTCGGATCCCGGAAACTCGAAAGCTGAATAATCGCTGATCGATCGACGACTTGATGCCTGAGCACCGCGGATCATTTACGGGCTGGCGTTATCTTCGGTGCAGAACTAGGTAGATATAGGATCGCCGGACTCGGATTAACCTTGCAGATACGTCGCGGCCTTTTGACGCAGGATCGCTTTCGCTCGAAGAATGAAGGGCCTGTCAATCATTTTGCCATTCAGCTCTACGACTGCTTTTCCTTGGCGGTCCGCATCTTCGGCAGCGGCCAGCACAGATTCTGCATGTGCAATCTCCTCTGCCGTGGGGGAGAATACCTGATTTGCGGTCTCGACCTGGTTCGGGTGAATGCAGCTTGCGCCCGCAAATCCAAGCGCACGTGCGTCGGTCAACTGGGCGAGGAAGCCTGCATGGTCGCGAAACAGCGGATAGGCAGCTTCATAGCAGTCCACACCCGCTTCAGCTGCTGCCAGTCGCAGGATGAGTCGAATCTGCTGCTTTGCAACGCTGTGGCTCGATGAGATACCAAGTGGTTCCAGCAGATCTGCAAAGCCGAGTTGCAACCCGAAAATCCGCTCGGAAGCCCTGGCCAACTCGTATGCAGAACGCAGGCCGCGCGGTGATTCTATCGTTATCAACATCGCGACGGGAGACTCAATACCTCGTTCCCGCTCCATTGAAGACAGCAGCTCGGCGGCCTTTTGAATCTCTTCGATTGTTTCAATTTTGGGCAATGCAACGGCAAAAAGAGCAGGCTTGACGACTGCCTTCAGGTCTAGCGGAAAGTCGACTGAGTTTACCGGGTTCAAGCGGACCATCAGGCGCTTATGCACTTGGGATTCCGACGAACTCAGGAATGACTCGAGATTATCTCGCGCCTCGGACTTCCTGTTTAGAGGCACAGCATCTTCGAGATCAAAACAAACAGCATCGGCCGCGGTGGCGAGCGCCTTGGCAAAGAGGTCAGGCCTTACGGCTGGCACGAAAAGCTTGCTGCGCATTTTTCCCTCACATCTTTTCAGGTGCTCTGCGAACAATTCCCTTGTCTTCCATCTCTTTTGCTTCCGCATTTGAAAAGCCGAGTTCTCTCAATACATCATCCGTGTGCTCACCAAGGCGCGGAGCAGCATTTCGGAACACGCCAGGGGTATGAGAGAGGCGCGGCGAAATATTATGTACGGGCACGGTGCCCATCTCGGCGTCGGCCAACTCTACAACTACATTGCGTGCGTGAAAGTGAGGATCATGCTCGATATCGGATATGTCGTAAACGGGAGCAACCGTCACGCCGGCGTTTTGAAATTGAGCCAGGCAATCCTTCTGCAAGAGTGCGCTTATGTAATCTGCCAGGATCGCATTCAGTACCTTCACGTTCTGCAAGCGAAGACCGTTGCTGGCAAAGCGCTCATCCGTGATCATATCGGGCCGGCCAATTGCACGAAACAGTTTTTCAGACATTGCCTGCGTCGATGCCGAGAGGCAAATCCATTTGCCATCTTTGGTCTTGTAAATATTGCGGGGCGCGCTGTTTGTGGAACAACTGCCGGTGCGCTGTTTGACCTTTCCAGTGAGCCGGTAGTTTGCCGCCTGGGCTCCAAGGATGGCGAACAATGGATCCAGAAGCGATATATCGATTACCTGTCCGCGCCCATCGCCCGACTCAACATTTCTGAGTGCCGCAAGCACACCGATTGCGCCGTAAAGGCCCGCTGTCATATCGGCGAGATAAATGGGAGGAAGTATCGGCTCCCGGTCCGCAAACCCATTCATGGATGCAAAACCGGACATGCCTTCAACGAGCGTGCCAAAGCCCGGCCTGTCAGCGTAGGGACCGTCCTGTCCCCACCCCGAGATGCGGGCTATGACCAGCTTTGGATTAGCCTTCAGCAGGATCTCGGGCGACAGCCCCATGCGTTCAAGGGTTCCGGGGCGATAACTCTCGACGAAAACGGAAGCCGTCGCAACCAGCTTCAACAGTATGTCGTGCGCCACGGGTTCGCGCAGATTGAGGCATAGACTCCTCTTGTTTCTGCTGTATGTTTTCCAAACAGTTTCAACCCCACTGGTACGCCATTCTCGCAAGGTGTCCCCGCTGGTCGGCTCTACCTTCAGCACATCCGCCCCCAGATCGGCGAGCGCCATGGTCAGGGTATTGCCCGCGACCAGGCGGGAAAGGTCGAGCACGCGCACATTCTTCAAGGGTCCGGTATTGTTGTTGCTGAATTGCGCTTGAGTGAACGTAGTCGAAGTCATGAATGCCCCAGGAATCGCAGCGCCAGCAACGCCAGCGTAACGGTGACAGCGCCGCCGATGCGTGTGGCAATTTGTGCGAAAGGCATCAATTCCATGCGCTCGGAAGCAGTGAGAATCGCAACCGCACCGGTTCCGCCAGAACCACTGTGACAGGCATTCACCAGTGCGGCCTCGATAGGAAAGAGTCGCATGAGACCTCCGACAAAAAATCCGGTCATGGTCAATGATGCAACTACGACGGTAATGATGAGCAAGTTGGCGGGATGAAGGGCGTCGACAATGGACGACCAGGGGGTGAGCGCAACCGCCACGGCAAAGAGAAGCGGATACGTCACGGCAAGCGCAAAGAACCTTCCTACAGAGGAGGCCGCAGTCTCTATCTTGTGCGGTACCAGATCGGTGAGCTTGAGAAGAACGGTAAGGGCCAGCATGACGACGGGGGCGGGCAGTGACAGGAAGTGGTGGCAAAGAACGCCGATAAGATACAGAGCAATGCCTAACAGAAATGCCGTAAAGATCGACTCAATATCCATGCGGTTGTCATGGGAATGATCGGGATGCGCAGAATAACCAGCTGTTGGAACGCGCTTTTCGATGGCTTCTTTTTCCGGCTGCAAAGCTCCGTTTCCGGTGAGGTGTGGGTATCGACTTCCGATGGCATTCAGAATTCCCGCGAAGACGATAGACACGAAGTTTGCGAAAAGGACTACAGGCAAAAGGCGGGCGAGAAACATACCTGAATTCAGATGTTGGATCTCGGCGTAACCGACTGAGAGCGGAATGACGCCTTCTCCTACTCCGCCGGCCATTACGGGAACCACCACCAAGAGAAGCGTGTCAGACAACTTCATGCCGGCCACCATGCCTCCCAAGGCTCCAAGAACCAACGCCACGCTCGACCCAGCGAGCAGCGGCACGAATACCTTGAGGACGCCGCTCACCAGTTGCGAACGGTTCATTCCCAGAATGCTTCCTACGATGATGGCGGTAATAAACAGATAGATAAAGTTTGTGGTGGTTGTGAACGAAGTAATTTTCTCAACCAGGTTTGCGGGCAGCCAGTGTCGAGATACAAGAAAGGAAGGCAGAAATGCAGCCGCGAGTGCAGGACCACCGATCCGCTTAACCCAGGGAATCAGGCCGCCGATCCAGGCACAGGAAAAACCGCCCACCGCGAGAACCGCGATCATGACGGGAGCTTCCTGAGTAATTGCTCCACTGAGGACGAGCGCGATGATCGTTGCGGTAATCAGCAGGAACAACGGCAGCGGAATAACTCCAAAGCGATAGCTGAACCAACCCCGTGTTCGTGGTTCGGTCTGCTGTTCAGAATGCTGTGGCGAGGGCAGCACTTGATCCGGCCTTTCTAGCGAGCAGTGAAAATACTAATCGACAATTGGATGCGCGGCTGATCTCGACTTTACTTCGGACCTATGGTCGAGAAGAATTGCCAGATGATGTCGGTGAGTTTGAGCGGGCTACCGGGCCGATGTCTTTCATTCCACTTCGAATCAAGACTTCCCGGCCACTCATGGCCAAGACCGGCGATAAAGTCCGCAATCACAGGCGCATGGTTTTTGCAGTCTTCCCAGTAGAACTGCACTCCGAAGTCGGTTTTCTTGGCGGCTTGAGTGTGACATTGATCCAGATATCCCCAGGTAACCCAGTTGCCATGGGGCGTGGTTGCAAAGTTGGGACTATTCGTTTCGAAGCCGGAGAATTGCTCATCCTCGTCGCCGTGAATGTAGAGGATGGGGACCGGACGAACGAGGCTGGTGGGTGGATGCATAAGAGGCGTAGCTACCGCAGCGATTGCGGTGACTTCCCTGGGATGCCGTGATGCAAAAAGCTGAACCATGCCTGACCCACTCGAGAAGCCAGCAAAGAAGATGCGCCGGTGATCGCATTTCTCCCGCCGAAGAACGTCGTGAAGGACTGCAATTAAATACCCATCATCGTCCACCGGGAGCATGCCCGGCGCAGGCAGATGTGTCCGCGATCCTTCCATTTCCCAGAAAGTGATGTTGGTCTTTCTGTCCGCGGGACGATCGGGTTGAGTAGCAACGGGATCGGGAAAAACAACAAGAAAGCCGTTGTTGTCCGCTTCTTCAGTCCAGCCGAAGTCTTTCGCCGCAGAGGCGGCAGTGCTGCCAATGCCGCCAAGCATGAAGACGACGACGGGATGGGGCACAAGATTTGCAGGCTTGTATATCAGATAAGGCCGGCTGTAGCCGTTATGGTTCAGAGGGTGCGTCTCAATCTGCGCGGCGACCCGCTGTTGCGCAGCGGCGATGGCGGCGAGTAAACATAGCGCAGCTGACCGCAGAAATCGTTCATGCGTCAATCGCCACTTGCGAAACAGAACAATCGGGGCATCTCCGAAAAGATACCGACGCCCCTGGATTGTTCGCATTCTCAATTTGCATCCTTCACGCAACGAAATCCTACTCCGGCGGAGCGATCATAACTTGGCGCCATCAAGAGCAGCTTGCCGTGCTGGCTGTTTTTGTATGCCTGCGGGAAGTACCAGATGGAGCCCAACGGCCGATAGTGGTTTCCGCCACGAAGAATTGCCGCTCGCGTATGGTCGTCAGTATATTCATCGGTCCACTGCCAAACGTTCCCCACCATATCCATAACGCCTGACGGGCTGGCTCCCCTGGGATGAGCATCGACATCGCTGGCTGGCCCCATCACGCGCTCACGGTCAGGCAGAGGAGCGGGGTAGTCTTCAGCGTTTGGCCCCCAATTGCAAGGCGCTGCAGCTTGTGACGGCGACGGAACCATGCTTCTGGACGGATTGGGTCCGGGAGGTGGTGGTGGTGTCGTCGGAGCAGCTGCCGCCGCCGCTGCCGCACCCGGTACAGCGGCGCGCATCGATGGTAGCTGCCAATCGCAATTGCCCCAAGGATAGACGCGGCCATCGGTTCCCTGCGCTGCGTACTGCCATTCCCACTCATGCGGCAGCCGCTTGCCAGCCCACTTCGCATACTCGCGCGCATCCTCAAGCGATACCCAGGTCACCGGTTTGTTCGCCGCACCTTCAGGAGGGTTGCCATTCTTCCAATCCTTCAGAAAGTTCAGCTCATCCTTCGGATGGTAGTGCGATTCGTCCACGAACTTCTTGAACTGCGCGTTCGTCACAGGAAACTTGTCGATATAAAACGGCTTGATCTCCATGGGATGCTCGTGGAAGCGGCGAGCGCTGTTCTCCCATGGATATTGCACATCAACACCCACATCATCCGTTCCTTCGATCTCGATGCCTTCTACTTTGAAATTAAAGTGGCCTCCATCGATTCGAACCATTCCATCCGGAGCGGAACTCGTTGGCTGTGTCGGCGCAATCTCCACCAGCTTCTGCGAAATTGAAGTCCACTCATGCGAGTAGCTTGATAGAGGCTTCGCTGTTGTCTGGGCCATCTTTGCCATCAACTCTTTGAAGTGAGCATCAGGTTCGCCCGATACAGCCAGGACTGCGCCATATCCGTGCGCTTCCATTGCGAAATCGAGCACCGCATCATTGCCCTCCATCACCGGCTTTAGTTCCACGCCGCGATACAGGTCAAAATAGCGCACGCCGTTTTCACGCGGCACGGTCATCTGCAGCCCATCTACGTCGTACTCATTGCGATTCACGATCGTCCAGACTGTCTGATTCCCAAGCGGCCACCGGCTCGCATACACCCCATAGCGGCGCATCGGAAAAAATGGTTCCCAATCCTGGCTCGCGAGGAACGGCGCAACAGCGCGCTCAATCGTGGCAATGCGCCTCGTTGCTTCACCGTCTCGCGGTGTTACGCCATTCCAGATTCCCCACACGTTCTCCCAGCTTTCCCAACCCTCGCCGTTAAAGAAGGCGAATTGGAGATCGTCAGTCTTGTCGCGCACCCAGCGGCCCTGGATATTCACCTGGTGACGCGGCTCGAGCCAGCGATACCTATCCACCGTCGGTACGAACTGGAAAGTGTATTGTCCCCAGGTCAAAACATCCCACGCCAACTCTTCATCGTGGGGACTTCCTTCCGGCTCGAAGGCGAGGGGGTGATTGATTTTTTCTGCGGCCAGCGAATACGCCAGCGGAACGCCATCCTGCGTGTCGCCGTTTATACCATCCGCATCAATTTCTTTCATCAACGCGGCCAGTGCATCGGGCCACGACATGCCGGGATCTCGCGTTCCCTGGTCCCACATCATCATCGGAAACAACACTTTCACGCCGCGCCGGTGAAAGTCCTCCACCATCTTGCGAACACCCTCGACGCCTCCGGGCATGGAACGCACCATGTCCAACTGATTGCGATCGTCGATGCCCATATTTGGATAGGTCGACCAGATCAATACGGCATCGATTCCTCCGTACCTCTTGTTCAGATCATCAAGATAGCGGTCAACCGTATAGGTATGCGACACCGGATCGTAGAAGTAGCGGTCGTGCACCATCATCTGCGGCTGCATGAACGCCGATTGCGTCCACTTCAAAGCAGGCATCTCGTAACGCGTCGGATCATAGCCAGTGCGGATTCGCCGTTCCATGCGCCAGTGCGTGACGTCAGCGAGCCACTCCGAATGGCTGGCTGGTGTGCATGGAACGTATCCACCTTCCCAGGCGCCGCGGATCGTGAAGCATGCAGGAGGAGGAATCTGTTGGGCGCGCGGGGCATTGAACGTATCCTGCGCCACCGCTGCAGTCGCAGCTATACCTAATGCCAGCGCAGCGCCAGTTATCCATCGAATATTGCAAGATGTCGGTTTCATAAAGTCTCCTCTACTCCAAATTCCCTACCGCTCTTCTATTTTGAAAATTCTGTGGCCATATCCCACGAGCACAAGGTTCAGCTTCCCGTCGGTTGCATGTTGAGCTTTAGCCGATTCGAGATCGCGATACGTCGTTCCTGCTATCGCGCCCGCGTCCACGGCGAGATTTTGCGGCTGGGACGAAAAGTTGAATACGACGAGAACGCGTTCCGACCCGTCCGCTGCGTATCGCACTGTTGCGTAGGTGCTCGAATCGCGATCCGTAGCAATGCGTCGGCGCGCGCTGTTCTGATACAGCGCTGGATGACCCGTCTTCAGTCGAAGTAGTTCAGCGACGCCCACCGCCGGGTGCACGATAGAATCGGCGCGCTCGCAATAACAGAGCATGTCCCCTGAGGTCGCAAGCAAGCCCTCCTCGAGTCTCTGTTTACCTTCATCTTTCATGTCGAGTACCGGCTGAATTAGAACTCCACCTGCTGCAACCACGCGATCGTGATAGTTGCGCATGGCTTCGTCAAACTTTGCAGGGTCGCCATCGTCGATGCTCTGCTGCATTTGCCGGTTCTGCTTCTCCCACCAGATGTCGAGGCCATAGTCGTACAAGCCAGTCCAATTGCCATCCTTGATCCAGCCGATCGGGTTATCGGAATGGAACGCGCCTCCGCCCTCCGGCACCAGCAGTTTGTCGCCTGGAAACTTGCGATAGCTCGCAAGTAGAGCAGCGTTCTTCTGCCAGTCATAGCCCACATACCAGTTCACAGCGTCCACGATCATGCCATCAAGCCCCGTTGACATCCAGAATGCGACAACCTTCTTCGCTTCTTCCTGCCACTCGCCTGACGACCAGTTGTACTGGGGCAAATGGGTTACCGCACCATGCGCGTCTTTGCCTGCCCATCGCGTCCAATAGAAATGCTGTGCTCGTTCGCTCCATTGCCAGAATTCCGACTTTGTCGGGTCGTAACCGGGCTTGTTTGGGCGCACGAAGAAATAGCTGTTCGAGCCTGCCGGTGCGGGCGCATCAGTGCGATCACCCCATAGGAAGAATTTGCTCTCTTGTGTCGTCTTTCCCGCACGCACGTCCTCTTCAGCTTTTTCAAATTGGGGAGCATCGATGGCGGCGTAACCCAGGTTTTGAAACGTGACCACGTGCATCTGCAGCGCATGCGCCTGGGCAACAACGCGCTTGAAATCTGCCATCGTTCCGAGGCCCGGATCCAGGACGTATCTATTCTTGGCGTCGAGACCGTTGTAGCTGTTGCCGCCCTCTTCAGGTGCGAATATCTCGATCGTATCGATGCCTTCCGCATTCCACGCGCGCAGCTGAGCTTGCGATTCAGCGGACTTAAGGGAGAGATGTTCGTAACGCCAGAATTGCGTATTCGGCTTCAGGCTCACTCGATGAATTGCCGCAGCCGTCACATACCACGGGACTGTATGGATGGCGCGCGGACTCGCATGGGAAGGTTTTCCCGATTGCGAAGACATCGCGGCCCCGTGCAAACCGAGAAGCGCGATGCAGCAGAGTCTTGCACCACTCAGCAGACAATCACGACGCATCTACACAACCCTCGAAGCGTGCTCTGCAATGAACTGCTCAACTTCCTTTTGCGTCGGCATTGACGGCTGCGCGCCGCGACGAGTAACCGAGACCCCTGCAACAGCGGCGGCAAACCGGGCACTCTCCGCAGGCTTCATTCCCTTCATCAGGCCCACGGCGAATCCGCCGTTGAATGCATCACCTGCAGCGGTTGTATCGATGGCCTTCACAGGAAAAGCGGGCAGCGCTGTCACGGTACCATCCGAGCCTGCAACCAGCGCACCGTTCTCTCCCATCTTCAGCACTACTCCATGATTTCCCTTTTGAAGCAGCTCCCGTGCGACAGTTTGCGCATCGAAAACCGCACTAGTCCCGTCGCCATGGGTGAAGAACATCGCTTCAGTCTGATTTGGAGTGAACCACGCAATGTGCTTGAAGATTCCATCCGGAAGTTTGCACGCGGGAGCAGGGTCGAGAAC
Organism: uncultured Acidobacteriaceae bacterium; assembly: GCA_963802565.1. Taxonomy (GTDB): domain Bacteria; phylum Acidobacteriota; class Terriglobia; order Terriglobales; family Acidobacteriaceae; genus Telmatobacter. The sequence goes on along the minus strand of CAWDJR010000027.1, from coordinate 345,597 downwards.
AAACGGAATGTTTTCGCGCGCGCAAATCTGGGCAAGATATTCAATCGTCTCGATCGGAATCTCGAGCTGCGCAAGCACAATCCCAGCCGCACGGATTACAGGTAGATGATGCTCCAGATCTGCACGGCTTACATTCCAGTTCGCACCGGGGGTAACGATGATGCTGTTCTCTCCCTTGGCCGAGACGCAAATCACGGCAATTCCCGAGGAGCCTTCGCTCGTTCCAACACACTCCGTATCTACGCCGGCCTTCTCCAGGTGCAGCAACGCATCGCGGCCAAACGAATCCGTTCCAACACGACCGATCATTCGCACCGGGTAGCCAAGACGCGCAGCGGCTACCGCCTGGTTAGCGCCCTTGCCTCCGGGATGGATACGGAAATCACTTCCGAGAACAGTCTCGCCAACGTACGGGATTCTTTCCGTCAGCGAAACGAGATCCGTATTGATGCTGCCGACGACAACAACAGGCTTGGGCCCTGCCAATTTGAATCTCCTTAGGTGAGACGAGATCTGAACGGCTCAAAAGAGGGGAACAACTGCGATTGCTCCCAGTCCGCAAAGAAACAGAATGAACATCCCTGTGAGATAGGTCTTCGCTTTTGCCGGCGCTGTCGCAAACTCATGCCAGATGAAAACGCCCCAGGCGGCGGAGATCATCGTGGCACCCTGTCCGATTGAATACGACACAGCCGGCCCCACGATGTGCGCTTGCGAAGCAAGGAAATTTGCCAGTGCGCCCGAACACCAAATTGCGCCTCCAAGCATGCCCGAAAGATGCCATCTCATCGGCGCTTCGACGTAGCCGCTCATGCTTACCCGTTCACTCCCATCCAGCGGAAACCGCATCAGCAGATAATTCACAGGCACCGCGCAGATCGCCACACCGATCGCGAAGAAAAGAGCTGCCGCATACGGACCGGTTGCGCTCGGCCCATTCATCGCACCCGAGACCAGCGGATAGAAAGTGCCCATCAGCAAGCCAGACAGGAGACTGATGACCAACCCTCTCCGGCTTGTCTTCGGTCGATCGGCTTCGCGCAGTCGATAGGCCAGTGCATCGAACACGATGGCGCAGACCACTAACGCAACTCCACCGAAAAGCAGAAATGGATTGCCTTTCGGCGTCAGGATGTAGTTGCTAACTGCTCCCACAACCAGGGCGACTCCGATGCCCAGGGGGAAAGCGACGGCCAAACCGGCGATCTCGATCGCTGCCACCAGCAGAAGGTTCGCGATGTTGAAGATGACCCCGCTGGCCACCGCAAGAAGGAACGCGTGCGATGAAGTGCTGGCAACATCCCGTAGAAACGGGGTGCCAACACTGCCGAAACTGCCCAGCGTCAGGCCCCATGCCACCGCTGCCGCGATCAAGCCGCCGACATAATCCCAGTAGAAAAGCTGGAACCGGTAACCTGGACAAAGCTTCACCGTGTTCGCCCATGATCCCCAGCAAAACATGCTGACAACCATGAACGTGAGAGTAACTGCGTACGACTCTGGTTGGAACATGGGTAAGCTCCGACTTGCCTGGCTACCGCGTTAAAATGTCCCGCAGCTAAAACACAATCTTAGCTGCGAGTTGCCCGATACGCGCTTCCCGCGCACTGTTCACTTGTCCGAAAGGATACTGCGCACTCCCGCTCGGATATGTTGTGTTCACGCCCGTCCACTGCGAGTGGTTGAACGCATTGAACGCGTCAGCACGAAACTCCAGGTGCAGGCGCTCATAAATTGGAAAAATCTTGCTCAGCGACAAGTCCACGTTGTTCTGCCCTGGGCCTCTTACGGTTCCCAAGCCCGAATTTCCACGAGTGTTCATCGCCGGGACTGAGAACTTTGAAATATCGAACTGGCGCGAGAACGTCTTCGATCCATGAGAGACGGTGTTCGGATTACCCGAAACATTCAACTCATCGAATCCTGCTCCATCTTGCGCACTTGAACCATAACCTGTAGGACACAGCGCTGTCCCTGCGTCACTTGTGGAGCAAGCCGTTCCCGGACCTCCGTTTTGCACCGTTAATGCGTCGCCCGACTCGAGCGTCATAATCCCGCTCAGACGCCATCCCGCCAGAGGCTCCTTCATCCACGCGGCCCAGTTATCGCCATATTTCGGTTGCCAGATTCCACTGAAGACAAAGCGATGACGGTGCGACTGGTTCGACTCGCCGCGATTGTACAAGTTGGGATATTGCAGTCCGCCAATTCCTGCGCCCGATGTCCCGTTGTTTCCCAGTGTGTTTACCCAGGGGTAGTCGGACACAGTCTTACCCCATGTGTAATTGCTTGTGACCTGGAAGCCTCGAGAAAAATCATGCCTGTACTGCACGATCATCGCGTTGTAAAACGAGTTCAAGCGCGGGCGCAGCACGTAGATATCTCCGAAGCGTCCAACATTGTTAGGCCGGGCCGCATTGAACGTCGGATCGCCTACGCCTCCACCAAATGCCCAGCCAGTTTGATAAGTGGGCAAATTGATGTTCTCTTCGTTCTGGCCCCTGCGTCCCTGCGCGCCCGCATACGAGAGAGTGAACACATCATGCCCACCAATCTGCTGCTGCAAGTCGACCATCATGCGCTCGTAGTAGGGCAGTGGAGTTGATTTCTGATCATAGTAGGTGATGGACGAGTATTGTCCGTCGCCCTCATATCCCTGCCCTTTTCCCGTCGAAACGGGAAACGTTCCGAGAGTCGTGGTTTGTGGCGTGGGAAAGATGTTCGACAGATTCAAAACCGGCGTATCCGGAGGAGCGCCAAGCGTAGTGTTGTTCACGCTGTAATTCACAGCCGCCGACGTGCCGTAAATTGCGTTGCCAACGTTATTGGAAATCTGACTGGCGCCGGTATCGTAGAAGATGCCATAACCCGCGCGAACTACGGTTCGAGGATTCACGCTGTAGGCAATGCTCACGCGCGGAGCAAAATCCGCCTTGGTCGCACTGAGATAGTGATTGCTGAGACCAGGTGCGATTCCAGGATATTGCAGGATGCCGCCATCGGAGGTCGCCGTATAGATAGCGCAGCAGGGCGCAATCGAAGGATCCGGCGTGTAATCCGGAATGCTAAGTTCGTATCGCAGCCCGGCGGAAATGGTCAGCTTTGAGGTCCAGCGGAACTTGTCATTTACATACATACCCCATGACGGGAAAATGATGTTGTAGTTGGGGGATGTCGCGTTTCCGCCGCTGATCGCGTATCGAACCCATATGTCGCTCGGCAGCCCCATAACCAGGTCCGCCATGCCGTCTCCACCGACGTAACCAAGGTCGCCACCGCTGGTGCTGAATCCGCCAAATGAAACATCCCGCTGGATGTCCCAGTCAATTTCGCTCTTGCGGAAGAAATTTAAGCCGGCCGAAATTGAGTTCCGTCCGTGAATCCAGTCGATGTTATCTGAAACCTGGTAAGACTCATTCTCGGCGCGGAAGACTTCGCCGATTCCCGGCGTCGCATAGCCACCAGTGACAGGGTTCGCCGCATACACCGCAAACACGCCCTTGGTTATTCCGTCCCCGGTATTTTGGAACAACGAGTTCAAAGGATTGTTGCTGCTGTTGTAGTACGAGAACTGGCTCGCCGACATGGTGACGAGCGCGCCGTCGCCAATTCCGAAGATGAACTCATTGGTGAGGTTCGGAGTGAAGATGTGCACGTAATTCACGGTCACGAGGGATGACTGATCGGCAACCGGGAAGTTGTAGAGTTGCGTCGGTTGAATGCCGCCGTTCAGGGTATTGGAGCCATTCGATTTCGACCACGTCACGAACATCGAATCAGAATTTGTGATCTTGGCATCGAATCGCGTATCGATGTGATAATTCGAGATACCTTGCGACTGGTATGTAACGTAATTGACTTCGTTGCTGGGGACATTCGGAATATTGGGGAGCGGCCACAATGCATTCAGAATCTTCTCTGCATTTGGATCGATCAGTGGCGACCCGTCCGGCTTGGTCGCAAGGTCAAGCCGATTCCCTGGAATCGGTTGGCGGGTGCTCGTTCCATTTTCAAGATAGGTGGTCGTGTAAGGGTTATAGAGCTGAATTGGATTGGGATTGGGCGGGAGCAATTCGCTGAAATCGCCGGTACGCTCAGCCGCTGATGGCACCGAAGCGGAAATTTGCTGATTGCCGTCCGCTTCGATCATGTTTTCGTAGTTCGCAAAGAAGAATACTTTGTCGCGCAGACCGGTAAGCAACTTCGGTATATACACCGGGCCTCCCAGGTTGCCGCCAAATTGATTGCGGTGCAGAACTGGCTTAATCGCCGGCGTTCCGGTGATCAGTTCATTGGCATGCGTCCAGGGGTTTACCGCATTCAAATCGGTGTTCTCAAAAAAGTCGTAGGCCTCCCCGTGGAATTTGCTCGACCCGCCCTTCGTTTGCATCGTGAGCGCCGCGATATCGTGTCCAATGGCCGCCGAAAAATCTGCCACCTGCAATGTGCCCGCACCAAGTGCCTCGGCTGAAGGCTCGTAGCTGATGCTGCTCTCATAGTTGTCGTTGATGTTTACGCCATTCACGTAAAAGCCGCTGTCGCGTGACCCCTGAAACGCTCCACCGGCAGTGAACTGCGTGCCGCCCATGGCAAACATCGCACCCACTGAATACGTCCCGCCGGGATTGATGTTTGCCTGCGGATATGTCGAAATGCCGGGAGCGAGCGCGGCGATCGAAGTGAAGTTGCGTCCGTTCAGCGGAAGGTCTTCAAACTGCTGGGTCGTAACGTTGGTATCGATGCTGATCTTGTCGGTTTCAAGGCCGACCGACTCTTCCGAGACAGTAACCGACTGCTGCACCGAGCCGGTCGCGAGTTTCAAATCGTAGTGCGAGATCGCGCCTATATTGACCGCAACCGGTGCAGACTTTGCCGTGTCGAATCCCTGCAGCACGGCCGTCAACTGATACTGGCCAGCCGTCAAGTTGCTGAACTCGAAGTGGCCGACCGCGTCCGACTTCAGCTCACGGGTTTGATTTTGCGCCAGGTCGAGCAATGTGATCTGTGCGCCCGGCAGCACCGCCCCGGATGGGTCGAACACTGTTCCTTCAATCCCGCCGCGTTGCGCGAACTGGGACCATGCGGGTAAAGATACGGCTAACGCTAGAAGCGACAGGAGGGGAAGCAGCAAACGAAGTTTCATATCGGCCTCGCTACAATTTGAAAGCTTTCAAAAACATCGTCGAAATACTACCTCCAGCAAATAACTGCTGTCAACGCCCTCCATATCCTTGATCCTCGAAAAATCATCCGGCATGAATATCCAGATGGGCAAACTCCCGGGAACGACGGCCCTCTACACCATCCGGAATGCTGCCTCGAAATCCGCTCCTGGCAGATTCGGGACGAGATTCAACGTGAATAACAACTTCCTGTTCAAACTGAAATGTTTCAATCCGGATATACTCCCCCTATAAACTCAAGTCGCTCAGCCAAGCGCTTACCGGAGAAGCTGAATGGCGAATATGAAGGACATTGCAAGAATTGCCGGGGTTTCTCTCGGCACTGTGTCCCATGTCTTGAATGAAACGGCGGGGGTACGCGAGCCAATCAAGCGACGCGTCCTCGATGCAGTCAGATCCACCGGCTATCAGCCTAGCCAATTGGCGCGGGGGCTACGGCGGGTGCAGACCAATGTCATCGGCATGATTATTCCGGATATTACGAATCCCTTCTTTCCCGCCGTCGTGCGCGGCGCTGAGGATGTTGCCTTCTCTAATGGATTTCGCCTCATTCTTTGCAATACCGACAATGATCATTCCAAGGAACTCGTCCACCTGAACGCGCTGCGGACTTATCTTCCTGCCGGCCTCATCGTCATCCCTTCCAACTTCAGCGATCTCACAGAACAGGCAAAATCCTATCGCGAAGCCGGCACCGGGGTGGTCTGCATAGATCGACTTCCGAAGGACTGGAGCGGCGATTCCGTCACTGCCGATAACCACTCCGGCGCCTACATGGCGACTCAATACCTCATTAAAAATGGCCATAAGCAGCTGGCAGCAATCGCTGGCCCTTTGCATCTGACCAACGCAATGCAGCGCCTGAATGGTTTCAAAGCCGCCGTCAAAGAGGCTCGGCTGCCGGCCGGACCGGAGTATGTCCAGGAGACTACCTTTGATAAACATGGTGGGCTATCAAAAGCGAAGGTTCTTCTGCGACTCATCCCCAGACCCACCGCGATCTTTGCCGGCAACGATATGATCGCCCTTGGCGTACTGATTGCGATTCGGGAGGCTGGTTTGCGCTGCCCCGAGGATGTCTCGGTAATTGGTTTTGACGATCTTGATCTCGCCGAAACAACCAATCCGGCGCTCTCATCGGTGTCACAGTCCGGCTATCAGTTAGGAAGCACGGCCGCTCGCATTCTTCTGGATCGTATCCAGGGGGATATCGGTGCCGCCAAGCATGTCGTTCTCGGCACGACGTTGAAGATCAGGGACTCTGTTGCAGCTGCCACACAGTTGGATGGGGTTCGCCGCCGGACCACTTCAGCGAGCCTGGGGCTACAATCACAGGGTCGTGTTCCTCGCGAACGACAGTAAGTTGTTTCTGCGAAGGTCACTGAACATTGACCGAGTCAAAGCTCAACTTCATATATTGCCCTGTGTTCCGCCCACAGTCGGCTACTCCTCGGTTAGACTTGGCAAAGCTACCCCATGCCCCTGTCCGCCGGCGATAAACTCGGCCCCTACGAAATCCTCGCTCCTATTGGTATGGGCGGGATGGGAGCGGTATTTCGCGCGCGAGACTCGCGTCTGGGCCGCGATGTAGCTATCAAGGTTTCCACCCAACAGTTCAGTGCTCGATTCGATAAGGAAGCCAGGGCTATCGCAGCCCTGAACCACCCTCACATCTGCCAGATTTACGATATTGGTCCGGATTTCCTGGTCCTGGAATACATCGAGGGAAAACCTGTAACAGGTCCCTTGAGTGTGCAAGAGGCAGTGAAACTGGCCCTCCAAATCGCGAGTGCAATCGAAGAGGCACATAGCCGAGGCATACTGCACAGGGACTTGAAACCAGCCAATATTCTGGTTACCGCGAAGGGTGTGGCCAAGCTACTGGATTTCGGATTAGCCAAGCGCACGACCGAAGTCGATCCGGATGTAACCAGGACATTCGCGGGCACTGTGATGGGCACGGTTGCCTACATGGCTCCTGAGCAGGCTGAAGGAAAGACGGTCGACGAACGTTCGGATGTATTCGGATTTGGCGCGGTTTTGTATGAAATGCTCTCGGGCAAACGCGCATTTCCCGGGGATTCAGTGGCGTCGGTGCTCAGCGCCATCCTTCGCGATACGCCAGCACTCCTTGAGGAACCTGTCGAGCTCCAGGAAATAGTTTCGAAGTGTCTGGCGAAGAACTCGCAAGACCGTTTCCAGAGCATGGTTGAACTAAGGGTTGCACTCGAGCGGATCTCAGACCGACTGCTGGAGAGACCGCCATCTGTTACTTCGCCTGCTCCCGTGATCGCAGGCCGGATCACTGTCGGACGCGAAGAGCAGCGTCGACTGCTCTGGCGGGGATATGTCCGCGTGAAAGAGGGTCGCGGACTGATTCTTGCAGTCACGGGCGAGGCGGGAATCGGCAAGACCAGCCTGTTAGAGGATTTTCTCGCGGAGTTGCCCAGCCGCGGCGAGCGCCCGGTAGTTGGACGTGGGCGCTGTTCGCAGCGATTGGCAGGCGATGAGCCTTATCTGCCGATTTTGGAGGCGCTCGAAAGCCTGCTGCATCCGCACGCAGGCCCCGGGTTCGCGAGCGTGATGAAAGCCACCGCGCCCACCTGGTACGCGTTGGTGGCCCAGGACTCGGCAATCACTTCATCGAGCGGCGAATCGCGCGAATCCGCTCCGGCAACTTCGCAGGAGCGCATGAAACGAGAATTCAGCGCGCTTTGCCAGGAGCTTTCGCGCACCCAACCGCTCATCCTTTTTATTGACGATCTTCACTGGGCAGATATTTCGACAATCGACATGCTGAATTATGTTGCTGGCCGATTCTCGAATACGCGCGTGCTTGCGCTCGGGAGTTATCGTCCATCCGACATGGCGTTGCGTGGAAATCCGTTTCTGGGAATCCGAAACGATTTGGAATCGCGTGGGCTCTTTCAGGAAATCGCGCTTCCCTTCCTGGCGACGAAGGACGTGGAACGCTACCTCGCCCTCGAGTTTCCGCACCATCACTTCCCACCTGATTTTGCTTCTGTGATTCACTCTAAAACCGAGGGAAGCCCGCTATTCATGGCTGACCTGGTGCGCTATCTGCGCGACACGGGTGGAATCGTTGAAGTGGACGGCACATGGGCTACTGCCCGCGATCTACCTGACACGCCTCGCGATCTGCCGGCCTCCGTCCGTGGGATGATTCAGCGCAAGATCGAGCAAGTCGAGGAACGCGATCGCAAGTTGCTTCTGGTGGCAAGCATTCAGGGACACGAATTTGATTCAGCTGTGCTTGCTGAAGCAATCGAGATGGATCCGGCTGAGGTCGAGGAGCGCCTGGACGTTCTTGAGAGGGTGCATGTATTCGTTCGACGCGGTGAGGAAAGCGAGTTTCCAGATCGCTCGTTGACGTTGAACTACCAGTTTGTGCATGTGCTGTATCAGAACGCGCTGTTTGATTCATTGCAGCCGACGCGGCGCGCGACCCTCAGCGGACGCGTGGCACGCGTACTCGTTGCCCGGCACGGCAACCAGGTTGCGAGCGTGGCTGCGCGTGTGGCCGTTCTGTTTGAAGCAGCACGCGATTTCTCGGCCTGCGCTCAGTACTTCTATATCGCGTCAGCTCGTTCGGCTGAATTATTCGCCTTCCGGGAAGCGCTGTCCCTGGCCGAACGCGGCTTGGACGCGGTAAGCGCCCTTCCGGAGGGGCCGGCACGAAAGCAGCAGGAAGTCATCCTGCAAATGATGAAGGGAATCGCACTTCGCTCAACGAGTGGATGGGCGACACCTCAGATTGAGGGAGTCTTCACGAGAGCGCGGCAACTATGCCAGGAGATGGCTGATCCGCCGGAACTCATTCCCGTTCTCTGGGCAACGACCCTGTTCCTTCTCATCCGAGGGGACCTGATTGCGTGCCGCGAGCGCGGAGATGAATTGATGCGGCAAGCGGAGCGCTCAGGCGTCCAGTCATACAGAATGGCAGCCAATCACCTCGCCGGCGTGGTCCGGGAGTTCATTGGCGACATGGTCGAGTCGAGCCGCCTGCTCGAGCGATGCCGGGAGCTGCACAATCCATCGGAAGGTCGCATCAATGCCGCAACGTATGGGCAGGATCCGGGCACGCTTGGACGCGCCATGTCTGCACGGCCTCTCTGGGCGCTTGGCTATCCCGATCGGGCGATACAACGTGCGACCGAGACGCTTGCCATCGCACGGGCGCAGAAAATGCCAACGGTGATTGCGTTCGCCCTGGTTGTAATTCACGGCATCCATCTTTATCGTGGCGAAGCAGCCGAGGCACTCGCAGTTGGCGAAGAACTCAAGGCTCTCTGCCGCGAGTATGAGTTGCCGCAGGAAGCCGCATGGAGCAAGGGTTTCCAGGGATATGCTTTGTATCTTCTCGGACGACACGACGAAGGCATCGATGTTTTGAAAGAAAGTCTGGCGGAACAGCAGGCCATATCGGCCGGCTTGGTCCGCTCAGCATTTCTTGCTCTTCTTGCAGATGCGCTGCGCCAGTCGGGCCATGTCGAAGAGGGGCTGCAGGCGATCAAAGAAGGATTGGCCCACGCAGAGTTGAATTCCGAGGGTGGTTACGTGGCCGAGCTGCATCGAGTTCGAGGCGAGCTTCTGCTGGTTGCTGGCGACGCAGAGGCAGGCGAGGCGAGTTTACGCGAGGCGCTCGAATATGCTGCCAGACAGCAAACCAAGTCGTTCGAAATTCGCACGGCCACAGCACTAGCCAAGCTCCTGCTCGCACAAGACAGACGAGACGAGGCGCGTGGAATCCTCACCCCTGTCTACAACTGGTTCACGGAAGGCCACAATACTACGGATCTGGTGAAAGCCCGGACAGTCCTGTCCGAGATCGGATGAACTCGCCTTGGTAAACTTCGACCGGAAACTTCCCACGGAAGAACTCGACGCTGCAAATATCGTTCGCGGCATTTTGAAGGTTCAAGCTACTTTTGCCTCTGACCAGAAGAGGCCGCTCGGCAGGGGAACCCACACCAAGGGCATCTGCGCGCGAGCGACGTTTGAAGTCTTCGACATCGCCCGCAAAATTGGAGATCCCGCTCTGGCTAGCCGCTTGGCTCAGGGCATCTATGCCAAGCCCGGTGTCTATCCCGCGACCGTGCGGTTCGCCAACGCAGCATCCACCATCGCCTCCGACCGCAAGCCTGATCTCCGCGCGCTGTCATTCTCTGTGGATACGACGCCTGGCGCGACCACAGGCTCTACCCTTCAGGATTATTCGCTGCAGAGCGCCACGACTTTTCCGATCAATGATGCGCACACCTTTGCGGTGCTGATGAAAGTTCTGAGCGCCGCTAAGGGAATGGAGCAGCTCAAAGCAATCTGGTCGCTATCGATTCCGGATCTCTTCGCTTTCCTCGGGGCTGCCGTTCGTGGCGCCATTCAGCAACACGGCAAGACGCGCGCCTACCAACAGATGCGCTACTGGAGCACGGTGCCGTTCCGTAACGGCCCATTTGAAGCCGTAAAGTACACCGCGATCCCTTCCGACAAGAATCCTGCCCATGAATTGGGAGAAGGCCCAAACGACTTGCAGGATGAACTCATTCGCCACTTGAACGAAGACGAGCGGATGAGCTCGTTCGACTTCGCCCTTCAGCTTCTCGACAGCGAGCGCATGACGCGTTGGGGATTTCGTCGAAGTGCAAGCTTCTGGGTTGAAAACGCAAGTGTCGAATGGAAGGAAAGCCAGGCACCCTACTACGTGATTGGCCGGCTCACCCTCCTGCCGAAATCGGTTTGCCAGCCCGAAGCCTGCGATCCGAAATTCATCGACGTTACAGAACACTCCACGCCTGACACTCAGCCGCTCGGTAGCATCAACCGCGCTCGCCTCGCCGCCGAGCTTGCCAGCCGCAAAGTGCGTAATGGCGATGCGAGTGTGGAGTCTGTACTCGAAGAACTGCCCACAGCTCCGCCTGCTCCGCGCCCTCGTTTCCGTGGATTGGCTAAATTGGCGTTGATGTCGCCTCTCGCAATCTTGGCGTTCTATTTCATTGCGGGCTTCGTGTACCACCGGCTGGCCGCCCACAATATCCCCGCGCCTCAACGCATTGATGACTATCGCTATCTAAATCAAGGCTGGGGTCTTGATCGCGGTTCGGCTGACCGCGAGACCTTCTACTACACCCCGCAAGGTACCGAGATGCACGGGGTGCGTTACGCCTGGTTTGTAAACCTCGAACAGCCTTTCAGTCGCGTTCGCCTCACTGATCCCGACCACATGCGCGCACTGGACTTTGTCGTCGATCCCGTGCCAACTCCAGCAAATCCTGATCTGCTTCCCATCGGATTCGCGCGCCGTTTCGACGAAAAGATTCATGACAACGTCGTCGATATTACGTGCTCCGCCTGCCACACCGGTCAGCTCAACGTGACTCAAAACGGCAGGACGACGGCGATCCGCATCGATGGGGGTGCCGCGATGACGGCGTTCACTGATGTCAAACCAGGGAGCTTCCAGGTGGACCTCATCTTGTCCATCGCGGAGACGCTGGTCAATCCGCTTAAGTTCAATCGCTTCTCAGCGCGGATTCTCGGGCAAAACTCCAACACCATCAGGAACAAGCTGTCGCTATGGCGCAACATGACCTCTGTCATGGGGCAACTCGGCAAGGTCGTTGCCAGTTCGTCTAACCCGCATCTCTACCCGGTCCAGGAGGGATACGGTCGCACCGACGCATTGGCCCGGATCGCCAACGTTGTATTCGGCGATCACATCTCGCGGACCAACCTTCATGTGGGGGACGGACCCGTCAGTTATCCCTACATGTGGAATATCTGGAAGTTCAACTGGGAGCAGTACGGCGCATCCGTCAGTCAGCCCATGGCGCGTAACGTCGGCGAGGCCCTCGGCGTGGGCGCCGACTTCAACCTGGTGGACGACTACGGCCGTCCGATTCCGCCGAGCGACCGATATCGCACCTCCGTTTCGTTTGACAACCTGCTACGCATCGAATCGACGATTCAGAAGCTTGCGCCCCCGCCATGGCCCGAAGACCTGCTGGGAAAAGTCAATAGGACATCGACCGATCCGAACATACCATCGGCGGAACGCGGCAAAGCTCTGTTCGAACAGCACTGCATTCGCTGTCACGGTCCGAACGTTGCTTCCGATGCGTTAAAGCAGGATGTTTCTCCCGGACGCTTGCCCGGCGATCCCATGTGGGTCATTCGCTATAAGCCCATTGATGTCGTCGGCACCGATCCCACAGCGGCTAACAACTTCGTCAATAACAGGGTCGATCTCACGCATACGGGTATCACTTTCGATGAGGTCAAGCAGTTGCTCAAGGCTGAATACGAAACCCAGAAGGCCCGGGATGCCGCGCTGATTCCCGCTCTGCAGCAGGAAATCGACAAAGCCAAAAGCTCCGGCGCAGATGCCGCCACCCTCAGCGAATACCAGCAGGAGTTGCAGGAGGCCGGTCCGGTTACCGACGAGTCCATCGAGCAGAACCTCGATGGCATCGATCTTCGAGCTGTGGATGAAGGCTCAGCCCTCAATATGCTTGGACTGATTATCCGCAACCGCTATTACACAGACAACCACATGTCCAAGGCCCTGCAAGGCTGCTACGCCGGGTTTGACACCATCGATCTTCCCCAGATCGTCGAAGGATATAAGCCGCGCCCGCTCGCAGGAGTGTGGTCTACTCCGCCGTTCCTCCACAACGGATCGGTGCCGAACCTGTATGAACTGCTCTCACCCGTCGCTGAGCGGTCAAAGCGATTCTTCATCGGTCGCCGCGAATTCGATCCGGTAAAAGTTGGATACGTCACCGAACCAGAGAAGGGAACAAAAAGCGGATTCTGGTTCGACACCAAGCTTGCTGGAAACCGGAATACGGGTCATGAGTTCGATTCGCGCTACGTGCCCTATGATCCAAACAATCCCAATGCGCCCAAGTCCCCGACCGGCGTCATCGGTCCTGCGCTCACGCCTAACCAGCGGATGGACATCATCGAGTATTTGAAGATCAAAGAGGACAATCCGCCAAAGGTTCGTACGCCCATTGACTGTCTTGCAACGTCGAAGTGAATCTCTAATGGATCTCACTTGTTCGAACGGGATCGAGGACAGCAATGGCCAAGAACATCGTCATCTGCATCGACGGCACCGGAAACGAGTTCGGAGTAAGCAACTCGAATGTGGTAAAGCTTTTTTCCGTCTTGAGTCGAGATGACCAATCACAAATCGCCTTCTATCATCCGGGGCTCGGCACCATGGGCTCTCCAAATGCGGCGAGCGCATTCGAGCAATGGTGGACCAGGACGTGCGGTCTTGCCTTTGGATACGGCTTCAGCGATGCTCTGGAAGATTCCTACACATACTTGATGGAGAAATTCGAAGAGAACGACAGGATTTTCATCTTCGGGTTTAGTCGTGGCGCCTATATTGCGCGTGCGCTTGCCGCCATGGTGCACATGTACGGCCTCATGCAAAAAGGCAACGAGCCGTTGATCCGATACGTCCTGAAAATGTTCAAGAAGAAAAAAAGGACAGATGCAGATTTCCAATTAGCCGCCCAGTTCAAGGCCACTTTTTCCCGACAGTGCAAGATGCATTTCGTTGGAGTGTGGGACACAGTGAGTTCAATCGGCTGGCTCTACGATCCGCTGTCGCTGCCCTACACCCGGACCAACCCGGACATAGAGATTGGGCGCCACGCGGTTTCCATCGACGAAAGACGGGCTGCATTTCGACAGAATCTGTGGGCGGTGGATCCGAGGTATCCGCAGGACATCCAGCAGATCTGGTTTGCGGGTGTGCATTCCGACGTCGGTGGGGGATATCCCGAGCCCCAAAGCGGGTTGGCAAAGATCACGCTTCAATGGATGCTGGAGCAGGCGGAGGCGCAAGGCCTCTCTGTTGATCACAAGCTCAGGGATCAGGTTCTCGGTCTGACCGATCCAAACATGGCCAAACCCGACTGCCTGGCAACCATGCACAACTCATTGACGGGCTGTTGGTGGGTCTTGGAGATATTTCCCAGAAAACACTTCGATACGCGTCTTACGCCGCCTGCATGGAAATGGGAATTGCCGCTGGCCTCTCCTCGCTATATAGCGCCAGGTTCGACAATCCATCCAACGGTCGCACAACGGATGGCTGGAGACCCTAAGTACCGTCCCCCAAACTTGCCTTGACGAGACAACGCTGAGCGAATTGTCGCTACTTACTTGGGAACCGCCGGGGTCGAAGTATCGGATACCTGTTCGACACGCACCACCGTGCACTTTACCTCTTTGCCGGACTTGTTCTTCACCTTGGCCTTATCTTTATCGACTTCATAGCTGATGTCGCTGCCGACAGGAAATTCAGTCGCCTTCAATTTCGTGCCTTCGGAAGAGCGACAGGTTAATTGGGTTCCCGAAACAACGAACGTGAAGTCGAATTGTTGATGTTTTTGATTTTTGCCTGGGGTTCCCGCCGGCCCAAAGTCCTTAAGCGCGGTTGAGCCTTTCTGCTTATCCCCGGCTACAGCAGGTAAGGCGCAAGCGAGTACCAGAATTAATGCTGCAATCAGTTTGCGCTGCATCTTTTCTCCTCCAACTTTCAGGCCTTTCGGCAGAGTCTTTGCATCCGGTAATCGAACGCTTCAATCAAAGTCGCTCGCAAGCATCGCAGAAGAAATTACACATCACTTGGGTCTTCCCAGCCATACGTATTGCCACGCAACCGAGACGTTCTGGTAATTACCGCCAAATTGAATGTGGGCTCCGTCGTTGTAGCCGAATTTCAGAGACTGGTGCCGGCTGATCGGAACCGCTGCTGTGACTCCTACACGGGAGTTCTGCTGCTTTGTGAGCGAGTTTTCAATGCCCGCCACGCTAGTTGTCCCGCCCTCCCAGAAGTTGCCATCGAGCGAAACCCAAAGTCCTCGCTTTTTGAAATCGTAGCTCAAGTGTCCTTCGAAGGCTACCATCGGATTTTGTGTCTGAGATCGCGTTCCTGGATAGAACTGATTGCGCGACCAGTAATCGTGATTTTCGGTGAAGAGCCATACTCCAGCGTACCCATCGAGAATCCATTTACCCCAGCGTTCGGAGTAACCGAATTCCGGCTTGAACGACCATCTGTTGGTGCCCCAGTTGATCAGCTTGGTTGGATCATATTGGCCCGTTGGAGCAACCACCTTCAGACTCGCGCCGAGCAGCACCTTCTGATGCCACTTCGCGAATTCCCGGGGCTGCATCGCCGGGCCACCCTTCAGGTTGACCGCAACCCGATAAATCGAATCCACAAGGCCGGAGCGGTAAAGGTTTTGCTCCACCCCGAAAGCGGTTCCCTTAAAGTGCCCCTCTCCGTAGGGCACCGCGGCGACGATATTGGCAGATCGCCCAAAGATGCCAAAGGAGTGGTAATAGTTGAAGATCGATATGTTGTATTTCCCTGTTGCGTCGCTGCTCGGAAGCGCACCATTGAAGTCGATACTGCCGTCGTAGAAGGACCAGGTGAGCGTGACTGCGTTGGTGTGGAATGGCGTGATCAGATAGGCGCGAGGCGCGAGATCCTGTGCAAGAAGCTGCAGAGGCGCACATAGCGCCAGCACGGCCATCAGCAAGATGAGACGCTTCAATTCATTTCCTCGGGCCTAAGATTCCCTGTGTCCTGAATAACTCTTCTGGCGGTACCATCAATCATACTCACTTCGCTTCATCAACAGCTTACCGCCGGCCTGTAGCCTAAACGGCGCCAAGAGGATGCATTGCGCGTGATCTGCCGAAGTTGGCAGCTTTCCTGGCCTCCAAGATCAGAGGTTCTACTCCTGCATTCGGCAAATATGACCGCAGAAGCCTTAGCCGCCGCGGTCTCCGAGTGGCGACGAACCTGGGCGTCGTTGATCAGTGGCGAGGATTAAAGGTTTGAGGTCGCTTGAGAATCGCGCCAACGGTGCGCACTACTCAAAGCATTGTTTTGGAACTGACTATCCAGGCAGATTGGAAATCGAGCAACCTCTGCGACCATTCATTTGATCGTCACAATCTGCGCAGGAGTCAGGTAAAGCCCACTCTCCATCCAACGATGGGCGTCTTCTGGACGGGCTCGTTGCGGACAACAAACTAACCGAAAATCAAGAAGCGCCCACCCGGCGAGTGAGTTGCATGAATGGATCGGTTGGTCGGTTCGACCACATCCTCAACAAATCGCTGATTCGGGCATGGTAGCTGCGGCTCATTGCGAGTTTCTGTCCATTGACAAGATGGACCATGAAGTCGCCTCGAGTTTCGGTGCGAACCTCTTTGACATAGCGCAGATTAACGATCGCAGAGCGATGAACACGCAGGAAGAGTTCAGGATCCAGGCGTTGTTCCATCGAACTCATAGTTTCTCGCAATAGATGCGTCTCTGTTCCAGTGCAGATGCGGACATAATTCTCCTCGGCGCCGATCCAGCGAATATCGGAAACAGGAAGGAAAAGAATGCGGCCACGCGATTTGAAGATGATGCGAGCCGTGTATTGACTTGGCGCACCGTCCCTGGACTGATGGTGATCATCACGCCGTTCCCCCACTCGAATTTGTTCGCGGGCTCGGACGACTGCTGAGTGTAAACGCTCTGCGCTGAACGGCTTCAACAGATAATCGGTGGCATTCAATTCGAATGCTCGCAGAGCGTAGTGATCGTAAGCGGTCGTGAGGATCACGCGAGGCAGCGTGATACCGGTGGAAAGTGCGAGCTCCGCGATCGCATCCAGCCCGTCCATGCCAGGCATTCGCACATCGAGAAAGAGAAGCTGTGGAGCAGTAGCACGCACTATCGCATGAATATCGCGAGCCGTTGAAGCCTCGCCGACGATTTCAATATCCGGTTCTGAGCGAAGAAGCTGCCGCAATTTCTGACGCGCGAGAAGTTCATCATCAGCAATCAGCGTTTGGATAGCCATAGACTCTCCTATTCAACTGCCTTTGATTTTGTTCCTCGAATCAGAAAAGTGATGCAGATGTCCATTTTGAACTGTGAGCCCAATAACTCAAGGGCACGTCCCATGCCATCTGATGCTGTCTAAGTTCAACCTTGATTTCAATCACTTACCCCCGAGGAAACAACGTCTGCAGATAGGGACATGTTCGCTTTCGCGATGTCTTGTCCGATTCTGGACACTGATTGGACGCATGGAATTCTTTTTTATTCTGACGAGAGGGCAGTGCGCAGGGACGGAAAGATGCTTTTGAGGTACGAGCTCAGATTTGTTGAGCGGTCTGACTCTGCCCGCTATCTGATTGGAATGTCCAACCTGATTCAGCGGGCTTCAGCGGCAAAAGCGAAATCGCGGTGCAAGCTCGTCTTCATCAGCTGCGCCCAGATTGCTTCCAATCGCTATTCATCCCTGCAACAGGCCTCTTGGTCACGTTTAGACGAGGTTTCGTCACAGATTTCGCTTCGAGGATTGCTTTTAAAGTAGAGGCCGATTTTCATCGGCCTCCGCAATAACGAATTGTTTAGCTGAATAACTTAAAAGGAAATCCTGACTGCAAGTTGTGTGGCGCGGCCGGGCTGAGGATCGCCTGCTGAAATTCCAAAACTCGCCGGCTGAATCACAGATGCAATCTGCCCGAAGGTGGTATCGCCGAAGTTACCATCCGGCTCAGAGAAGTTTGTGTGGTTGAAGACGTTGTAGGATTCGAGCCGCAACTGGATGTAAGCCTTGTTGTCCTTCAGAAGGGGGAAATCCTTGTAGATTTGGAGATTCGTGTAGTTATATCCCGGCCCACTGAAGAAGTTGCGTCCTACATTCCCGAAGGTTCCAACGGGCTCAGGAGAGAAGTTCGATGTGTCGAAGTACTGATGACCTGAGGCACGAGGATTGAATTTCTGGATCTGGAAATTGCTCAAGTTCGGATTGTCGGCGCAACCGTAATAACCAAATGCATCGCACCATCCGGACTGATAAGCACCGGCTTGGGAAATCGTTACAGGAAATCCTGTCTGTAACGCTGTCGTGCCGCTAATGTGCCACTTTCCAAGTATTTCGTTGACCAGGAAGTGGTCTTTCATCGAGCTAAGCAAAGGGATCTCGTAAATGTAAAGAGCTACGAACCGATGGCGTGCGTCGTAGTCAGAGTTACCATAGTTCAGATACTCAAAACCCGGTGTGTAGTTGATTGCGCGCCCATTCAGGAAACCGACGCCGTTAGGAGTTCCATTCCCGTACGAGGATTCATAACCTGAATAGTTATCGAGCGCGTGGGAGTAAGTGTATGCGAGGGTGAAATACAGCCCGTGCGAAACCTGCTGTTGCAGGCTGACTTGCAGCGAGTGGTAACTCGAAGCACCCGTGGATGCTTGTTGAGCCACACTCAGGTACCAGGGGATTCCGGTTGAAGTGGTGGCAGGTTGTGCCGTGTACTGCGGGTAGAAAAGGTGAATGAATGGCAAAGCTGTGGCACAGCCTGCAGAATCAGCAAGGCATGCCGCATGTCCCGCCGCCGTGATCGGATCGCCTTCGTACGTGCGAGGCAACTTCCGTCCGATTGAACCGACATACCCCACCTGCATAACCATCTTATTATTCAGAGATCTCTGCACATTCAGGTTGAAGTTATATGCATACGGCGGAAGGAACTGTTTGCTTGGCTGGCTCAGGTCCAATTCAGAATAGTTATTCTCCCAATCAAGCGTCGCGCCGGGCTCAGGTCTCTGATACGGGAATGGATTCGTCTGAGATAGTCCGCCTCTGCCGGCAACATCGGCGAATGGATCCTGAAATCCTGGGCTGCCACCCAAATCAGCTGCGCCGCGAGAAGCGAACAGGAATGGCGGCGACGAAAGATTCTGCAAGGCTTCCTCTTCCTGGTCACGATTGAAATAAACACCGAAGCCTGCACGGATGGCGAGATTGTGACTGCCAGAACTGCCCAACAGCGCTGCCGGGCCTGAGCTTGGAGACCACGCAAAACCGATGCGAGGTCCAAAGTGGTTCCACTTCACAGTGGCTGCGCCGTAGTTTGAGCAGCCGGGATCGCCGGGATAGAAAAGTCCGGGTGCATCTGCCGGAAACACCTTCGATGTCGCGGTGGTGTTCTGCCAGCAGGTAATGGCAAGCCCGTTGAACTGGTGATTTGCCCAGGGTGTTTCAACGTCCCACGAAATGCCATAGTTCACGGTCAGGTCGGATGTGGCTTTCCAACTGTCCTGGGCGAAAGCGTAGTATTCGCGCGAAGTGGCGGCGACCAGGCTTCCCGATGTCTGGTTGTAGGTGCTGGGTATACCCATAAGAAAATCGATGGCCGGATCGCCGGAGGAGAACTGTCCGTTTCCGTTCACCGTGTAAATTCCGCTGTTATCCGCGTAATAGGGATTATTGACGCCGAACTGTTCGAAGGTGGCGCCGAACTTCAGGCTATGGTTTCCAACGATCCTGGTAAAGACATCCTGACCGAGCAGGTTTGTGTCCAGGCGCGGTTGAGGGCCCTGGTTGCTGAACCCAAGATCGAAGTACCCCAGAATGTTGACGACGGGCAGTCCCGCTGCCGACGTCTGAGGGGTAATGTTGAAGCCGACGGAAGCCGGATCCGTGATCACTGCCGGTTCCACCGCCGCGTAGTTGAAGCGATAGTAGCCGCCACGCAGTTCGTTGATCGTTCGAGAATTGAAGACGTGGGTGAAATCGGCGTCGAATACTTTGATATGCGAGGCATTGATCTGCGCGAAACCGGGTAGCGTGGCACCGCCGAAGGGCAGCAGATTGAAGGTGGGCTCTGACTCGAATACGCTTGATGCCCATATCGCATCGTTTGATGTGGGGTGATAGTCGATGCGAATGATCCCCTGGTCGTCCTTAAGAGTGCCGCTGTTATTGAAATTGTAAAAATAGGATGTTGCTCCGTTGCTGCTTTGCTGTGCGACATTCGACGGAGGCACATACGTCTTGTAAAGCGTCGAAGCGACCGCATCCCAGTTCGAGGAGGGGACGTTGGCACTCGCAAGGCCAGAGCATGCATTCCACGGTGTACCTGCACTGCAGCCGCCCAAAGCGAACGGCAAAGGATTGCTGGAAAGACCGTTCAACGTACCAGGAGAAGAGCCCGACGGAACCTGCGAATTTGGCACGCCGGTAATCCTATTCACATCAGCGCTGAAATCGCCGTTGCGTTGACTGGGACTGAACACCTGCGTATTCTGCGTCGTGGCCAAACCGCTGGTAGTGCCCTGATAGGCAAGAAAGAAAAACAACTTGTTCTTCAAAATCGGGCCGCCCAGTGTCCCGCCGTAGATATTTTGATGAATCGGCGGCTTTTGTCCTGGCAACGCAAAGTAATCCCTCGTATTCAGGAAAGTATCTCGATAAAACTCAAATCCGCTGCCGTGAAAGGAATTGCTTCCCGCCTTGAGAGTCTGGTTGAGGATGGCTCCAGAGTTACGGCTGTATTCCGGGTTGATGGTGCTGGAAACGATCGCAAGTTCGCCGATCGCATCCGGATTCACTATCAATCCCTCCGTCTGGATGGCCGAATCATTGACGTCTGTTCCATCCAGCAGATAGCTGTTCTGTTCAATCTGCGCACCGTTCGCAGAGAAGCCACCAAAGCGGTCTGCAGCCTCAACAACACCCGGTGCAGACTTCTGCAGAGCGGTAGCGTCTCGTCCCAGCAACGGCAATTGCGTCACAACATCAGAGAGAATATCTGTCTTCAACTGTGTTTCTGAAGTCTCCACCTGCACACCAGCCCCGGTAACTTCTACGGTCTGGGAAGCTGAGCCGACAGAGAGCTTTGCATTAACTTCCCTGTCATCATTCACATTCAGTTGAATACCACTCACCGTGAACTTCGAGAAACCCTGAGAGACCACTGAAACGGTGTATGGCCCACCGGTCTGCAGGTGAGTGATCTTGTAGTAGCCAGATCCATCCGCCTTGGCGGCGACTGAAATCCCATTGCTGGTGTTCAATACTGTTATCTCGGCGTTAGGAATAACAGCTCCGGCCGGATCTGTTGCAATTCCGTGAATAGCCGCGGTTGTAATCTGCCCGTCAACGTTCGTGCCGCTTCCAATTACCGACACAAATAGAAGTACACTTACCAGCCTAAACATGAACTTCATCACGACCTCCAAAAGTTAATCACAGAAATTGACAAGCTCCGGAACTAACAGCCTTCTCACGGGGATAAAGTGCACTCGTTTCCGGTAGAGGCACTTAGCCGTCAGAACAACACATTTGACCACGCAAGTGAGTCGCGGTTTCGGCAATGTGACGAAGTGTTACTTTCGGGGACGAAGCGTATGCTCTTCAATTCAAGATGTAGCGTCACGCCTGGGAAGTGCTGCCGTTAAGGTTTTAATTCGAATTGCCATGCAAGATTTGTGACGAGTTGGCCATTCGCGATGACGAATGGAGGCCCGCCCCCGGTCATCGTGCGGGTTCGATTGCTGGATCGTGCAACAACCTTCTTCCCCACTGATTACAATTCACCACACGATGAGTCTAGGACTCGTTAGCAACGCGCTTCCACTTTAGGTAAAGCCTCACTATCCCCTGATGTCGCAGAAAGAACATCGCCTGAGCGACGGCCTGAATTGGATACACGTTTCGGATAGCACGCTAAGTACTTGTTGGGAACGATGGTGTAAGTGAAGTGCCGGTTAACTTAATGAGTTACCCGGCATGAGCGGCGAGTAACAGATCATGACACTTGGCTTGGAGTCGTGACGATCCGCTTGCAGTGGCTTGGTAACTGGGCAATTTCGAGATCTACTTCCCGCTTTCTACACTCGGGATCGCCTTTAAACCAGCAACACGTAAACACGACAACCATACTTCTCGTATTCGAAACGCAGCGGAGGCATTATGGCTGACAAGCACAGTGAGCGTGTAGTCTCTATCGTCTCTTTCCTGATCACTGCAACAACCTTGGTTGGATTCACACAGCCGCGGATTTCGTATGCTGTCGATCCCGATATCCCCCACATCCAGGCCGGCGCTTACAGCGGAACTATTTCCCAGGAGATTGAGCTCGGAGCTGCATACCTCGCAGGGCACGGCGTGGTGCGCGACGAGAAGCAGGCTGCCTACTGGTACGAAAAAGCCGCAAACTCCGGTGATCCCGCTGCACAGGAACAGATTGGCTATTTCTACCAGGCCGGAATCGGAGTGGAGCGGGATCCAGCGCGCGCTGCCCGGTGGTTCGAGCGCGCCGTGGCTGGCGGACTCGTGAGCGCAAAGGTCAACCTGGGTGTCGCGTATGTTTGGGGTCTCGGCGTGCGCAAGGATCCTGCCTTTGCCGTTGAACTTTTTCGCGCCGCTGCGAAAAAGGGCAGCGGGATGGGAGCCTGTTACATGGGTGACATGTACTACTTTGGCATTGGCGTTACCAAAAGTGATGCGGACGCAATACATTGGTTCGAGCTTGGCTCGAAGCTTCACAACATCCCCGCCAAGTTAGATCTCGCCCTCGTCCTCCTTGATCATCCCAACCAGACAAACCAGGATCGCGCGATCGGGCTATTGCGCGAAGCCTCCGCCGCTGGAAGTGTCGCTGCCAGGCACCAGCTCGGGCTTCAAATCCTTCGCAGGCCCGATCTCTCCCGTTTCCAATCTGAGGCACTCAAGGCCTTGGAGGAGGCAGCCTCCGACGGCTTCTGGAAATCTTCTGCTGTTCTGGGGGTCCTGTCGCGAGATGGCAGAGGAGTAGCGAAGGACAACAAGACGGCCTATTATCACTTCCGCGTTGCCGCGCTCCAGGGTGGGGAAAAGGCTGCTCCAACGCTGGCGAGTGACCTCCAACGACTCTCCTCGGAGTTGCAACCTTCCGAGATCCAGGAAATTGATCAAGAGGCCAACGCATGGGTACAAAAGCATAATCGTTCGCTCGATTATCTAAATCTGCGTAACGAGTATGCAAACAGCTTCCCGGCATTTGCTTTGGGGCCCCCGTCAAAGGATGTGCATGCCGCATCGCTCCTCGAAGCTCCCGATGCTGATCAGATGCCATGAGTCGGCGGTCCTATCCGGAATGCAATCCCAAAACAAACAAACGAAAGTGAGAACTGCTTCAGAGCGCGATGCGAAAAGGCAGCCAAAGCGATCCGGTGTTCATGAAGCCGGCCATCTTCATCAGCACCTCGGTGTTGGTTGGACTTCTATTCGCATTTCAGGAATGGCTGAGCATTCACCACATGGGCTACCACTTGCCGTCCATGATCTTCTTCGAATCATGGGGATATCAGTTTCTGGTGTGGGGCACACTGTGCTGGCTACTCTGGCACTTTTTCGGCTTCCAGATTCAGCGTGCATCGATTCTTAGAATCATCTGCATTTTTCTTCCCCTGAGCGTCGTGATCAGCCTTGCTCAGCAAATGCTGTTTGTACTCATTTTTCGCGAGCTTCCACTTAACCATCCGGAGCCATCCTATTGGCGCAGATTGTCGATCTACGTCTACGCGGAACTCCTCGACAACATGCTCATCTTCTGGTGCGCCTTCTTCCTGTTTCGTGGCATCGGGTATTACCAGCGCTTTCGCGAACACGAAAAGGCCAAAGCTGAACTGGAAGTTCAGCTTGCCAATGCGCAGCTTGCGGCTCTGCGAATGCAACTGAACCCGCATTTCCTTTTCAATACCATGAATGGCATTTCCAGTCTCATGCGCAGTGATATAGAGGCCGCCGACAATATGCTGGAACAACTAAGCTGCCTCCTGCGTATGTCGCTTGAGCGTGGAGATTCGCAGCTGATTACCCTGCGAGAAGAACTTGAGTTCGTTGAGTTATATCTCGCGATGCAAGGACGCAGATACTCGGGACGCGTGAAACAGTCTGTTCGTATCGATCCCGAGCTTTACGATTCGTTGATTCCAAGCATGCTTCTGCAACCGATTGTCGAGAACGCATACGTGCATGGCCTGTCCAGGTCAGAAGCCTTCGGCACGCTCATGCTCGAAGTTCACAGGCATGGCAATCAGATTCGGATCACCGTGGTGAATAGCGGAATAGGAATGAACCCCGCTTCTGACAGAGATGCAAACGGCCATGGAGTAGGGCTGCGCAACATCAGGAGCCGCCTCATGCTTCATTACGGAGACGACTCGCGCTTCGAGATTGCCGAAGTAGACCCCAGGCACGTCAGGGTGGACGTCGAGGTTCCACTTCAGTATTCGCCTGATGTCATGAAATCCGTTGCCAGGTTCGGTACACGATGATTCGCACAGTTCTCGCGGACGATGAAGTGCTGGCCCGTCAAAAGGTTCGCCAACTCCTTAAGACGATTGAGGACGTTGATATTGTGGGCGAATGCGCTACGGCCTTCGAAACAATTGACCTCGTCAAGTTGACACACCCTGATCTTCTTTTCCTCGACATCTGCATGCCCGATATGGATGGCTTCGATGCGGTTAGTGCCCTCTCCTCCAATCCGGGTAGCAAGTTGCCTCACATTGTCTTTGTGACTGCAAATGACAAATGGGCAGTCCGCGCCTTTGAATATCACGCGCTGGACTATCTCCTTAAGCCGTTCACCGCAGAGAGATTGCACGCGGCCGTTCAACGGGTTCGCGACCGCCTTGCATCGAAAGATGACGTTGGCAATGACAGCTCGAATTCTGGAATTGAACGCTACACCACTCGAATGGTCTTCAAATCTCGAGGGCGCATTCTATTTCTTTCCGTCGAGGACATACGATGGATCGAAGCTGAAGAAAACTATGTCAAGCTGCACACTTCAGACCAATCACATCTTCTTCGTGAATCCATCGGCAGGCTGGAAGGCCGCCTGGATCCTCAGTCTTTCCTGCGCGTTCACCGCTCTGCGATCGTGAACCTGCATCATGTCAAGGAAGTGAAGAATAGCGCGGACGGCGATGCTAACGTCTTGCTGATGAGCGGCGAGAAGATTCCAATGAGTCGCAGCTATCGATCGCGCATTCAGAGACTCACAAAGGTCTCGTGAGCTACCAAAGATTGAATTCTGCCAGCAGATCTATGCGATACGCATAGCGGTCTTCGGTCATCTCACCTGGACGATTGAGCAATTGGTCCCCATTTCTCGCCATTCATCCCGGATTCCAGGAATCTGTAGCGAAACATCCGCAAATACAATTGCGAGGATAACGTGGCGGATTTATCTCTAATGCCAAACAGCGTTCATCGCGGCTGGCATAACCCACAGTGACAATCGTCCCGCCGATTCTCTCCTCGTCACAAATATCCATCCTGACTCCCCAGCGGCCGCAAACATGCATGTAGTTGGACTGAGGCCCTCCCCCATGAACTCAAATGTATTCGCTGCAAATCATGTGTCCGCCATCCGTGAGTGGAAGAGTTACCCGCTGACTGGGCACCCTCTCAGCATCTCTGCCATGACAAGCGTGAATGCGGATCGACATAGAATTTATCAGGCGCTTACCCTCCCGGAGTACGTCGAGGCATGGTTCTCCGCTCCCGGCGCGATCGCAGGGCGCACTGCGGTATTCGCTCGCGAAAATTTCTTTTCGATCAGCTACTGGAGCACGCCGCATCAGCAATTCAATATCTTCTGCTCATATCATGTGTGCCGAAGAAGCAAACTGGTGTTTTCGTGGCAACACCTTACGCTCCCTGAACCAACATCAAGCATGGTCAAGATCCGATTGCTCGGTGATTTCGGACGCACCACCGTGCATGTAACCCATGTCGGCCTGACCCGATCTGACCATCAATGGCATGAGAGCTTTTGGGCTTTGTCCCTCGAAAAACTCAGCAAACTCTTCTGAATCTAGCTTCTCCCACCGGATCCGCGAAACAGATAGATGGAGAAATCCCGACAAACAGCACAAGACGATCATGTACCGCTGAAACCTGCAGCTGGTTCTTGATCGTTGTTTTGCCACAGTCGCAAAAGCCCTTTGCGATCGTCATCGTTGCCCGCCTGGTCGCGCACTGCACCGGCCGCGGAGGTTTCTGCGCATCAGCTGGGACTGAACGTGCCGCGCCGGATACTTGCGAGGAACAGGTCAGAGAATGATATAAATCAGGTGAATCACAGAACCACCGCTAATGGAATCCTAATGCCTGATCAAGCCGCTCCTGGTGTCCTCTTTCGTCCCTTCAATCGCCGCCGTTTTCTAAAAGCTGCCGGATCTGCTGCGATTCTTCCCACGGCTCTTCGCAGCTTCGGTGCGCAAACACCGCCTACTTCGCCCAATAACCGCATCAATTTGGGCGTGATAGGCATGGGCTGGCAGGGGCCCGGCAACACTGAAGCCTTTCTGACCTTGCCGGACTGCCAGGTGGTCGCGGCGTGCGATATCGACACAAATCATCTGCAGGCGGCCGTCAAGAAGATCAATGACGCCTATGGAAATGAAGACTGCAAGGCCTACCACGATTATCGTGAACTGTTGGCCCGCGATGATATCGACGCCGTGATGATCGCTGTACCCGATCACTGGCATGAGATCGTCGCCACCGAAGCTGCGCGGCACAAGAAAGACATCTACGGCGAGAAACCTCTTGCGCACACGATCGCCGAGCAGCAATCCATCGTCCGCGCGGTCCAAACCAACAAGATCATATGGCAGATGGGATCATGGCAGCGCTCCGTGCCCATGTTCCACAAAGCCGCGGAAATTGTTAGAAACGGACTGATTGGAGAGGTGACCCATGTCGAAGTTGGCCTGCCTGGGGGCAACTCCGATTTCGACGACGTGGAGAAGCAGGCGCTTGCGAAGTTGGCAACCGAAGGCCAAAACGCGGCCAGCCTGGAGCAAATCGTGTCCGGCTCGCCAGCTTGGAAGCTGCTCGTGACCGAGCCCCCCAAGGAACTGGACTACGAGATGTGGATTGGGCCATCGAAGATGGAGCCCTACATCCGGGCCCGTTCTCACAAATCCTGGCGCTGGAACTACAACACGGGTGGCGGCGAACTTCTGGATTGGATTGGCCATCATTGCGATATCGCTCATTGGGGTCTCGACTTTGATAAAGTCGGTCCCTTGGAGGTCGAAGGCAGCGGTGAGCTTCCTCCAGTAAGCGCTGTGTGGAACACTGCCCCGAAGTACCGGTTTGAGCTGAAGTACCCGCGCGGTATCACAATGACGATCGCCGGCGGTTATCCAGACATCAAGACGGGCGTGAAATGGATCGGGACAGAGGGCTGGGTGTGGGTTGATCGCGAGGGCTTCGACGCGTCGAACCCGGCCTGGAAGCAGGGAAAATACCTGCCTCGCGAGCTGCGCAAGGTAAAGCTCTATACCTCAGCCGACCACCAGCAGAATTTTCTGGATTGCATCAAGACGCGTCAACCTACCGTCACACCCGTTGAAGTCGGTCACAACTCCGCGATTCCCGGTCATCTTTGTTGCATTTCGATGCTCACCGGAAGAAAAATCCGGTGGGATGCGAAGCAAGAAGTGATCATCGGTGATCCGCAAGCCAGCAAACTGATGACGCGCGAATATCGTTCGCCCTGGAAGATGAGTTAGCGCCGACTTTGCCACCCGGTCCAATGGGAGAGATATGCGACCCACAACACGCAGGAACTTTATTGGCGGGGCAGCCGCAGTTGCCGCATTGTCTTCATCGAAGTTCTCGTTTGGAATGCCAGTAGGACTTACGCCGGGTATCCAGTTGTACAGCGTGCGGGACCAGATGGCGAAGGACTTTGAAGGAACCCTGGCGGCGGTGCGCGCAGCAGGCTATCTCGAAGTTGAATCCGCTTCGTTGCCAAAGAAGCCCGCGTCCGAAATCCGCAAAGCCCTCGACCAGGCGGGGCTCAAGTGTGTCAGCTCCCACTGTTCGTTTATCGATGTCACTAAAAACGTAGATGCCACGACAGAGTTTGAGAAGGCCATCGGCGTGAGCTACATCATCTGTCCAGGACCGGGCCGGAGGAACCCTCCCGCAGTGGGCCAAAAAGCGGGTCCTCTGACAATCGATGACTGGAAATACAACGCCGAAGAGTTCAACAAAACGGGCGAGAAACTGAAAAAGGCGGGCATCATCTTCGGTTATCACAATCACTGGGTCGAGTTTCAGCCGGTCGAGGGCGAGGTGCCTTATGAGGTGCTGCTCGAGCTTTGCGAGCCCGATAAAACGACCTTCGAGATGGACTGCGGTTGGGTGAAGGTTGCAGGCCAGGATCCCGTCGCCCTGATGAAGAAGTATCCACAGCGTTTTTCAATGTTTCACGTGAAGGATTTCCATCTTCCGCCGAACATCTCGTTCGCTACGCACGAGGAAGCAAAGGTAACGGAGCTGGGGCGCGGATCGATCGACTACCGGCCGATATTTGCGCAGGCAGCAGAAAACCAGAAGATTACGCATGCCTTCGTCGAGCAGGAGGCTTTTGACATTCCCTGGCAGGAGTCGCTGAAGGTGGACGCAGACTACCTGAAAAATCTTTCCATTTAACGCATCTCCACCGCCTGAGGGTACATGGCTGCTTCAACTGAAATAAAAATGCTCCCTGTCCGGAAAGTCGTATGGGACTTCACATTTGCTTTTCTGGCTCTCCGATTCTGGCTGGGTGTTCGAGCTCTGTTTGTGGGCATTCAGAAATATGCAGCATACAAATCCGTTGCAATGCCGCTGATTGATCCTTCAACCGGTCAGCCCGATGCAAGCGGCGTGATGGTCAACGTGAGCGTGAAGTCATACGCGCTGGCCAATTACGCGGGAATCCCAGTTGGACTCAGAGACAAGTTCGCTCATGATCCGCTCTTCCCGAAATTCGCATTGACGGCGTTCGATCGCATGCTTGGTCCGGCGTTTATCTTAACCGGAGTCATGCTCATCATCGGCCTCGGCACGCGCGTCTCATTGCTTGTACAGGGATTGCTCTTCATCGCGCTGACGGTTGGCCTTGTACTGATCGATGCCAACGACGGTGTGGCCTATCTCGGCATCCACATCGGACTGGTGGCCGCCGCGTTTGCGCTCGCCCAGCACAACCGGTTTGCGGTTCTGAAGAAATGGTAGACAAGTTAAATCGTCGCGAGTTTATCAGCGCTACGGCAGTGGCAGGCGCGGCCATGCTGTTGGAAGCCTGTAAGTCCGACACCGCCGAACAGACGGCAGCTGTGAAGAAGTCTTCTCAGAACACCATCAATGTTGCCCTTATCGGTTATGGCGAGGAAGGGAAGATTCTTCTCGAGTCGCTGCTGAACATTGAAGGCGTCCGGCTTGTCGCCCTCTGCGACATCTGGGAATATCATCGCGGCGAGGGGCAGCGCTACCTGCAGAAGCTCGGGAACGAAGTCCGCGTTTACGAGAATTATGAAGACCTGCTCGCCAAGGAAAAAGATCTGCAGGCGGTTTTCATCGCGACTCCAGACTTCTGGCACGCGCCGATGACGAACACCTGCCTCAATACAGGTCTGCATGTGTACTGCGAAAAGATGATGAGCAACACCATTGAAGGTGCGCGCTCCATGGTGAAGACCATGCGCGAAACCGGAAAGCTGTTGCAGATCGGTCACCAGCGACGCAGTAATCCACGATATGTCTTCACCTTGAATCGGCTGCTTCATGACGCCCAATTTTGCGGCCGCCTCACCGCCGTGCAGGGACAATGGAATCGGGCAGTCAAAGAGGATTTTGGCTGGCCAAAGAAATTCGAGATGCCGGCGAGCATGCTGGCAAAGTACGGCTACAAGGACATGCACCAGTTCCGCAATTGGCGCTGGTACAAAGGTCTCGGCGGCGGTCCCTTATCAGACCTCGGAGCACACCAGATCGACATCTTCAATTGGTGGCTGGGCATGACGCCCAAGTCCGTAGTCGCCAGCGGTGGTTTGGACTATTTCAAAAACCATGATTGGTATGACAACGCGATGGTCATCTACGAGTATCCATTGGATCAAGGTGTCGCGCGTGCGTTCTACCAGGTGCAGACGACCACCAGCGCCGGCGGCGGTTATTTTGAGTCGTTCATGGGCGATGACGGCACGATCAAAATGTCAGAAGATCCGTCGCTCTGCGCCATTTACCGTGAAGCTCGCGCCAATGCGGTCTCGTGGGACGACCTTATACAGAAGGGCTACGTAGCTGCGAAACCCGCGGCCGCCGTTGACGCGACGAAAGTGGACGTGCGCGAGACCGCACAATTGGCGGAGTACGAGATACCAGTGTTTTTCAATAAACCTCCGCATCAGCCGCACCTGGAAAACTTCTTCAACGCAATTCGAGGAACTGCCAAGCTGAATTGTCCCGCCGACGAAGCTTTCACCAGCGAATACGTCATTCATAGAGCCAACGATGCGGTGGCTGCCGAGAAAAAGCTCCTGATCACCAATGAAGAAGTAAAGGCCTGAGATTATGAAAACAATCCTTTCCAGCAAATACCTGCTCGCCGTCGTCATCCTCATTCCATCTGCAGCTCTCCCGCAGGACAAAGTTCCGCTGAAGACGCAACTGCCCCGTCCTCTGTTCGTCGGCACGCCCGTTCCGCTCAACGTGCCGAACCTCGAGCCGCCGGTGAAGGGCAAGCGCCCGGACTTCATGGTTCCTGCAGGCTCCATCAATCTAGCCAAGGGCAAGAAAGTTACGGGCAGCGACACCAATCCTGTGGTTGGAACGCTGGACCTGGTCACCGATGGCGACAAAGCCGGCGATGAAGGCTCGTGGGTCGAACTCGGACCTGGGAAGCAATGGGTGCAGATCGAACTGGCGAAAAGCGCAAACATCTATGCTGTCCTCGTTTGGCACTTCCACTCCCAGGCGCGAGTCTACCGCGACGTTGTAGCCCAGGTGTCCGACGACCCCACGTTTAAATCAGGTGTTACGACGATCTTCAACAATGATTTCAAAGGTGAGCTTGGCTTCGGAGCCGGGCAAGGATTTGAATTACGTCGAGACCTACCAGGGGAAGCTGATCGACGCCAAGGGTGCAAAGGGCCGCTACATTCGCCTTTACAGCAATGGAAACACGACGAACAAGCTGAATGATTACATCGAGGTTGAAGTCTGGGGCAAGCCTGCCTGAGTTCACTCGTTCCGCCACCCCTTCCATAGGGGCCTTGGCTCCTCGTTTGTCTTGGGCCCGATGGCCCGTGTTCATTATCGTCGCGCTCATCGGATTGGCGGTTCGCCTTCCCCAATTGGGCGCGCGGCCCATGCACACCGACGAAGCCATCAACGGCTATATTGTCGGACAACTGCTTCAGGGAGAAACATTCGCCTACGATCCGCAGGACCGCCATGGTCCTGCCTTGGCGGCTCTTGCTTTGCCGCTGGCCAGGATGCAGGGAGCAAAGTCTTTCTCTGATTTAACCGAATCGGAGTTGCGCTCAACGTCAGTCGTAGCTGGCACGATCACGATCTTGCTTTTTGGCGCCGCAGCCGACATGTTCGGAGTCGTTCCCTGTCTGCTCGCCGCTCTGCTGTTCGCGGTTGCTCCGTTGCCTGTCTACTACGACCGGTACTTCATCCATGAATCACTCTTCTGCGCAGCAACGTTCGCGCTGATTCTGTCGAGTTGGCGTGCCTTCAGGCAAAGCTCGATCGTCTATGCCGTTCTCACAGGCGCATGCGTCGCACTGATGGTCGCCTGCAAAGAAACCGCGATCCTTAATTTGTTCGCGCTAATCGTCGCAGCACTTGTGTTCAATGCGTGGGATCTGCGCAGCAAGAGCTTTGCCAAATCACTGCGCCTTGGTCCGTTGCTGGCAGGCATCGCCACGTTTCTGGTGCTGATCGTTATTTTGTTCACCTGGTTCGGCAGAAACTGGAAATCTCTCGTTGCCATGGAGCGTGTGGCCCCGAATGTCCTCGCGCGTTCAGCGGGTCAGGGTCACGAGCATCCATTCTGGTATTTCGGCAAGCTCCTTGTCAGTGGCTGGTCCGGTGGTCTGCTGGTTGCCCTTGCCTGCCTCGGCCTCTTTATCGCATTTAGAAAGCGGAGTACTTCTGCTTATCGGTTCTTCGGATATTACGGACTCATAATCGCCGCAATCTACAGCCTGATTCCCTATAAGACACCGTGGCTGGCGCTCAATCTTTGGCTGCCGCTCGCGCTACTCGCCGCGATGGCAGTGGAGTCAATCTGGCGCATGGCCACAGCACAACTTGGCCGGCGCACTGCCGTTCTTTTCTTCTGCGGCCCCGTAATGTTGTTGGGTTTTCTGATTGCCCACGACACGCGTCAGCGCGTCTTTCTCGCTCCAGCCGACGAGAAGCAATCCCTATGCCTATGCCCACACTTCGGACGATATCCTCGGACTCTCCAGTGAAATCGCAGATGCGGCTCGCCAGGAAGGCATAGACACCCCGCGCATCGCGGTGATCGCCTCTGATCCCTGGCCGCTACCCTGGTACCTTCGCCGATTTCAACAAGTGGGCTTCTGGCAACCCGGCCAGCAAGTCACGGCGGCAGACTTCTACGTTACGTCCACCGAAGCCGCCGATCAGTATGCCGATACATTGCGCGGCTTCCGGCCTGATTTTTTCGGGAGCCGCCCAGGAGTGCTAATCCTGCTTTGGCTGCCCGAGCGAAAGTGAATGCCCATGGCTGAGATCCATCAATTCAACCACGCCGCCATGGCGACCCACTTTCAGGCGCGCATCGCCCGCGAGGAGAGAGCATATGCCGCGCAAGCAGCACAAGCCGCCTTCGACCTTGTGGACTCACTCGAATCGCGTCTGAGCCGCTTCCGCATCGACAGCGATATTGCCCGCATCATTGACCTGCGGCCCGGCGAAAAGATGCGTTTGAGTGAGCCTGCCTTCACCTGCCTGCAAATTGCAAATCGAATGGACGAAGCTACACACGGCGCTTTCTGTCCCACGCCGGCGGCTCTGAAAACTCAGGCCTCACTTCCCCAGTGGAATTTGCTGCCAGACGAGCATTCAATTCTCTGCATCAAAGGCCGGCTTGAATTCGATCTGGGTGCCATCGGCAAAGGATTCGCTCTCGACCGCATGGCCGAGCTGCTCCGTCAATGGGATTGCCCCTCGTTTTTGCTGGTCGCGGGCGGCAGCAGCATTCTTGCAGGGGACCCGCCACCCAATCTTCCCGGCTGGTCATGCGGACTGGGGGAAGACAACGCATCGAAACGATTCTTTCTAACGCACGCTTCATTGAGCGGTTCAGGCGTGGCAGTGAAAGGAGCCCACATTCTTGATCCGCGTACCGGACGCCCCGCTTTGCGCCAGGACCGAGCGTGGGTTCTCGCCGATACGGCATCCGAATCGGACGCCCTCTCCACCGCCTGCATGGTCCTCGCCGAGCCCGAGTTAAAGGAAGTGCTGGCCCAGAACGACACATGGCTGGCGTTCCTTGAAACTGACCAATCTGCGAGATCAATTGGACGCCGGGTGCCGCCGATTGAAGCGTAGGCCGTCGCGATCGGTAAAATTCGTGGAGAAACACAGGCATCAAAATTCATAGCACCCATTCGTGAGCTCACTTTGATTCGTACACCGGTGCGGATTGCAAAAATTGCGCCCGGAAACCGGCTAGGATTCGGATGGTGTTGAAGGAGGCCGTATGAATTCGGTCCGAGACGCGACGACTCGTTTCCATATCCCATTGTCATGGGATTTGATGGACTCGTTTGCACAAAGCAAAAGGGAACCGATCAGCGCGGTTCCCTTTGAAAAATCAATATGATGGCTTTGGTTGCGGGGGCTGGATTTGAACCAGCGACCTTTGGGTTATGAGGGAAGTCATCAACTGATTTTAAGAGACTTAGTGCGGCGCGGATGATACCGAAGCACCTTTTAGAATCGATAAGATACAAAACCGCCTTGCGAACTGCGCTCCAGTTTGCGCCCCCGTTTTCTGGCCCGCATTCAGTCCTGCTGAATGTACTTTTGCATTAGGCGACTCATTATCCTCCGACCTGAAAGTGCGGGACCGTTTGACAACGTTAATGCATTGCTGAAAAGTCAGAACGAATCGTATTTGGTATCTTGGCCGTGGAAACGCAGCGCATTCTTGCCCTTAGAATTGCATGCGCAGTGCGAACTGAATCTCGCGCGGCGTGCCAGTTCCAATCGGCGTTGTGCTTGCTGTTGACACCTGTGGCTCAATGCTTGCTGGCGCGGTCGCGGACGCGGGCAGCCAAATTTCTTCCAGTGGCAAAGTGTACTGGGCACGGTTGAAGAGGTTGAAGACTTCGCATCTGAATTGGAGTTGGACCCGCTCAGAAAGTGGTATGCGCTTGGAGAGACCTACGTCGGTCTGCCACAGGTTAGGTCCGCGCGCGATGTTGCGTTGGGCATCGCCATAGCTCGAGTTTGGAACAGGGGTAAATGCAGCAGGGTTGATCCAGTTTTCGGCGGTTCCACGGATAAACTTTCCACCCGATGGCGTTAGTGAAACTCCGGGAACGAGATTTGGACGCTGATTGGTGGTATAGCCGGTGGCGACCGTCGAACTCGATCGAGAATAGATGACGTTGAGCGGCATTCCCGTACGCGCCTCGATGATATCGGTCAGGCTCCAGCGTTCCAGCAACGCTCTGGCGATTCCGGGTTGGGAGAAGAACGCCTTTCCATTGCCGAAGGGCAGATCGTAAACCACGTTGGCGTTCACACCATGACGCACGTCGAAGTCACCCGAGGCGCGCTCACACGCCATGCAGGCTGGATTCTGCGGATTGTCCGAGTCCCCACCTCCAGGTGCATCCTGGTCGATCTGGTGGGAATAGGTGTAGTTGATGGAGACCAGCAAACCATGGGTAAAGTGGCGCTGAAGACTGGCGATGAAGCCATCGTAGGAGCTGCTGTTCAAATTGCCCCGCCATCTCACCTGGCCGAATGCGGGATTGGGGCGAGCGCCTGTAGCCGGATTGATGAGGTTGACGTACGACGTGATCAGTTCGAAATTGCCTTTGCTTCCTACGTACGAGAGCGTGCCGACCAGATCGGGGGAAAGCTCACGCTGAACGGAGAGTCCCCATTGGATGACGTACATGTCTTTGCGGTCGCGGTCGTCCGCATTCGCGGATATCGTGCCAGAGCCGTTGAGAAAGGGCGTTATGGGGTAAGCAAGCCCGGGGGTTGACTTGGTGCTGAGCGAGTAGGCGCCCACCTCGTTTTTGATGGGTACATTCTGGTCGTCGAGTTGGCCATCGCCGTGGTACAACCCAAATCCCAAGCGAATCACCGTTTTGCCCGCTCCAAGAGCGGCAGGCGACCAGGCAAACGCCAAGCGCGGGTCGATGTCGAGCGTGTTTGGGTTGCCGAAACTGGCGCCCACGCCACAGAAACCCGCCGCACCGCACGTTGCGAAGTCAAAAGGGTTGGCCTTTCCGTGAGCTTCGTGAAAAATGTTGTAGAAGCTGTAGCGGACGCCGAGATTCAGAGTGAGATTGGGCCGCGGCTTCCACTCGTCCTGCGCATAGGTATACACCGCGGTCTTGCGCATGCCATTCACTGGCAGCTGTTGATTGAATGTGGCGGAAGAAACGGCGTTGACGAGAAAGCTGGAACTGGGAAGATTCAGTGAAGAATAGACGATCGTCCCGTTGGCGGTGTTTCCCTGGTCGAGCTGGATGCGGCGAACCTCTACGCCGAACTTCAATGTGTGAGGCCCGCGAGCCAAGGTCAGATTGTCGATATAAGAGAAGGAATTGCCCACGCCAAGGTTGAGCTCGTTGTTGGCCAGGGTGGTGAGGCCAGCGACGGCTACAGAGTAGGGTAGGTTTGTCAGTCCCTGATTGGTTGTGAAGACTGTACTGCGATTGAAGCCGAACTTCAATTCATTCACGAGCTTCGGTGAAAATATGTGCAAAGCCTCGATTTCTCCATTGACAGGCCGCGACTTTGTAAGCTGCCTGTCGTTGAGGCCATCTGAGGGAATGTCGCTCGAAGCCGCATCGAAGTTGAAACGGAGATAGGCTGTGTCGGCTGCCGAGAAATGCTGGTCGAGGCGCAGCATGGCCGAGTTTTCATTATCCAGTTGGCGGCCGGAGCCGGTGAACCGATCAGTATCCGTGGCGTAGGGTGTCAGTCCTCTCGCGGGATAGGCGGCGAGGATCGGCGCCAGCTCCGGACTGGCTGCGACCACCTGGGCGCGGAATGCCGGGCTTGGCACGAATCCCGATAGTGGCTGGCCATAACTTTGACGCAACCCCTCGTAAGTGAAGAAGAAGAAGCTACGGTCACGGATGAGCCGGCCGCCAACGTCGCCCCCAAATTGGTTGAGGCGGAACGGAAGCCTGGTCGGAATGATTGGGTTGCGGGCATCGAAGATGTCATTGCGAAGAAAATTGAACAGGCCGCCATGCGAAGTGTTCGAGCCGGACTTCGAGGCTACGTCCACCTGGCCGCCGGGGGTGCTTCCGTTTTCTGCGGTAAAGAGCATGGTGTCGATACGGAACTCTTCGATGGCGTCGGTAGGGATCGCAATCCGGACGAAGGATTGCTGTGCCTGATTGACGATGTTAGTCGCGTCTATACCGTCGTAGGTAAAGTTGTTGTCATCCAACCCACGGCCTGCAAAGCGAATACTGCGCTGATTGCTTCCGCCTGTATCGACGGCCCCGGGAACCAGTGCCGTCAACGTCGACCAGTTGCGGCCGTTCAATGGAAGGTCCCTTACCTGCTCGGACTCGGTGCGGCCGCCCTGCACGTCGCTCGTTTCGTCGAGTTGGGAAGTGCGGCCCTGGACATTGATCTGCTCGGTCACGTTCCCCACGCTGAGCGTGAAGTCAAGCTTGCTTATGTGACCAATCGTCTGCGCGACGTTCTCGAAGGCGACTTGCCGGAAACCGGCCACCGTGCACGTGATGCGGTAGAGGCCGACGGGTAACTCCGGAATGTAGTAGATGCCGCTCGTTGAGGAGACCGCTTCACGCAGCAGACCGGTTGCAGTTTGAAGGGCGGTGACGCGGGCTCCTGGAATTACCTTTCCGGAAATGTCCGTAATGGTTCCGCTCAAGCCAGCGCGATCAACCTGCGAAAGGCAAAAGACCGGTGCGAGAAACATCACCAGCAAACCCGTAATTTGTCTCATCAGATGCTTTTGCATGAGGCTCTCATTTGTGTGTAAGACTCGAGGCCTCTGTAATGAGGCCTCAAGGGTAAAACTGATCGTAGCAATACAAGGAATGAATTCGAGTTCAGTATAGGAAGTCTCTCGGACAGTGGCGTGCGCAGGAAACCCGGCTTGGGAGAGAATACGCCAGGTGCGCTACTAAATCCCGTCAGTCCCCGGCTGGCTTGGGTGTCCTCGTCACGTGATGCTGCAGGGTTCGACGGTACTCTGCGAGTATCTTGTCACGATTCTGGCGCAAGTCCTTCCCGGTAGGTGTGCCCGGGTAGGGCCTGTTGCCCATCATTCCTTTCCAGAGAATGCGGTTGAAAGTTACTCCGTCCACTTCATCTGCGTCATCAAAGTCCATTCCCCTGGTCACACGCGACCAGTACTTCGCGTCGGGCGTCGGGTTATTGCAGGACAGAAAGGGGGCAGGCAGAGGGAGTTGAGTGCAGTAGAGCATTGCCGCGGGTGTCGCGGTGAACGTCCACGCGGTCGGTGAAGTGTTGAAGATATCGCTCATGGGCGCAGCCAGCGCGTCATTCAGGTTCATCGGCGGCAGACCCAGAACCTCTTCCATGGTGCGCATGAAGTTGAGG
Source organism: uncultured Acidobacteriaceae bacterium (assembly GCA_963802565.1). GTDB lineage: Bacteria > Acidobacteriota > Terriglobia > Terriglobales > Acidobacteriaceae > Telmatobacter. Next base: position 307,898 of record CAWDJR010000027.1, on the reverse strand, counting down.
GTCGTATAGGGCGTCGAGACAACCGCATTCTTCACGTAAGCTCCGGCCACGTACGCCGTGGTGCGGTGCGAATCCATGTGGTCGCCGCCATCCTGCGCGTCGTCTTCCACGACGAAGATCAGCGTGTTGTTCTTGTAGATCGGGCTGTTGGCAATCTTCTGTACCAGCAGGCCAACGGCGTAGTCGTTGTCGGCCACGTCGCGCTCTGGCGTGTTCACCTTATCGATCGCCGTGCCGAAGTTTCCGGTGTGGTCGTGCATGAAGCGAACCAGAGTTAGATTCGGCAGCCCACCGCTGGCGTAGTTGGAATCAAAATCGCGCTCCCACTCCTTGAAGCGATAGAAGTCCGGAAACGAGGGATCGAAGCCACGGAAGTACTGGTCGGTGAACGGCGCGAGCGCAACATTGGTAGGTGGAGCGACGATGGTTCCCGTCGAAAACGGGTCATGCGCCAGCGGGGTCTGGCATCTCGGTTCGTTATAGCAGTTGGTATCGACAAAGAATCCATAGTCGCGAACCGTGAGGCCGGCGCGCAGCGCATCGTTCCATAGATAGCCGGTATTCACTTCATCGTCGGGGCCATCGGGCGCATCCACATCGGCCTGCCCCGGCAACAGGTCCTCGCCGCCCATCACGTTTGGCGAAAGCGCTCCGCCTGGCATCAAGGGATCGGACGCCTGGCGCTGGGCCAAGGTCGGGATGGCAACGTTGACGTTGCGGTTCATGCCTTCGGTGTCAAGGCTCAATCCGCGTTGAGCATAGTTAACCGGGTACTGGTGTTCCACCACATCCGGCGCGCGGGCTGAAGTGCTCCACGGCCAGCCGTCGTTGCTCACCTCGGCGGTGGCGAGAAAGTTGTCGAGGGTGACGAATTGCTGCGCCAGATTATGTTGGTTGGGCGTGATCGCCTGCCCAAACAAAGTCAACGCCGGATCGCCATTGCCGCGGCCCAAGTCGCCAAGAATCTGGTCGTAGGTCCGGTTCTCTTTCAGAATGTAAATAACGTGCTGAACGCCGCCGCGTACCGCCGCCATGGTCGCAGCCTGGTCTGAGGATTCCACGCTGCCAAAGTGGTTATCGGTAGTCACTTCGCTGGTCAGAGTACTGAGTTCCGGCTGAAGCAAGGTTGCGGTCAACGGAATGGTTTGCAACCCGGCTTTGGTCAACTGTGGGTTGTATTCGTTGGCAGGCATGCAGGTCGGGTAACCGGCTGGCCCGTAAACATAGCACCAGTTTGGATTCGCGCCGGTGGGTGACTTCGAGTTGACCACGTAAGCAAATGCGCCATTCACCGCTACCGAGTTCGGGTACCAGCCGGTAGGGATCAGTCCAATAACCTGGTCGCCGTGATTGGTTCCCGTCAGCTTGACCACGGCGATGTTGTTCAGATTGCCATTGGTGACGTAGAGATACTGCTCGTCAGGAGACAATGTAACGCTGTTGGTATTGGCGCCGGTATATTGCGCCAGTGGCGAACCCGACATTACCGACGGCGGAGCGATGACCGGAATGGTTTCAATCACCGTGTTCACCGTTGCCGGCTCATTTTGGCTGGGAAGACCGACATCGCGAGGATTGAGATCGATTACGTCAACGGTATCCGACTCATCTTCGGCCACGTAGAGAAGCGTCCCAGCCGCGTTCAGGGTCATTTTGTTCGGCTGGCCCTTGACGGGAATGCGGGCCTTGACAACCGGCGAGGCTTGCAGGAAGCAGCCAGGTCCAGTCGTGCCGTTCACGCAACTCTCTCCGAGATTCACCACGTCGATTTCGCGGTCACGAAGGCTCGACACGTATGCCGTGGCTCCAGGTCCGCTTTTGCCTGCCAATACCACCCAGAACGGATATTCTCCACCCGGCGTGCCCGGAGTGGCGCCGCTGGCGGCCTTGCCCGGACGCAGATCGAGTTCGGTTCCCGGGAGTGTCCCCTGAAACTGTTGCGGGGACGCCGGATCGGGCACCCATTGATCCAGCCAGATGTTCAGGCCTCCGGTGAACACGGTAATTGAGTCGTTGTAATAATTGGCCACCACCAGCGTCTGGCCATCGTTCGAAAGCGCAATTCCGGCAGCCATGGGAGCCACGAAGACCGCGCTGTTGACCGAAGCGAACTGGTTGTTGGGCACGGGCAGGCCGTTCCCTGCGGGGTGTCCACCAACCACTGAATTGCTCGGTCCCAGGTCCAGCTCCGCCGAAAGCGCCCAGCTTCCGTTCGGCTGCAGGGTAATGATGTGTACATTGTCTCCGTTATTGGTAGCTGGAGCGCCGTTTACGGTATACGGAATCGGATCGGTGCCGAACGGCGCATCGCCCATGCCGCCGGAGACGTAGAGCGCGTTGTTGCCCGGGACCGGATCCCACGCCAGCCCGTGATACGCATTGGGAATTGGGATGGCTTGCTTGAAGACAGGCGTTCCCCCGCTGATGTCGTAGAGAAAGACATACTCGCTTGAATAGAGAGGGTCAAAAAACGGAAACGCTTCGTGAAAGACGCGGTTGAAGCCGCTTGTCAGTACCGCCAGCAGAGTTCCATCGGGCTTGATTGCCGTGCTGACCGCCTGCCCGGCCATCCACTCGACGGACGGCACATTGGGATTGTAGGTGTCGGTCACGACCATGCCGGTGTCAAGAAATTGAAAACTGGAGCCGGGTGCTGCGAGTGGATCGATGTTTTGAGCCATGTTAGGCACGGACTGGTGCGAGTTGTAAATGGTGATGGTGAGCGGCGCCGTTACCGAGCCGCTGGAGTTCGAGGCAGTGACAGTGTAAGTCGCCGTAAGTGGCGCCGCCGTCTGCGAAGACGGGCCCGCCGCAGTTCCGGTCAACACACCGCTCGACGGATTGAGCGTCAATCCGGTTTGGCTGAGGTCGGGAGTCACACTGTAACTGGTCGGTGCGCCACCTAGAGGGTTGACCGTCGGGTAGTCCGGCGTGATCGCGATTCCTATCTCATACACCGGCGCCGGTGTGCTGTAGGAGAGGCCGGCCGGAGCCAGGTCGGCAGCATTGACTTCAATAATCAGGCTCGCGGTGGTGAATCCGGCCGGATTGTTGGCCGTTACTGTGTAGGGGGTTGCAGGCGATGGCGCCGTGGGTGTTCCGCTGATGATCCCCGAAGGCAAGTCGCCGATGGGAAGAAGCGGGACACCGTCGATGCGCAACCCCGGCGGAAGCGAGGGATAAATACTGTAGGCCGGGACCGGGATCCCGCTCGGACTCGTATACGGAAGCGGAACTCCGCCGGTGCTTGTTGGCACATTGGCCGGAATCGGCACGCCCACTGTGTAGGTTGCGTTGCCAAGCTTGTAAGAGAGTCCGGCAGGCGCCGCCAAAGGATTCGCCACACCAGAGTTGACGGTGATGAACACCGCTGCGGTCGCGCTGCCTCCCGTATTGACAGCAGTAATCGTATATTTTGCCTGCGGTGTTACGGCCGCGGGGTTTCCGCTGATGGCGCCTGTTTGAGCACTCAAGCTCAGGCCCGCTGGGAGTGCCGGGGCCACACTGTACGAGACCACCGTTCCGCCGCTGTTCGTGGGACTGTTCGGAGTAATCGGCGTGTTGATGACGTATGTCGCCGTGCCCGCCGCGTATGAGAACGCCGAGGGCGGCTGATCGTTCACCGTAATGGAAATGCTCGTCGTAGTGCTGCCTGCCGCGCCGGATGCGGTCACTGTGTAACTTGCAATGGGAGTTACGGCGGTGGGCGTTCCACCTATCACGCCTGTGCCGCTGTTCAGTGTCAATCCGGCAGGGAGCGCAGGACTCACGCTGTATCCGGTTACCGCTCCGCCACTACTGGTTGGGTTGTCCGGAGCAACTGTCACTCCCTTGGTGTAAACCGCAGTTCCCGCGCCGTAAGTGAGCCCGGTGGGTGCTTGAACACTGCTGCCATGGTTGCCGCAGCCGCAAAGAAACAAGAATGCTGTGGCAAGAGAAAGGCCCAGCCGACGCGAGGATTGCATGAAGATCTCCTGTATTGCACATGGCCGGCGTGCCAGTCCGCTTGGTACTCGAATCCCGCAGTAGCCGCAATGGTACGCAACGATACGCCGCAATTTCGTGACAAGAGGTGATGCAAGTCACCTCGCAAGCGACGCCCTGCAATTGCGGCAGGATTCGCGAACAACTTGCAGGTCTGCATGTTGACTCTCGACTCGATTGCCAGCATCACATAGCGCGCGTGAAGTGTCAGTAATGTGAAGCCGCTCTGCTCACTTTCGCCGCCTGCAGAATGCTGAAATGGAACCTGTGCCGCTTTTGGGAATCGACGAATCGCGAGAAGAGCTAGCGTGAAACCCTGGGAAACTCTATGGATAGAAGGAACGCCGGCACGAGAATGAAGAATTCTCCGACAAATGCCGATAGAGCATTTAACCGAATCATTCTATGTTCGGCCAAAGGGCTCTATGAGATCCGCTGTTCGATTCTGGCCGCTGTCGTGCTTCGCCATTGTGCTGTTAGCCGGATGCGGAAGCTCTTCGAGCACCGTTACGCCCGGCCAAGCCACTCCCGCCCCGCTCTCCGCCGCAAACGTCAATCTAATCTTTGTCGTCAGTCCAGATTTGCAATATCAGGCCAGCGGTGACGTGGATCCGAAAACGGCGAACCTGACTGCCCAGGGGCTCCAGAGAACTCTGCTTCTGGCTCCGTATCTGCAACAGAAGGTCCTGGGTGGCGATTTCGTAACCGCCATTTATGCGCTAGAACCGATGACTCATCTGCAGACGACGAGTAATTATCCCGATATGGCGGCGCTTGAGACCGTACAGCAGTTTGCGCTGCTCAATGTGGTTACCCTCGAAGGATCCTCGGGCGGCCCTGCTCTCTATGCGGCGAATAGTTTTCCGCTCAATGTCGGCTACGCCCAGGGGCAGGTAGTCCAGGAGGTTGCGCCTCCCCTCATTGCATGTGCGAGTTGCCAGGGAATTGATTTTAACGATCAGAACAGCGACAACGAATCTTTGATCGATACGGTGATCGGCTACGGCTTGCCGGGCTATTACGTTTTCTCTGCGCCCTGGACCGCCACGCAGAATCTTCTGGCCGCGGCGAACACTGCACACTCCTACGGGCTGACTCTTCCCTCCACTTATCAGGGGCCTGACATTGTCTATGCCATTTCCATAACTCCATCCGGCATGGCTAACCTGACAACCTATAACGGCAACCTGCATCCGCTGCCAACTTACCCGGAATTGCCGCCTCCCGCGCTGACGAGCGCAGCCTGCCAGACGCCCCAATTCAATATCTCCGCGCCTTCGTCCAATCCCCCGGTCACCAATACAAACGAGACTCTCTACCTGATGCGGCACGCAGAGGCTCATCCCACGCCCACCTGGGAGGACGGTAACTATGTCGCTTCAGGTGAATGGCGGGCGCTCGATCTGCCCAATGCCTTGCGCGGCAAGATCAACCCCGATCAGGTCTATTCAATCGATCCCGCACAGATTACCCCATACGGAAATTCCGGATGGTCCTATGTGCGGCCATCGTTGACCGCCGAACCGTATGCCATCGCCAACAACCTTCCTTATCATCTGGTGTCGGATTTCGAGCTCGACGACACATCTACGGTGACGACGAATACCATCAACTTCTTTTTTGACGATCCGCAATTCTCCAATCATAAGGTGCTTCTGGCGTGGGAACACGAACACTTCGCACCCCTGGTCAACGCGCTCTTAAAGAGCTACGGCAGCAGCCAAACGGTGGCCGACTGGGCATCCAGCGACTACGACTCGATCTGGACGGTGACCATCGATGGAAGCGGCAACCTGACAATTGACAACTCGCATTGCGAAGGCATCGATTCAACGAAACTGCCTGCCACTGCCCCTGCGTTCTGATCGCTCAGGCGGGAATGAAGGGACGAAGTCTATGAACCTGGTTCACATCGATCGAATTCGTTTTCACGCATTTCTTCTGTCGGGGGCGATGATGCTCCTTTGCGGATGCGGTGCGTCGAATCATCAAGGCAATCTGCCGGCGAGCAATCCAGCTCCGCTTTCCGCCGCGAATATCAATCTGATCTTCGTCGTCAGTGCCGATTTGCAATATCAGGCCAGCGGAGACGTGAATGCGGATACGGCAAATCTCACCGCCCAAGGCTTGCAAAGGACGCTTTTGATGGCGCCGTATCTGCAACATGCCGTGCTGGGTAATCAGAATGTGACCGCTATTTATGCGCTCGAACCAATGACCCATTTGCAGACCTCAAACGGATATCCAGACATGACTCCGCTTGAGACCGTGCAGCAGTTTGCTCTCATGAACCAATTCACCATGATGAGCCCCTATCCGGAGATGGGCTCAGACAACCGGCAACAGTTTCCCAATCAACACGTCTTACTTTCCGGGTTCGGAGCCCATCGGCGTGATCGCGCCATCTCTGTCTTACCCGTGCCCGGCCTGCCAGGGGATCGACTTCAACAATACCGGCAGTGACAACGACGCACTGCTTGCCGGTATTGTCAGCGCGAAGGAGCCTGGATACTATGTTTTCTCAGCACCGTGGGAGACCACTCAAACCCTGCTGGCCAGCCTCAATGCACTCGAACAGTCCAGCCTGTCGCCCCCGTCCACATATCAGGGGTCCGATACGATCTACGCCGTTTCCATTACGCCGTCGGGAAGCGCCAGCCTGGCCACCTATAACGGCAATCTGAAGCCGTCGAACACCTATCCGAAGCTCGATCCGGATCCGGTAGCCCCCGCGCCATGCCAGTACTCGACCTTCTCATTGAAGGCAACGGGTTCACCCGCGAACATCAACACCAATGAAACTCTCTACTTCATACGCCATGCCAATGCTCATCCCTCCATCGTCTTCTCGAATGGGAACTTTGTTGCGGCGGGCCAGTGGCGCGCCCTCGATCTTGGGAACGCAATCTCCAGGGCGCTTAAAGGAAAACCCCAGCCCACCCACGTCTATTCACTCGACCCCGCCCAGGTGACTCCCAACGCCGGACTCACCGCCGCGGGGCCGACTTCGTTTTCGCACAACACGTTGGCCTTGACGGCTGAACCGTATGCCATCGCCGAAAACCTGCCGTATTCCCTGGTGTCGAGCTTTCTGCTGACTGACAAGAACGGACCTCAGGAAGCCAGCAATTATTTCTTTCAAGGCGGACAATTCACCAATAAGACCATTCTTGTGGCGTGGGAGCACAGCAACATTCCCCAGATACTGAGCGCGCTGCTTGCCAGTTACAGCAACGTTAGCAGCGCCCCGCCTCTTGCCTGGGACGCCTATGACTACGACTCCATCTGGACGGTAACCATTGACGGGGGCGGCAACCTGGCTGCCAACAACATTCTTTGTGAAGGTATTGACTCAGAGAATTTACCGGCCACGGCGCCGCAATTCTGACTGCCCTTGCTGAAAGGGCCACGACGGCCGCAAAAGGAGAAGCTCGAATGCCAGAACTATCACGTCGCACATTTCTCGAAGTAGCAAGCCTGGCGAGTGCAGGACTCATCAGTGGATGCAGTGGAGTTTCAAGCATTGCAGGCTCCCACAGCTTCTCGGTACCGGTTTTCTCCGACGTCCATTTCCAGCCATATATCAATCCATTTCTGCCCGGCAATACGGCACTGAATCCTCAATCCGTCGCGGATAATATGGCACTGGTAGCGCAACTTGACGCGGCGGATCCCTCCGATTGGCCGAACATTTTTACTGGAGCGGCGAACGCCAAGAACAACACGCCTTCCGCGCCTGGCGACGACACGAACTTTGCGCTGCTGACGCTGGCGCTCGAAAGCATCAAGCAGAACCTGGGAACAAGTCCGGTAGTCCTTTTTACAGGAGACTTTCTCGGCCACGGCCTGGACCAGCTCTATCCGATCTATTCGGCGAACAAGACGCCCGCCGAAGCAGCCGCATTTGTCGACAAGACTCTCACCTTTGTCTTGCAGCAGATCAGGGCGGCTGTGGGCACGGTCCCCGTCTACTTTGCGCTTGGCAATTGCGATTCCTATACCGGTTATGGGCCGGACAGCATGTTTCTTTCGAACAACGCGCAACAGCTATACACGCTCGCATTAAATGGCGCGGGAAATAGGCAGGATGTGATCGCATCGATCACCAATGGCGGATACTACGCGGTCGAGCCCGCGGGATTGAATCTGATGATCGTCGCGCTGAACACGTTCGCGCTTTCCCCCGGTGCTCCTCTTCCTGATCCAACCATGATCGCGGATCAGTTTACGTGGTTCGATGCCCAGCTTGCCAAGGCCAGTTCGTCCGGCAAAAAGGTGTGGCTGCTGATGCATGCACCTCCTGGAGCCGCGGAAGGCACCACCGCCGCAGCCTCCAATGACGTGAACGGGAAGATCACGGCTGCCACGATGTTGTGGGTTGACACCAATCAGGAAACGTTCATGGGCATCATTGGAAAGTATCCCGGCGTTATCGCTATGTCTCTTGCGGGTCATACGCACATGGACGAATTTCGGCTGATGTCTCCGGGCAACGCGCTGGCAGTTACCGCGGGCATCAGTGCGTTCTTTGGCAATAATCCCGCCTACAAGATCTTTGCGATCGACGGCTTGAGCCTTGCCCCGTTCGACTATTCCGCGTTGAACTGCAACCTTCTGGCGACGCCCGCCGCATTCAACAGCTATTACACATTCTCGAAAGCCTATAACCTCGATGGCCCTCTCGCCACCTCGCTGTCGGAGCTGTTTCCTACCCTGCTGGCATCGAATACAGCGAAGATGCAATACCAGGCCGCATTCTATTCCGGGAACAACACATTGAATCCCATCACCAGCGCGAACTGGCCAGTGTACTGGTGCGGCATCGGATACCTGGATCAAGAGGAGTTCATCACTGCGGTGAACGCATTCTGATACTGATGATATTCGCGCCAGCGAGATCGAATTGTGGCTGCGTTCTCTGCCTGTCGCGCGTTCGACCTGTGCAAAGATTCGCAACCTGCGGAGTTTGCTCTTCAAACACGGCTCGCAGCATGATCTCTCGATCGGAACCCCGTGCGGCGGGTGCGCCAAAGCACCAAGCGGAAGTAGATCCCTGCTGTCCTCTAAATCGGGGAAGTTAGATTGTTGCTCGGCGCTGTGGCTCTGTGCGAGCGAAAAGCGATATCCATCTTTTTACTGCGAACAAGCAATGTCCACCACTTGGCAACTTCCCGGGGCGTTTTCTCAGCGAAGGAGGACCTCCATTTTTCTCCAACTTTCTGGATGAATGGGACCCAACCCGGTCGCGTTCTGGCCGGCGGCCAATCACTCGCAGCGATTCGATAAGCACCCGATACACGCAAGAGTGAAGCGGAGATCGCAAATACGTCAGGAGGCCACCGAGGACGTGTTCTCCTACGGGACAAGCCAGGCAACAGGAAATCAAGATGTTCGGAGATTAATCACAGCATGGCCTGAGGTCTGAATCTCGCCATTGCCAAGCATCGAGTGACCGAAGTCTACAGACGATCGACGAGACAATGCTTATTTTTGGATTGGGATCTGCTGCACGGAGTAAGTCGCCAGGCTTGCGATCCAGTCCCGTCCACCACAAATCATCTCGTTTTTCTGGCCTGACAATTGATGTAGTAGATCCTCCCATTCCGATATTTTCGGATCCGTGAGTTCTGACCAGTTGCTCGTTTTTCGGCTTTCGCCAGTCCATTCTTCCAGTCATGTGAAGCTGCCTTTGGCTTATAGATCTTGCGGCAATTATACGGATAGCTCCGCGGCTGCTTCTGATCGCGATCTGATGTAGGAGATTTGGCCCAGACCACAAGAGCCGCGGAAAGGATAAGTGAGGACGGCGAACCCGCTGCTTAACGATTGTTTTTGCCCTTTAGTGACGAATCCGGGACCGTCGCATATTACCTACCAATAAACACATTGGCTCTCCCTGCCAATTGGTCTCAAGCTCGACGGCGCGAGTTGCCCGCCAATCATGCAGGTGCAAGATTTCTGGGTTGCCGCTGCAACCCAGTCTAAAATATCGATGGGTTTTGCAATCCGGTCTACGAGATCGCTGCACCCAGTCCAAAATATCGTTGCCCTAAGGAGGGCTAATCGACCTCTCAGTCCAGAAAAGCGCTATTTCTTACATCTCGGTTACGGCATAATCCTCCGCACGTCAGACCCCCCGGAGGGGGTTGTAGAATAGCCGTTGGCAATTGGCATAGCGAGGAAATGACTATGGCATCGTTTATGGATGGAAATCCAGCACTTAAAGGGCTCTCCGGCGACCTGAAACGGCGCATGGACGCAGCCGTCGCAACCTTCCAGGCCAGCCTGGCTTCCACGCGCACCGGACGCGCCAGCGCGCACATGCTCGACCAGATCAAGGTGGACTACTACGGCACCATGACGCCCATCCACCAGATGGCGCAGGTGGGCGCCCCCGAGCCGCAGACCATTCTCATCCAGCCATGGGATCCATCGATCCTCAAGGAGATCGAGAAGGCCATCCAGGCTTCCGACCTCGGCTTCAATCCCATCTCCGACGGCAAGGTCATCCGCGTTCCCGTTCCGCCCATGACCGAGGAACGCCGCCGCGACGTGGTCAAGCATCTCAACAAGGTTCTCGAAGAGCATCGCACCGCCATCCGCAATGTGCGCCGCGACGGCAACGACGCGTTGAAGAAGCTCGCCAAGGACAAGAAGATCAGCGAAGACGACGAGAAGCGCGCCCTCGAAGAGGTCCAGAAGATGACCGACGAAGAGATTCGCCGCATGGAAGAGCTCTCGCGCAAAAAGGAAATCGAAGTCATGCAAGTCTGAGCAGCACTGGCCCCGACCTTTGTCTCAACAAACAGCAGAAAGACCGCAATGCCCGATGCAATTGGCACTGCGGTCTTTTGTTTGCATCACTCCGAATCGGTTCCGCATCGAGAGTCTATGGCCCACAGTCTGCAAGACACGATTGCTCTGCTTGAACACACGCCCGCTGCGCTGGATGCTTTGCTGCGAGGCCTGTCCGAAACATGGACGCACCACAACGAAGGCGGCGAAACCTTCACGGTCGTCGATGTCGTCGGCCACCTCATCTACGCCGATCGTGTCGACTGGATGCCGCGCGCCCGCATGATCATCGAGCACGGTGAAAACAAGCCGTTCGATCCGTTCGACCGCCGTGGACATGTAGAGGAGTGTCTCGGTAAGAGTCTTCCCCAACTACTCGATGAGTTTCGACGCGTTCGCGCCGGTTGTCTCGATGACCTGCGTGCATTGAACCTGCAGCAGCAACAGCTTCAACTGCGCGGCCGCCATCCGTCGCTAGGCGCCGTCACGCTTTCCAATCTGCTGTCCACATGGGCCGCGCACGATCTGACCCACCTGCATCAAATCTCGCGCATCATGGCCAATCAATACCGCGGCGAAGTCGGCCCCTTCGGCGCATTTTTAGGCGTCCTGAAATGCAATGGCCACGGCGGATAGGGAATCCATTACCCCTATTCAATCGCCACGATTTTGTATTCACTAATTAGGTATTCAGGTCGGTTGCAGTCAGCGCCGGCCGCTTCGGCAAGACGCCTCGAATATACAGATAGCATGGCGCTCCAGACGCCACGATGAGTAATTCTCTGTCAGTTGTGTCTCGGAGAATCAGGCCTGACTCAGCTCTCTTCCCCGATTCTTCGATAAGCATCTTGAAGGGTAGTAGCGTTGAACTAAAACTTGCGGGTAGTTGTATCAGCTCTTCTTCTACCTTCGAACTCGCCGGGACCAAACTGAAGCTAAGAACGCCCACTTCCATTCGGTCCGCTACGTCATGCATTTCTGAACGAATTTCAAAGCCAGTTTCATCTGAGCGCCAAAGAGTAATGGATTCCGGCCTTCCGAGTGAACCGAATCCAGCCTCGATAGACACGCTCTCAATCGGCCTGCTAAGTTCGGCCGCCAAGGATGTCTCCGCCGTCCAGCGAACGGAATGTAATCAAATGGCTCTTCCAATTGCGAACGTTCTCTTCAAGAAAAACCAATCAATCATTTAAGCCACTACTTCTTCGGCCGCTTGTAAAACGGGATCGGCACCTGCTTCGCCCTCACCGAATTCGCCCTGCACTGCACCACCACATCAGCTCCCGCTGGCGGCCACACTCGCTGGAACCAGCGCCATCGCAATGTTCGTCTTCAAAAACGGCGCGGGCGAGCCGGACGTGACCACGCCAATCTGCTTGCCTTCGAGATCGTGCACGGTATACCCATCGCGCGCAATCCCGCGGTCCACCATTTCAAGGCCGATAATCTTGCGCTTCGGTCCGCCGCTGGCCTTGTCCGCCAGCAACGCATCGCGGCCGATAAACTCTCTCTTTGTCGAGCTTGAGAAAGCGGTCCAGCCCCGCTTCGAGCGCGTTGATCTCCTCTGAAATCTCGTGTCCGTACAGGCTCATGCCCGCTTCGAGACGAAGCGTATTCCGCGCTCCCAGTCCGCACGGCCGATGCCGAACTCCGCGCCCGCGTCCATCAGTGCATCCCACATCTTCACCGTCGTCGCTTCGTCCGATGGGATGTACACCTCGAATCCGTCTTCGCCGCTGTAGCCGGTCCGCGCAATCAAAACGTTATGAATGCCGGCAACCTGTCCCCACGTGAACCAGTAGTTCTTGATCGCGCTCAGATCCACCTTCGTCAGCTTCTGCAGCGTCTCCAGCGCGCGCGGTCCCTGCAGCGCAAGCTGCGAATAGTAGCTCGAATAGTCGCTCAGGTGGATACCAGGCCGGCTGCCCACCTGCTGCCGAATCCACGCGTAATCCTTGTCCTTCGTACCCGCGTTTACCACCAGCAGATAGTCGTTGTCGCCGAGCCGGTGCACAAGAATGTCGTCAACAAACGTTCCCGCAGGTGTCAGCAGCGCGGAGTAGTGCGCCTGCCCATCCTTGAGGCGTGACGCATCATTCATGGTGATGTGCTGCACCGCATCCAGCGAACCCGGCCCGCGAAACTGGATCTCGCCCATGTGGCTGACGTCAAAAAGTCCCACCCCGGTGCGCACCGCCATGTGCTCGGCAATCAGGCCGCCACCCGGCCCCGGATACTCCACCGGCATGTCCCATCCGCCGAAATCGACCATTTTGGCCTTGAGTGCGCGATGCGTGGCGTTGAGCGCTGTTTTCTTGAGGGCGGGAGCAACCGGTGCAGCAGGGGTGGTGGACATGGAATGGATCCTTTCGGTGGGTAAATCTACCCTATCCACGATAGGCACCGCTCCTCCGCGGGTCAAACACCCGGGTTCACGGCTTAAGATGATTTGTTCAGGCAATGGAAGGAGTCGCCTTGAATCCATTTCGTGGAATCCTCATGATCGTGGCCGCCGGATTCGCCTTCTGGCGCGGCTGGCAGATCCATCATGGCCATTACGCATGGATGGCATACGGACTGGGCGTTTTGGCCCTGGGGTTGGCCGTGTGGCACTTTATGGACAACAGCCGCAACACTCGGGTATGACAGCAGATTGCAAGATGTCCGTGTTTCCGGCTCCAACCACCGTATAATTCCCGCCAACTACCTCTATGGACTATTTCCTGATCATTGTTCTGGGAATCGTTGTCCTTTCCGTCTGGAACAGCAGCCGCGACACCAGCGAGCGATTGCGCGATGCAGTGGATCGCCTCGAACGCGAGATTGAATTTCTGCGCTCGCAACTGGCAGCCCTGACAAGGGAGAACGCCAGACGCAGCGAGACCGCCGCGGCTCCGGTTGTTCCCGCCACAACCGCTACGCCAGCAGAGCTGCAACCCGCACGTTCGCCTCAAAGCTCGCCTGAACCGGCGCAAGCCGCCCAAAGAGTCACACCGCCAATGGCAGCGTATAGGCCCGTAATCCAACCGACCGAAGCCCCGCGCGCCTGTTGCTCGCGCCTCCCGTAGTCATTCCCCAGACTCCAGCCCCACCTCCGATCGACGCTGCACAGGCTCCGCCGACTCTCACCAAACCATTGGCACAAGAAACGCCTGTGCCTATACCGCCTGCGAAACCCGCAGAACCCGCAAGGCAGCCGGCACCGCCGCCAATACGTGCTGCCGCCGCATTTCAAGAGCAGGCAGCTCAGCAGGCAAGCGCTGCCGCAGAGAAGAAAGAGCGCCAATTCTCGCTGGAACAAACCCTCGGCGCAAACTGGCTGAACAAGATCGGCATCGCCATTCTCGTGATCGGCCTGGCGTTCTTCCTCGCCTACAAGCTGCAGACGTGGGGACCGGGCGGCAAGGTGCTCTGCGGATTCGCAGTGAGCTTCGCGCTGCTGGGCGGCGGCGTATGGCTCGAACGCAAGCCCACCTACCGCATCTTCGCGCGCGGCGGCATCGGCGGCGGATGGGCGCTGGCCTACTTCACCACCTTCGCCATGTACCACCTGCAGGCGGCGCGCATCGTCGATTCTCTGCCCGTCGATCTGCTCCTGATGATGCTGGTCGCAGCCGGCATGGTGGGCCATTCCCTGCGATACAAATCGCAAACCGTAACCGCACTGGCCTTCATGCTGGGCTTCGCCACGCTGCTCACCAGCCACGTTGAAGAGCCCACGCAAACCGTCGTCTTCTCGCTGGCCGCCAGTGCCATCCTTGCCATCGCTCTTGTCGTCGTCACTACCATCCGGCACTGGGCGGTGCTCGAGTTGTGCGGCCTCATCGCGGTCTACACCAGCCACTTTGTCTGGCTTACAAAAGTCCTTCCCGACAATCACTCCGACTTCGCCGAGTTCTGGCCCTCAACCGCGTTGATTCTCCTCTACTGGCTGATCTTCCGCCTCGCCTACGTCCTCCGCACCCCACTCGACAAACGCGAAGAAAACCTGTCGAGCGTCTCCGCAATTTTGAATTCGGGCGGCGTGCTTGGGCTGCTCAAGTTCCAGTCCGCGCACCCGGAGTGGGCTTTCTGGGCTCTTGTTGCACTCGGCGTTTTTGAAATGGCTCTGGCGTACTGGGCGAAGGCCAAGCGGCGCCAGGCATTCGTGGTGCTCTCCACCATCGCCGTAGTGCTGCTGATTTCATCGGTGCCCTTCCGCTTCCACGGCGTAAGCTGGCCGGTGCTGTGGCTGGTGCAGGCGCAGGTGCTGGCCATCGCCGGTCTGCGACTGGGTGAACCGATCTTCCGCCGCCTCGGCCTGCTCGTAGGAGTGATCACCGGCGGCGTTCTCGCTCTGCATGACGTAATGCCGCTCGCCATCGAGCGCGTAATGGCAGGCGATATCGGCCGCCATTGGTCGCTAACCGCGGGCCTCGCGTTGGCGGCCATTCTCTATTGGACACACGCCGAAATCTACCCGCGCCGCTGGCCCGAGATTGCAGCCAATCCATTGGAGAGCCTTGCGCTAAAGCTCTCCAGCTGGTTGGCGCTCGGCTCCGCCGCCACATGTTTGTGGGTAGTGCTGCCGGACAAATGGCTCCCGTTGGGTTGGATTTCGTTATTCCTGATTCTCGTGTTCGCGGGCTATCGCTTCCGCGCCACCAATCCACTCCTTGAAGGAGACATCCTGGCTCTCGGCACTGCGGGCTTGCTCTTCTTCGACCATGTGTTGCCGCTCGCGTTTTTCCGGTTGAGCAATGCCGATCTTAGCCATCACCCGGCTGAAACCCTCGTGCTCACCTTCGCCGCCCTCGCCTACTGGTTGCGCAGCGAAATCTTTCCGCGCGTGTTGCCGCGTCTCGATCGCGATGGATCGCCGGAACAAACACTGCGCGGGTGGCTGGCATTCATTCTCCCCTGCACCAGCTGGCTTGGATTGGCTGCGGCCGCGGCGGCGCTTTGGGCGTACATGCCCGATCAGTGGCTGCCCCTCGGCTGGATCGCGCTGTTTCTCGGTCTCGTCATTCTCGGCCATCGCTTCCATGCAACTATGCCGCCGCTCGAAGGCGATGTCCTCGCTCTTGCCACCGCAGGCGTTCTGATCTTCCATCACGTTCTGCCGCTGGTGTTTTCCCGTTTCGAAAACGCGGATCCCAGCCGTCACCCAGTCCTGACAACCGTGCTGAGCCTTACAGCCCTCGCATTCTGGTCCCGCTCTGAGTTGCTTCCGCGCTTCCTTCCGAAACTCCCTGCCGTCGCCATCTGGGATCCCGCCGCATGGGAAGCTGTGATGCTGCCTCTTGCCAGTTGCATCGGCACTGCCGCCGCAGCCACGGCCATGTGGGTGGCATTCCCATCCGAGTGGGTCGCCGTTGCATGGCTGGGCCTCGTCATCGCACTTGGTTTCGCCGCGGACTGGATCGCAAGTACACCTCTGGCTCTGCAAGCCGACGCGCTCGCCATCGCCGCGCTTGCCGCGCTCGCCGGGTGGGACCTCGGCTACAGAGACTGGCATCATCGCACTCCCGCGCTCATCGCAATTGCCCTGTTGTATTGCGGCATGCGGCGCAAAACCTTTGCCGGTCGCAATCTTTCCGCCGCATACTCCTGGGCTTCGGCAATCCTCCTGCTGATCTTGACCTTCGATATATTTCACGATCCGTGGCTCGCGCCTGTTCTCGTAGCGCTCTGCCTCGCGCTTTTTGAAATTGGCCGCTTCTTCAAGAAGGGCTTTTTTCGCTGGCAGGGATATCTGCTGATCGCTGCCGCGTTCGCGGTATACCTCAACCACGACCTGCCCTATTCCATCTTCGGAATGTCGGGTCAACTTGCCCCGCAAGAATTCACCCTCGTCGGTTCCGCGCTTCTCGAGGTGCTGATCCTGATCGCCGGTGGCTATTGGCTTCTGGAGCGAACCCGCGATCTGACCCGCATTCCAAAGACAGAGCACATCGTTGGTCTTCTCGCCGATGCGGCCGGAACCTTCAGCCTCATGGTCTGGTTCGGCGTGCGCCTCCCGTTCTACGTGCATAACGGCGAAGGATGGGTCACGGCCATCTGGGCAGCAATGGCAACTGTGCTGATGGCGCTCGCGTGGATCATGCGTCGACGCACATTCATGCTTCAAGCCATTGCGCTTGCGGTCGCAGCCGTCCTCCGCGGTCTGCTTTTCGACCTGGGGAACGGCGAATCGCATGGCGACTTCTGGCACGGAACCCTCTACCGTCTCTCGATCACCGCTTTGATCTTGATGGCTGCGCTGCCATTTGCGTTCAAGCTGCGCGGTCGCGAATTCTGGACCGGAGCCTCGATCGACCTGCCCGAACCTATCCTGGCCACGCTCAGCAAGCCGGAACAATGGTTCTTCTTCGCGCCCTTTGCCATGATGGTAATCTCGCTCGCCGTCAAGCTCAGTTCCGGCCACATCACCATCGCATGGAGTCTGCTCGGTCTCGGCACATTCCTGTTTGCGCTGATCGTAGGCGAACGCAGCTTCCGCCTTGCAGGGCTGGGTCTGCTTCTCGTCAGCGTAGCCAAGATTTTGTTGATGGATGTGTGGGCCTTGGCGCCCCCCGACCGTTACGTCACGCTGATCGTTCTGGGCACCGCGCTGCTGTCGGTGTCGTTCCTTTACACGCGGTTCAGCGAGAAGATCCGCAAATTTCTCTAGCTGCTATCGCCGACGCCCCGCCCGCCAAAAACTGCTGACACCGAGATAAAGAAAAATCACAATAATCACCGCCGACGCCACAAACGTCCGGTGATCAGGCCCCTGCAGCCAACTGGCTCTCGTCCGCCACAGGAACGGGCTGAACACCAGCACCGGCAGTAGAAAGAAAACCCCCGTAACCTCCAGCCAGATCTTGCCGCCAACACTCCTGAACGGCTTGAAGAATCCGCCCAGTCCACGCGTTACGCCCCGCGCCGTCTGCCCCGCAGCCCGGCCGCGCGTGGCGGCATTTGCAGCAGTTGGCGCAGTTGCCGCCGCGTCCTGCGCAGCCTGGCCTTGCGCGCTTTCGCCCATAATGGCCTGGCCCGCAAGGCGTCCCGCCACCCGCACGCCCACTCCCAGAACCCGGCCTATGGTTTGAGGTCTCACTTCGATATGATGGTAGCAGCGGCGGACCTCACGCAACCGGCTCGCATCCCCGGCTGAATCCCGGTTGCCGGATCTCCGCTTGCCAAGTAAGGTATAGAAATCAATCGCCGCTCCTGCGCAATTCGAAAGCGCCGGCCGCTGCCGGAGGTAACCCAGTGACATCTCGCCTGCGCGAACTGATTCAGCAACTCGGAGAGGCAATCCACGAGTCCGTTATTGAAAGCGAGCAGATCGCCGGCGTCGTCCAGGATATCCGCAAGCACGGCTTCGATGTGCTGCTCATGCTTGAAGCTACCATCGGCCTCAACGAAGTCTCCAAGGAGACCGAAGAAGCCGACGCCGCTGCTGAAGCTGCCGGCGGCACCTTCACCAAGAACGATGTGAACTTCCTGCGCTCCCTGCGCATCTCCGTCGAAGGCGAAGACAACGAAGAACTCACCCAGGGCGACGACGAGCCCCAGGCTGGCTAGCTTCACTCTCCAATCCCTCTGATATGTTTGTGCCTCGGCAATGCCTGCGCCTGTACCATAAATGCGTCACGGCATGAACAAGTCTTCCCTCCTGCTGCTCGCGATCGCTTTGTGCGCCTGTACCCCCGCGCACAGCCAGGCTCCGCCGTCAGACGCCACCGTGCCCGTAAACATCATTGACCGCGCCCATGCGCAGGACTGGATCAGCGATATAGTCACTGGTTGGCTTATGCATTCGGGCGACGACCCGGCATGGGCCAGTCCAGGCTTTGACGATTCGAAATGGGAGACGGTGCAACTCGATGATCTTGGCGCCGCTCAACCCGGTTGGCGCTGGTATCGGTTGCACCTCAAATTGCATGAGAATCATCCAGATCTCTCCCTGCTGATTGAAGGCGGCGAAGGAACCTACGCGCTCTTCATCAACGGGACGCAGGTTCCCGGTCCGAAATTGCGATCTACATTTGCGGTGAATCGGCCTGTCGAACGTACTGTACCGATCGACGTACCCGGAACCGATCTCCAGATATCCCTCCGTACTTACACCCCGCCCAGCTACGCGGCCTTGCACTTCCCCCCTTTCATGACAGCGGCCTTAGGCACTCCCGATGCCGTTGAAATCCAGCGGCAGGCTCTGCAGGCTGAACGGCTCAATACATTAATCCCCGCCGCTGCCTTCAATCTGCTTTTCATCCTTGCCGGAATCGGAGCCTATTCGCTCCATCGGAGCCAACCGAAACATTCCGAATATCAGTGGCTCGGGCTGTACCTCTTCCTGCTTGGAACTGCGGACTTGCTCTGGTATTTCCAGCAGGCCGGCATCCTGCCTCTTTCCGCTAATCTCCTCATCGCTGATCCGCTGCTGTTTGTTATCACCGTCGCGCAGATTCGCTTCACCTTCAGCTTTGGCGGCCAGCGCCTCAATCGCCCCTGGCGCCTCTATCAGGCGATTCTTCTCATTGCCACTTTTCGAACTTGGTTTATGTGGCGGGGCCAATTCTCCAGCATTGGATACCTGATCACCGAGCCGCTCTTGCTTGTTCCCGCCGCCGTGTGCCTGCCTATCCTTCTCTTTATCTGGTACCGGCGAGGAAATCGCGAAGCGGGTTGGTTGATTCTGCCCAGCCTTCTGCCTGCCGCCACGATGTCGCTCTACGATCTCGGCACCGTAGCGATCTTCTTCGGCTGGAAGAAGCTTGAGTTTCTTGACAATCCCATCATGATTGGGCCCGTTGGCGTGCAGCCAAATGACATTGGCAATTTCCTCTTTCTGCTGTCCATCGCTGTGGTCATCTTCTTTCGCTTCTCACGCGTCAGCCGCGAACAGGCCCGTACGGCGGCCGAACTGGATGCAGGCCGCGAGATTCAGCAACGCCTCGTTCCCGCCTCCCTTCCCGCGCTCGACGGATACAAGCTTGAAGCTGCCTATTGTCCGGCCCAGGAGGTCGGAGGCGATTTCTATCAGGTACTTGAGCAACCCGATGGTTGCGCACTCATTGTCGTTGGCGATGTAAGCGGCAAAGGCCTCAAGGCAGCCATGACCAGCGTCCTCGCCATCGGTGCGCTGCGCACACTGGCTGCAGAAAACATGGGACCAGTCGCCCTGCTCTCCCGACTCAACCGGCAAATTTGCGCCACGCAGGAGAGCGGCTTCGTCACCTGTCTTTGCGCCCGCATCGATGCGGACGGAGCGGTGACCGTAGCCAACGCCGGACACCTCTCGCCTTATCGTCGCGGCGAAGAGATTCCCGTCGAGTCGGGCCTGCCCCTCGGAATCGACGTGAATGTGGAGTACGCCGCAACGCAGTTCCAGCTAGCTCCCGGCGATGTCCTTACTCTTCTTTCCGATGGTGTGGTCGAAGCGATGAACTCCAATGGGCAACTCTACGGATTCGACCGCACTCGTGAAATCAGCACCCAATCCGCCAGCAGCATCGCCGCAGCAGCACAAGCCTTCGGCCAGGAAGATGACATTACCGTGCTGACGGTGGCGCGGTTAGCTGTCGCGACTGCAGGTGCTTGAATCCCAACACCGCGTAAAAAGCTAGCTTCGCCAGTGCAGTTCTACAGGCCCATCGAGCGGATGCTTGCCCGTCCCCTCAAGCCGCGCCTGCTTCAGCGCGAAGTACCACTTGGCCGGCTTGTCGGCGTCGTCGATCAGCATCAGGCTGGGGTTGTGCTTCAGTCCCTCAGCCTGCTGAATCATCGTTTCCTGATCCTGCCGCACAAATTTGCGCTCCAAAGAATTTAGCGATCGGCGTGACAAACGGCACGTTGTAAAAAACATTCCACGCAGCGATCACGTCGATGCGACACGTTGACGCAGTCACAGGCGTCACCGTCGTCAGCGACGAAAACCACTTGTCCCCGCAGCGAATGATCTCCGTCCGCCGGTTCGGCAGCACGAAGTCGATCGTCGTCTCCACCGGCTCGCCATAAACGCCCAGCAGCTTGTAAGGCGCGGAGTTGCCGCTCGGTGCATGCGCGCTCATGCGAAACCCTTCCGGAATCGGCTCGAAGCGCTTGGTCTTTTCGCGGATGCTGGCACGCGAACGCCACCACCATGCCTGGTGCACAAAAGGCCCATGCGCCGGGTCCATGAGCCCGATGATGCCGTGGTCGACATTGCAGGGCAGGTCGGCGGCCAGATGCGCGGTGCGAAAGCGCGAACCAAATTTAGCAAGTTCCGGAACCGCGCGCCGCTCCGCGGTTTCCCCCTTTCGGCCTGATCCTGGCCCCGCGACATAGACCCACGCATGCCCGTCCCGCTCTTCACACGGAAACGCCGTCGCATAGATGCGCGTGGCATCGAGATGGTCGTGGCTTGAGAGCGACGGAATCAGCTCGCAGCGTCCGCTGCACGGCTCGAATTCCCATCCGTGATAGCGGCAGGTAACGCGATTGCCGTCAAACCACCCTTCGCTTAGCGGAATCCCGCGGTGCGGACAACTGTCGCGCATCGCAAACACGCGTCCATCGCTGCGACGCCCCAGCACCAGCGGAAAACCAAGCAGCATCGCAGTCGCCAGTTTTCCTTTGCGCAGCCGATCAGTCCGCAGCGCCGGATACCAGTCGTCGTAAATCAGCGTGGCACTAGGCCCCTGGATCGGCACTCCCGCTTCAGTTGTGGTAACGAGTGGCATTTGGGTAAAAGATAGCAGTTCGATGGAGGAAGGACGTAATCCGAATGAAACGAAGAAACAGGGATTCGGGACTCGACCCGGCAGCATTTGGAACACAAAGCGATGGAGTTTCAATAGGCGGGCGGAAGACCGAGGCGCTGAACGACTGCGCGGTAGCGTGGGTCGAAGTGAAGAAAATCGAACGCGGGATCGGTCTGAACCCAGAAAATGAGGAGTGGATCACGTTGCTTGAGAGCCCGGTCGAGCAACGCGAGAGTTTTATCGCGCTCGCCCAGGATGGCGTGTAGACGAGCAAGTCCAACAGCAGAGACTCGATGCGAGCGCGCTTTTTTCTCGAAGGCGGCTATCTCGCAACGGACCGCTGGGCGGTAACCTCCCGAGTCAAACGCGCGGCGAACGCAGGCAGCCGAAGCAGAATCGCCTTCTGCCGCAAACTCGCGTGCGCGCATTTCCGCAGCCTGCCTGTCCATACCCTTCCAGTGATAGCTATTCGCGAGATCATCGAGGACGTCCACAGCCGCGGGAAAACTCTCAAGGCGCAGGAGAGCATCGCTGATGGCAGCGTCATACATCCGGGTGCAAAGATAAATCTCTGCCATCGCTCCGGGGTGTTCGATCGGATTAACTGCCGTACCCTGTTTTTGAATTGCGACGGCCTCCTCATTGCGGCCAAGTGCGCAGAGGATCTTCGCGCGAAGATGATATGGCTCGCCGTATTCCGGGTCTAGCTCTGACGCACGAGCAACTTCCTTCAGCGCCTCCGCTCCATCCCATCGGTTGAGAAAGATCGCTGCGGCGAGGACAGTGTGCCCCTGGGGAAGACTTTCATCGAGGTCGACTGCTTTACGAGCGGCGTCTTCGGCACGGGGCATCACCTCGAGCGGATCCAAATCACCGTCGAGAGATCCAACCGTGTAGTACTCGCTGAGCCCCGCCCAGCCGGGGGCATAATCGGGTTGAATCTGGACAGCATGCTGGAATTCTTTGCCCGCTTCTTCATTGCGCCCGACCATCCAGAAGTAGTGGCCCCGCAAATAGGCATCATGTGCCTCGGGGTTGACGTAGCGTGTAGCGGCATGAGGCGGAGCGGCGCTGTTCAGGCGCGCGGCGATCGCTTTCGCGGCATCATCGGGCAAACCTGCAACATCGGCGTTCCCACGATCGTAGCTTTCGGCCCACAGATGTGAATCAGTGTCGGCGCGGATGAGCTGCAGCGTCATGTGGACCTGGTTGTTGGTTCGCGATACAGATCCTTCGAGAATCCCATCGACGTTCAGCGCACGAGCAATGTCGCCCACGGGCTCGTGTGCACCTTTGTATTGCATGACGGAGGTCCGCGACGTGATGCGGAGGTTAGAGTCCTTGGCCAGCATCGTAATCAACTCGTCCGTCATGCCGTCCGCAAAATACTCCTGATTCGGATCGCCGGAGAGATTGTCGAGAGGAATCACGGCCAGTGAACTGATGGGCGGGTTAGCATCGCGATGCAGAAGCCCTGCAATCTGCCTCGGACCAATTCCCATCACGACAAACAAAACGGTAAGCGCCACGAACCGGGCAACGATGGCAACCCGAACAGCGATAGGCTTTGGCAGTTCCGGGGTCGGCGGTGGAAGCGGAGTTTCGGCTACCGGGCCGTGGTCTGAAGCCGCCGGTTTAGCGGCGGAAGTCGCAGAAGACTCCGCGGCTGCTTCTCCAATTGCGACGGTGGGCGCAACAAAGCGATAACCCATCCCCGTAACCGTCTGGATGAATTGCGGACCCTCCGGGTCGTCATGCAAAAGATGCCGCAGCTTGCGGATTGCAGTGTTGATGCCGTGCTCGGTATCCACGAAAACTTCGCTCGACCACAGCCGCTGAGCAATCTCCGCGCGGGAGACCAGCTGGCCCTGGCGCGAGACAAGCAGAATCAGCAACTCCATCGGCTTGCGCTCCACGCGGAGGGAATCGCCGTCGCGCAGGAGGTCAAAACGTCCGCAGTCGAGACGGAAGTTGCCGAATTCAAAGACGGGTCCGATCGCGGTATGGGATACGGGAGCGGGCAGGGGACCTCCTGCGTGGGGAAGTATCAAACAGTGTGTCAGGAAACTGCGAGATTTGAAAGGGGTTGGCGCTTTACCTAAACTTCACCTCCGTCTTTACCTCCCGTTCATTGCTTGACTGGAACTGATCGCGGTTAGCTTCGGGTCAGCCGGCATTTCCCCGGCCGAGGAGAGAAATAAAATGAGGACAAGAAATTGCAGTCTGATGTCGGCAATGGGCGCGCTTCTGCTCGCGACGGCGATGGTGCCGGGCGCCCTGGCACAGTGTGGCATCAACAAGAGTTACGTCAAACCCGCCGCCTGGCATCCCCAGCTGGGTTCGGCGCACTTCATGCGCGCCGCCCTTTTCAACGACGACGATGACCGTGACAGTCCTTCAATCGTCGGAATGTGGCATGTAATCTTCACCGCTCATACGTTGAACGGAAACCCGATCCCCAGCACCTCTTACCCCATGATCGACAACGCCATGGTTATCTGGCACAGGGACAAGACCGAGATTATGGAATCGGCCCGACCGCCCCAGGATGGAAACTTCTGCCTCGGCGTGTGGGAGAAAACGGGAGTCCGCTCGTACTATGTCAACCACCTGCCCTGGCTCGGCAATGACACCGCAAATGCGCCCAGCGGCATCGGCAATCCTACCGCCGGAGCACAAATCACTGAGCACGTAACCCTGAACGAAGACGGCAACAAGTACTCCGGCAGCTTTACGCTGGTGGCCTATAACCTCGATGGAAGCAAGGCCGTCACATTTACAGGTGTCGTCGCCGCAACCCGCATCACTACCTCAACCCCATTCAGCAGTCTCTTCTGATCCGCGCTGATCTTCGGCATTCACGACCCCCGTCCTGCTTCATCAGGGCGGGGACTCGCTTTTTAGAAGACTCATTCGCTAGTTGGGTCGAGCCGCTGTGGTCCTCTCCACAAATAGCACCACATCGAAATTCGCTTTCGCATTGCCTGGGTTCCAGTACTGGCTCGCCGCAGCTTCGCTATACATGGCGCCGATACTGCGCGTTGGATGTATCCGGCTGAACCAGTCGGCGACAGGCCCAGTGGCGGGCACGCGCCGAAGATCGACGGCGAAGATCGGGATGCCGGTTTTCGCAAGGGTTACGTCGAGGGTGTCATCGCCTTCAGGAGCCGGAGAAACCGTGAAGCTGCGCAGCCTTTTACCCTCTTCAACAGCCTGGAATGACCCCTCGTTGAAGGCGAAACCAAAGTTGATCATCTGCGGCCCAAACATCTTGTGGAGATAGCTGCCCATGGCCGCATAGCCATTAGAGTTCGAGTACGTAACATGTCCGTTGTGGGCCCAGATGACGATTTTGGCTCCAGGATTCTGATCGGCGATCCACTGGATATTGTCAGCCATGCTTTCGTCGCGGGTTTTGGCGCCTGCCTGCAGTTGAACGTATTGTTCGACCAGACGGGCGTTCTGGATGATCCAGTCAATGTCACGTGCGGGCAGACCACCGCTGAGATAGCTGTTGCGATTCGCTGCGAGGTAGTCAACCACCGCGGCCGCTTTCTGGATCTGCGTTTCCGTGGCCGGAGTCTTTGGCGCCTCGGGATTGGAAGTAGGCGCGGTGCGCCTCATACGGAGACTCTGCTTGCCTGCCTGTGCCGTCGTGGAGTCGAGTACGACCTCATATCCCGTTCCGCCGGTGTAGAAACCCCGTGGCGTCGATGATTCGAAGGCCGGATCGAAGAGCGTGTCGTCGCGATAAGAAACACCGTCTATGGTGATCGCAAGAGAATCAACCCAGGCAGTGCCGCTGCCGGTGCTGAGCGCGCCGAAGACGATACGATCCGCGCTGGCAGGTACGTCGATGGAAATCTCGTAACGGGTCCATGGCGTGGTCCCGGTTACGCCGTGTTCCTCCATGTTCTTGAAGGCCACGACCTTGTGTTGTGCGCTGTCGGCGCGAAGCCATAGCCCACTCCAACCGTCTGCCACATTCTCGCTTCGGAAATAACCGCTGAGCGTGACATGCTTGCCGACCGCGGGTTGCGCGGGGAAGCTGGCAGTTGCCACCGCAAAACCGCTCTGCGGCGGTTGTACGCGTTGCAGTTCGGTGTACAGCGGATCGACGGTTGCTGAAAAGTATGCTGGGTCGTGATGCGAGATGAACTTGCGAACCGTCTCCATAGAGACGGTCGGAGTCTGCATGTCGAAACCAGTGAATTCGATGTGACCTTTGCCGGACTGGTTGAACTCCCGCATCCAGAGAATCATGTCCAGAACTTCCTGGGTGTTCCACGTCCAGAAGTACATCCCCTTGAGAAGTTCTTTGGGATCGCCGGTTCCGTGGAGCACATAGTCGTTGAGGCGATAGGCCTCGGGCATGTTGGCTTCAATTGAGAAGATGGTGAAACCCTTCTGGGTCGCGAGATATTCAATCAGCCGATGCTTCAACTGAAAAAACTCCCGCGTGCCATGGGTAGCTTCGCCAAGCTCCACAATGCGCGCGTCACCCACCACCAGCCCGAGCGGCCTCAGGTCAGCAAACCCATGACCGGCCTCAACGGTCTGGATCGGAATGGCATTCTTTCGCAGCCACGCAACGGTGGCTTCATCGCTGCTTTGCGCCGTTGCGCGCAACACCAGCAAAAGGCAAACAGCAGACAAGAGCAAACGCGATGAAAGCCGGAAAGGAGTCATGAGAGTTGTCCCCGCAATTATAGGTATGCGGAGTTCAGGCAACTGCAAATCAACTTCGAACGCTTGCCCGCTATCGCAAATAAAGATTCGGAACGTGTGATGCAGATTACAAACCGTGCCCAGGTAGGTGTGCGGAAACGAACGATTCGCTGCCTCATCGGCCACCGCTGATCCTCGTCCTCAAAGCAGTGAGTCCATCTAAACCACTGAAACTACATATCTCGCACATCGTCGTGCTTTGGCGCACTGCGTGCAAATAACAAAAGCAATACTCTTATTCCCCAAGAGCAAAGTTCCTTGAGGAGGTTGTCCATGCGTGGACTGCTTCAAGATGTTCGCTTTGCCTTGCGGCAATTGCGCAAGAGCCCGGGATTCACAATTACCGCAGGGTTCATGTTGGCGTTGGCCATCTGCGCCAACAGCACTGTCTTCAGCTGGATCGACGGGACCATGCTGCACCCCATTCCCGGAGCGAAAGAGACCAGCGAACTGGTCAGCGTAATGCGCGGCCAATGGAACACTTCGCCCTCGCCGCCGCTATCGTATCTTGACTACCGCGATCTTCGCGATGGCAACCAGACGTTCAGCGGGATTCTGGCTTATCACCACGACTGGTTGACCCTGACTGGCGGAGCAATGCCGGAGCGCGTCTACGTTGCCAATGTGACCGCGAACTTCTTTGACGTGCTGGGCATTCGCCCCTCGCTGGGGCGCTTCTTCCTTCCGGATGAAGAGACCCGTCCAGACGCTGTTCCGTACGTGGTATTGAGCCACTCAATATGGAAGACGCGATATGCTCAGGACCCGGCGATCGTGGGCAAGACGATAGAGATCGCTCGCCACCCCGTAACCGTGATCGGTGTGGCGCCGGAAGGCTTCATCGGAGCGATGCCCGGGATTCAGGAGGAGTTATGGGTTACGCTGAACCCTCTTGGCTCAAATGCGGGGCGCATGACACTTCGCACGGCAACATGGCTGAACGTGCTGGGAAGGTTGCGTCCGGGCGTAAACCGCGACCAGGCTACGCAGGATCTTCAGACGATCATGCAGAGGATTGTCGTCGCTTACCCCAACGATCATCTGGGCGTAAACACCATATCGCTTGATCCCATGTGGCGATCTCCCTTTGGCGCCAACGTCTATATGGCCAACACACTTCCCATCCTGTTGGCCATTGCGGGAGTAGTGCTTTTGCTGACCTGTGCCAACGTCGCTACCTTGGGGCTGGTTCGCTTCGTCGCTCGACGCCGCGAGATCGCAATACGCCAGTCACTCGGCGCAGGCCGCGTTCAACTCGTCCGCCAGATGGTACTCGAGGGATTTTTCGTCTCGCTCGCCGGCGGCGCGATGGCTCTGCTCATGACCTCATGGACCGCCAAGAGCTTTGCGCGTTTCATTCCTCCCAACGCCAATCCCATAGCCCTCAATGGCACCGTGGATCACAACGTTGTCGCCGCCATCGTGCTGCTCTCGGTATTAGCTGGCGTTATCTGCGGCGCATTTCCTGCGTTCCGCTCTGCGCGCGTGCCCGCGGCCGAAGCCCTCAAAGAAGAATCGGCGAGTGTATCCGGCGGATCGCACAATCGCCGCCTGCTCAGTGGCCTGGTGGTCGCGCAGATATCCCTTTCATTGGCCCTCCTCGTGACCTCCGGACTTTTTCTGCGTACGCTCCGAAACATCAGCTCCGCCAACCCTGGGTTCCAGCAGGATCATATCCTCACCGCTTCCGTGGGCTTGAATATCGCGGGCTACGCAGATGAAGAAATTCCTCTGATCCGGCGCAAGATTCTCGAACGCGTCGCAGCGCTGCCCGGAGTTACGGTTCCATCGCTCACAGACTGGGTCCCTTTCAACTTCAACCGCAAAACTGTGGATGCTTATCCCGAAGGATATGTTCCACGTCCCCACGAATCTCTCGAACTGCGCCGCGCCGATGTAACCACGAGATACTTCGAGACGCTGGGAATTCCAATCCTCGAAGGGCGCGACTTCACCGTCGACGATAACGAGAAAGCGCCTCGGGTGTTGGTTGTGGATCAAACCGCCGCGAATCGCTATTGGCCAGGACAGGATCCGCTGGGTCGCAAACTTATAATCTGGGGCCGCCCGTTCACGGTCGTCGGTCTGGTGAAGAACTCGAAGCATAACTTCATGAATGAGCAGCCAGAATCCATGATCTACCTGAGCTACTTCCAGGAGCCTGATTGGGAAACCACTGTACAAGTAAAGACCAGAGGCAATCCTGAAGATATAGCCCCAGCCGTGGAGCAGGCGATCCACGAGGTGGATAGCCGTCTACCCGTATTCGATGTGCGAACCATGCGCGAGACCACCCAGATGTCCAGCATGTTCGCCGTCATGCAAAGCACGTTCGCGGCCATGTTCGCCATGATCGCTCTGATACTCGCGGCCACCGGCATCTACGGCGTCGTAGCATACAGGACGCAGATGCGCACCCACGAGATTGGCATTCGCGTGGCACTCGGTGCCTCGCACGGCGATGTCCTGCGCCTGGTGCTGATGCAGGGAGTGCAGTTGACGGTTGCCGGGCTTGTGTTGGGTCTGGCTTTCGCATTCGGACTGACGCGGTTTATCGCGGGATCGCTTTACGGCATCAGCGCAAACGATCCAACGACCTTAATTGCCGTAGTTATGCTGCTCGGAGCAATTGCCATGCTGGCCTGTTATTTGCCCGCACATCGCGCCATGCGCGTGAATCCGGTATCCGCGATTCGCGGGCAGTAAAGAAAATGCCCAGGCTCATCTTCACGATGGACCTGGGCCTGTTTGTTTCTGTCGATCAATGAAAGCTCTACATGCTGCCGCGGCTCGCAGGTGGCACGATTCCGTTCATGCGAAGATAGACAACCATCTGCCCGTAGTGATCCATCATGTGCGCGATGCCGAAGGCAGACATACCCCCGCGCGTCCCACTGGCCGTCATGACAAAAGCATTCTCAGGCGTGATCCCGCCGATAAAGGTGTGCGCCTGGGTAAAAGAGTCCTTGAGTGCCTGGATGATATCGGCCTTGGCCGTCAGCTTTTCGATGGCCTCGGATTTCGTCTTCATGTCCGCCTCGGACATGTCGCCGCCGAAAAAGTAATAGTTGGCCTCGGCAACATGCTTGACCTGGGCGCCGAAAGAACGCACGCCTTTGAAATCTCCCGCGCTGGCCGGCGGCGACAAAGTTGAACTTGTCTTCCGGCATGGCTTCAGCGGCGTCCACAAATTCCTTCTCCATGCCGGAGAGAAGCTTGTCCGTAAGTGGCGGAGGGTGTCATCTGCGCGCCGACTGCAGGCTTGGCTGGCGCCGAGGCTTGAGCAAGAGCAAACGCCGGTGCTGCAACGATGGCGCAACACAACAGCATGCGTCCGGCAAAATGGGTGGGGATGTGCATTTGAAATCTCCTTGCGCGACCGCGCGTTCTGCGTGAGAAGGAAAAAGGCTGGGGCCGCGTGAACGCAAATCTAGCAGATAGGCCGACTGTCCCGATAGCGTATTCCGGAAATCTGTTGCAGAAAGGCAGAGAAACAGAGCTAAGACGGTTTCTCACAATACCAGGGAGCGCGATCTTTGGTTTATCACGCCTCATTCGTAATTTTGCGAAATCACGCGTAGGCTGCAATTCGTCACAAAAGTAAATCCTTCACTTGACATTCAAGTACAATACGTCGTCTACTTGGATGCCAAGTGAAGAAGATGACTTTACCAATCCTGCAAGGCACCCTCGACCTGATGATCCTGCGCACCCTTGCCACCATGGGGCCGCAGCATGCGTACGGAATTGCCAGCCGGCTTGAGCAGGTTTCAGGCGACCAGCTGAACCTGAACCAGGGCACCATTTATCCGGCGCTGGTCCGGCTCGAGCAGCATGGCTGGACACGCGGCTCCTGGAGCAAAACCGAGAACAACCGCGAAGCCAAGTACTACACCATCACCAAGGCGGCGATTGAAAGCGCTCGATGAAGAGACCGCGCGCTGGCGGCAGATGGTCGGCGTTGTCGAAAAGCTTCTTGCGGAGGAACAGTAGCCATGGCTCGCTTGCGTCAGACTCATCGCCGGATTCCGCAGTCTCTTCCGCAACAACCGCGCGGAGCAGGAACTTGCGCGCGAGGTCGCATCGCATCTCGCTCTGCTCGCGGAAGACTTTGAGCGTCGCGGCATGTCGCCTGAAGAAGCGCAGATCGCGGCGAAGCGCGCATACGGCGGCGTAGAGCAGGCGAAGCAGGCCCATCGCGATGAGCGGTCGCTGCTTTGGATCGAGCAAGCCGAGCAAGACCTTCGTTACGCGCTGCGCATGCTGCGCAGATCGCCGGGCTTTGCCGCTGTCGTCATCCTCACGCTTGCGCTCGGCATCGGCGCCAATACAGCGATCTTTACCGAGATTGACGCGGTGCTGCTGCGTTCGCTGCCCGCCGCGGATCCGCAACATCTCGTGATCCTGGAATGGAGCGCGCAGAATAAGGGGAAGATTGAAAGCAGGAGCAGCTACGGCGACTGCACGCAGGACTGCGCCTTCTCGGTGCCCTTCTTTGAGGCATTGCGCAGCAATGCGCGCACGCTGGCGAAGATTGCCGCATTCGCGGGCCCGATCGAAGTAAACTTCAGCGGCAACGGGCCGGCAAACATGACGCGTGGCCTTTTTGTCACGCGGAGATTATTTTCAAACCATCGGGCAAAACGCCTTCCTGGGACGAACGCTGGGGCCTGCCGATGATTCACAATCCGCATCGCCGGCGATCGTTCTGGATTATGGCTACTGGCAGCGCGCCTTCGGCGGCGACGCGTCCGTGGTTGGGCGCGTTGTCCGCCTCAACAATGTCGATGCAACGGTCGTTGGCATTGCCAGCCCCAGCTTCAAAAGCCTGACACCCGGCAAACATCAGGACTTCTTCATGCCGCTGTCCCTTGCCAGGCGCGTGCAGAGCGAGTGGTGGGATAACGACAATCGGCTCGCCGATCCCGGTACATGGTGGGTCTTGATCGCCGGCCGGCTGAAGCCCGGCGTTTCGATGGCACAGGCGCAAGCCGAAATCACAACGCTGTTCCGCACTGAAACGATGCACGGAGCGAAGCCCATTTTCAAGGAAGGCGATGCTCCGAGGATTCAGGTGCTTCACCGCGCACGAGGCGCTGGATGGAGAGAGCAGCCAGATTGCACCCATGCTGACGCTGATCATGATCGCGGTTGGCTTGATTCTGCTGGTTGCATGCGCGAATGTAGCGGGTCTGATCCTCGCGCGGTCCACAAGGCGGCAGAAGGAACTCGCGCTGCGTCAGGCGCTTGGTGCAGGACGTTCGCGGATCGCGCGCCAACTGCTGGCCGAGAGCATGCTGCTATCGTCAGCCGGCGGCTCACTGGGCGTGCTGTTCGCGGTGTGGGGTGTTGAGGCGATTACGAAGTTTGTGTCGAATGGGGCGAACGAACCTTTCGCGTACACCATTGCTCCCGACTGGCGCGTGCTGTCGTTTACGACGGCCCTGACGCTTGCCACAGGACTTGCTGTGCGGCCTCGCCCCGGCGTTGCGCGGATTGCGAGGCGACCTCACGCCGTCCCTGAGAGAAAATGCCTCGTCGAGTTCTGGCGCCGCGCCGCAAGCCGGCAAACGTCTTCGCCTGGGTGATGCCCTGGTGGTCGCGCAGGTGGCGCTCTCGATCGTAGTGCTGGTCGGCGCGGGACTGCTGGTGCGGACATTGCAGAAGCTGCAGTCGATCGATCCCGGATTCGACACGCAAAACATCCTTCTGTTCGGCATCAATCCAAACCTTGCGGGCTACAACGACCAGCAGACCTCGCAGCTTTACCGCCAACTGCAGGAACGGTTCGCGGCTTTGCCCGGCGTCGTCTCGGCGAGCTATTCCGAGAGCGCGCTGCTCAGCCGGAGCTGGTCGAGCACCGATATCCATCTCGATGGTGCGCCGCCCAAATCGAACGTGGAAACCCAGGTGCTCTCAGTGGGAGCGGATTTCTTTGGGATGATGCGGATTCCGATGCTGGCCGGCCGATCGTTCACCGCGCAGGACTTTGCCGACGCGGAAACAGTGAGAGAGGCGCGAGCCGCAGCGAAAGCGAATGCGGTGCCGTCTGCGAACTCCGCACCGGCGGCAACGCCACGGAGTACCGGTGCCGGTTGTCGTCAACCATGCGTTTGTTGCGAAGTTTTTCTCGAACCAGGATCCGATGGGAAGGCACGTCGGCAACTCGCAGGAAGATGAGCCTGCAAAGACGCCGCAACCCGGCTACCGCATTATCGGAGTGGTTGGCGACACACGCTACGAGAGTCCGCAAAGCGAGATTCAGCCCACGATGTTCGAGCCGCTGGTGGGCAACAGCGCGCACTTTGAGCTGCGCACCACCGGCGATCCCACGGCGCTGGTGAAGCAGGTGCGAGGGACCGTTGCCGCCGCCGACATCAACCTGCCGCTCTTCGACGTGCGCACGCAGACGCAGCAGATTGAGCAAACGCTCTTCAAGGAACGACTGATGTCGCGCCTGTCCAGCTTCTTTGCGATCCTCGCGCTGGTGCTGGCGTGCATTGGTCTGTACGGATTGCTTTCGTACGA
This sequence comes from uncultured Acidobacteriaceae bacterium, assembly GCA_963802565.1. Lineage (GTDB taxonomy): Bacteria > Acidobacteriota > Terriglobia > Terriglobales > Acidobacteriaceae > Telmatobacter. The sequence continues at coordinate 275,148 of CAWDJR010000027.1, read as the reverse complement.
AGTAGCGCGACGCACGCGCGAGCTCGGCATCCGCATGGCTCTCGGCGCGCAGAGAACGCGACCTGATGCGGCTTGTAGTCCGGCATGGACTGCTGCTCGCTCTTGTGGGCGCGATCATCGGCATCGGAGCCTCCATGGCGGTCGACCCGGCTGATGACCACGATGCTGTATGGTGTGCGGCCCAACGATCCCGCCGACCTTTGCGAGTGTTTCGATATTGCTGGTGCTTGTCGCCTTCGCAGCGTGTTCGATTCCGGCTCGACGCGCAATGCGAATCGATCCCATGGTCGCGCTCCGCGAAGAATAGTTTTATCCGCCATTGCTGCTAGCAATGAACTTGGAGTGCAGAACCTAAACGGCTCTGCTCAACTTGCCGCGTTTCACCGTGAAGCGTTCGCCGCGCCACACAATCGTGTTGCCCGCAAAACCCGCGATCCATAGGCCGGAAGCCACGAGGTCGCGCACCGGCAACAGCCACAGACTTGGCAGCACCGAGTGATCGCCGAGGACTTCTGCGCCCACCGTCATCGCCAAAGTAAGGCGAAGAAAAAAACTCAACGCCAGAATCCAGAGGCTGACGGGGCTGAGCCCGCTGCCAATAACATTCAGAATCGCAAGGGTGAATCCCTGCGTGAACAACAACCCCGCATACCCGCCGGGCCGCGCGTCGCGCACCGTGCGGAACCAGCGAAGCTGATGGTCGCAGAATCCGCTCCAGGCATAGGCAGGAACGCTCGTTTCAACAACTTCGCTGGAAAGAGCCACTCGGTATCCAGCCTTGTAAATGCGCTCCCCCAACTCGTAGTCGTCGGCAAGATGATCGACAAGCGCCGCAAAACCCCCGATTTTATCGAGTGCTTCCCGGCTGACGGCGAGCGTAGAGCCCAGCCCATAACGCAGTCCGCCCTCAATCAAGCGCGCCACCAGAACGCTCGGCATGAAGTCAGTGGAAATGCCCAGCGACTCCAGACGCGAACCAAACGTGCCATGCGCGCGACCGCGATAAAGAGCCGTGACAAGGCCGACGGATTTCCCCGCTTCCTTCCCCCGTTGCGATTGCGCTGGTGCGAAGTGGGCCATCACGCGCTCAAGATAATGCTGACTCACCGTGATGTCAGAATCGTTGACGAGGAGAAATTCGTAGCGGGCATGCCGCGCCAGTTGAACAAGGTTGCTGACCTTCCCGCTGCTGCCAAGCCGTTCGGGACACTCAATCAAGCGAAGCGAACAGTCGGGAAATTCGCTTTGCAGCTGCTGCACGGCAGCGACAGCCGGATCGTCAAGCGACGAAACACCGAAAAGGATTTCGAATTCGCCGGCGTAGGTTTGTCTGCAATGCGAGCGAAACGCGTCGAGCATCCCCGGATCAAGACCCTTGAGAGATTTCAAAATCGACACACCCGGCGCAAAAGTCATCAGCGGCGCGCGTCGCAAATGCAGAAACACCCGGGCCGCAACAATCGCGAAAACAAAGTACGCCATCCCAGCTACAGCCAGCACCGTGGTAAGCGCTTCAACGGTCAAGGCCAATGTATGGGTGTTCACGAAAACTAGTGTAGCGGAAGGGAGTTCTGAGATCTAAGTCCTAAGGTCGAAGTACTGATGCGCACGGGCGGCGGACCTCAACTGTGAACTCTGAACTAAGAGCTGCGAACTCGCTTCACTCATACCGTAGCGCCTCGATCGGATCAAGGTTGGCGGCCTTCCACGCAGGATAGATGCCAAAAATTAGTCCGATCGCGCAGGAAACGCAGAAGCCGGTGACAGCCCACATCGTCGACATGGTTGCCGGTAGTCCTATTGGCAGCAAGTAAATGATCCACGTGAACACTGCGCCCAGAAGAATGCCGAAAACTCCACCGAGCGCAGTAAGAGTCACCGCTTCGGTCGTGAATTGCAGCAGCAGTGCGCGCTTGGTGGCGCCGATGGCTTTGCGCACGCCGATTTCGCGGGTGCGTTCGGTCACACTCACCAGCATGATATTCATCACGCCCACGCCACCCACCATCAACCCGACACTCGAAACCGCAATCATGAAAAGCACCAGGCCGCCTGTCAATTGATTCCACAGCTTCGAGATTGAATCAGGTCCAAAGATCTCGAAGTTATCCGGTTTGTCGGCGCTTACCTTTCGGCGAACACGCATCATCTCGCGGATCTCTTCTTCGACCAACGATTTATTCTTCGGGTCGTCATATTTCACGCTGATATACATGTCTTTCAATTCGGGATAGAGGTTGTGAAATACTCCCATCGGGAAAAAGACGCCATTGTCTCCCGGATTTTTGCCCGCGCCGAACGGCTGCTTACGCTTTTCCAATACGCCAATCACCGTGAAAAGGCTGGAAGCAACGTTCACATCCTTGCCGATTGGGTCTGCGTCCCCAAACAATTCTTCCGCAGTGTCGTGGGCCACAACGCAAACATGGGCGTGGCGCTCGTCTTCACCATCGGTCCAGAATCGGCCTTCTTTCATGGTGAGTTCCGAAACTCTTTCCAACTCTGCGGTTGAACCCGCAAGGAAAGCACCGGCTACCTTCTTGCCGTTGTATTTCACGCTCACGTCGCCTACTCGAAATTGCTGATTCACGTGCTCGTAAGTGCCGTCAACGGCCAACACGTGAGGCAGCGTGCGCAGAGCAAGCACATCGTCCAGGTTCAACTTCTTGCGCGTCAGCATCTCCGTAGTAGGCCGCACGCCGATGAGAGGCATGTGGAATACCCAGAAGACGTTGGATCCCATCGAAGTGACCCAGTCATTCACTCGGTTGTTGAGTCCGGTAATCACCGAGGAAATAGTGATGACCGTAGTGACGCCGATGACGATGCCAAGAATGGTCAGTCCCGACCGCAGTTTGTTGGTCCTCACGGTATCAAGAGCCATCTTGACGGATTCGCGCGTCTGTCCCCGGGCCATATCGTGCCTGACTTTCTATGGCGACTTCACAGCAATTATGCGCCTGTCCCAATCACTCTGCGAGAAGACGGGAGGCTCCAGCGAATACTGAGAACTGACAACTAAGAACTGTGAACTCCGTCACTCATACCGCAACGCCTCGATCGGATCGAGGTTCGCAGCCTTCCACGCCGGATAAATACCAAATATCAGCCCGATAGCGCAGGAAACACCGAACCCGGTCAGCACCCAAAGCGTGGACATGGTAGCGGGCAGCCCGATGGGCAGGAAGTAAATGATCCACGTAAGGATAGCGCCGAGAAGAATGCCAATAATGCCGCCGACAGCGCACAGCGTCACCGCCTCCGTGGTGAATTGAATCAGCAGCGTTCGTTTGGTGGCGCCGATGGCTTTCCGCACTCCAATCTCGCGCGTTCGCTCCGTCACGCTGACCAGCATGATGTTCATCACTCCCACACCGCCCACCATCAAGCCGACACTGGAAACCGCAATCATGAAAAGAACAAGCCCGCCGGTGAGCTGGTTCCAGAGTTTCGATAGCGAGTCGGGCCCGAAGATCTCGAAGTCGTCATCCTTACTGACCGGAACTTTGCGGCGGACGCGAAGCAGTTCCCGCATCTCCTCTTCGACGAGAGACTTGTTTTTGGGATCGTCATACTTCACGCTGACCCACATATCTTTATCTTCGGGATGAAGATTGTGGAAGGTCGCAAGCGGGAAGTAGGCCATGTTATCGGCTTGATTTTTGCCGCCGCCAAACGGCTGCTTCTGCTTGTCGAGCACACCGATCACGGTATACATTCCCGACTCGACGTTGACTTCTTTGCCGATGGCATTTTGTTCGCCAAAGAGCTCTTGCCACGTATCGTGCCCGAGAACAACGACGTGCTCTGCCCGCTGATCTTCAGCGTCGTTCCAAAGCCGCCCCTGCAGGAAGACAAGATCAGTGACCGACCCTACCTGCGATGTGGACCCCTGGAGGATGGTGCCTGCGATCTTCTTGCCGTTGTACTTCACAGCGACATCGCCGACGCGAAACTGCGCTCTTCACGTGCTGAAAGCCGCCGTCTGCGGCCACCACATGCGGCAGCATGCGCAGTGCTTCGACGTCGCCGAAGTTGAGCTTTCTGCGAGTCGAGCATCTCCGTGGTGGGGCGCACCCCGATCACCGGCATGTGAAATACCCAGAAGACGTTGCTTCCAAGGGAGCTCACAAAATCCTGCACCCGGTTGTTGAGCCCGCTGATCACCGATGAAATGGTGATCACCGTGGTCACACCGATCACGATTCCTAGAATCGTCAGACCCGATCGCAGCTTGTTCGTGCGAATGGTCTGAAGCGCCATCTTCACCGATTCGCCAGTTTGTTGTCCCCGCATAAATTACTCCCCGGATGTTCGAGAGTTGTCAGTTCTTCTCAGTTTTCAGTTCTCGTCCGTTCGCTGATGACGGAGACTGCATCGATCCCAAAAGCGCAAAGATCATTCTTCCAATTTCCTGCGAAAGTCTTGAAGACAGTTCACTCTGATCGGCTGAAATGAACTCGAGCGACCGCGCCAGCTCGAGCTGTGTTTGAAGCTCGTAAGTTGATCCCCTGGCAATTCCCAGGAACTGGCGAAATTCGCCGGCATTCAACCTTCCGTGCCCCTCAGCAATGTTGCTGGGAATCGAGATCGCCGAACGGCGAATCTGACTCGTCAGGCCATAGATCTCTTCGCGCGGAAAGCCTTTCGTCAATCTGTATACCTCGACAGCTAATTGCATTTATTTTTGCCACACCACCAGGTCCCGAAACCCATTCGACATTTAACCCGTTCTTTCCCGACCCCCAAAACTCATCACGAGACTTCAACTGACGACTGAAAACTGACAACTGAAAACTGCTCTCTCACATCTCCGCCCTGAGCGCCACCACCGGATCCAGTCTTGCCGCTTTACTCGCCGGGTAGACACCGAAAAAGATCCCCACAGCACTGGCCAGAAACAACCCAAGAAAGATAGCCCAGATGGGTACTGCGGTCGGAAAGCCCACAAACACTGTAATCAATTTGCCGACCAGCACGCCTAACAGCACTCCAAAGATGCCACCCACCGAAGACAGCGAAGCGCTTTCAATCAGGAACTGCATCAGCACATCGCGCTGCTTCGCACCCAGCGCCTTGCGCACGCCAATCTCGCGGGTGCGCTCGGTGACGCTTACCAGCATGATGTTCATGATCACCACGCCGCCCACCACCAGCGCGATCGAGCCGAGTCCCAGCACCACCCACGCAAACACGCCCAGCAGTTGGTTGGCGATATCGAGAAATGTATCGTTGGTCTGGATTTCAAAGTCGTCAGCAGCGCCCGGAGCTCTGTGTCGGCGCGCTCGCATGATGACGCGTGCCTGGTCCTCAGCATGAGCCATCACCTGTGAGCCACCGGTAGCCCGCGCATAGATGTCGACCGAGTCGTTGTAGCCGTAGATCTGCTGGTACGTCGTAATTGGAATGGCAACCCAGTTGTCCTGCGACTGCCCCAGCGTCTTGCCTTGTCGGTCGCCCACTCCAATGATCGTGAATGGAATTCCGTCGACTCGGATTTCCTTGCCCAGCGGATCTCCGTCGCCGATAAGGTTGTCGATGATGTCATACCCCACGATCGCATTGTGGAAAGCATGCTCTTCGTCAGCCGGTGTGAAGCCGCGGCCAATCGCGATGTCAATGTTGTTCAGCGACATCATTGAGGCGGTGTAGCCTCGTATGCCGGTGTTGTTGCTGGAGTGGCCGTTATATACCACGTTCGTATTCTTGAACAGCGACGCGCCCACTTCGCTGCAGGCGTCGCAGCCATCCTTGATGGCGTCGTAGTCTTCAATGCGAATGATCTTGCGCTTCTGATAGCTGAAATACTCGTCGGCGGAAAGAATCACGCTCGACATCCGGTTCACTGTAAATACGTCGGCTCCGTAGCCCGAGAGCTTGGTAGAAATGAAGCGCTTCGCCCCCTGCACCAGGGTGAGAACCATGATGACCGAGGCCACGCCCATCACCACGCCGACAAGCGTTAGGATGGAGCGCATCTTGTTCCCCCAAAGGGATTGAAGCGCGAGTTTGAAGCCTTCGAGAAAGCTCATGAGATTACGGTCCGGCTCTTTCTGTCTCGTACTGGGACGCAGCTCTTAGTTTACGCAAGGTTTCGATCGCAATCCGCGATGACGGCGGACGGTATCTCGGCATTCCCGGCATACCAGCGCATGTCTATCCAAATGCACAGCGATATTCGATAGACGGCTGGGAACGCTGCCGGGCCTCAGTTTCACCGCGACGACATCCCTCTTACGGAAAAGGTACGCAACGAAGGCAAGGATGGTTCCGGGTGCCGGCCTTCAATCACCAGGACTGGCAATCCAACCGCAATGCAACCACCCCGTGACACTCCGATCCTTGGACCCGGTTCTAGATGGGGCGAGCCGTCGTGTTGTGCGCCTCGGCCACGTTGTCCGGCACATCGGTAAAGGTCTTGCCTGCCCGGTAGGCAAATTTCTGGTCCTTCCCGTCGATCTTCCGGATCGCATCCATCGCCCCGTCGTCCCACGTAACCCTAGCTTCTCCATTCACATACACCCATTTCCCGTGTATGCTGCGGAGCGTCCGGTGAGCATCGCCGCTCTCGTCCAGCGTGATGTAGAACGTGCCCCCGTTTCCGTCTCCAACCTCCCACTTGCCCAGGAAATGACCGCGAGGCGGAGCGCCCGCCGGTGCTGAACCTGTGTCGCCGATGGGGATTCCGCCGGTGCCGGCGAACTCGATGCGCGACACGTCGGCAAAATTGAATGTCTGCCGGTGCCCGTCTTTGAAGACGATGACAAGCTGGCCTGAGCCGTTCTTGCTTGCATGATTTTGAGCCGCACCCGATAGTGCCGAAAGCGATAGAAGGGCTCCCGCTGCCAAAAAGACGACTAACTTGCGCATCGTATTCTCCTTTTTCCTCAGCGGACGAGCAAGAGTCAACCCGACCCGCGGCACCATTATCTACGCGCATCCGACCCGGGCGGTTCCTGATTTGCACCAGGATAGCCACAGACAAAGGACGGGCGCTTCAGGTCACACCCGCTGGCTGCACAAAACTGGGCGCCCCAGGTCTCGATTTTGAGACCTGGGAAAGCACGAAGCATAGGCGCGGTTTTCGGTACCAACTGGTCCGGGCGAACACTCAAGGGGTTCACCCCAAAAACTGTCAAGAGCCCCACTGCCGCCCCGCCCTCCAACCTCCACATTCCAAACATCAAAATCCAGACGCGGTTTTGCGGGCAATTTCCTTCCGTTAAGTAACAATGATTCAGAACCGCAAATGTTGTCCTGCGGACCAGGAGGCGGACGGGGTACCCCCACCCCCCCTCCAAAATTTGCAGTTTTCCACAAAAGTTTGCAGGTAATTCGACGCTGGAACTACGACCATTTCGGTCGCCGCCGACTATCTTGACGACATATGCGCGCCCGCGCATCCAACTTTCCATGAGCATGAAGCCGAAGCGGACACTCGTGGTCGGTGCGGGGATGGCCGGCCTTTGCGCGGCACGCGTGCTCGCCGAGGAAGGCCGCCAGGTCCTGCTCCTCGAAGCTCGGGATCGAGTGGGCGGACGTATCCGCACCCATAGAGATCGGGGAGAGATCGTTGAACTAGGCGCCGAGTTCGTCCATGGCCGCCCTCCGGAGCTTTGGGAACTGATCCGTGAGGCCGGCCTTGAAACCTACGAACTCGACGGCAAAGACATCTGCCATAAGCAGGGAAAGCTTAGAAATTGCGACGAGCAAGGCGAGATGTTCAAGTTTCTCAATGGCCTCGAAAAGTGGATGGGAGCCGACATATCGTTTGCAGACTACCCGCCTCTCGCGCAACTCTCGCCCGAGAAGCGTGATGAAGTCATCAACTACGTGCAGAGTTTCAATGCGGCCGACTACCGGCAGATTGGCGTGCACGCTCTGGCTGTGCAGCAGCACGCTGAAGAGGAAATCAGCAGTGACAAGATCTTTCGCATAAAGGGCGGCTACGATCTGTTGCCGGAATTTGTCGCCAGGAAGGTGCGCGAAGCAGGAGGCCGGATCGAACTCTCCCGAACCATGGAGAGAATTGAGTGGCAGCGCGGACGCGTGCAGGTGTTTGCCCGCGATGGCGGCGAACTGGCGCAATATTCAGCGGAACAGGCGGTGATCGCGCTGCCTCTTGGCGTTTTGCAGCATCTTGCCGTGGTCTTCGATCCGGTGCCGACCCCCCTGATCACCTGCAACCAGCTCGCAATGGGGCCGGTCCGGCGCTTTACTCTTCTGTTCCGCGAGCGCTGGTGGGCTGAGCATGAAGACATCAAGCTGCCTGCAATGAGTTTCCTCTTCGCACACGATGCCATGCCCCCCGTGTGGTGGACAGCCCACCCCTGGGAGACCCGCACCCTGACCGGATGGATCGGCGGACCGCGGTCAGCAGCATTCAATCAATGCACCCGCGAACAGATCGGCGATCTCGCCTGCACCGAACTGGCGAAAATCTTCTCGCTGCCACTGTCATACCTGCGAGGGCAACTGATTGGTTGCGCAACGCACGATTGGCAAACCGATCCACTCAGTTGCGGAGCATACAGCTATGTTCCTGCGGGAGCTCTCGATGCGGTATTGAGAATGGCGACCCCGGTGCGCGATACGCTCTATTTCGCCGGAGAGCACACCGACGTAACAGGTCACTGGGGCACAGTGCATGCCGCCATGCGGTCAGGATTGCGCGCAGCTAGGCAGCTGCTCTCATCTACGCGTGCACAAGTGCACGAAATGAGTGTGCGGCAGGGTTAATCGCTGGCAGAAGACGATGCCTTGGCGTTCGATTACGAAAAACGCAACCTTGCGGTTGCGAAAGCACCTGTCCCAATAAATTGTCCTAGGCTCACCGCAAAGCCAGCTGGCTATTGCAGGTGGACACTCAACCGCTCGCAACCGTCTCTGAACCCTCAACCACATCTTGTAACCGGGCGGTCGCCGGACTGCCGCTTGATGCATGCGGCTTTGATCTTTTCGTATTTTGCCTGCAACGCGTCGAGTTCAAGGTCGCTCAGATTCTCGATATCGATCATCTGATCGCGCGCCTTGTCGATTGCTCGAATAAGCTCATTCAGCTTCAAGTTGATCGCTCGAGCGTCTCGGTTCTGCGTGTTCTGGATCAAAAAGACCATCAGAAACGTGACGATCGTTGTGCCGGTGTTGATCACCAGTTGCCATGTATCAGAGAAGTGGAAAATCGGGCCCACTGCTGCCCAGAGCACGATAATCATGCCCGCGCCCGCAAACGCCCACTTCGACCCCAGCCATCCTGAAGCGGCGGCGGCAAACTTTCCGAACGCGTCATTGGTCGTACGCGTCTGAACTTCCAGCGGCGCCTTCGTCATGGTGTCCCTCTTTCAATTAGGCATCGGCATGCGCAGCTCAGCCGCTGGCACGCACTTTCGCATGGTAGCGACTAACACTGGGCTTGCGAGGACTGTAGGTGACAGAAGGCCAGTGTCTCTCCAGAGTCCACACTCCGTTTACCTCGACGACTCCAACATTCTGACCGCAAATGTCGCAGGGGTAGAGCCCCCAATCAGCTCTGTCCTGACCACTGCGGAGTAAAAGTTGCGCCTGTTCGCTGAGCTTTCCCTTACACGGCTTCGTCAATATCGGCATTAGTCCTCATCTCGCGGCCTGCAATTTTTGAATCTTAGGTGGCCTTTGGTTGGTCAACGAGTGGCCAGCTCATTGCGGGCTGAGAGAAAGACTCTCCGTCAAAGCCTTAGAACAGATTAGATGCGGTAAGACTTTGCCGGGGTTTTGCCTAACCTAATTCCTGTTGCATATAAGCGTTCTAAATTGCCGTATCCTCTGCTCGCGCGCCGATGTTACTCTTCCCAACAATGAAAGAAATAGGGTTGCTGCTCGCCTTGCTTCCCCTGCCTGTTTTGGCTTTTTCGCAGACCCCCAGCACGGCTCAACCTAACCCAAGCAGTCTCGGTTCCCCAACGGAGACGATCACGCTAGACGCTTCGGCGGTTGCGCTGACCGGTCCGTGGAGGTTCCAGCCGGGCGATTCTCCCTGGGCCAACGGCGCTCCGGTATGGGCACAGCCAGGATTTGACGATTCGCATTGGGCTGCTATGGATCTCACTCCGCAAGCCGGAGCCGTGAATTTACTATCAGGCGTTTCAGGCTATGTGCCGGGATGGACGCGGAGAGGCTATCCGGACCTGAGCGGTTATGCCTGGTACAGGCTCCGCCTGCGGGTCAAGGATGCAGGTCAGACCCTGTGGCTGAAGATGCCCGCCGGTTTTGATGACGTCTATCAGGTCTATGCCAACGGACGATTTGTAGGGCAATTTGGTAATTTCTCAGAAAATCGCATCACCATGTACTACTCCCAACCGGCTTCTTTCGCCTTGCCGCCGCTCGGACAGGACGGAATGTACGAGCTCGCAATCCGGATTTACATGAGCCCCGCCACTGTGTTCGGCAATCCCGATGTTGGTGGGCTGCACGGGCCGCCATCTCTGGGGCTTGCCTCTACCGTGCAGCAGTTGCAGTCAGCCGACGTCGACGTGATGCTGCACGGTCAATTTGGGACCTTGCTGAGAGTGTTCCTCTTCCTGCTAGCGACTCCGCTGGCGCTGTGGGCGTGGCTCTATAGTAGGCAGGAGCGCGCTTGGCTGTGGCTCGTGCTCGTGCTGGTTTGGACTGTTATCAATAATTTATTGGTTGTGTTCACTTCTCTCACCAGAGTGGTGAGCATTGAGGTCGACACTTGGCGTACCGTAATTATCCTGCCGCTGTGGATCATGTTCTGGTGGTACTGGTTCGGGCTGCGCGAAAAGCGCTGGATTCCCCGCGCCGCATGGGGACTGGCCGCGGTTATTACGCTGCTTGGTTTGTGCGCGCAATCGCCGTATCTTGGCTGGACGATTGTGCCGCAACCTGCACTGCACTGGTTTTATGCCGCTTCGATCTGGGTTTTGGTCCCCTATCAACTACTGGCAATCGTCATCCTTGTAGAAGGCTTTCGCCGTGACCGAACCGAGGGCCTGCTGGCGGCTCTCCCCATCCTCCTAGGCACGTACAGCGCGTTCAGCGGCTACCTGGTCAACGCCTTCGATATTCCCAACCAGTTCTTCCCCTTCGGCATTGGCATCGCTATCAATGACGCTGTTCAGATGCTGATGGTCATCGTGGTCGGAGCCATGGCCCTTCGACGTTTTGTACGGACTCAGGTTCGCGACTCTCTCGTACGCTTAGCGGCCAAGAAGGATATGGAACAGGCGCAGCAGTTGCAGCAGCGTGTCCTGGTTCCGGAGGCCCTCACGTCGCCTGCATTCACCGTCGAGACGGAGTATTGCCCGGCGCAGACGGTGGGTGGAGATTTCTTTCAGACGCTGTCAAAACCCGACGGCAGCCTGCTGGTGGTGGTCGGCGACGTCTCCGGGAAGGGAGTGAGCGCGGCCATGCTCGTTGCCGTGCTGGTGGGTGCGATCCGCAACCAGGCCGAACACAGCTTCGATCCGGCACTAATGCTTGCGACTCTGAATCGCCGCATGATCGGGCGATCCGGAGGCAACTTCGCGACGTGTGTTGTCGCGGTGCTGAGTCCTGGTGGAGAGATGAAGATTGCCAACGCAGGACACCTGCCTCCGTATTTGAACAGCATGGAAATGAACATCGAGGGATCGCTGCCGCTGGGAGTCGCCGACGATGCCGAATATGGCGCGCAAACCGTCGCGCTGAAACCGGGCGACAAGCTGATGTTCATGACGGATGGAGTGGTGGAAGCGACAAATCTCGCGAAAGAACTTTTCGGTTTCGATCGCGCCCGGGCGATCAGCGGCCAACATGCGGCAGCGATCGTAGCGCAGGTGCGGAAGTTCGGACAGGAGGACGATATCACTGTGCTCGGAGTGCAATTCGCGGCTTGATGAGTGCAGATACGCCGACCGGTATTTGTGCATCTCACCTGAAGGTGATCACTTCTGGTCTAATATTCATAGCCATTGCACTTTAGAAATATCGAATCGACTGGCGAGTGAGCTTGTCGCACAGACTGTAAACCTCGGCTCCTGTAAACCTCGGCTCCAAGAACAGTAGTTGTCTGGTTGCCCGTTGTGAGGCGGTGGTCGAATTGTGCACCGCCGGCGCGCAGTGTGTAGATCGCTCACTCGATACGCCGGCGTCGATAGCCGGCAACAGTTCGCGTTCGCCATGTTGTGCACTTAAGGAGAAGTTTGAAGATTCGTGTGAGCCACCAGGTCTTCCCAGTCGTCGCGCTGGCAACCTTGTTCTTCCCGGCGCTTTTGTCCGGCCAGAATGCGCTGCCCTCTGCCCCAGTCCCAATCTCGGTTCCAGTCCCGGTTCCGGTTTCGGTTCCTATAGCTCCTCGCAACATAGCCCCTCTGACCCTTAAGCAGAAATTTGGGTACAGCGCGGTAGAAACCATCGGACCGTACAAGATTGTCGAGACGGCGGCCCTTGCCGGCTATGACCAGTGGACAAACTTCCCGGAGGAATGGGGTCAGGGAGCAGACGCATACGGGAAACGATTCGTCTCCGAGTATGGCTACGTAGTTGTGCGTCAGACGCTTGAATTTGGATTGGAAGTAGGCCTGCATCAAGACCCCCGCTATTTCCCCACCCACAAAAAAGGCTTCTTCAATCGGACAGGAAGCGCACTTGTGCAGACCTTTGTCGCCCGGTCGGACTCTGGTCGTAGTCAGTTCGCCTGGTCTCGCATCGGCAGCGCGGCGGGCTCCGCCGGGATCGGAAACATCTGGCAGCCTGATAGTACCCACACCGTGGGAAATGCGATGGAGTCCTTTGGGCTTACACTTGGGGGCGATGCGGGATACAACTGGGTTCAGGAATTCTTCTCCTTCTTCAGACCCAGATCAATTAACCGTCTGTAATGCGCCTGGCGGTTGGTCGCGCTTCTGACATCGCATGCTTCCAGGCCTCATTCAATTCCGGCATAGCTCTCCAACGCTCTGCGATTGGAAACGATCAATGTAGATCCTCGAGATTCCAGTAGGTCCCGGGATCTGAAGTCAGAAAAGAGCCGAGTGATCGTCTCGCGCGAGACACCGATACACTCGCCTATCTCCGAATGAGTGAGCGCACAGAATAACCGCGTTCCACCCTCCGACAGCGGCGCCACGGCGCATTGCTCCAGCAGGAACCGGACAAGCTTCGCCGGCGCCGTAACTGTCAGCCCAAGTCTTCGCACTTGTGTACATGCTCGAGTACATTCCATGCAGAGCTCACGCGCCACGTTCACGTAGGCCGCAGGATGGCGCCTCAGGAACCGAAGAAAATCCCCACATGCGATGGACGCGATGGTGCACGGAGAGACGGTCTCTGCCGTGATATCGTACCGGCCTCCCGAAAACGCCGAAGCAAGTCCCAGCGTTTCTCCAGCCGAGGCGACACCGAGAATCACTCGCCTGCCCGCACTCGAATTCATAGAGAGCTTCACCTGTCCCGTCATTAAAAACAGGATGTGCTCCGGCACTTGTTGCTCAACGAACAAAGTAGTTCCGGGTGGGTAGTTGGAAAGGCTTCTCAGAAACTCAAGCTCGATGCGCTCTTCCCGCGATAATCGTTCGCTAAAATCGCTCGCTCTGGTGGCCCCGGAAACCTGGCCCCAACCTGATCCAGCGGTATTTCTCATCGCACCCTCCGCTCGGTCTTGAAGTGTTCCGCGACCCGCCACTGAAAACCTCTGCAGACCCTTTAGGGGATCGGCGACGGTCAGTCACCCTGCTTCCCCTGCTTGCGCTGCTGTGTTCGTTCTGACTGTTTTGGCCAATAACTCTCCGATGACATGCAGGAGATCGGCCCGATCGTTACAAGATTCGGCGAAGCATACCACCGGTATTTGCGAGCCGGAAGCTCGAACTAGAAACGTCAGTCTTTCTCTGCTTTCCACAGAAATGGAAGAACCCAGAAGGATCAAATCGAAATCCCCACCCTGGAATCGGTCGATCGCCTCTCTGATCGACTCCACGGCGGTGACATAGCATCCAGCAGATTGCCAGACTGGCCGTTGACTTGCCAGAAATGAAGAATCCACGCCTATGGCGAGAATGACCATCAGGGGCAATCAAGGCCTCCGAATTTGGCACACATTTCCTGCAAATCTTGGGAAAGAGCAGGAATATTCTCTTTTACGCTGATTTGTCTTGGGGGGCTGTCCAATATTGCACACTTCCTCGTTTTTTCGCGGCCGTCTACGGGATGTGCTCAGGCGCCCAGCTTGATCATGAAATGCGGAATCTACATCGCGACTGGCTCTGCGGTAAGTGCCCTGTTTCCATCCATACCGAAAACTGCTCAGCCCGTTTAGATGGGCATTTCAGCAATAATTTGCCACCGCGGCGTCGTCGCTCTTTTGTAACGCATTCCCGTTGACGCGCACTATCTCCGCGGGTACACTTCGGCCCAGTCAGACTGCCTGTTGCCCTCTCGCCGCAGATCCCACCCGGAGGATTCACCGATGCTTCCCCTCGCAAAGCGCGCCGCGTTCGTGCTCGCTCTCTCCCTTGCCGTCACGCCTCTGCATGCCGCTGACTACACCTACCAGCAAACCACGCAATTGACCGGCGGCTCGCTGCTGCACATGATGAAGTCGGTGGGGTTTATGAGCTCGCAGGCGCGCCATATGGGCGACCCTGTCGTCTCCAGCATCTATCTCAAGGACAACCGCCTCGCCAACGTGTCTGCCGAATCCATTGAGATCATCGATCTCGACAAGGAGACAATCACCCATGTGGATGTCCAGAAGAAGACATATACGGTGATGACCTTCGACCAGATCAAGCAGGCGGTGGCAAATGCTCGCGCGCAGTTGGAGAAGCAACAGCCCACACAACCAGCCGCTGCCCAGCAACCAGCCGCCGATCCAAACGTGAAGATGAGTTTCGACGTGAAGGTCCGCAAGACCGGAGCCCAGAAAGAGATCAGCGGATTGCAGAGCAACGAAGCCATCCTCACCATGACCATGACTGCCACCAGTACCGCCCCCACCACCGGTGATCAGCCCCAGCCGTCCGGCGCCATGGCCATCACCAACGACATGTGGATGGTGCCGGCAATCCCTGGCTACGACCAGGTGCGAGACTTCTACAAGCGCATGGGGGAGAAGCTGGTCGACTCCAACACCATCGGGCTAGGCTACGACTTCAGCAAGATGCTGGCGCAGAATCCCGGCGCTGGCGCAGGCTCTCGGCGATATGGCCAAGGAGATGCAGAAGCTGGATGGAGTGCCCATCATGCAGGTGATGCGCATGGGCACCACCGTGAACGGCCAGCCCCTGCCGGCTGCATCCGAAGCGCCCACACCCGCCGCTCCGGCCGGGCCGACCACCGGAGACGTGGCAAAGGAAGGGGCCAAGGAAGGAATGACTTCAGCCCTCACCAGCCATTTGGGAGGACTGGGAGGATTTGGCGGTTTCGGCAAAAAGAAGCAGCAGGCCCCACCACCCACCCAGGATCAGAACCCAGCCCAGGCGCAGGCAGCGGCATCCATATTGATGGAGACGCAAATTACCACTTCGAACTTCTCGTCCGCACCCGTCGATCCTTCTCATTTCGACATCCCGGCAGGCTACAAGCTGGTGCAACCACCAACGCAGGCGACAGCGCCGCCTGCTCAATAAACGCAGAAAGAAACGTCCCCAATCCGCGATTTCTTCGGAGAGCACCAACAAACACCGGGCGGTTTAGTTGCGCTCTTCTCTGAGCCGGTTCTGCGCGTCAAACTAAGAATCGCGCATTCGCGCCTAAGCGCCTGAATCGAAAAGCCAAGCCGTCTTGCAATGGGTATACCCGCAGCCGGTAAGGTACGTTCTTCGCAACCGAAATCCGACCTCCACAACCGCTTCTTCTCACAGCCTCCTTTGAACTCAGGGTTTAAAATCGTTCGTGGCGCTCAAGCCATCGCGCCACCTTTTCCCGCGCGTAGCTGGCTCAGTTCAAGAGCTGCGGCGGGTCAATTTGTGTAATTTTTCAGGAAGTGAGCAGGGATGCGAGCGAAGACGGCAGTAATACTGGGCGCCCAATGGGGCGACGAGGGAAAAGGCAAGATTGTAGACGTGCTGAGCGAGCGCTTCAGCGCCGTGGCGCGTTATGCCGGCGGACACAATGCCGGTCACACCGTAATCCATGGCAAGCAGAAGTTCGTGCTTCAGCTCATTCCCTGTGGCGTGCTACGGCCGGGCTGCAAGGGCGTTATCGGCAATGGTGTAGTGCTCGATCCGATTGCCTTCTTAAAGGAAGTTGCCAAGCTGCGCGGCCTCGGCGTCGAAGTCGATGGACGGCTTTTTGTCTCCAACCGCGCACAGGTCATCTTGCCCTACCACCGCATGATCGAGCTTGCGGCAGAAAGCGCACCGGGACGCAAGCGCATTGGCACGACTAGCCGTGGCATCGGCCCAGCGTATGAAGACAAGATGGCGCGCAGCGGTCTGCGCATCGTCGATCTCATGAATACCTCTCTGCTGCGGCAGCACATTGAAGCAGCCTGCGGCGAAAAGAATGCCATCGCCCATGCGCTTTTCGGCACCGATCCCTTGGAGCCGGAGAAGATGTACGAAGAATATGCTGCGGCCGCGGAAGAAGTGCGTCCGTTTGTCGCCGACACGGGCCGGCTTCTGCACCAGATCATCGCCGGCGGCGGCTCCGTAATGTTTGAAGGCGCGCAGGGCACGATGCTCGACATCGATCACGGAACCTATCCGTTTGTAACGTCCTCCTCGGCAACGGCCGGCGGCGCGGCGACAGGAACCGGCGTAGGCCCAACGGCAATCGGCACGGTGATCTCTGTGACCAAGGCCTATGTCACGCGAGTCGGCGAAGGACCGTTTCCGACGGAGATTCACGATCCGATCGGCGATCAACTCCGCGCGCGCGGCAACGAATACGGCGCAGTCACCGGGCGTCCGCGGCGCTGCGGATGGCTCGACATTCCGTTGCTGCGCTACTCCAACCTGGTCAACGGCGCCGAATGGCTGGTCGTCACCAAGATGGATGTGCTGGATGAACTCGAAGAAATTCCCATCTGCATCGGCTACGAGGTCGACGGCAAGGTCAGCGACGAGATTCCCGCGGATGTGCAGGGGCTCGAGCGCATCAAGCCTGTCTACACGACGCTGAAGGGATGGCGTTCTTCCACAGAGGGCATTACGGAATTTGATAAGCTGCCAAAAGCCGCGCAGGAGTATCTACGCTTTCAAGAGCGCGAGAGCGGCGCGAAAATCGGCATGGTTTCTACCGGGCCCGATCGCGAGCAGACCATGATGCTGCCGGAATTTGCTGCGGCGCTCGACAAGATTCACGCGTAAACTGAATTTGACTGGCCCGGCGTGCGACCCGGCGTGAGGAAGTGCTTCCCATGATCAGCTTTACTGTCCGGATGAGGTTTGCCCTGGAAGATCGAGCGGAGATTGCCGAGATTCTTGAAGCACTCACCGCGGCGTCGCGCCAGGAGCCCGGATGCGTCAGCTACATTCCGCACTGGGTGCAGGGCGAGACATCCACGGTGCTGATCTACGAGCAGTACAAGGACCAGAAGGCCGAAGAGGCGCACCGCCAATCGCCGCACTTTAAGAAGTACGCTGTTGCCGGCCTCTATCAGAAGATGCTCGAGCGTAACCGCGAAGATTTAGCCGCGCTCGCGTAAGCAGTAGTTGAGTCTTGAATCGCCGAAGCATGCGCCCGTCGGGGGTTGCGCGATGAAATTTCCATCCTTTGAGGAGTTGGCGGAACTGGTCCGGGTTTCAGCATGATTGAAGCGGGACCAGCGCATCGATCCCGATACTCAGCTTTTGCGCGACGTCAGAGTGAATGGGAAGACGGGCATCGATCTTTTGATTGCGATTGAAAAGCGTTACGGGATCAGGCTCTCACCCGAAATTCACAATTGCATGCAGGACATCGGTTCGATTCAATGCAAAGATGCAGAAGAATCTGCTGACATTCAATCTTTGTTTGCGCCTTCAAGAAAAGAAGACCAGGCACGGACAATTGGCTGGCTATATAGGACCGTTCTGGAAGAATCGAGTAGGCAATCCATCTCGCGCGAATAGGACAATCGACTTCTTTGTGGGATCAACAGATCCAAGGACTGTATCTTTGGTCACATCATCTGATGACCGTAAGGATGTTTGCTATCCACGAATGAGCACGCCACACATTGACCCGCGCCACACTTCCGGACTACTATCCGTTACGCCGATGGGAATAAACAATGTATCCTCGCGTGGCCATTGGAACCGCTGTGTGGCGATGGGCGTTGCCGTTTTCATTATTTTGGGCGGAGCCGCTTCAATGGCCGCCATGGGGCGGGCCGAGAAACACGAGACCCGTCACCAGATTGAGGGTCTTGAAGATACTTGGCGAAGCGCGGTATTAAAAGGGAATATCTCGGCCATGGACGCGCTGCTCGCCGACGACTACATGGCCATCACTCCCACGGGAATTCTGCAATCGAAAGAGCAGGCTCTCGCCAGCCTTCGTGCGGGGAACGTCCACTTCAAAGCAATTGACCTGAGTGACCGCAAGATTCGCCTGTACGGGACCACCGCGCTGGTGACCTCGCGTGCGGAAGTCGCAGGATCCGGTCCCGACGGTGACATCTCCGGCAGCTACCGATATACCCGCGTTTATGTGCGAGACCCGCACGGAGTTTGGCGAATCGTTAGCTTTGAAGCAAGTAAGATCAAGCAGCCCGGCGACCACCGCAAATCTCAGCAATAATGCAGTCCGTCCTGCGAATGCCCGGGAAAAGTGCAGTCCATCAAAAATCCCCTAAAATAAGCCGATGCCTGAATTGCCCGAAGTGGAGACAGTGGCGCGCGGCGTGGATGCGCGAGTGCGCGGCGACCGCATCGTGGACGCATGGTTTGGCTCGCATCGCGAGCCGTACAAGACTCCGGCGGCCAGGCAAGCGGAAGGATTGTTGGGGCGACGAATCCTGTCGGTCCATCGCACCGGAAAACACATCGTCATGGAACTTGGAGCCCGGACAGGTCGGTTCCGCTGACGCATCTGCGTCGCCTGAAAACGGCGAAATTGAAGCACAGTGGATTGTCCACCTGGGCATGACGGGACGGCTGCTGGTGACGACGCCGGAGGCGCCCGTCGCGAAACACACGCATGCGCGGCTGACGCTCAAGAGCGGCCGCGAGATTCGGTTTGTGGATCCGCGGCGATTTGGCAGGCTTGATTTTCAAAATTTGCGCGATGCCACCGGGAAGAAGGAAAACGGATTCATCGCTAAAGGATCGGAGCCTCTATCGATCGACGCGGAGGAGTTTGCGAATCTGTTTCGAGGCCGCAAACTGGCCATCAAGGCCGCACTGCTCAACCAGTCATTGCTGTCAGGGGTGGGGAATATCTATGCGGACGAAAGCCTGTTTCGCGCGGGAATTCGCCCCCGGCGGAGTGCGGGACGGCTGACGCGCGTTGAACTCGAGAAACTGCGGCGAGCATTGCGCGAAGTTCTGGAGCATGCAATCCGGTTGGGCGGGTCTTCGGTTTCAGACTACGTAGACGCCGAAGGCGTGCGCGGCTTTTTTCAATTGGAGCATCGCGTGTATCAGCGAACCGGAGAACCGTGCCTCACAGTGCAAAGGAACGATCAAGCGGATTGTGGTGGCCGGTCGCAGCACTCACTATTGTCCGAATTGTCAGAAATAGGACGCGGACGAGAATCGCGAATCTACTGTTTTTTGAAGTGGAGTCGCGCCGGTTTACTGGAATTCAAACGGTCGACCAACTTTCCATTGTGTAAACGCATGAAACTAAACAAGGGAGAGAACGGCACGCTGATTGCTAATTAGAGGGTGCCAGTGATGTACCGGCTGCTGGGAAAATTCCGGCCAGCCCGCAAAAACAGCAGACGCTCGGCAAGAGCAGCCGCCAAAGAAGCGGTAGACCGGCCGGGAGAGCCTGTGGAAGGCGCGGTGGATACAACCACCGCCCATAATTTGCTGGGAGGCCAGTGACCAGCGCAGGGACACGAAACGCCACTTACGAGTGGCGTTTCGTGCGTTCAGTCAGAGCTGAATCACCGGGGTTCCTAGGCAGTTACGCTTGTACTGAGGTTTGCGCAGATCACTTGCGCCACGGCACGACAGTCTGTAGTATCGAAGTTGCCTATCCAGCGGCTGAAGCGACCACCTGAATTAGGTAGAGCCGGCTCGCCACTGACAAAAGAGACTTCGCAGGCATAACCGGCAAATCAGGCGGAAAGCAGCGAAGAATCCTATAGGACGGGCATCACCCCAGGAAACGCTGGCCGAATCGTTCCGATCCACACACCCGGAGAATGCTCTTGCAGGTTGTGTCGGGGCAAAAAGGCTTGAGCGTTTCGAATAGATGTTTGGCCCCGGAGCTGCATCGAAGGATTAGCGAGCATTTTCCGCAGGGATCCTGGTGACGAGCGATCGTTGACAGGCAGGAGAGAATGCCGCGATGCACTGGGCAAGAAAGGGTTCACCCACTGTTAGCGCGTCGTAGATACACAAATGTCGAGGTCGATTGCGTTCAGGAAACGGTTCCCCCGACAAATTGCGAGGCGTCAACCAGCGGAAAGCCACGCGTTGCACCCTCCCGTGTCATCCGGGCGAGCGCCAGCGAGATAGAGATTCAGCAGCCTCACGAATGAAATAGCTGAAGCAAGAGACTAATGCAATCCACAGCAATGTGCCAGGAAGTGCACGCATGACAACAGAACCGACGGTGCCCCAGCCCGAGCTGGGGTCGGCCCCGGCCAACGGCCAGGGACAGTCGCAAGGACATCGGCGCCGCAGGCGTCGTCGCAAAAACAAAATTAACCAGCCAGGTGCTCAGCCGCAGGGTCAGTTGCAGCCGAGCCAGACTCAGCCGGCTCAGCCGCAGATGCAGGCTCCTCAGCCACAGCCGCCGCGGCAGCAGGGTGGTCCGCCCAAAGAAGGATCTGGCCGTCACCGGAAGAAGAAGAAGTTCTTCCAGCAGAAAAGCGGCGCGCCGCAGCCCGGCCCGGGCAACAGCATCGCTCCTCAGCACAACAATGGCAATGGCCGACGCAAGGAAAGACAAAGGGGACCGCGCACTTTTGTCGGTCCAATGGACCACAGCTATCGCATCGTGAACGGTAACGTAGCCGACGGCCCTCCTTCGACGATTCCTACCCACGGCAATGGACATCACGGCTACTACAGCGACGCCAATGTAGGATCACCGACGGTTCCAGTGAAGGCGGACGCGCCGACGCGAATCTTCTGCTTCATCGATGACCTGTTCTTCCAGGCAAAGATCCAGGAGTCAGCGCGAAAATTGGGCGTGAAGGTGGAGTTTGTGAAGGGCGAAAAAGAGACTGTTTCGCGCATCATCGATTCTCCCGAGGCCCCGACGCTTGTGGTGTTCGATCTGAACAACCTGAATGCTAAGCCGATGACGCTGATCCCGAAATTCAAGACCAAATTCAAGAAAGCGACTTCGATTATCGGATTCCTCAATCATCTGCAGGGCGACCTGAAGATGAAGGCCATTGAATCCGGGTGCGACACGGTAATGCCGCGCTCAGCATTCTCGCAGAGCCTGCCAAACCTGCTGCGCAGGTATGGATTGGAAGAGGAAGAAGACAACATACCGCAACCGATGTGAAAACCGGTCTAACTAGCTGGTTGAACTCGAAAGGCGTCCGCTGCACGGACGCCTTTCTATTTTTTGCGCAAATTCGAGGGTTCGCCCAAATGACTAGCCTGGCGGCCACGTCAGGTGACGGCCGCCGAGCAGGTGCACGTGGATATGGTCGACGGTCTGGCCGCCGTCCTCGCCAGTATTCACGACGGTGCGATAGCCCTTCTCCAACCCTTTTGAACGAGCGATCTCAGCCGCAACCCAATGCAGATGCCCAATCAACGAATTGTGCTCTTTCCCGGCGTGAGCGATCGAGGCCACATGTTCGCGCGGAACGATGAGGATGTGCACAGGGGCTTGGGGATTGATGTCGGCAAAAGCATAGCACTTGTCATCCTGGTAGACGGCTTTGGAAGGAATGCTTCCATCAATGATCTGGCAAAAGATGCAGCTCATGGCTGAAGTCTATAGTCCCCGTTCACGGTTGTCAGATCTCGCCGGCGATGCTGGCGGCGTTTCGAGGAATTTCAGAACCCGGCCTCGTGTCTTTCAGCATCCTCCCTCAATTCGAGGAAGCTGCGGATAGCTTCAGCCAAATTGCGATTGAAGATGCGGAGGCGGGAGAACGGTACGTCAAAGAGCCGATGCTTGCCGCTTCTTTCCATCAACTGGGCAACTTGGCGGCCGGTATCGACATGCATCACAACGAACAAGTCAGCCTCTGACGCCACTCCAACAATCTCTCCGGTACAAGGTATTTTCTTCAAACGATGATCAGATTTGATAACAATGCAGGAAATAGTGGAATCCACCCAACACCTCAGCATAAGTAGTAGCTTCCGCGCGCCTCCCTCGAGCCTCGATCGCACGTTTTCAGAGATGCCCTCGAGCCGGTTCAGGTTGTTTTGTTAACCGTCAGAACGATAGCGTATGTGATTGATTTCGCTGGCGAAATTACACAGACAACATTTCAGATCAAGTGTCTCTGCCATTCCCGGAATGCATCCAATGACTTTGACTGCGTTGTGGATGTTTTTTGGGAGCGAACGCAGGAGGATCCATGACCGCGGATAAGTGTACGGTGCTCGTAATCGACGACGACAGGGTATTGGCGGACACGTTGGCGCAGATTTTGAGATTGAACGGGTTTCAACCGGTGGCTCTTTATAGTGGAGAAGAAGCCATTGAACTGGCAGAGAGGCTTCAGCCCCATGTCGTGCTGAGTGACATTCGCATGAGCCGGGTGGATGGCATTGAGGCTGCCAAGGCAATCCGGGTGCTTCATCCGGAATGCAGGGTAATTCTGTTTACAGCGCACCCGGTATCGGCGGCGATGAGGCTTATGATCCACCGATTGGGTTTCGAACTCCTCCAGCGCCCCTTGCATCCTGAGGACGTATTGACGGCACTGCGCAAAACACCACACTCAGGATCAACCGGGGCAAAGTCACTAACCAAGGCTTAATCAGCGCATCGGAGCGCCAGGATCGGGGTCGGACCTGGGGGGAATTGCGATGGAATCAAACTCGGCCGATGTGCTGGCGGAGATTTTACAGACAACCCTCTATCTCGTGGAGCAGAGGCAGGACCTCGATCAGAATGAGCCATCCGTCATTGAGTTGAAGGAATCGATGCGCCGCAAGATTGCGGAACTTAAAGAGAATAAGAAGCCCCCAGAAACCGAGGGTTTGGATAGCAAAAAGAGGACAACCTGGTCCGATAAATTTTCGAGGAAAAAGCGGCCATGAAGGAGCGTTGTGTGCACTTCTCGCAGAAAGCCTGTCATCAAGGCGGCTCTTTTGCGTGGCGCCGATCCTAGTGCGAGGTCGGCGAGGATCCTATCGGACAAGCGCCGTAGTTCCGGCTGAGCTTTTCTACCTTGAAAACGCCGGGCCCACTTGCATCCTTGGTCTTCTTTATCTTTGTCCCGTGGATCTTGACCTTATCGCCAACCTTGATACTGGCCGCGTCCCCTTCAAGCGCGTATGTTTTCGCGTCACTGGTCTGGAGTTCGAGCCCGCTGGGGCTCGCCACGACGCATCCAGTGATGTTGTGATGGCTGCGACTGATTTCGACGGGCACAATAATGGCCACAGCAATGACTGCACCAACGCCTATAACGGCGCCGGCAAGTTCGGCGTTGGATGGACCAATATTTCCTAAGGGGGCAGAGCCGGGTGCACAGCCGGCGGGAGATGAGGCTCCCGTACAGAACACAGCGGCCATAGCGGCGAATGCTAGGATACCCCAGCGATGCCTCGGAGGTGGATTTGGCTTTTGGGCTTTGAGCGTGAGATCGCGCGGCGACAAATCGTACAAGGAGACCTCCCTTTGTCGACAACTTTCAATGACTACGGGTGGGCCGAGACGCAATGATCTTCGCCGCGAGCCTGATGAACAAACCCTTGTTCCGTTCGAGCGGGGAAGACTTGCGGAAGTATGCAACTTCCCTACTGGCGCAGGCAAGACAATTATTGTGCGCGCGGGAATAGGTTTTAGCTGGTGTGATCGAGAATGATCTTCCAACCGTGCGGCCCTTTGCGCCAGACAAGTGAAAAGATGCCTTCATCCTTTTTGGCGTCGCCATGGGCGGTGCGCTCCAGGTGGAACTTTCCGGTGACGAGTGCGATTTCAAATTTGCCGCAACCGGAAGGGAGCAGCCGGACATCGAGGTCGCTGAAAGTAAGCTTTCCCATCTGTTCCGCGTTGGTGTAGTTCCGCATGTAACGTTCGCGGATCGGCTGATAGCCTTTGCCCAGCGTCGCACCGATGAAAGTTGTGTCGGGCGAGTCCTCGTAGGCTTGCATGAAGGTCGAAATATCGGCCCGGTTCCACGCCTCAGTCTGAGCGTTGATGGCGGCGTGGATTTCGCCCTCTGCCGCGGCGGACACGGCGGCAGTCGGCGCGGTCTGGGCGGTCAAACAAGTGGTGGCACAAAGACTGAGAAGTGCTGTGAGGAGAAGTCTTTTCATGGGCGGGCCTCCGGCGAAGTAGGAGAGTACTTGGAAAGATTACAACGTGCTTCTTCCCGTTGATCCTTTTCCCTGCTGAATGACGATTAATGATCCCGCCAAAGCGCAACTCATGCCGGAATTGGATTTGTCCTACAATCTAAACAATGGCGGCTATCGCTGAGACTTCCCCTTTTCGCGTGGTGCATACGGTGTGTTCGCACGACTGCCCGGACAGTTGCGCCGTGCTGGTGACCGTGGACGCGGATGGGCGCGCGGTAAAACTGCAGGGCGATCCTTCGCAACCTGTGACGCAGGGGTTCCTTTGCGGCAAGGTAGCCAAATATCTAGACCGGGTGTATTCGCCACAACGGATTCTCTATCCGCTGAAACGGAAAGCTGGCGCTGCCAAAGGTCCGCTGCAACGTGGTCTGGAACACGAAGCCTTTGAGCGCGTCAGCTGGGATGAAGCCCTGAGTTCCATTGCTGGGAGACTTCAGCAGATCAGCGACGAATTTGGGCCCGAGTCAATCTTGCCCTACAGCTATGCGGGGACGATCGGCGTGCTGGGGTTCGGGTCGATGGACCGGCGTTTCTTTCACCGCCTGGGCGGCAGCCAACTCGACCGCACCATCTGCTCTGAAGCTGGCGGGGTCGCGTGGAACCTGGTGTATGGAAAAAAGCTGGGGACGCCCACCGAAGACTACAAGCTGGCAAAGCTGATCCTCGCCTGGGGCGCGAACATCCACGGCAATAACGTTCATCTGTGGCCGATGGTGGACCAGGCGCGACGCAACGGGGCACGTCTTGTTGTGATCGACCCATACAAGACGCGCACAGCCGCGCTGGCCGACTGGCACATTGCAATTCGGCCGGGGACGGATGCGGCCCTGGCGCTCGGAATGATGCACGTGATCCTGCGCGAAGGCCTCGAAGACCGCGCCTACATTGCCGGGATGACCCACGGCTTTGAACAGCTCGCTGAGCGTGCGCGTGAGTACACTCCGGAGCGCGTGGCGGCGTGGACGGGTATGAAGCCCGGCGAAATTGAACAACTGGCGCGCGAGTACGCAACCACGCGGCCTGCGGCCCTGCGCATGAACTATGGCGTGCAGCGCAGTGAGAACGGCGGCACGGCTGTACGGGCAATTGCCATGCTCCCGGCGCTGACAGGCGCATGGAAATACCGTGGAGGAGGCGGCTCGCTCTCGACTTCCGGCGCGTTCGCATGGAACAAGCGGGAGTTGGAGCGAATGGACCTGGCGCTGGACTCGCCTCTTGGACGTCCGGCGCGGACCGTGAATATGTCGCAACTCGGGCAAGCACTCACCGAACTTGGCCAGGGGACAAATGCGAACGCTGAAGACGGTCCTCCCGTCCAGGCGCTATTTGTGTATAACTCGAATCCGGGAGCAGTGGCTCCGAACCAGAACGCGGTTCGGAAGGGGCTCGCGCGGCCAAATCTGTTTACCGTAGTGCACGATCTGTTCTTCAACGACACGACGGATTATGCCGACTACGTGCTCCCGGCGACGACGTTTCTGGAGCACACCGACATTCAGGGCGCATACGGACACTACTTTGTGCAGCTGTCCCAACAGGCCATTGAGCCGCCCGGCGAGGCGCGCTCCAACGTATGGCTCTTCGGTCAGCTCGCACAGTATATGGGCTTCACCGAGACCTGCTTCCGCGATACCGAAGAACAGCTGATTCGTCAGGCGCTGGCGGTGGGGCTCGACGGCCGCTCGAAAAATGCTGAGATGCAGCACATCAGCCTGGAGGATTTGCGCGAGCAGGGTCACATTCCACTGGCGTTCCACCGCGATCCTGAGGCCGCGCCTTTCATGCCGTTCGCTTCTGGAATGCTGGCGACTCCGTCAGGGAAGATCGAGTTTTACTCGCAGACCCTGGCACAGAAGGGAGACGATCCGCTCCCGGCCTTCCAGCCTGCGGTCGAGTCACGGTGGGGTGAAGGTGCCAAGCGCTATCCGCTGGAGTTCCTGAGCCGCAAGGCCGACAACTACATGAATTCGACCTTTGCCAATCTCGACGGACACCGCAAGATGGAGGCGCGCACCAGTCAGCGGCTGGAAATCCATCCAGCAGACGCAAACGCTCGCGGAATCGTAGACGGCGACAAATTACGGGTGTGGAACGATCGCGGCGAGATTATACTGACTGCTCTTGTAAATGGTAGCGTTCCGGAAGGCGTGGTCGCGGGACGAATGGACTGGGCCAAGTTCAACAAAGAGGGCGCGACAGTCAACGCTTTGACGAGCGAGCGTTTGACAGACATTGGAGCGGGAGCCACCTTCTACTCAGTCCTGGTGGATGTCGCGAAGGCCTGACCTTTCAGCGCGTACAGGCTTGAACCATCCTTGATCAAGAAGGATCAAGAAGCAAAATCTGAAGCTAGACTGCATGTGGATAAACGTGTGTCGGGACCTGATCCAAAGGTCTGATAAAAGGCGGTAAACTGAAGCTATGTCGTGGATACCATTTGGAGTCGTTCTCGTTCTGGCCATCGGCTACATGTCGATGAAGCGTTCCAGCCAGATTTCATCGAAGGAAGCCTCGGAGTTCTTGAGGAATGGCGCGATGCTGATCGACGTGCGGAGCATGGACGAATTCGAGTCGGGACACATCATGCAGGCTTTCAACATTCCCCTGGATCGCGTTGAGATGATGGCCTTGTCGGTTATCCGAGACAGGAACAAGGTGCTTTTGTTGCATTGCTCGACCGGCGTTCGAAGTAATCTGGCTAAGAAGAAGCTTACGGATATGGGATTCAAGAACTCTTACAATCTAGGATCTTATGAGCGCGCCCGTAAGATCGTCACGAATCAGTAATCCCGCAAAATAGAAATATGGAAGCTGCATTTCGATTGCGCCTTGCGACGGAGGAGGATATTCCTGCGCTGCATGCGTTGATTGAGGCCTCGGTGCGCGGGTTGTGCACGGGGTCCCCGACGACGGGCCTATGTCGTTGGGGTGGAGAGGCAGTCGACTATACGCCGGCCCAAATCGAAGGCGCGCTGGGAACGGTGCTTGGACTGGATACGCAGTTGATCCAGGATCGGACGTATTTCATCGCCGAACAACCTGTCGAAAAGTCAGAAACGCGCCGTCTGGCAGGATGCGGCGGGTGGTCGAAGCGGAAGACGCTCTTTGGCGCGGATAGCGGACCGGGACGCGAACCGGAGTTGCTGGATCCCTCCACCGATGCGGCGAAGGTGCGGGCAATTTTTGTTCATCCGGACTTTGCGCGGCGAGGGCTGGGGTCGCTGATTCTGGCTACGGTGGAAGACGCGGCGCGGGCTGATGGATTCAAACGGTTCGAGATGGGTTCGACATTAACCGGCGTGCCGCTGTACCGGCTGAAAGGATACGTGGAGACGGAACGAATCACCGTCCCATTGAAGAATGGCGAGGCTCTGCCGGTGGTAAAGATGGTGAAGGTCGCGGACTGAATTCCCACTTTTCACGTCTCCGAATCGAGCACCGGGGCACTCACGGCATACTCTTCTGTCGGGCCTGAAGACCTACAGCACGTTGCCAAAGGGATCTTCCAGCGAAGGACACTGCGGGGTAAGAAGTTCAGCACCATCTTGCGTGATAAGCAAGTCATCTTCGAGCCGGATACCGAACTGGCCGGGGATGTAGATTCCGGGCTCATCACTGAAGGTCATGCCCGCTTGCAGTTTCGGAGCAAGATCCCAGCCGAACATGTTGTTGCGCACGAAGTAGGGCCACTCGTGGCCGTCCATACCGATGCCGTGGCCGACTCGATGGGTGAAGTACTTGAAGCCCGGCCCGTATCCACCATCGACGATGACCTTGCGCGCCGCGGCGTCTACATCCGCGGCGGGAATACCTGGACGAGCCGTCTTGAGCGCGGCAGACTGCGCGCGTTGGACGAGTTCGAAGACGGACTTCATCTTCTCTGTCGGTTTGCCCAGGACAAACGTGCGCGTGATGTCGGATTCATAGCCCTCGACGGAGCAGCCGTCGTCGAGCATGAGGATAGACCCCTCGCGCAGAGTTTGCGGCTTGGACGAGCCGTGAGGCACTCCCGTGAATTCATCGACGTTGAGGCTGGCTTCGCCTTGGAACCCCACGCGCTGGTAGGCGGCGGCAATGAGCCCGTGAACGTCAGACGTTGTCATGCCGACTTGCAGTGATTGAGCGACGGCGCGGTAGACCAGCAACGTGGCACGGCAGGCGAGGCGCATGCAATCGACCTCATGCGCGTCTTTGATCATGCGGCATCCTGCGGTTATAGGCGTCGCAGAAACGAGGTTAAGATGCGGATTGGCCGCGCGAATGCCCTCCGCGAATACGAAGGCCATGTGCTCGTCCAGGCCAATGGTGGCACCGGTAAGACCGCGCTCGCTGAGCCCTCGCCCGAATGCCACATAGGGACTTTCATCTTCCTGCCACGTCAGGACATCGACGTTGCCGGCGAGCGGACCGGCAGCCAGCAGTTCGCCCGCGCGACCCTCCTCAAAGGCGGGACAGACGAGGAAAGGTTTGGAACGCGCCGGTAGAACGAGAGCCCAGAGGCGTTCTCCCCCGTAAAGGTGCAGGTTGGCAAAATACACAGAAGAGCTGGTGGAGTTGGCGAGAACGATCGCCTCGATCTTCGCGGAGGTCATGAGCTGCCGGGCTCGCTCGATGCGGCCCTGGCGCTCGGCGTTGGTAGAATGGGCGAGCTTGACCGGAGAGGTCTTGCAGCGCAGCGATCGCCTGCGGAACATGCCCGCCGCCGCCGGCCTGCGCGGCTTGCGATGGAACGGCGGAAGCAGCGACAACCGCTGCGGCGGCGCCAAGGAAGTTACGACGAGTAAGCGCGGGATTGCGGGACATGATCCTCCAGGGAATATCAGAAAGAGTTTATCTAGAGTAAATGCGCTTTCCCACTTCTAAAATGCGCAGCCATTCGGTCGCGTTTTTATTGCGTGTTGCTGATGGCCAGAGTCATGCAGTGTTGCTGAGTAACTTCACACTGCAGCATGTCCTGTGCCAGCAAATTCCAGCCGACAAAGCCGGCGAATTTTCCGCCGGGAGACTGCGCAACCGTGGGTGCAAGGCCATCGCCTGTCTCGGCGTCGTAGTCTTCATGCATTGAGCCCCACTTTGCGATGTCGCGGTGGATGTCGGCGGCAAGGGTGATGGCTAGCCAGTGGGCTTCGTCGTTGAATCCGTAGCGGCGCAGAGCGATCCAGTCGAGAAAGTTGGCATTGATCCAGACAGGGCCGCGCCAGTTGGAGTAAGGATTGATGATGGCCTGGTTGTTGTAGGAGGGGTCGAAGCGGGATAGGCTGCGCAATCCATGATCGGCGCGCATCTGTGTCGGGTTGAGCAGGTAGGCCGAGATCATGCGACGGCCTTCTTCGCGCGGAAGCAGCCCGTCGACCAGCGGAAGGAAGTTTGACCAGGCAACCACGCGGACGATGGAACCGCGGTCGCGGCGGCGATTCCAGAACATGGCATCGCGCGGAGACCAGAGTTGACCAACGATGGCATGGCGAGTGTCGAGTGCCTCGGCTCGATATTGCTTCGCATCGCCTGGATCGCCGAGATGATCGGCGATTGCCGCCATCGCCAGATATTCCCGCATGGCGTAAACAGAGGCATCGACAGCGATGATGGCGCTGCGGTCGTTGACGTCGTTTGTAAGGGCAGCGTTGTTGTCGGCGCCGGACTGCATGGCGTTGTCCCAGAACCAGAGCTTCCATGTTTCGTCATATTGCGTGCGGCGCCGGTATTCGAGTACGCGCTTCATCGCCGGCCACACGGGCCGAATCCATTCGTAGTCCTTCAGGTCTTCCGCGGCAATGACAGCACCTTGTGCGAGGAAGGGCTTCATGGCGAACTTACCGAAGAGGGGACGCGGTCCCTTAGGGGTGATGCAGCCGGCGACATAGCCCTCTTCATCAACTGCGCCGGCGAAACCAAGCACCCAGTCACGCAGATATTTGGCGTTGGCGGGATCCTGGTTTGCCCAATGAAGGCCAATGAAAAACCCATCCCAATCCCACATCTGGTTGTAGTACCCGGCGGGGATCAGGTAGGGATACTTGATGTATCCGTCAGCGGGGCGAATGGTCTGAGGGGCGAGCCGAGCAAAGTCGCCTGTGAGGTCGTGGAGGAGGACTGCGGACTGAGCGGTAGGAGACTGCGCTTGAGGGATTGAGACCAAGATCAGCAAAGCAGTAATCAGTGTGATATTCGTGCGGGTGTTTCTTCGAAGGATTTGCACGGAGGAATCATAGCGCTGTCGGCCCTCGGAATCGAACCTCTTCAGTCGCTGGGCTTCGTAGCCTGCTCTCGTTGGCTTTGGATGAGTTGGTAGACGGCGCGGGCATCCGGGATATCGAAAAACGCAAGGCTGGAAAGGTCAATGTCAATCTGGTTGGTGCGATTGCGCTGGCCGAAACCCCAGTTTGAGAGAGCCAACGGCGCCGACGCGAATTCGATGGTGCCAATGGCATCAGAACGCAGCGTCAGAGACGCCGAATCGAGATTTCGCAGATATCCATCAATAAGCTTTCTGCTGAGACCACTGCTCACAACGATGACGCGCTTGTTGGTGACGGCATAATAGGTCCTGCCTTTCTTCCACGCGGTGTAGAAGAAGCGCCCCCAGATCATGTATTGGCCGATCAGGACGAAAGGTATTCCCCACAACTCGAAGAAGGCCGGCGCGGAATGCTGACCTGTCGAGCTGCCGAAGTGGCCTGTCACTCCCCACTCCCAGAAGATGGCAAAACCACCCCACAGCAGGCTAAATGGAATAGCGAACAGGTCGCGCTGGTGGAAAATGACCTTTCTGAGCGGCTGGCCGGCCCAAAGTAGGGATTCACCGGCGAGCAACTCCGGCTGCATTTGTGCAAAGACTTCGTTGGAGAAACCGAGAGATGTGGCCATTGGCTTATTGCAGCAAATTATCGCTCAAACGGGAACGACTTCGCTGACCTGAACAACGGATTCGCCGCTATAGTATTTGCGCTGATCCGCAACGAGTTCGGGTGCGGTAGCGGCAAGAGCGGTGTCCAGCTGCAGCATCGTCTCGAAATATAGGTGGCCGATCGCATGGTAATGCGAGGGCGTTCCGGGCGGGAATGCTCCCATGCCGCGGTCCACCTCGATGCGCACCAGGCCCCGGGGCGAGAGGAGTTGACGCGCAAGCACGAGATGCGGACCCAGGTAGTAGCTCCAGTCGAAGGTGGACCCCGACGCAGCGGGGTAAAGAACACTAAGGCGGACCATAGGTTGGGAATATAGCGCGGTGGAGGAAATGTCAATGAATCTCGGCGTCGCCCGCCTTACCCTTGTCACGATCAGACTGCAGCAAGGCTGAGGTCCCGAAGTTACGGAGTGGCGGCGAGAATCTCTATATAGTCGAGGGCTGCAGGATCTGGACCCTCGGGCGTGCCACTGATGCGAATCGCGTCTCCGGGTTTGAGCGCGATGTTGTGGATGATGTGGCGAATAGAGTTGTCGGCATGAGGACGAGAAGTGGGCAGAGTGGCATCGCCTGGACCAGGTGGCGTCTGAGCTTGCCGGCTGTCCATTGATGGTGAGCGCGAATTTAGCTGCCCCTCCCTGAATGTCGAAGTACTCGACGGCAATGTTGAAGCGGCCAGAAGCGCCGTTGTAGGTCCATTCCGCGGAGCATGAGGTGTCGCCGCATGAGACGGCTTTACCTCGGCTGGCATCTTCCCACGGATTTACTTCGATGACTTTATAGCCGGTAAGGCGGGCGTCTTCGGCTTCGAGGCGGTTGGGATAGTGTCCGGCGCGGCCTTGCTGGTCGGGGATGCCGCTGAGTTTGAGAAAGTACTGCGTTACAGCGTCGCGCCAGACGATGGCGTGTCCTGCCTGGTATTGAAGGCGCGGAAGCATGTCTGCATAAAGTTCCGGATCGATGCGACCTTTGAGACTTGTCCAGTCGTCTACAAACTTCGCGGCCTGTGCCGCGCCATCGTAGTGGGAGTCGTAGAGGTATTGGATTACGGTTTTTCCGTTGTGGAGTTTCCAGGTGTAGGGGACATGGTGGAAGAACAAGAGAAGGTCGTCGGGGGTGGTGGCGGCGGACTCGTAGAGCTTCGCGACCTCCGGTGAGTACTGGCCGACGAAGCCGGTGCCGGTTGCTACGGTACGATCCATGCCGACGCCTTCGTGATCGGCGCGGTGCCACTGGCCCCAGCCATTGTTTTCGCTGGACTCGATGTTGGGCCCGTAGTGGCTGCCGGTGATATCGGTCAGGGTCTGAAGGCCGAGCGGGCCCGTGTAGCTTTCATACGCGGGCCACGACTGCATCAGCATTTTTGTGACCGTGCGAACAACGGCAGGGTCGTTGGAAATGGTCTGGCGGGTCCACTCGTCGGCGATCTGCTCGGGGGTGAGGTTTGGATTCCACGCGAGGCGGCCGAAGGCGTAGAGATTTGCGGGAGCAAGCGGGGAATTGAGCCATGCCTGCCGGCCGATACCGGAGACACCGACGATTCCTCCCAGCGGACGATGGAACGATTTGCCGGCGATGATTTGCTTCACAGGTGTTGAGGCACCGCGTGCCCGCATGTCAAAGTCAAGCACTTGCTTCCACATAGGCGCGAGATAGACGAGGTGGCGCTGTTGGCCGGTGTACTCCTGCGTGATCTGCAGTTCCATGGCTTGGCTGGTTTCGGTGAGGCCTCCGAAGAGGGGCGAAACGGGTTCGCGCACCTGGAAGTCGATGGGACCTTCCTTGGTCTGGATGATGACGTTGGACGCGAACTTGCCATCGAGCGGGTGGAAGATGTCGTAGGCGGCGCGGGCCCGGTCGGCCTTGGGATCGCGCCAGTCGGCGTGATGGTTGTAGACGAAGGCGCGGTAGAGAACGACACCGTTGTGGGATGCGAGCGCGGCGGCCAGGGTGTTGGCGGCATCAGCGGGAGTGCGGCCAAAGGTGGCCGGCCCGGGTTGGCCTTCGCTGTCGGCCTTCACAGTGAAGCCGGCGAAGTCGGGAATGAGCGAGTAGATTTCGTTGACCTTCGTGGCCCACCAGTTTTTCACTGCGGGATCGAGAGGATCGAAAGTGTTCAGGCCGCCGATCTTCTGCGGACTGGCGATATCGACGGAGAGGCTGACGCGGACTCCGTAAGGTCGCATCGTCTCGGCAATTCTTGCCACACCCTGAAGCATCTCCGAGGTGAGAAACGGCGAAGAGCCGTTGACGTTGTTGAGATTGCAGCCGTTGATGCCGACAGATGCTAAAAGACGGGCGTACTCGCCAACCGGGGCAAGGTCTTCGCGGACACGACCATCGTCGAAGAAAATGCTGCGGCCTGCATAGCCACGCTCGATGGAGCCGTCGGCGTTGTCCCACTCGTCGACCCAGCGGATAGGCATTGCGGGGCGCTCGCGAATCTCCGCTTTGCTCATGTCGACGCCTTGTGCCAGGTTGCGCAGCAATGTGAAAGCGCCATAGAGAATCGCTCGATCGCTGCCGCCGATGATGTCGATTTCGCGGGTCAGATCGCCGCGTCTTGCGGTGATGATGAATTCGTCAGGCTCGAGAGAATGCTCAGTTGCTTCGCGGTGGCGCGCGCGAAACTCCTGCACGGTTCCGAGAAGGATTGTGTTGGGGCCGCTCTCGAGGGGCGCGCCACTGGAGAGTGAAAGCAGGCCGCGACGAAGTTCAATGGCAGCAGTCTGCTCAAGCAGGCTCTTGCCAAGCGCGTTGACGCGCGAAGGAACAGAGAGCGGTTTGCCCAGCGGTCGATATTTGAGCCACGCCTGGGAGGCGGTTTGGGAATCTGCACGAAATCCGCCAGCAATCAACGGCACGAGAACCAGAGTGCGAAAGAGAAGGTGCCGCAACCCATGTCTCAAAATCGAGACATGGAGCACCCAACCTTGG
This sequence comes from uncultured Acidobacteriaceae bacterium, assembly GCA_963802565.1. Taxonomy (GTDB): domain Bacteria; phylum Acidobacteriota; class Terriglobia; order Terriglobales; family Acidobacteriaceae; genus Telmatobacter. The sequence continues at coordinate 240,717 of CAWDJR010000027.1, read as the reverse complement.
GAAGACGTTGGCACGCGTACGCTGCACCGCATGCAACCGTTCTATCACGGCCCGCACAGGCTCGTTATTCTCTAATTCCTAATCCCTATCCCATGCCTTATTCCCTGCCTTCTTGACACGCCTAGTTTTCTAGGCATAGACTTCTCTATACTAAGAACCTTAGGGGTAGAAAATGGCAAAGAACGATCTTCAGGGAACGATTGATCTTTTGGTGTTAAAGACGCTGGATCAGAACGGCGCACTGCACGGCTACGGCATCGTCCTGCACATTCAGAGCGCTTCAAACGACATGCTGCGCGTGGAAGAGGGGTCGCTGTATCCGGCTCTTCATCGCATGGAGCAGAGCGGCTGGATCGCCTCAGAATGGGCCATGACCGACACCAATCGCCGTGCCAAGTATTACAAACTCACCGCCACTGGCCGGCGTCAATTGCAGCAGGCCGAGGAAAGCTTCGAACAGCTTGTAAAGGGTGTACGAGCCGTTCTGCGTTACGCATAGCAACTGATTGGATACCGCTAGGAGGCCACGGATGGCCACATTTCGCCGCTTTATCAATTTGTTCCGTCATTCTGAAATCGACCGCGATATCAACGCGGAATTGCAAGCGCATATCGACCTGCGCATGGATGCGAATATCGCGGCTGGCATGTCGCCGGAGGAGGCGCGTCGTCAGGCGCTGTTGCAGTTCGGAAATCCGACTTCAACGCGAGAGAGCGTAGCCTCAGCGGACGCTGTCCTGAGCCTGGCCTCCGTCTGGTCTGACGTGCGTTACGCCGGGCGACAGTTAGTGAAGTCGCCGGGGTTTGCCATCACCGCAGTGTTGACGCTCGCGATTGGTATAGGGGCAAACACGGCAATCTTCAGCAGCATGGACGCCGTTGTATTACATCCGATATCCGTGCCAGATCTGAATCGTGTGATGACATTGGCCGAAGAGCAGGGCAGCGGCAACTACCATTCAGTGTCGCGCTGGCGAACTATTACGACTGGAACCGGCAAAACCGTTCGTTCGAGCAACTGGCAGTGCGCACGTATGCCGACATGAGCCTGACCGGTGCGGGCGATGCAGCGCAGGTGCAGGCGGCCCTGACGTCGGCGAATTTCTTTAGCGTGCTGCGCGCGCAACCCCTGCTTGGCCGGGTCTTCGCCGACAGCGAGTGCCAGCCAGGCCACGATGCCGTGGCGGTTCTGAACTACGGCTTCTGGCAGCGGAGCTTTGCCGGCGATCCTTCGATCCTCGGCCGTCAGATCGAACTCGATCAACGCGTATACACCATCGTTGGCGTCATGCCCAAGACTATGCAGTATCCGTCGATGGCTGACCTTTTTCTGCCATTGGCGCCCACGCCGCAGCAGGTTGCAAACCGCAGCGCTCATGACTACCTTGTGATTGGCCGACTGCGCAGCGGCGTCACGGTCAAGCAGGCGCAGGCTGAGATGCGCATCGATGCAGAGCGGCTGGCGAAAGACTATCCGTCGACCAACCTGGGCTGGTCAGTGAAGGTCGAGCCCCTGCTCGACGGCATCAATGGCAACTCGACACCGCTCTATTACCGGATGCTGATGGGCGCCACTCTCTTTGTCCTGCTGGTGGTTTGCGCCAACGTAGCCAACCTCCAGTTCGCCCGCGGCATTGCGCGACGCCCTGAAATCGCCATGCGCTCTGCTCTCGGCGCCAGCCGCATGAGAATCATGCGCCAGTTGCTGACGGAAAATGTTCTGCTGGGACTGGTGGGTGCCGGCGGGGGTCTGCTCCTCGGCGGCCTCTACCTCCATTTCCTCATCATCAACATGCCTCCGCGCATCGCGCGTTATATGGCCGGATGGTCCAATACTTCGTTGAATGGCCGGGTCATGGCCTTCTCTGTGCTCATCGCCTTGGGTGCGGGAGTCATCTCTGGCATTGCGCCCGCCATTGAGGCAATGCGCATGAACCTCGTGGACCAGCTGAAGTCCGGATCCCGCGGCACCACAGGATCAGGGCGTCATCGTCGTTTGAGGAATGTCTTCGCCGTCTCGCAGATCGCTCTCGCCGTTGCTCTCGTGATCGGCGCCGCGCTGATGTCGAAAGGCATGTTGCACCTGCTGCATCTGGGAGACGTATTCGAACCTGAGAAGGTGCTCACCTTCAACGTGACACTGCCCCCAGCCCGCTATGACACGCCCCAGAAACTTGCCGCCTGGTATTCCGACAGCCTTGAACGGCTGCGCGCTCTTCCCGGCGTCATGCACGCAGACGTAACCACTGCACTGCCCTATAGCGATAACGCGTGGATGCAGGACATGGCCATCGAAAACCGTCCAGCCGTGCCCGGGAAATTTCAAAGTGCGCTGCGCATCCCGGTCAGCGAAGGATACTTCACCGCTTTCCATCTTCCCGTGATTGCAGGCCGCGCGCTGAACAGAAGCGATGTAGTGAACTCCCAACCCGTGGCCGTGGTAAGCAGAAAGTTTGTGGCACAGTATTTCGGCGGCGAGAACCCGCTCGGTCGCCGCATTCGTATGGGCAGCCCGAACGACAAGCAGGAACCATGGCTCACCATCGTCGGCATCGCGGAAGACGCCAGCTACTCCATGTGGGATCAGTCGATTCAGCCGGTCGTTTACATGAACGCGACGCAGATGCCCCCGCCCGGCGCGACGTATGCGGTCATCACGCATGGTGATCCGCTGGCACTTGCTCCATCTGCCCGCAGGGCGCTGGCCTCGCTCGATCCCGCGCTGCCGCTTGATGCGGTCATGACCTACAAACAGTCTCTGCGTGAATCGATGACTGGGCTTGTCGACGCCTCGGTCATGCTGGGAATCGATGCGATCATCGCTCTTTTCCTTGCTGCCATCGGTATCTTCGGCGTGATGGCCAATCTCGTCGGCGAGCAAACGCGCGAGATTGGCGTTCGCCTCGCCATGGGCGCACCGCGGGAGCGCGTGCTGGCGATGATTCTGCGCCGGGCCTCGTGGCTCACGGCTGTCGGACTCGGCTGCGGTCTGCTCTTGGCTTTTGGCCTCGCCCAACTGGTTGCCAACCTTCTCCGCGGCGTCAGTCCGCATGACCCCGTCATCTTCGTCGGAGTATCCACTGCCATTGCGGCGATCGCGCTTGCGTCGAGCTGGATTCCCGCTCGTCATGCCTCGAAGGTCGATCCTATGCAAGCCTTGCGAGGCGAATAACCAAAGACAGGAGACTTCCCCATGGCCGTTTTTCGTCGCTTCGCCAATCTGTTTCGCCGCTCTACAGTGGATCACGACATCGACGCCGAATTGCAGGCGCACATTGCGATGCGTATTGACGCCAATGTCGCGGCGGGCATGTCTCCGGAAGAAGCTCGTCGCGATGCGCTGTTACGGTTTGGCAATCGCACGGTGGCGAAGGAACGGGTAGTCGCCTCAGACACGGCCCTGAGTTTCGGAGATCTATGGCGCGACATTCGCTATGCGGGGCGCCAGTTGCGGCGTTCGCCGGGGTTTGCGCTGACTGCGATTCTCACCCTGGCGCTGGGCATCGGCGCGAACGTGGTGGTATTTGGCGTGCTGAATGCGATGCTTCTGCGCCCGCTGAATGTGGCCGGTTCCGATCGCCTGCTGGAGTTGGCTCACGAGAGACCGGGCGATGACAACCAGTCCTATCCGGACTATGTGGACTTCAAGGCACGCAACTCGGCTTTCACCGACATGGCGGCGTATCGGCTGGGTTATGCGGGCATGAGCTCCGGCGGAAACGCTGAGAAGACGTGGGAGTACGAAGTGTCGGGAAACTACTTCGACATGCTGGGCGTGCAGCCGCAAGTCGGACGATTCTTCCATGCGAGCGATGAGCACGGCCCCAACTCCGCGCCATATATTGTGCTAAGCGATGCGCTGTGGCACTCGCGATTCAACGCCGATCCGCGTGTCGTGGGCACCACGGTCGATCTGAACAAGCATCCGTTCACCATTCTCGGAGTTGCGCCAAAGAATTTTCACGGAACAGAGATCTTCTTCTGGCCGGAATTCTGGATGCCCATGATCAACGAAGCGCAGGTGGAGGGCTACAGCTTTCTGACCAAGCGCGGAAACCATGGATTGTTCGTCATAGGCTCGCTACAACCGGGTGTTACGCCCCGTCAGGCTGAAGACAATCTCGCCGCTGTCGCGCATCAGATGACCCGGGAGAATCCGACGGACGATGACGGACTCACAGTGCGCCTGGTCAAGCCCGGTCTTTTGGGAGATACACTTGGCGGTCCGGCACAGCCGTTTTTGGCAGCAATTATGGGACTGGCTTTGCTGGTGCTGTTGGCAGCTTGCGTCAATCTTGCCGGCATCTTTGCTGCGCGGGCGGCGGACCGCAGTCGCGAACTTGCGATCCGGCTTTCGATTGGGTCGACACGGTGGCGCATTCTGCGGCAGCTTCTCACGGAGGCTGTTCTGGTTTCGCTTGCAGGCGGAGCGCTGGGGACATTGATTGCTACAGCCATGCTGGGAGTACTGAGCATATGGCAACCGATCAGTGAATATCCAATTCACGTGACCGTTGTCGCTGATAGCCGGACTTATTTGATTGCTGTGCTGCTTTCGGTTGCCGCTGGAATTCTCCCCGGCTTGTTGCCTGCGCGGCAGGTGTGGCGGACGGATGCTACGGATGCAATGAAGAGCGGAACGACTTCGGTCAGGATCCTGCGCCGTCTCACGTTGCGCGATCTGCTCCTCGGCATACAGATTGCGCTGTGCGCCCTGCTGTTGACTTCGTCATTGGTGGCCTTGCGCGGCATGGAGCGCTCGCTGCACGCGCCCATGGGTTTTGTTCCGCAGGGGGCGATGGTTGCCGACACCGACATGCAGATGGCGGGCTACTCCGATAACTCTGCATTCCCTGTTCAGCGACGCATGATTGAAGCGGCGGCGCAGATTCCGGGCGTCAAAGGCGCGGGCACTATTGATTCTCTGCCGCTGGGTGGGGGTGGCAGCAATTGGTCAGTCTATCGCGAGGGGACTACCGATCTGCGCAGTTCAAACAGCGTGATGAGTCCCAAGAGCTATGGGATCTCACCTGGGTACCTGAAGGCCGCCGGCACCACGTTAATCGCGGGCCGGGATTTCACCTGGGACGACGGCCCAAAGGCACCGAAAGTCGCGATCGTGAATGAGATCTTCGCACACAAGATGTTTGGCGAGGAGTCAGCAATCGCTCGCCATTTCCTCGGCGGCGACAAGACGAATTATCAGATTGTAGGCGTTGTCGAGAACGGCAAATACGAGATGCTTACGGAAGATCCAGCACCGGCCATGTTCTTTCCGCTCGATCAGGACCATGAGGCGAACACGATCTTGATTGTGCGATCGGATCTGCCCCCAGCCGAGATCGCATCCGCTTTGAATCACACGCTCACCAGCATCGATCCTAGTCTGCCTTTCAGCCTTCGCACCTGGCCAGACAGGCTCTCCTTCCCTCTCTTTCCCCCACGAATTGCCACGGCTGCGCTGGGGGTCATGGGGATTCTGGCGGCAATGCTGGCGATCACCGGGGTGTTTGGGATGGCGACCTACACGGTGTCAAAGCGACTGCGGGAACTGGGAATTCGCGTCGCTCTCGGAGCACATAAGGCGCAACTAATGCGAGCCGCGCTGGGCCGTCCGTTGATCGTGTTGCTGACGGGATCGCTGGCGGGGTTGATCCTCGGGGTACTTGCGAGCCATTTGCTGGCGGCATTGGTGTATGAGGCGACCCCGCGAGATCCGGTGGTTTTGATCGGCGCCGTAGCGGCAATGACGCTGATCGGACTGGTTGCCACCTGGATCCCGGCTCGAAAGGCCCTGGCGATCAACCCCGCGCAGTTGTTGCGACAGGAGTAGGCTACAGCATCCTCATCCGGAACCGTTTATCTGCGGAGACCTGACTTTCCTATTGCCGGCTGGTTCGTCCAACTCCCGTAGATCCTTTGCAATCTGAGATGCTGGCTGGTCCCTGGGGGCGCCTTCGCCAGATACAATGGGAGTACGCGCGAAAACCGGGCGATTTACGATTTTTCTTCAAATTTGGAGCAGGTGCACGTGATACGTATGTTCCGCCGCGATATGCGGCTTTACTTGGTTGCAGCACTGGGCATTGGGGTCGTGATGCCAACACTGGCAGCCACCAGCGCAATCACGCAACAGGCCACGCAAACTTCGCTCGCAGTGGATGCCCGCGACCTGAATGGCCAGACGCAAGCCACGCTCTCGATGGCGGTTATCGGTGCGGATGGGCAGCCTGCGGCTGGAACAATTGCCGTGAAAGATCACGGGAAGCCACTGGCCGGTTTCGCGCTGGACGCCCAGGGACACGCGACCACCACCATGGTCCTCGCACCTGGCGATCACTCGCTTTCTGCGGTGTACATAGGGGACCAGGCTCATCTCGGATCACGCTCCGATGGCGCGCCGGTTCGCGCGGTCACCGGCACAACGCCCGATTTCTCGGTTTCCATTGCGCCGGCAACCCTTTCGCTGAAACAGGGGCAATCTGGAGCGGCAGTCGTATCGGTGACGCCGATCAATGCAGCGTCGCTCGCGGGCCCGATGTTCGTCACTATCTCCTGCTCAAGCCTCCCGGATCAAAGCAAATGCACTTTTACGCCGGAGAACATCGAAATTCCAATCGGTGCAACGGCGCCTATTAACAGTTCGTTAGTGCTCTCGACTCAGGCAGCTTCCCTGGCCATGGCGGAGCCGGTTGTAAAACGCGAATCGCGGGCCATCGCTTGGGCGGTCTTATTGCCCGGCACTCTGATTCTGGGAGGATTTGCATTCGGTGCGCGACGCCGTCGCTTTCTCAGCCGGATGGTCCTGCTCGGTCTAGTGGCATTTGTTACGGTGCTCGGAACCGCAGCCTGCTCGCCGCTTTACAACTACTACAACCATGGACCGCCACAGAATCTACCGACACCCGCTGGCACGTTTACCGTGAGGATCGCCGCGCAATCCAGCAACGGCGTTACTGCAACCACGCATACGACCACCATTGGGCTTACGGTCACACAGTAAGACGCAACCGAGCGGATGGATGAATCGCTGGCATCCCCTTCCCCGGACGGTCTACACATTCGTAGAAGAGACGCAAGGCACGCTGCTGCTCGAGACCTCCCGTCCAGGCACATCGGGCGTAAGCCGCATCTTTACGAATCCGATGCGCGTCTTCGAAGCGCGAACCACGGCCGATCTGGCGGCTTTGTTCCTTGAAATCGAAGAAGCAGTAAATCAGGGAAATTTCGCTGCGGGTTATTTCGCCTACGAATGTGGCGAATACTTTGAGCCTACGGCTTCTCTAACGCCAGGTCGGCAAGACGACCTGCTGGCTTGGTTCGGTATCTACGAGCGCTGTTTCCGTTTCGATCACACCACGGGCACATTTCTCGATGGGGATCCTGTCGATTCGGGCGCGGAGCCTGATCTCTCGCCCGCTCCTGTACCGGCGCTGTCGTTCACGCTCGACGAACAGGAATACTCTCAGCGAATCGCAAATATTCACAACTGGATTAGCGCGGGCGACGTGTACCAACTCAATTTCACCTTCCCGGTCCACATTGAAATGGTCGAGCGGCCTGCTGCGCTTTATACGCGTCTCCGTGCTGCGCAGCCAGTGGACTATGGTGCGTTCCTTCACTGCGAGAGCGCACGGCACATTCTTTCGCTGTCACCGGAACTGTTTTTGCAGGTGAACAGGATTGGAGACAAACATCAAATTAAGACGCGGCCGATGAAGGGCACGGCTCGGCGTGGGCGCACCACAGCCGAAGATCGCGAAATTGCCATCGCGCTCGCTGCAGATACAAAATGCCGCGCCGAGAACGTAATGATCGTAGATCTGATTCGCAACGACCTGGGACGCATTTGCGAATTTGGAAGCGTGCGCGTCGAGAAACTTTTCGATGTCGAGCGTTATCCGACACTGTGGCAAATGACCTCGACAATTTCGGGCGACTTGAGGCCCGATGTCGGCTATGAGCAGATATTCCGCGCACTGTTTCCCTGCGGATCCATTACCGGTGCGCCAAAGGTACGGGCCATGCAATTGCTTGCGCAGATCGAGGACGAGCCTCGCGGTATTTATACCGGCGCCATCGGGTTCTTCTCCTCAGAAGAGACGATTTTCAATGTTGCTATCCGCACCCTCGTGCTTGAGGGCGGCCACGCGACCATGGGTGTTGGCGGCGGAATCGTCACCGATTCAAAGCCGGATGAAGAATTTCGCGAGTGCCGACTCAAGTCTGAATTCCTGATCCGCTCGCATCAACCGCCGTTCTCGTTGATCGAGACGATGCTCTGGAATGGAGACTATCCGCTGATTGAGCTTCATCTTGACCGGCTTGAGAATTCTGCGGACTACTTCGGGTTCTCCTGCAATCGAGCCGCAATTCATTCCGCACTCCTCGCCGAAGCAACTCTGTTTCCGGGCCTGCGACCGCGCAAGGTGCGCCTTCTTCTGGATGGAGACGGCACAACTCACATCGCGACTGATTTCATCGCCAGTCTCTCCAGTCCTGGAACAGCGCGCGTCTCCATCGCTGCGCAGCGTACCGATCCAAGCGACAGGTTCCTTTTTCACAAGACAACAAATCGCAAGATCTATGACTCCGCTTTCGCTTCGGCATGCAGCGCGGGTTTCCACGATACTCTTTTCGTCAACACGCGTGGCGAGGTGACCGAAGGCGCCATCAGCAACGTGCTGATGGAGAAGGATGGTCGATGGTATACGCCGCCGGTCGCCTGCGGCCTGCTGCCCGGCATTTACCGGCGCTTTTTGCTCGAAACGCGTGCCGACCTGGAGGAGAAGATCCTCACCCTCGAGGATGTAAGGAACGCAGACGCCGTTTATCTCTGCAATGCAATTCGCGGCCTGCGTCGAGTCAATGTCTCCCTGAATTCGGCCTCGTAAAACACCGCGGGCCGCTTCCATCACAGAGGCGGCCCGGGAGTTCTGGGGGAGGAGCTTTGTCTAGAAGGTCCGCGAAATCCCGGACATAACTGTGTAGTCGGCAAACGCCGCATCGCCGTGCGTGTGGTTCGAGTAATCGGTCACGCTGGTTTTGCGATTCCGTTCAATCGCCCAGGCGGCGTTCGTGTACAAGCCCCACCGTCCATGCTGATACATCATTCCCGGCTCGATTGAGATAACGTAGCCGGGCCTGCGGAAACCGTTGCTCGATCCGAACGCATCACGCACGGGCACGCCTTCCATCCGGGCTCCCATGCTGAACGCGAGCCCACGCAGGGCCTTGACGTGTGTCACCGGCCGCGAGAAGCCTCCACGCCACAGGTACTGATCAGTGGCGGAAATCACGTTCTCTCCGGGAGCCGGTCGAAACGTCTGCACACCGGTGGTGTCCTGCGGATTAAAGAGCCACGACCCCGTAAAGTACCCCGAAACGTGCCAGTAAAATTCGCGGTAGGCCTCGGTCGCGAGGCTGAAACCCCACGTGCCATCGCCGGGCTGGATCGACTCATCGAACGGCTCGATCTGCTTGACGCCAGTTTTGCTGATAGTCGTCCCCTTTGCATCGTTGATGCCGGTTGGCAGCTTCAGTTGAGCGGAGAAAGCGATGTTCCCGTGACTCTCTGTCGGCGGACGCCACACCCACGACTGCACGCCAACGGTAATATCGCCGAGGCCGCCTGAGTGATAGACATTGTTAGGACTGGACTGTCCGTGGCGCGATGCGTCCAGCGCGGGTATGGTGGCAATCGCGCTCAGTCGCGGAGTGAATTGATAATTCAAATCCAATTCAAACAAGTTGACGTGATTCACGACAGCATTGTGATTGGTTTGCCGCTGAACCTGGTAGACCGTTCCAATGTAGTGCTTGTATGAGTTGTAGACGCGATAGCCCGCGGAAACGGTAAGTCCGTGCATGAAGTTGGTTCCCGCGGAATGGGCAATCGTTGCGGAATCTGTGGGGTTGAGGCCGGAGATGACCGGTTGTGGGGAGTGAGCAGCTACGCAACCTTGCGCGTGGGCAATTGGCTGCAAGCAGAAGAGGGAGACAAACAGCGCGGCAGGAACGGCCGCGCTCCGCAGCAGGAGCTTTCTCATTTTTGTTTTCTCCAATTCGGTGAGACAGAACTGACCTCAAAGATTCCCTCGGGGACGTACCACAGGGCCGGAAGAAACCTGTGTGGGAAATCCACATGACGGTAGCATCGCTGCTGTGGCGTTGGCTTCGGTCAACATGTCGAGAGTCAATTCAACCTTTCGATGGAGTCGAATTGCTGGTTCGCCCGCTATCGTCAGAGGACGATGCTCCGATATCGAAATGTGATGGCCTTCGTTGCCCTCCTGCTTGTCTTCAGCTTGCCGCCTAAGCCGCTGATGGCAAGGCGTGTACCGGATCCCACCTTCAAGACGCTGGATGGACAGACACGAAAGCTCTCCACTCTCCATGGACAGATCGTGGTGGTGAACTTCTGGGCGACATGGTGCGGGCCATGCCAGCAGGAACTGCCGCGCCTCAAACAGATTGCGGCTTTTTACGCAGGCAAGCCTGTCAGCTTCGTCTTCATCTCTATCGATGCACCGAAGGATCGTGCGAAGATTCCGGCTTCTCTAGCGAGACTGCACGTCGACTTCGATAGCTGGGTTGGCGCCGACACCGATACGCTTGACCGTTTCGGCCTGGGAGACATCGTGCCCGGCACTCTTGTGCTCGATGAGAATGGTGAGTCGGTGGCTCGCGTGATGGGCGAAGCCAAAGAAGAAGACGTGCGCAAGCCTGTCGACTGGCTGCTTGGCAACAAGCAAGGCGACCCTCCAACCGCACTCACCAAACGCTATTGAAAACGGACTCCTGACGATGGAGCGCCGGGCCGCCTGCCCGATCCGCTCTTTTCCGTTATCCTTTCAGGTTGAGGTGAATTGGTATGACGGAGACGGCTACTCGTCCGCAGACTACAACACGCCCGCAACTTGCTTATTTGACGGCTGTGCTGGATGAACTCAAGGCCAAGGGAACACATTTCAAATTGCGGGTCCTTGATGACCAGCAGGCTCCTGTGTGCCACTATGACGGACGCGAGGTCATTAACCTGGCAAGCAACAATTACCTTGGACTGGCGAATCATCCTATGCTGATTGAGGCTTCGCTGAAGGCCACAAAAGAACTTGGCGTCGGCTCGGGAGCGGTGCGCACAATCGCGGGAACGATGCGCATCCATATGGAGCTTGAGGAGAAGATTGCGCGCTTCAAAAACGTCGAAGCGTGCGTCGTGTTCCAGAGTGGCTTCGCGGCAAATGCGGGAACGGTGAGCGCGATTCTGGGCAAGGAAGACTTTATTCTCTCCGACGAGTTAAACCACGCCAGCATCATTGATGGCGCGCGGCTCTCCCGGGCGAAGATCAAAGTGTTCCGGCATAAGGACGTTGATCACTGTGAAGAGCATCTGAAGGAGATTGCCAACGAACCGGGACACAAGCTGGTGATTACCGATGGCGTCTTCTCGATGGACGGCGACATTGGGCCAGTGAACAAGCTGGCCGCGCTGGCGGAGAAATATGGCGCCATCATGATGGTGGACGATGCGCATGCGTCGGGCGTTCTGGGGCGCAACGGGCGCGGTAGTATCGATCACTTCGGGATGCATGGGCGCGTGGATGTGCAGGTGGGCACCTTGTCGAAGGCCATAGGTTCGCTCGGTGGATATGTCTGCGGATCGAAAGATCTGATTGATTATCTCTATCATCGCGCGCGGCCGTTTCTGTTTTCGACTTCGCATCCGCCATCGGTCGCAGCAAGTTGCATCGCGGCGTTCGACATACTCGAGACCGAACCGGAGCGCATCGACCGGTTGTGGAAGAACACCAGGTATTTTCAGGGCGAGCTGAAGCGAGCGGGGTTCAACATCGGAGGCGTAAATACTCCGGCGACGGAGACGCCGATTACGCCAGTGATTGTGGGCGAAGGTCGCGCGGCTATGGACTTCTCGCGTGCACTGTTCGACGAAGGCGTCATGGGGACTGGCATTGCCTTTCCGACCGTACCGGAAGGCAAGGCGCGCATTCGGCTGATTCTCACCAGCGAGCATACCAAGGCGCAGCTTGATCGAGCCCTGGAAACGCTGGAACGCGTGGCGAAGCGGATGGGGCTTCTGCAGTGATCTCGAAATCGGGTGCCCAGAGCCTGCCCTGAGCGAAGTCGAAGGGTCTCGATTCTGAGACCTGGGAAACAAGTCCGTGTCATCCTCGGCGCACGGAGCCCCAAGCGCTTTCTTCAGCTTGGGGGTGGTAAGCGAAGGATCTGCTTTTGCACTTCTGATCTGTCAGACACCAGCGAACCACTACAATAACCTCAAATGATCGCCCACCTCCGCGGCAAGCTGATTCACAAAGAACCGGGCCAGGCCATCGTCGAAGCCGCGGGCGTTGGATACGACGTCGTCATCTCAGTGCCTACGTTTACGGCACTGCCGAGCCTCGGCGCGGAGACGTCACTCCACATCCACACGCAGGTCAGCGAAGACCAGATCGCATTATTTGGTTTTCTCGAGCGTGAAGAGAAGCGGCTCTTCGAGCGGCTCATTACCGTCAGCGGTGTGGGACCCAAGCTCGCAATCAAGATTCTCAGTGGGCTCTCACCGGAGCGAACGGTGCAGGCCATTCGCGCGCAGGACCATGCGCAGTTGACCCGAATCCCCGGCGTCGGCAAGAAGCTGGCCGAGCGGCTGGTCGTGGAATTGAAGGATAAGCTGGAAGACTTCGCCGTTGCGCCTACGCCGAGTTCGGTTGCAGGGCCGGCAGTGGATGATGTGCTTTCAGCGCTGACGAATCTCGGCTATCAGCGGCCCGCGGCCGAGAAGGCGATTGAACAGTCAGTTGCAAAGGAGAAAACGCTTGCTGGGGACTTCGACGGGCTGTTCCGCGCAGCGTTAAAGGTAATCAGATAAAATAGAAGGTAGCACTAGATAGACGGAATCCAGGTTTCACTAGTTGGGATGACCTTGCAGCTCGGTCAAAGACTCAACGAACTCGCTGTTTTGTGTCAGGGCATGACTTCACAGCGTGGTGAAAAACTCAATGAACTGGCTGTTTTGTAACAAGGGCATGGCTTCAGTCAGGCCGCAAATGCAACAAAATAAGTGTTGGGCTTTAGCCTCTGAGGGATGCTGGCTTGGCCGATACGGACTTTTTTTCCAAGCTGTTTAGACGCTCCATTAATTCCACTAGAGCTGTAACCCTCGATTCGATTAACCCAGTCTAAGTCTTAAGAGCCTTCAGAGCCCGATCTCGGAGCGTCAGGCATTCTGCACGGCAAGGAAGGTGTTTTTGCGTCTGCTTGTCGCCCTCGTCTTTTTGGGGATTGCCACCGTTGTGAACGCGCAGCAGGAGCAGATTCCAGACGCACCGCAGCCCTCGGTCAGCCGCATGGCAGATGGCACCGGAGCGGCTGTTCTCAGCGAATCCTCATCCTCGCCCGATCTCACAGACCTGAATCTTTCTTCAGCACAGGCTGAAACCAGTCAGTCCGAGCAAAGCGCCAGCCAGGACGATGCAAAATCCGGTAAAAGGCCCACTGTTCCTGTCGATGCCAATGGCGAGCCGATCCCGCTTGACCGTCTTCAGCCACAGCGCATCCTTGGTTTCATGCCCAACTTTCGCTCGGTATCCGGCGGAGCCAAACCACCCCCGCCCGGATGGAAGAACAACTTCATCGTAGCGACTCGGCAGGCTACCGATTACTCCAGTTTCATCTTTCTTGGCCTGACCTCGATTACGGCTGAGGGCATGAACATGCATCCATCGCTAGGCAAGGGAATTGGTGGTTTCTACGCCTATACCTGGCGCGGGTTTCTCGACAAGACTGACGGCACTTACCTCTCCGCCTGGCTGCTGCCCAGCCTGCTCCACGAGGACACACGTTACTATGCGCTGGGGAACGAACGTAGCATCTTTGTTCGCGAACTCTACGTCATCAGCCGGCAGGCTGTTACCCGGACATATGGTGGCAGACAGACGCCGAATATTGCCGGGCTAGGCGGCAAAGTCCTCACGCAAGTCGTTTCACGGTATTACTATCCACCCAGCGCAACAAGCTTCGACGTTCTTGCAAGCAAATTCGGCTATTCCGTTATGCGCGACGTAATATTTACTTCGATTCGCGAATTCTATCCGGACATTGCCGCACACTATATCCGCAAGCATCGCGAGAAGATGGCCCGTCAAGCCGCATCTCCTTCCGTGCCCTGATCGAATCGCTTCATCTTTTTGTGATTGAGAGCGATGGCCCAGCGAGACTGAGTTTGCCGATTTCCTCAGGAAATATGCGGGCTGTGCACGCACCACATCCCTGCCTCTCATAAACTGACAAGCGTATGCCACGCGCAACCAAATCATCTCCTGCAGCGCCGGTGCCTTATCTTCGACCAGAAGCAATCACGTTTTTGCGCAACCTCGCAAAGCACAATGACCGCGACTGGTTTGCGCCGCGCAAGACACAGTTTGAGGCGCAGTTGAAGGAACCGATGCTGATGATTGTCCGCAGGATCACGGACGCGATGATCGACTTTGCGCCGAATCATATTCGTCCGGCGGAGAAGAGCCTGTTTCGCATCTATCGCGACACCCGTTTCTCGCACGACAAGCGCCCCTACAAAACTCACGTTGCGGCGTGGTGGTCGCACGAGGGGCTTGAAAAGACATCGGGCGCGGGGTACTACTTCCAGGTGAGCCCGAAGGGCGTGGTGATTGCGGCGGGGTCCTACATGCCCGAAAAGGAGCAGTTGGCAGCGATCCGGAATTGGCTGCTCGACAATCACGAGGAGTTTCGAAAGATCCTGAAGAAGCCGGCCCTGCGCAAAACCTTCAGCGAGTTTGAGGGTGAGGCGCTGACACGGCCGCCAAAAGGTTTTCCTGCAGATCACCCCGGGATGGATCTGATTCGCTGCAAGCAGTGGGGACTCAGCACGACCCTTCCCGTGGGAGCGGCGCAGCGGAAGGATTTTGCCAAGGTTCTGGTTAAGCATTTCAAGCTGCTCGCGCCGATGGTCGACGCACTGAATAAGCCGATAGCGGCGGCTGCAGCACCGAAGCGAAAGGTGCTTTTCGGGCTGCACTGAGCCGAAATCTACCGGCAGCGTTGAGACTCAATTACCTCGTATTCTCGAGGTTTTCGAGGCCTCTAAACTGGAAAAACCCATTAAAACCGGCATTTCAGGGCTAAATACCCACAAAAACCCAAGAAAATTGTGGAAAAACCACGTTTTCCCATTGACTTTGGGTCACCCAAAGCCGCATTGTTACGAACGACAGGGTTCTCGAGAACCCGCATGAATACAGGGGTTTTGTGCACTACGTTGCCTCCAGGCGTTTGGCAACAGGTTTCGGAAACGCTTGAGGTCGCACTACCCCATGCGGTTCGCTTCGTGGCTTCTTCGGTCTCATCGGAAAAGCCGAGCGGCGAGATACCAGGCAACAACAACCGAAGGAGAACATCACATGGCAACTGGACTGACAAAGACTGGACTTACCCGGCACCTGGCCGAGAAGCTCGAATTGACCAACAAACAATCGGCAGCTTTCCTTGATCTTCTGGCTGAGACCGCCATCAAGGAAACCAAGAAGAACGGCGTATTTGTAATCCCCGGCATCGGCCGCCTCGTGAAGGCGGAGCGCAAAGCGCGCATGGGCCGCAACCCGCAGACGGGCGAGGCAATCAAGATCAAGGCGAAGACCGTGGTGAAGTTCCGCGTAGCCAAGTCGGCCAAGGACACCATCGCGCCGCCGAAGAAGTAGTTTTCCTGAAGGTGCTG
Organism: uncultured Acidobacteriaceae bacterium; assembly: GCA_963802565.1. Taxonomy (GTDB): domain Bacteria; phylum Acidobacteriota; class Terriglobia; order Terriglobales; family Acidobacteriaceae; genus Telmatobacter. The sequence continues at coordinate 224,963 of CAWDJR010000027.1, read as the reverse complement.
TGCAATAAGGGGAAGAGCTCACGCTCTTCCCCTTATTATTGTGCTGGCTTGTCTGCCTTGGGGACGACTTTGAATATTTGCGCACACCTTTGCGGGTTGGCTACATCGAAGAGGAATGGCAACCCAGGCGAATGAATTAACTCGAGCGAGCGCCGTGGCCACGGGGTCGGTGCTTACCCTGCTGCGACTTGAAGGGCTGGCTGTAGCCGCTGTAACTGCAGTGCTGTATGCACGCACCGGCGCAAGCTGGTGGCTGTTTGGCGCGCTGTGGCTCGTGCCAGACCTATCGATGCTGGGCTACGTCGGCGGACGCCCATGCTGGGGCGCTCGCATCTACAACGCAGCGCATACCTACGTCGTGCCGGCAGCACTGGCAACGTGCGCATTGCTGTTCAACGCGCATGCGCTGCTGCCCTTCGCGCTGATCTGGGTGAATCACATCAGTGTGGATCGGCTGATGGGATACGGCCTCAAGTATTCAGACGGATTTGGATTCACGCATCTGGGGCGCCTGGGTAAGCGCGACGCTAGTTTGCCGGCTCAGAGCTGACCGGCAAGCGCGGCAGAAACGCGCGCACCACCAGCGACGCTCCGAAAAAGACAAGGATGATGCGGCCCATAATTTCCGGATCATAATTGCGCGCGTAGACGACGATTGCGACAAAGACTCCAATCGGTGTCAGTTCAGCCAGCAATGCGCGGAACCAGTGCGGCTTTGTGCCTGCTGGTGCAGGTACTCTGCGAAATCGCGGAATGAAGCGCGGCACGGCGCGCATGTATGCGATGTAGGGCTCGCGCAGCTTGGCGGTAAGAAATGGCTCTTCGCCGAGAGTCAGGCGAAGAGCGAAGACACCGGCAAGAATCACAGCAAACACTGCTCCGCTGACTGGCATAAGGAATGCCAGGGCGATAACCATGCACCACAGCCCGATATACAGTGGGTTGCGCATGTATCGATAGGGGCCATCCACCATTACCGTTCCGGCCACCATGCTCATGCTGTTCACAGTGCCCGCCCCGAGGTAAGCAGTACCCCACACGCGAAACACCACAGCTTTGGCGGCAATCAATGCAGCCAGAATCAGGAGCGCAGTCGTCGCCATCGAGAACGACATGATCCCGATGCGGCTGAGTTCCAGCGCAAGCCACTCCAGCAGCGAAATACGACGGCCAATGTGCCAGGGCTCGATCCACGGCGCCCAGAATCCCAGGATGATAATCGTGGCATTGATCAGCATTCGCAGCCGAAACTCAATCGCACTCGCTCGCATTTGTATCCTTGCGCCGGAGTTTATCATCCGGTACTTCGAGGCAAAGCGATTGCTATTCCCAGCGCAACGCCGTCATAGGATCGGTCTTCATCGCGGAGCGTGCCGGGATCAGGACTGCCACGAAAGCCACGAGTGCAAGCAACACCGAAACGGCGATAAAGCTTATGGGATCGTGCGGGCTGACGCTGAAGAGCACGCTTTGGAGCACGCGTGATAATGCGAGCGCCGCGAGCAGTCCAATTGCACCGCCGATCAGGACCAGGCGAAATCCTTCGCGCAAGATGAGCCGTAGAACGTTGGAGCGGGTGGCTCCAAGTGCCATGCGGATGCCGATTTCCTGTGTCCGTTGAACAGCCATGAATGCGACGACGCCATAGAGACCGATGATGGCCATCGCAAGCCCCATACACGCGAAGAACGTGAGCAGAGCTGTCTCGAATCGCGGACGATCGGCGAGAGTGCTTACGGTCTGGCTAAGTGTGTCGATCTCAACGGGAGCGATGGGGTCAATTTGCGCTACCTTCGAGCGAATCCATGGGACAACGACTGAAACAGGGAGATTGATCTCCAGAAGAAAGACGTGGTGCTGATCCCAGGTCTCTGGATGAAGGTTGGTCCTGAGTTGATAAAGCTCGGGGTCATCCTGACCGGTGAGGCCGCCATTCTTCACATTTGCAGCCACGCCAACCACGGTATACGTAGGGCCGGCAACGCGGTAAGGTCTGAATTCCGAATGCTCGATGTGTCTACCGATTGGGTTCTCCCGGCCAAACAGGCGCTCCGCAAGATCCTTGCTCAGGATCACGAGATTGTCTTTTGAAGTTCGCTCCGCTTCGGTAAAATTTTGACCATGAAGGATGGGGACCTGCAACGCGCGAAAGTAATCCGGAGTTACAACGCGAGCAACTACCGATCCTCCGACACCGGAGGGCGTGGGCGGCTTTCCCGGAATCATGAGCTCCGAGAATCTGAATCCCCCATGCCAGCTATCCCCGTCCGGAGGCACCGAGTTGCTCATGCCGACAGCCGTAACTCCCGGAATTTGGCGAAAGGCCGTTTCTGCCCGGAGATAAAAATCCTGGTATCCCGATTCATTTGCATAGCGCTCCCCGTTGAGCGGAACGTGCACGGTGAGCACGTCGCGCGTCTGCATCCCAAGGTTCACCTGCTGCAGATTTCTGAAGCTCTTTACCAGCAGGCTCGCGCCTGAGAGCAGGACGACGCTGAGCCCGACCTGTGAGACCACCAGAACACGCCTCAGCCGTGTATGAGCAGCGGATTTTGATTGTCTCGCCACCAGCGCCGATGCGCTCGGTCGTTCGAGTGCCGGCAGAATGCCGAATATTCCAGCGCACAAGATCGAAACCACAATCGTGAATGAGACGATACGCAGATCAAGTCGCGCTTCCGCCAAAAACGGCACTCCGGTAGGAGCGAGATGGATAAAGACGAGGAGCAAAGCTTCCGCTAACAAGCAACCTACCCCCGCGCCAGCTATGGATATCAAAAGTGCTTCTGTCAGCGTCTGCCGTATCAATCGCCCGCGGCTAGCCCCCAGCGCAGCACGCACACTCAACTCTCGTTCACGTGCCGCTCCGCGCGCAGAGAACAGGCTCGCCACGTTCGCGCACGCAATCAGCAACACCACAAGAACAGCTCCAACCAGCAGCCACGCGGCCCGATAAGCGTCCTGCATCTGGCGGTCGCGAATGGAACGGACTTGCAGATGAAAATCCTTCCGAATCTCCGGAGGAATCCATTGTTGCGTATGAAGAAATAACGGCTGCATCTCGGCTTTCGCCTGCTGCACGCTCATGCCGGGCTTGAGCCGTGCGAACGCCCACACAGGAAAACCGATTCCGCTGTTGGCAGTACCCTGCACGGCCTCATCCATTTGCGCGGGGCGAACAATATCCGCCTTTTGCAGTCTGGGCATTTCAAAGTTGTTCGGGAGCACTCCAACGATGCGAACCGAATGGCCATCAATGACGATCGACTTGTTCAACACATCGGGATTGCGGTCATATCGGGTCCGCCAGAGCCCGTCGGAAATCATCGCCACTCGCGGTCCGTTGGGGACATCCTCTTCCGGAAGAAAGTTTCGACCAAGAACTGGAGCAACGCCGAGTGTGGGCAGAAAGTTCTGAGCGACGTCGGCGCATTGCATGTGCAGCGGGTTGGCCTCGGTCAGGTTGCACTCGCTGGTTCCATGCTCAAAGGTGACAGATGAGAATGGAGTTTGATTTCGCTTCCATTCGTAGAAGAATCCCCCGAGTTGAAACTCCTGTCGCTCCAGCGATTGCACCAGGCCAAATGACACCAGCCGATCATCGTGCGCATAAGGCAGCGGCCGAAACAGGATGCGATCAACCACACTGAAGACCGCAGCCGTCGTGCCGATCCCAAGCGCCAGTGTCAGAATCGCCGTGATCGCAAACAACGGATTTCGCCGAAAACCACGCAGTGCATACCGGACGTCGCGCAGCACGCTCTCAAGCCATGGCAGCGTCGCCCGATCGCGGTGGGCTTGACGGGCCTGTTCGGCGCCTCCAAGACGCAGCAGCGCTTGTCGACGCGCTTCGGACTCGTTCAGGCCTGATCGAACCGCTTCGTCGACATGTTGTTCGATATGGCTCTGCAGCTCCGCGTCAAATTCGCCGCTTATCCGGTGCGGGAAGAAGAGAGTGCAAAGCCTGATCCATAGCGCACGTATTTTCGCCATTCCAATCTCCTAATCTGCCCGCAGAGCTTCCATCGGGTCGACGGCGGCTGCGCGGCGTGCGGGAATCCACGCCGCTATCAGAGCTACGGCGCCCATCAAGAGCGGGACAAGAGAGAATGTCACCGGATCAAGAGCACTAACCTCAAAAAGGAAACTATGCAGAATGCGGCTGAGCGCGATAGCACCGGCGAGTCCGATGACGCAGCCGGCTCCGGCGAGCAAGAGACTTTGACGAATGACACTTAGAACAATCTGCCAGCGCTGCGCACCAAGCGCCAGGCGCAGTCCGATTTCGCGCGTGCGCCAGCTGACGATGTACGAGATGAGACTGTACACTCCCACTGCGCCAATAATGATTGCCAGTCCGCCGAAGCCCAGGAGGAGCATTGCCAGGGCGCGCGGCGCGGCGACAGAATTTGCGACAACTTCGTTGAGCGTGCGGATGCGGGTGACAGGAACGAATGAATCAATCCCGGCGACCGCTCGGCGCAGGCCCGCGGCAGCTTCCGTAGGAGTGGCAGGGCCACGTAGGAGCGCGAAGAGCACCGGCTGGGCATTGCGCGGCGTAATGGGCAGGTAGATCTGGTTGCCATAATCGTCACCGAGGCTTCCGTCGCGAGTGTTGCGGACGACGCCGACGACCTCGACAGCCTTCTCGGGATACCAGACGGCGGGAACGTCCTCGTCAACGACGTTGAGCATGTGCTTGCCAATGGGGTTCTCATTCGGCCAGAGGTACTCGGCCATGCGCTCGTTGATGACGGCGGCGCGCGTGGCGCCAGACGAGTCCTGCGCGTTGAGCAGGCGTCCGTGCACGAGCTTTAGGTCGAGCACGTCGAAGTATTCGGGAGTTATGCTGCGGCTGGTGGCGAACAGTGCATTTGTTTGTGCGCTGCGCGGATGATTTTCCGCGTCGAAAGCGTAGTTGCTACCTCGTCCATTGAGCGGCAGCGCGTCAGTGAGCGTAGCCTTTTCGATGCCGGGGATGCCGTTCATGCGGGCAGAAAGTGTGGTGTAGAAGGCGCTCCATCGGCCCCCATCTGGGTGCTGAGGCGCAAACCGCGTTTTGTAGTCGTTGGAGTCGAGCGAGATTTCCGCCGAGACGATGCGATCGGTGCGGAAGCCGGGATCAACCTCGGAAAGCTTGTAGAGGCTATGGAGGATGAGGCCGGCAGAGGTAATGACCACCACGGAAAGCGCGATTTGCGCCACAACAAGCGCGGTGGATGCGCCGAAGCTCGAGCTTTTGCCCATGAGACCTCGGCTGCCAAGGCGCATGGCCGCAAGCAGGTTAAGCGAGGCCATACGGATGGAGGGAATGATGCCGAAGAGGAGGCCGGCGACGACGGATGCTGCAAGGGTAAAGAAGATGTCCGAGGGCTGGAGCGAGATGTTATCGATGCGCGGTGTGCCGGCTGGGAGCAGACGCACGAAGATGCGGAGGCTGAAGAATGCGGCCGCGAGCCCCACGACGCCGGCGCTGAGGCCCAGTACGACGCTTTCTGAAAGGAACTGCTGAATGAGGCGGCGGCTGGATGCGCCGAGCGCGCCGCGAATGGCGATCTCATGCTCGCGGGATCTGGCGCGGGCGAGCATCATGTTGGCAATGTTTGCGCAGGCGATGAGAAGAATGAGTCCAACAGCGCCAAAGAGAAGCAGCAAGCGGGGACGCATGGCTCCGGTTTCGGATTCGAGAAGCGGAACGACGGTCATGTCGGAGGCCCAGGCATCGGGCATCTGCCATGGGAACTGATGCACGAGGAGATTGCGAAGGCGGCGCAACTCAGCCTGCGCCTGGCCGGGCGAGACGCCGTAATCGAGACGGCCAAGGATATGAAGAGCGAAGAAATTCCAGGGATCGTATGGATCGGCGCGATTGTAGGAAACTGGGATGAGGAAATCGGTGTCGGCGTAGGGGAACCGCACGCCCGCGGGGAGCACGCCGATGATGCGGCGCGACACGCCGTCAATGCGAATCGTGCGGCCGAGCGCGGTGGGCGAGCCTGCGAAGCGGCGCCGAAAGTAGCCGTAACTCAGAACGACGTCGTGATCCTGGCCGAGGACTTCATCGTCCTTCGAGAAGAACTGTCCGAATGCGGGATCGACACCGAGGGTGCCAAGGGCATTGACTGTGACCGATGCGCCGAAGACGCGTTCCGGTATGTCGGAGCCGGTGACATTAGACTCGATGTCGTCTCCGAATCCGGCGATGGAAGAGAATGCATCGGGATTGTTCGCCGAGCGCGCGAATCCAGCCTTTGGGCGAAACAACGAATGTGGTTCCTGTGACGCGCATCAGACGGTTCTGCTGTGCATAGGGGAGCGGTCGCAGCAGGATCGAATCCACCAACGTGTAGATGACTGCATTCGCGCCGATGCCGAGAGCCAGCGTAAGCACAGCGGTGATGGTGAACCACGGCGCTCTTCGCATCTGCCGCAGCGCAAAGCGAACGTCCTGCAGAAAGCTCTCGACCGGCGGCAGCGTGGTCGCGGTCTCGATAAGCCTGACGTGTCTGCTCAGCGCCGCCCAGCCGAAGTACAGCTTGCCGATGCGCTTCCTCTTTGTTCAGGCCAGCGCGCATCGCATCGTCAGTATCCATGGCGATATGGCTTTCCAACTCAGCATCAAATTCAACAGCTTTTTCGCGAACGAACACTCCTCGCAGTCGCAGCAGTAAAGCGCGCAGTTTTTCCATGATGCAATCTCCTATTCTGCCCGTAATGCCTGCATGGGATTAATGGATGCGGCACGGCGAGCAGGAAGCAAACACGCCATGAACGCGATAAGGATGAGAAAAATCGGGACGACGATAAAGGTCAGCAAGTCGTGCGGTTGAATCCCATAAAGAAAGCTGGATGCCAGCTTCGACAACATCCACGCAGCGGGCCAGCCAAGCAGCATGGCGATCACGGCGAGCACCATTCCTTGTCGAACAACGAGACGTTCCACGGTTCCGGGCCGCGCACCCAATGCCATGCGGATTCCAATCTCGCGTGTCCTCCGGCTGACCGCATAGCTCATGACACCGTAGAGACCGATGGCAGCCAGAATGAGGCCAATGCACCCGAAGACGCCGAAAAGTGTGGCGGCAATACGCGGCAACAGGTAGGCCGTGCGTACATGCTCTTCCATGGTCTCTTCGTTGTAGATTGCCATGTTCGGATCGAGCGCGTAGATCTGTCGACGCACTGATTCGGCGAGCGCCGCGGGGTTTCCGGGCGTATGGACGACCAGGGTGTAGCCCATCAAAGAGGCGTCCTCCGTGATGCTCTGGTCGAGTGATCGATAGAGGATGGCTCGCGTCTCTTCGCCGAGCGTGCGCGACTTCGCATTGCCAACGACGCCAATAATTTCGTAGGTCCAATTGCCGCCGCTCACGTGCTGGCCAATGGGATTTATACCTGGGAAGAGACGGTCAACGAACGCTTTGTTGACGATTGCGACCCTCGGGCCGTCAGCAACTTCATTGCTGAAGTCGCGGCCGGAGAGGCGCGGCGTTCCCAGCGCATCGAAGTAGCCGGGCGTGGTCATGTAGAGGTCGGCAAGCGTGAACGTGGCATCTTTGCTGGAATGGCCCGCAACGGTAAATCCATCGCTGCGATTGCCACCTGAGAGAAGCGCAACATCGGTTGTCACGGCCGAGTCAACGCCGGGCAGCGCCGAGACTCGACGCCGAACGGCGGAGAGGAATTGGCTGATCTGCTGCGGTGAATAGCCGTTGAGACGCGGATCCATCGAGAGCAACAGCAATCCTTGCGGGCGGAAGCCTATCTCGATGCTGACTGCGCTCTGGAGGCTGCGCAGGAACAGGCCTGTCACTAACAGAAGCACAAGCGACATCGCGACCTGCGCGACCACGAGAATATTGCGCAGGCTGAACCGCCGTCCCGGCCGCGCTAGAGCCTCTTCACCTTTGAGCGCATTCAAAAGAACTGGCCGCGTTGCCGCCCATGCGGGAGCAAGCCCCAGCAGCACACCACAACAGAAGCTGATGGCAAAGGTATAGAGCAGGGTGCGCCAATCGACCGCGACGTGAAGATCAAGAGGCACTGGAGCAGGCAGGCGCACGGCAGAGAGCGCTTGCGTTGAGGCGAATGAGAAGAACATGCCAAGGAATCCGCCCGCAAGGCCGAGCAAGGTGCTTTCGATCAACAACTGTCGGCGCAGGCGCGCGCGTGTAGCACCCAGCGCGATACGCACTGCCATCTCGCGTTGCCGCGCTGCGGCTTGGGCGAAGAGCAGGTTCGCGACGTTTGCGCCGGCTATCGCAAGCAGAAGAAGAACGACAATCGAGAGCGCTGCGAGAAACGTGAGAGCCGCTGTTCTTTCGCGCGGAGGCAGTGAGCCTGCCTGCTCGAAGACGAACGAGTTATCCTTGTCGGTCTTGGGATAAGCGAGAGCGAAGCGCTTTGCGAGCGTATCCAGTTCGGCTGCAGCCTTTATGCGTGTGACGCCGGGTCGCAAGCGCGCGAAGACCGCAAGCCAATGGTAGTCGCGCGCGTCCGCCGGCGGCAGGTTGGGCACAAGTTGCCTTGCAATGCCGACCGGAACCCAGAATTGCGCGTCGAGAATCTGGTCGACACTATGAAACGACGCCGGTGCGACACCGACCACGGTGAAGGCCCGGCCCGAGAGCGTGATCGGCTTGCCGATGATCTGGTGATCGCCGCCGAAGCGCCGTTGCCACAACCGCGCGCTGATCACCACCACCGGAAGCCGGTCCTCGGCGCTCGATAAGCCGCGTCCCAGCACCATCGGGAGTTCAAGCACATCGAAGAAATTCGATGAGACCCCTTGTCCCCAGACGCGCTCGGGCTCGCTGCCGCCGCTGAGAGACGCGGGAATCAGCTCATAGTATGCGGCAACACCTGAGAACGATTTCGCTTGGTCCTGAAGATCACGGTAGATCGGAAGAGGAAAGGAATTGCAGCACTGCTCTCCCCGCTCCGCGATATGGAGAGCCAGCAACGTCGAGGGATCTCCAACCGGCGCGGGCCGCAGCACGAAGCGGCTCACCATGGAGAAGATGGTGGCGTTGGCGCCGATGCCGAGACCGATAGAGAGCACGGCGATCGCCGTAACCGCCGGGTGCTTCGCAAGTGTGCGGATAGCATAGCGCACGTCGCGTATAGAGCTCTCAAGCCAGGGCAGACCACGCCGTTCGCGCTGCGCCTGGCGGATTTGTTCCGCTCCACCCAGCTGGATGATCGCGCGACGGCGTGCTTCCTCGGGACTCAGTCCAGATCGAATCCCATCGTCGACGTGCATGGCGAGATGCGACTCGAGTTCATCGGAGAAGTCGTGGTCGGCTCGCTCGATATGAAGCAGGCCAGCGAAGCGTATCCAAAGTACACGAAGTTTTCGCATTGACTCTCCTATTCGCTGCGTAAAGCCTGCATCGGATCAATTGACGCGGCGCGGCGCGCGGGAACCAACGCTGCGATCGTTCCGCAAACAATCAACACAAGAGATACCGAAATTACCGTGAGTGGGTCGTGCTCGCTCACGCCGAAGAGGAATGACTTGAGCACGCGTGTCACGATCCACGCGCAGACCAGGCCTGCAAAAAGCCCGCTGACCACAAGCACTGAGGCGTTCCTCAGGATGAGCAGCAGGACATCTCGCTGTTCCGCTCCCAGCGCCATGCGGATGCCCACTTCGCGCGTGCGCCGATTCACCGAGAAAGCCATCAGTCCATAGAGGCCAACCAGCGCCAGAAACAATGCAATCCCGGCGAACGCCGTGAGCAGCGATGCCTGAAACCGCCGCCGCGCAGTGGCGATGGAAACCCAGTCGCCCATGGTGCGAATGTCGGTGACTGCAAGATTTGGATCGACGGCTCTTAGCGTGGTTCGGATCTCATTGATCACCGACGCGGGTGGAATGGTGGCACGCACGGCAATGTTCGCATCTGTTGAATCAAACCCGGCGTTATATGTCTGCGGCTGGGGCTGCTCTTCAAGGCTCATGTGCCGAACATCTGCTACCACGCCGATCACCGTCCCCCAGTATTCCAACTTGGCTCTGGAGTCACCACTGATGCGGCCACCAATCGGATTGCGATTCGGAAAATAGATCTTCGCAAACGTCTGGTTGATAATCGTGTTCCCACCTTGTGCCGCATCTCCTTCGTTGAAGCTCCGCCCCGCAACCAGAGGGATACCCATTGCTGCGAAGTAGCCCGGCGTAACCTTTCGGAATTCAGTCTGCTGAAAACTGTTGTTCGGGTATCCGTCCACCACGATCATGCCGATGCTCTCGGAGTTGCTGAGAGGCAGCACGTTGACTGCGCCGGCTGCCTGGACTCCGGGAAGCGCCTCCAGCTTCGACATTAGATTTCGATAGAAGTCTGCGGCTTGCTGCGGCTTGTAGTGTCCATCCAGAGTCAAATGAAACGTGACAGTCGACCGCGAGAAACCCGCGTCCACGTTTTCAACCTTGATGTAGCTGCGAATGAGCAGACCCGCGACGGCCAGCAACACCACTACCATCGCCGTCTGCACCACGATCAGCGCACTCTGCATTCGGCCGTGACCGGCAGTGGTTCCGCGCGTTGCATGGGACGTCAAAAAGTCGGTAAGCCGCATGCGCAGAGCGCCTATCGCAGGCAGCAATCCCGCAATCACGCTAGTGAGAACCGATGCGGTGATGGCCACCAGCATTACGCCTAAGTCGAGCGAAGCCTCGTTCAAACGCGGAATGTTACCGGGATCGAGCCTCGGCAGGAAGCGAAGGAAGAGATACGCGAGAACCACCCCGACCGCACAGCCGCCGATGCCAATCAAGAGCGATTCCGTCAGCAGATGCCTTATCATCCTGCCTTTTCCCGCACCCAGCGCGGCACGCACACCGAGTTCACGGCTCCGCTCTGTCGACCGTGCCAGCAGCAGGTTAGCCGTATTGCCGCAGGCAATCAGCAGTACCAACCCGACAGCGGCAAGCAACAAGCGCATCAGCGGTCTTACTGGCCCAATCGAAATGTCGGTAAGGCGCTCGATCAGGGCGCCCCACTGGCGCATCGATCCAAATTCACTGTTCGGATCGCCAGGAAATTGCTTGTCGAGCCGCGCCATTGTGGCCGCCATCTCCGCCTGGGCCTCACTCACGGTCACCCCGGGCCGCAGCCGCGCGATCGTCGTATTGTCGTCAGGTTCCCGCGCGGACCGCTCTTTTGCGCTTAAGACCAGCGGTATCCAAATCTGTGTGAAGTGGATGTGCGAATTTCCATACGGAAGATCTGAACCGAAGGGATACTCGAATTCGGAAGGCATCACGCCGACGATCCGATAGCTCGCTTTATCGAGCACCAACGATTGCTGCAAGACGTCGCCGCGACCTCCGAAGAGGGAAGTCCATAGCGAATGACTGATAACCGCAACCTTATCGTGTCCGGCCTGTACATCTTCGCTACTGATCGCCCGCCCGATCTCCGGCTGCGACTGCAGGGTCTTGAAGAAGTCCTCATCCACGCGTGCCGATCCAATTTGGCGAAGTGCGCCTTTCTCATCAAGGTTCAACATCACCTGCACAAAGTTGCTCATCGACTCGAATGAGCGGCTCTCTCGCTGGATATCGTAGTAATCGCCATAGGCAGGGCAGATCACCTCGGCGGGAATCTTCAGGTTCGGATTGGGCGTAAACAGGTAGACGAGGCGGTCCGGGTCGCCGTAGGGAAGCGAACGGATGAGCACGGCATTGACCAGGCTGAAGATTGCAGTGCACGCGCCGATGCCAAGGCCTACGGTGAAAATCGCAGTGAAGGTAAAGCCGGGCGTGCGGCGCAGCGTACGGAAACCGTAACGAATATCCTGGATCAGTTGCTCGAGCCATAGGTATCCGCGCCGCTCGCGGTGGGCTTGTCTAGCTTGCTCCGCCCCACCGAGCCGCACCAGCGCTTGCCGACGCGCCTCTCTCGCATCCATGCCGGACTTGATGCCCGCTTCCGTGTCCATCGCGATATTCGCATCTAGTTCGGCATCGAAGTCGTGCGCGGTACGGGCGCGACGAAAAGTACCAAACAGGCGCCGCCAGAATGCGCTGATTTTTGCTCGCGGGGAATCCATGCGCTCTCCGTTACGCGCCTTCGACCGGAGTCAGAAAGCGCGACAGGATTTCAGTCGCCTGCTCCCACTCGGCTGCGGCTTTGCGTACTTGTTTGTGCCCAGCCTTGGTCAGCTCGTAAAACTTAGCCTTGCGGTTGTTGTCCGAGGTGCCCCACTCCGAACGGACATAGCCCTCCTGCTCGAGCTTGAGCAGCGCCGGATACAACGTGCCGTAATTCAGTTGCAGCAGATCGCCGCTGGTTTGCTCGATGCGCCGGGCCAGCCCATAGCCGTGCTGCGGTCCCATGGTTTCAAGCGTTTTCAGGATCATCAGGGCCAGCGTGCCCTGCCATACGTCGGTTTTGTCTCCCATTTGAGTGCTCCTCTTGCCAAGCAATAGGAGCACTGTACGCCCCTTTCTATTGGAATGCAATAGGACGGTAGAGCAGATCGAAAGAGCTCAGCGAATTCAGCATGTTAGGCTGGCCGAAGATTCTCATGGAGGCCTGGACCTTATGAACCGACGTTCTCTGACCCTTGTGGCGTTGATGGCTGTTGCGCTTCCAGCGATAGCACAGACTGCCGGATCTGCAGCGTCCGGCTCGGCCGCATCGGATCTGGCCGCCTCGGCCCAGCGGCAGTTGCCCGCGCTGACGGAAACCTATAAGCATCTGCATCGCAATCCTGAGCTCTCGCACCATGAAGAGAAGACATCGGCATTGCTGGCAGGCGAACTGCGCAAGCTGGGATATTCGGTGACAGAGCGCGTCGGCAAATACCCGGATGGCTCCCAGGCATTCGGCGTGGTTGCCGTTTTGCAGAACGGCGCAGGGCCTCGCGTGCTGATTCGCACCGACATGGATGCTCTTCCGGTGGAAGAGAAGACCGGTCTCGATTACGCATCGAAAGTGCGATCGACCAATGCGCAGGGTCAGGACGTAGGCGTAATGCACGCCTGCGGTCACGACATCCATATGACGGTCTTGCTGGGGGTGGCGCGCGAGATGGTGGAACGCAAAAACCAGTGGCACGGCACGCTGATGCTGATCGGACAACCCTCAGAAGAGACGATCGACGGGTCGCGTGCGATGCTGGCCGATGGTCTTTACGAGCGTTTTGGACGCCCGGATTTCATCCTGTCGGAGCACGACTCCAGCGACGTGGCGGCAGGCTCCATCTCCATAAAAGGGGGCCCGCTGCTGGCGAGCTCGACTGGAATCTACGTGACGATACGTGGCGTTGGCGGCCACGGCTCACGGCCCGAAGTCGGCAAAGACCCAATCGTGTTAGCTGCGGAATTCGTGCTGGTGGCGCAGACTATCGTGAGCCGCCAGGTTGATCCGCAGCAGCCGGCGGTTTTGACCGTGGGCACCATTCATGGCGGGACAAAGAACAACATCATTCCCGACGAAGTGCAATTGGGGATTTCGCTGCGGACATACTCTCCGGCAGTGCGTGATGCGATTGTGGCGGATATCCGGCGAACGGCTAAAGGACTTGCAGAGTCATACGGCGTTCCAGAGGATCGCATGCCTGCGGTAACTCTGGGCGAGAGCACGCCCGAGACCTACAACGATCCGGCACTTGCGGAACGGTTGAGAGCGTCGGCCATTGCAGCATTGGGCAAGGACCATGTCGAAGATGCCAAGGCCGTCATGGGCAGCGAAGATGTGGGGTTGTTCACGCTCGACGGCAAGATTCCCGGCGTGATGTATTGGCTGGGCGCAGCCGATGCCGGAAAACTGGCGGAGAGCAAGAAGACAGGTATGCCGCTGCCGAGCCCGCACTCGGCCTTGTTTGCGCCAGTGTATGCGCCAACAATCACGACGGGCGTTACCGCCATGACGGCGATGGCGCTCGACCTGCTGAAGTAGCTATCAACGACGCGGCACCGCGTTTACTTAGATGGATCCACGAGAGCCTGGTCGACAATCGCGTGAGCGCGATACTGCAGCCTTCCGTTGTCCGGGCTCATCATGCGCTGGATCATCCCCACGAAGACAATGTCATTGGTAGGGTCGACCCAGAACCATGTGCCCGCTGCCCCATCCCAGAAGAATGTTCCCTTGCCATCTGAGAGATTAGCCTCGGGCGGATCGAAGACGACCGCGAGGTCATATCCATAGCCAAACCCCGGCCTCATCACCTGGGAACCGATGCCGAATTTACCGGTAAGCAACTCGGCAGGGACATGGTTCGAGGTCATCAGCTTTACCGTCCCCGGCGCCAGAATCCGCTTGCCGTCCAACTGGCCGTCATTCAGAAGCATGGTTGCGAAGCGGTAGTAATCCTCCGCTGTGGAAACCATGCCACCTCCACCCGATGGCATCGGAGGTTGCGCATCATAATCACCGGCTCGCCGGCTCGCACTAGGATCAGCAGTCAATTCACCATTCGGGCTGGCGCGATAGAGCACTGAGAAGCGGTCGCGCTTGTCCGCGGGAACATAGAAGCCCGCATCGCGCATCCCCAGCGGCGTGTAGATATTCTCGCGCATAAAATCGGGCAGAGACTTACCCGAGAGCTTTTCGACGATGTATCCCTGCACATCCATGGACATGCTGTACGTCCAGCCCTGCCCCGGCTGATAGAGCAGCGGAATCTTCGCAAGCTTTTCGATGAACTCCTGCAGGTTGGCCGAGGCCAGCAGATTAGCGTCCCGGTACATCTTGTCGACCGGCGTGTCGCCAAAGAATCCATAAGTGAATCCCGCCGTGTGGGTCATCAACTCGCGCATGGTGGGCGCATGATCGGGATCGGTGAGAATCATGTTCCCGCTCGAGTCCACGCCCTTATAGACCTTCAGGTGCGCAAACTCTGGAATGAATTTCGCGATGGGATCAGACGGCAGCCACTTGCCCTGCTCATACAGCATCATCATCGCCACGCCGGTGATCGGCTTTGTCATGGAGAAGTCGCGGAAGATCACATCCTTGGTCATCGGCGAGCCGGCTGCGAGATCGCGATATCCGTAAGTCCGGTAGTCGATAACTTTGCCGTGGCGTGCAAGGATCGTGACGACGCCGGCGAGCTGTTTCTGGTCGACAGCCTCCTGCATCATTGCGTGGAGTCGTTCAAGCCGCTCTGAAGAAAAGCCGACCGTCTCCGGCTTCACAACGGTCAGATCAAGCGGATAGTTCGATACGGGCTTAGCGTTCTGCTGCGCCATCGACAGGCATGCGCTGAATGCGAGTGGAGCCGCCACGAAAAGGGCTCGACCAATGGATAAGGACCAGGCGTTTCTCATGAGTTCTCCCGCGGCCCGCAATGGTGTTACGAGAGCGCAAACCTGAGGGTGCGCAGCGCGATCAATGCCGGCCGGAATGCCAGTCCTTTATAGCAGAGCGACGTCTGGCTATTGCAGACGAACGCCGGGCTGCCTTCTCGGCCGCCCGGCATGCCTGTCGCTAATAGATCAATTTCAGTGAGAACTGAATCTGACGCGAGTTGCCGGCGGTTTTGCTGATCTGGCCAAAACCATTCGTGCGGCTGATGACCGCGGAATTCACACCGCCCGTTGTGTTGGTTGAAACACCGAGGATGTTTGCCGGCAGACCCATATTCACAATATTGAACAGGTTGAAGAACTCGGCTCGGAATTGCAGACCCATGCGCTCAGCCCCGCTGGCCCGATGCCCGAACGGCGTGTCCTTGATGAATGCGAAGTCGTAATTGTAGAAGGCTGGACCGCGGAAGGAATTGCGGCCAAGTGTGCCGAACAAACCCTGGTTCGGTCCAGTGCCGCCTGGCTGGAACACGGGAATGTTGAAGAAGTCAGGACCATTGCCCCCGCCGTGGCCGAAGTAGTCTGCGCGGTCTTTACGGGCCGTGGAGAGCTGGGGCTTGGCGATCTGATCTGGACGATCGACGCCGTTCGACCCCGCGCCAGTCTGTTGAATACCGGAATATACGGTGAAAGGA
Source organism: uncultured Acidobacteriaceae bacterium (assembly GCA_963802565.1). GTDB lineage: Bacteria > Acidobacteriota > Terriglobia > Terriglobales > Acidobacteriaceae > Telmatobacter. The sequence goes on along the minus strand of CAWDJR010000027.1, from coordinate 209,006 downwards.
GAACCGGAGTTGATGCTCGATATCACCAGCATCTCCCAGCCGCCGGTGATCACCTTTGGAACGAAGTCGAGGAAATTGACGCTGGCCAGATGAAGGTCCTGCGCGGCGCTCACGCTGAACCCGTGCGTGACGTCGAAATTCGATACTGCCTTTTCAGCATGGGTATCCAGCGGATTCTGGGAGAACCCCGATGTTACTGCTCCGGTTGACCCGGTGCCGCCGAGGACGAGGCTCGTAGTATCGATGGACTTGCTCCAGGTATAGCCTGCCTGGATTCCCGGACCGCCGTGGCCCACCGTGCCCGAAAGCGAGGTTTGCAACGCATTGTAAGAGGAGTGCGAGTCGTTTGTAATCACGTTCTCCACGCCAAAACCGCCGACCACATTCCCCGCGCTATCGAACCTGGTATCTTTGGCGAATTCCGAGGTGGCTCCGGGATAAGCGTTCGGAAAACTGTAGCGCGGCAGGTGCTGCGCCGCGGTTCCCACGTATGCCGCATCGGCGGTCAGATTACCGAATTTCCGCTCCAGTCCAAGCGTCCATGTAAAGAGTCGGCCGTTTCCGAATTCCGGGTTGATGCCGGATAAATTCAGAGGTGTGATGGCGCTCGAGTCAGTCAGTGCGGCGAGGTCCCGCTGATAGCGGTCCACATCCATCACCGTGTTCGAAGGGACAGCCTTGGGATTATTCGTTGCGAAGATATTTGTACCGTCGGGAGTGTAGACATTGGGCAACTGCGAAGGCGAGATCTGGTACCCGTAATTGAACGGCGCCGGTGCCGACGAAACGCGTCGCGGATAGATCACGTAGGGCGTGGAGCCTGTGAGGAAGTTGTCCTGCCAGATGTTCGGCGGAATCACGGTAACCGCCCCGCCAACGTGAGCCATGATTTTCTGAGTCGCCTGCCACGCCACTTGAACACGCGGCCCCCAGCCATTCCAATCGGTCTTGTAGCCGGGCTGAGGATTGACCAGATATTGTGTGTGTCCATCAACCGAGCGGAAGCGGCCAGTGCGGTGGGCACGCTCGGAGATTGGAGTGTAAATCTCCCAGCGAACTCCATAGTCGAGCGTCAGCCTGGGAGTAATTTTCCACGTGTCCTGTAACCACGCGTTATAGTCCTCCCGGTTGATCGCGGCGGGACCGATGTGCTGCCCGCCGGATGAAAAAGTAGGGGGGAGAGCGACGGTGTAGATGAACGGGCTTCCGATGATGAAGCTTGAGAACGTATCGGGCAACGGATCACCAACGTGGATGTCGTGCGTCCCGCTAGCCGAACTTATGTTCGTCGTGGCATACGCAGTGCCGCCGCCGAAATCATATTCACCGTTGGGGCTGATACCGAAGTAGGTGGTGTCGCGATTGATTCGTGCCTCAAACCCTGCCCGGATGGAATGACTGCCAACCGAGTACGACACAGACTGGTAGCCCTGAAAGAGGTTGCCGTATGCCTGCATCACCGAACCCGCGGCACTGTTGAACGCCTCGAACAGGCCGTCGTTGAACTTCACGCCCGGATCGGCGTAGTCCGTTGTCGGAAAGCCCGGAGTCGTGCGGATGATATTGATCATCGACGTCGACACCAGTCGCGGCGAAATCAGACGCGTGTACGTGCCCACAACATTGCGTTGGTGATCGATGTATTCAACTCCGAACTGCGGATCAATCGCCGTCTGATCTGGATTTGTCGTCGGGCCCGTCAGGTTGTTGTAGTTGAACCGTGCAAAAAACTTGTCCTTCGCTGTGAAGTCGTGATCGATCCGGATGGAGAATTGATCGGCGTTGGTATCGACTTTCGACGCCGTCGCATAGGTGTTGAGGCCGAATGATCCTGTCGGCAGGTTGGGCAGTGGATACCGCGCAAGAATTGCAGCGATGGAAGGATCGACGGGCAGAGCGAGCGTGTCAACGGTCTTATCGGGATATACGATCACGTGGTTGACATAGTTGCTTCCCGGCTGCGGACGCTGCGCTACCGCGGGCACCGGCATTACCTGCGTCGTGCCCAGTACCTGTCGAAAGCCCTGGTACTGGGTGAAATAAAAGGTACGCCCGCGGCCGTCATAAACGTGGGGGATGTAAACAGGCCCGCCATTGGTGAAGCCGAACTCGTTGCGCCGGAAGGGCGGAATGCGCCCCGGATAGGCCGGCGTGGCGTGATCGAAATAATTGCGAGCGTCGAATGCGGAGTTGCGGACGAATTCAAAGAACGAGCCGTGAAAACCGCTCGCACCAGACCGGGTATGAATGTTGGTATACCCCGCGGCACCTCGTCCAATCTCCGCCGGCATCCAGCCGGAACTCGAATCGATGCCTTCCACTGCATCCACGTTGAAGTTGGAGAAAGTGGCGCCGCCCATTTCCGGATCGCTGATATCCGCCCCATCCATGCCAAAGGTCGCCTCAACGCCGCGCTGGCCATTGATGGCAAACTGTGCCGTAAAGTTGGTGGCGCCATTCGAATCGGTCATGGTCCCGGCCGCCAGCAGCAAAAGGGAACTGAAATCACGCTTGTTCAAAGGCAGCTCGCTCACAGCCTGGCTTGAAAGCTCCTCGCCGCCAGTGGCTGTCTGCGCCTTGCTCTGCACTGCCCCAACCGTCAGTTCGCTATTGCCTGACAGCGTGAGCAGTGCCTCCGGAGCGCCAGCCGCCAAATCGACCGGCTCGGCACACTCCGCCGTGCCACCCTTTGTACCGACGCTGAGGTGGTACTTGCCTGCGGGCAGCTGCTCCAGTTGAAAATGTCCGTTGAGGTCCGTGCGCGCTTCCGCTTTTCGCCCGTTTGCCGTGAGCGTAACTCTCGCGTTTGCGATCGGTGCTCCACCGGCATTGTGCAATACGCCTCGCCATGCGGCCTGCGCGGCAGCTTGCGAGAATGCGCTTGCGGATGTGAAGAGAATAACGAGAGCAAAAAAGCAAACGCACCGCAATACGTTGCCTCGTGAGGTTGAGAAAACTGAAGACCCGTTATCACTTTTCACTGGACAGCAACCTTATGAAAACCGTACGGTCTGCCACGAACCCGGTTCCGTGTTCCTGGCGAAAGACTCGTGAGAATTATATCGCCTTCGATGCTACTAAAACCTTTTTGTAGGGCATATTTGCCAAATTGTTCCCGCAAACCTCGGAGGCCGAGCGAGCGGTGCGATAGTCTTTTTTAACACGGTATTTGATGAACCAACCAGCGCCATCCCGACTCCTTGTCCGCATCCGCATCTGGCTTGTTTTGTTTATCGTTGGCCTGATCCTGAGCGGCATAACCGCCGTTCCGCTCGAGACCGAAACCGGCACTCTGAACCGCATCTTTGCCGTTGCACAAACCGCCCCCCTCGGCGGCGAACGTGCTCTTCACGCCTGGTTGCGGAGAGTACATGAGGGAATCGTGCAGACCAACCGTCATTACCCCTTCATGGCCTACGGGACCGACTGGCTGGCGTTCGCCCACCTGGTAATTGCGATCGTCTTCCTGGGGCCGCTCCGCGATCCCGTTCGCAACAAGTGGGTCCTCGTCTTTGGCGTGATCGCCTGCGTTGGAGTCCTCCCGTTGGCATTGATCGCGGGACCTATTCGAGGCATCCCGCTTTATTGGCGGCTGATCGATTGCAGCTTCGGCATCATTGGGGTTGTGCCGCTGTTAATCTGCCTGCACTACGTTCGCCAAATCGAGAAGATCAATGCGATCAGGCCTCAAGTCCCTTCAGTTCCATAGAATCAAGACATGGAGATAGATAACCCACTAGGAGTTCCAGAAGTTACAGCCGCAATCGTTGATACCATCGCGGCAATCTCCACGCCTCCCGGACGCGGCGGCATCGGGATAGTGCGGCTCAGCGGACCTCAGGCTGCATCGATCGCCGCGCAGCTGGTGCGCCTCCACCAGCCAATGGAACACGCCCGGGCGCGACTGGCTGATGTGCTCGATGAAAACCATGCAGGCAGCGATCCGATCGATGAGGCTGTCATTACCCTTTTCGCCGCGCCAAATTCCTACACAGGCGATGAACTTGTAGAGATTGCTGCGCATGGATCTCCCGTAGTTCTCGACATGTTGCTGCGGCGCGCACTGGAATATGGCGCGCGGCTGGCCTCGCCGGGAGAGTTTACTGAGCGCGCATTCCTCGCAGGCAAGCTCGATTTGACGCAGGCAGAAGCGGTCCGCGACCTGATCGATGCGCAGACCCTGACACAGGCACGACAGGCCGCCAGCCAGATGGGAGGCGCGCTCAGTCGGCGCGTTGCTCCGACCAAACAATCGCTCCTCGCGTTGATCGCTTTGCTTGAGGCAGGAATCGACTTCGCCGAGGACGACGTGGACGTGGCGCCGAAGGCGGAAATCAGTCGCCGCATCCTCGAGCTCTCACCGCCATTGGCTGCGCTCGAGACATCATTTGCGCGCGGACGCATTGTGCATGATGGACTGACAATGGCGATTGTGGGCCGTCCCAACGCTGGAAAGAGTTCGCTGTTCAACCGCCTTGTTGAACGCGATCGCGCCATCGTGACCGCGACACCTGGAACCACCCGTGACCTTGTAACCGAACGGATTTCCCTCGAAGGAATTCCACTGGAGCTTGTCGACACCGCAGGCTTGCGCGAGACGCTTGAAGAGGTGGAGCAACTTGGAATTGCGCGCAGTCGTGAAGCCCTCGCCGATGCAGCGATTGTCCTGGTAGTCATGGATGCGACTCAGCCCCTGAATCAGGAAGAGCGCAGTCTGCTGGCTGCTTTGCATAATCGTCCGGCCCTCGTCGCGATCAATAAACATGACCTCGTTAATGAACCGCCGCGCAAAAGCGGAATGCAGGATGACCTTTCGACCAATGAATTTGGCCTTCCGGTAGTGCCAACGTCGGCACTTACGGGTGAGGGCATTTCCGCACTCCGTGAAAAGATTGTGGCGCTTGCTACGGGCGGAGCTTCAGAAGAACCCGGCATGCTCACGAATCTCCGCCAGCAGCAGTCGATTCTGGCCGCCAGAACCGCGCTGGCCGACGCCGATCGCGCCAATGAGAATGCCATTCCGCACGAAATGATCCTGCTGGATCTATATCGCGTCTTGTGGGCCCTGGATTCACTGACCGGCCAAACCACCCCGGACGATGTCTTGAATCTGATTTTCTCAACCTTCTGCATCGGAAAATAGATTGCGATATTTTTATTATGAATAGCTGGCATGGCAATCGCAGGATCTATCGTACAACGTCGCACAAATCAACTTCCTCTCAGTGCTTTGTCCTGGCGACACCGTGAAGGCTGTCGTTGATAACCTTGAGTCTAGGAGAAATCATCCGTGCCCTTGATCACGCGGCTTTTTACTGTCTTCGCCCTTATTGGCCTGTATGCGCCGGCAGCCTACTCAGATGCTTACGATGCCAAGCCGCAACTGGTTGTCATCCTCGTGTTCGATCAGTTTCGAGGAGATTATCTGGATCGGTATCGAGCGGAATTCAAGGCGAAGAACGGATGGAACCTGTTCCTGAAGCAAGGAGCCCACTTCACCGATTGCTACTACGACTACGCCAATCTAGTGACGGCAGCCGGCCACGCGACAATCGGTACCGGTGCTTACACAGACGGACACGGTATTCCGCTGAATGAATGGTACGAACCCGGCCCAGACGGCCAGCCGCGCCAGGTGAGTTCCGTTGCTGACAATCGATACACCCTCGTAGGCGCGCCAGCAGGCACAAAGGACCTGACGGGAGCTTCGGCACATCGGGAGATGGCTACTACGCTTGGCGATGAATTAGTTCTTGCGACAGGTGGGAAGGCTCGAGTTTTTGGGGTTTCCATGAAGGACCGAGCCGCTATCCTGACCAGCGGCCACGCCACTCGCGGTGCATTCTGGGTCGACCACGATACGGGCGCCTGGGAGACGTCGACGTATTGGATGAAGCAGCTTCCGTCATGGGCAGTGCAGTTCAATGCGAGCGATCATGCGGCTATCGCGCGAAAAGTGAGCGGCGTGTCGCAAGGGAGCTTCTATGAAAAAGTCGGGCGGTCGCCAGCGAGTGTTTCTTACCAGTTGGAGTTTGCCCAGGCTTTGATTGAAGGAGAAAAGCTCGGTCAGAATCCCGCGAACGTCCCGGACATGATCACCATATCGATTTCGTCAACTGACATCAACGGTCACGCATTTGGTCCCGATGACCCTTCGCAAAAGGAACTCATCATCCAATCGGATATCGCTCTTGACGAATTCTTCACCTTTTTGGATAACACCGTTGGCCTGAAGAATGTCATGGTGGCTATGACGGGTGATCATGGAGTCGCTACGACACAGAAGGCGGGCGACGCAATGGGTATGCCTGTACTCGACTTCTCCCCAGAAGAATTCACAAAGCCGCTTGAAGAGATGCTGGAAGCTAAGTACCCGCCCAAATCGAAAGAGAAATACGTGCTGCTGATGGACAACCCTTATCTCCTGTTGAATCGCGGCGCATTCGAGGCCGCGGGCGTGGGCGAGGACGAGGCCGAAAACACGACCAGGCTAATGGTGGAAAAGATATTCGCCGGCTTTCTCTCAAGGACCGGCGATGCAACTGGCGGCAGGCAGAAAGAGCCCCCTGAGCTAACCAACATATACACGGCCAGGCAGATGCGCGAGGGCTCGCTTCCGCAGACACAGTATGGCCGCCTTATCGCCCACAGCTATTCACCCTATGTGGGCTGGGCACTTCACTTGAACTTCGGCCCGTACCAGTTTCCATGGCACGGTTCCGGAACAACGCATTTTTCTGCAAATAGCTATGACCGTCATGTGCCGCTGGAGTTCTTTGGGACTGCCTTTGTGCCCGGGACTTACCACGGAGTTGTTGCGCCGGTCGATATCGCAGCTACCTTCGCTTCTCTGTTACGAATAAACCGACCCAGTGCTGCCGTTGGTCGCGTCTTGAATGAGGCAATTCGTACTGAAGGTCCCGGCTCTACCTGGGCGGGTGACGCAAAATCTGAGCGCACTCCGCCTCAGTAACGTCTCAGTAGTGTTGATCGCGAAGGCGGACGAACCCCCTGGATTGGCGTCAAAGACCTCGCGGCAATTTAGTTCCGACTCCCGGCCCATCGCCATATCATCTGGACGCCGACAAAAGCATGCCGACTGAAGATGCGGGTGCTTTGAATCCAATTACCTTTGCACATCCCAAATGAGTCGTGCTATTTTCTTTGCAATGGCCAAAGGAGCGACCGTTTGAGCGGAGAGAAATCTGAAGTTCTGCAAGGCACGCTGGACCTGATGATCCTCAAGACCCTTCATGCGCTGGGTCCGTTGCATGGATTCGGAATTGCGCGCCGCATAGAACAGGTGAGCGAGGATGTTCTCAAGCTGAATGAGGGCACAGTCTATACATCTCTGCTGAGGTTGCAACAACAGGGATGGATCGCATCGGAATGGGGAACGTCGGAGAACAATCGCAAGGCCAGGTTCTACTCGATCACCCGCCGCGGACGAACCCAACTTGCGGTTGAGACGGAAAACTGGGAACGGATCTCTGGAGTGATCGGTCGTGTTTTGCGTTTGGAGGCGGAGAAATAGCCATGACTTCCTCGATTCTTCGACTTGTGTCAAGAGCGCGCGGTCTTTTCGGGCGGAAAGAGGCGGATTCCGAATTTGACCGGGAGATGCAGATGCATCTTCAACTGTTGACGGAGCAATTCATTCGGCAGGGAATGGATCCAGAAGATGCTTGGTCAGCCGCTCGCCGTCAGTTCGGCAACACGACGTTACTGCGTCAGCGCCATCGCGAATCGCGCACGCTCCTGTTTTTCCCAAATCTTTTCCAGGATCTTCGCTACGGACTCCGCATGTTATGGAAGAGCCCGGCATTCACCGTGATCGCGGCGCTGACGCTGGCCCTGGGAATCGGGGCGACGTCTGCGGTCTTCAGCTTGATTCAGGGGGTGCTGCTCACCCCGCCACCCTATCAGAAACCGCAACAACTCATGCTGATTCAAACCGTGCGCACCGACGGGCGAAAGATGGACAGCCCGCGAGGGTGGGCAGCGCAGCAGTGGATGGAATGGAACGAGAAGGTGGGATCGTTTCACGGAATCGCGGGGTATGACTGGACCTTCAATTTCTTGATTCGCAATGATGGTAGCCAGTCCATGCAGGGCATGGAGGTCAGCCAAGACTATTTTCAGGTGATGGGCCTGAAGACGGCCCTCGGGCACGGCTTCGACGATTCGGACTTCGGGCAAGGACACGTGAAATCGATCGTGCTCGGATACGAGTTCTGGCAGCGTGCGTTTGGCGGTGACAAGGAGATTATCGGGAAGACAGTGCGCATCAGCCGTTGGGATTCGTCGCCGGTTGTGATCGGGGTGATGGAACCGGGAGTGCGATTCCTGCCGTCGCCGGGAGCCGCGAAGGAACCGAATTACGACGTCAACGCGACGGTGGATTTGTGGGTGCCGGCCAATCCGGACCCGAAGTCCCTGAAGTATCCCTATTGGAACGTGGTGGGCCGGCTGCGTGATGGAGTCACTCCGCAGCGCGGCTTGCAGGAACTAGCCGCAATCACTGCAACAGAAGCCAGCGCAGAAAAGCAGTTTGAAGGCTTCTCGCCTCAACTGGAGCCATTAACGGATGAAATGAACCGAAGTGGCAGACGGATTCTGCTTCCCCTGCTCGGAGCGGCGGCCCTGGTGCTCTTGATCGCTTGCGGGAACGCCGCAGCTTTGCTGCTTGTCCGCGGATTGCAACGGCAACAGGAATATGCAGTGCGTATCGCCATGGGAATGGGCCGCATCGGCCTTCTTCGACAGGTTTTGACGGAGAGCTTGCTTTTGGCGATTGTCGGCGGGACGTTGGGAATCGGCTTATCCATTTTCGCCGTGAAATTGTTCAAAGTGATCGCCCAGCATGCTGTTCCCCGCCTCGATGGAGTTACGGCAGGTTGGGCAGTTTTGGGGTGGGGACTTGGCTTGGCCGTGCTCGCAGCGTTTTTCGCGGGGGCCATTCCGGCGCTGCGCGCCTTTCGCTTGAATCCGATGGATGTGTTGAAAGATGCAGGGCCGAAAGGAACGGCGGGAATCGGAGAGAGGCGCCTGTTGCGTGGCGTCGCGATGCTGCAAACCTCGTTAACATTGGCGTTGCTTGTAGGCGCGGGTCTGTTGATTCGCACCATGGTCAAAATTGCGGAGGTGCCGTCGGGATATAACACAAGCCGAATCCTGACCATGAGTGTCACGGACGTCCAAGGCCATTCGACCTGGGCTCCCTTTCATCGGCAGGCCTTGGAGCGCGTCGCGGCAATTCCGGGCGTCCAGTACGCCGCATTTGCCTGGGGTGTCCCGCTCACTGGAAATAACTGGCCCGCGACGATGGACATTGAGGGCCAGCCGCCAGCGGCAAAAGAGAGCGACAAAATAGCTCTCCCGATGCGCGCGGCGACGCCTGACTACTTCAAGTTGATGGGACTGAGCCTGATCGACGGGAGAGAATTTCGATCGACAGATGATGATAAAGCTCCAAATGTAGCAATCGTGAACCAGGCATTTACGGACCGCTACTTTCCCAGGAGCAATTCCGTTGGACGAAAAATCTGGTTCGGCGGACGAGATAAGCCGGGCATCCAGATCGTCGGCGAGATCGCGAACGGGCGCACAGACGATCTGACCCAGGCACCAACTCCGGAGGTTTATTTGCCGCTATGGCAGGCGCAGGCGTTCTCAAAGCACCTGGTCGTACGAACGACAGCCGATCCACGCGCGGTGGTAGTTGCGATCGAGCGCGAACTGCGTGCTGTGGATCCAACGGCGGCCATCGAGAACGTCAAAACGCTCGAGCAGATTCGCGACGAATCACTGGCGTCGCGGACCTTCGCGATGCAGTTGTTGACAGGGTTTTCAGTGCTGGGAAGCGTGCTGACGCTGGTGGGAATCTACAGCGTGATTTCGTTGTCCGTGGCCTCGCGGCGCCGAGAGTTAGCGATCCGAAGTGCGGTGGGAGCGCAGCAAAAAGACATTCGCCGGCTAATCTTCGGTGAAGGGTTCCGGTTAATCGCCGGTGGCGTGCTCGGGGGTGTAGTGCTGGCGGTCGTCTTGTCGCAAGTGCTAAGGTCCTTCCTGTTCGAAGTGCAGCCCAGCGATCCCTCAACTTTCCTCGTCGTGGGAACGTTGTTCATCGGCGTTGGACTCTTGGCGTGCTGGCCACCGGTACGGCGCGCGGGGAAGACCGATCCTCTGGAGGCGTTACGCTACGAATAAATTCGCGACAACGAAGCCAAACGCGTTCAATGCCGAATCGCGGACAAACTCGAAATTGATTTCACTCGACGCTTTCAGGGTAAGTCACTCATTTTCGGTTGATACCTTCATGATGCGGAAGAGAACGAAGACACGACAGAGTGTCCGCATGTATGTTCCAGCTGTTCCAAATGGCTACTGGCGTTGTGGGCGCGACACTGAATCTAGATCCGGCGCAGTGAAGTCAATTCTTAGCTGTCATGAGCACAGCCTGAAATGCAGGTTTTGCCTCGCCGTTGCGGTCAAAAAGCAGAGGGTAGGAGGTCCGTCCTTTGACGGGCCAGTTGTTAAGCCAAGATTGTGCGTCGGTCACTCCCCACAGCGTCACACGGTTGACCACATCGCGATGCTTCCAATACACAGCGAAGAGATCTGCGTATCGTTTCGACAGTGCTTGCTGGACATTGTCGGGCAGACCGTTCGGGTAAGGGTTGAGCTTGGAGTTATCCTCAACCTTCAGAGAAACATCCGCAGTGTGACCCCACGCTGAAGGAAGCACATCGATGTCGAGTTCTGTGATCGCTACCTTGACGCCGGTCGCGGCCAGATCCGTGATGGTGGCTTCTTCATCCGCAGCAGACGCTCCATCCAGATGCAAGTGTGCTTGATTTCCAACTACGGCGATAGGAACGCCAGCCGCCTGCAACCTCTTTACCAGCGCGATTGCGCCCTTGCGCTTAGCTGGAGTTTCGAGGTTGTAGTCGTTGTAATTCAATTGAACCTTGGGGTCCGCTTCGTGGGCATATTGAAACGCCTTAACGATGTAGTCTTCTCCGATAATCTTCATCCAAAGCGACTGACGGAGAGTTCCGTCCTCATTCAGCGCTTCGTTCACGACATCCCAACTGTCGATTTTTCCTTTGTAGCGGCCCACCACTGTCTGTATGTGGTCGTGAAGGCGCTGGAGCAACGCATCGCGGGTAAGCGGATTTCCCTTTTCATCCTTGAATACCCAGCCGGGCGTCTGAGAATGCCAGCAGAGATTGTGGCCGACGATGAACATATGATTCTTCAGGCCGAACTCGACATACTTATCCGCAAGTGTGAAGTCGTAGGCGTCGGCCCGCGGGTGAATCACTTCCCACTTCATCACATTCTCGGGGCTGATGGAGTTGAACTGCTGGATGATGATGGCGTCGCCGCGCGCATCCTTGCCGGTGATCTGATCTGTATTGATCGCCGCGCCCACAACAAAGCCACCGCGGAACGCGTCTTTGAGCGTTGCAGGAGCGGGAGCCTGGGCCATGACGGCCATGCTCGACAAGCACACGATCGATACTGAAAACAGACTTCTGCAGTGTCGCATTTCGATTCTCTCCATTTTGGGCAGCCAATTTAGCGGGCTGCGCGCTACCGCTAAAAACTCTTGCGGCGCTCGCTCAGATCATGCGAGATCGTCATGTTGAGTTTCATGTTGATGCCGTAGAACATCAGGCAGACAGCGGCTGCGAGAAATCCCGCGCCCGCGTACACCGAGGCGATCAGTCGTATGCCCATCAGCGCATGAGGAGTCTGGATAGCATTGGACTGATAGCCATAGAGCGAAAGCAGCCATCCCGCAATCGCGCCGCCCAGTGCCAGCCCGATCCAAAGCGCAAAGACCACCCCGGCGGTCACTGTGCCGGTGGCGCGGCGTCCCGTCTTCCATTCGCCAAAATCGGCTACATCGCCCATCATTGCCCACAAAACCGGCCCTGAACAGCCGTAAACAAACTGGCGCACAACTTCAAGCCCGATGATGGCCGTCGTCGCCGTTGGTGGGATGAAGAACAGAGCAATGCAGAAGACGCCCGTCAACACCATGCTCCAGACGAAGAGCGTACGCTTGCCCATCCGCTTGGCCAGTGCAGTGGAGCATGCAACGCCGATCAGAAGCGCTGTCAATCCGAAGCCGTTGAACCAGCTGAAGAGCAGTTGATTGCCGGCACAGTATTTGAAGTAGGGCAGCATCAAGCTGCCGCGGATCATGAGGGCGATGAAGTAAAAAGTCGTCACCAGGAAGAGCGCTATCCACGGGCCGTTCTTCAGCAAGTCGCCAAGGTCCTGCGCAACAGACGACTTCTGCTTTGGGTCGGGTTGAATTCTTTCCTTGCTGACGGCAAACGCGATCAGGAACATCAGCACGCTCGTCACCAGAAAGATCCCCATCGTCAACTGGTAACCGCGTGCGCTGCTGCCACGGCCAAGGAAGACCACCATGGGAATCGCAAGGCTCTGCACGATGAAGCCCGCCGCGTTGGCAAACAGTTGACGGTACGATGCAATGCTGGTGCGCTCGTTTGGATCGTCCGTCATCACACCGGTCAGCGATGCATAGGGGACGTTGTTGGCCGTATAGATCAGCCGCAACAGCAGGTATGTCACCCAGGCATACATCAGCTTCGCGCCGGCGCTCAAATCGGGCGTGGTAAACGTCAAAACGCCGATCACGCCAAAAGGCAGAGCGGTCCACAGCAGCCAGGGGCGGAATCTGCCCCAGCGCGTATGGGTGCGGTCGGCGATCACGCCCATCACGGGATTGAACACCGCAGCTCCTAGCCCGACAATCAGAAACATCGTGCCCGCCTGGGCCGGCGTCAACCCGAAGGTGTCAGTGTAGAAATTCAGTTGCAGGGCCATCATCGCCTGGAAGACGAAGTTGGCCGCCATATCGCCGAGGCCATAGCCAAATTTTTCTGAGAATGCAAGACCCTTGCTATTGCCGCTCATCGTTACTTCTCTCTTTCCTCACCTCACGGCGAAACAAAACCGCTGCCGAAAGCACCTGGCACGCGAACGCTCTTCCAATTCGTTCCAGGTGACGCCACGCCGACCGTGATTGAAGTCAACAAACTATATCGCTTTACTACTGGCTTTGGCGATAGGAATCAGGAGCCCGTGAGGGCTATAATTCGCTGCGGAGAACAACCGTGACCAAACCTGCATCGCTCCCCTACCACCTGGGTTTCAATGCTCAGCATTCGCCCATGGGCGCTTTCATGAGCTTTACCTGCGGCAACTTCGGAACCCGCGGCGGCATTGGCCTGCAAATCGGGCAGCCCGGCGATCAGGAAGTCTTCATCGGCTTCAAGGACGGCGATCGCTACTCTGACGCAACCTTGAAGTGCCTGCCGTTCTACACTGCCGCGGTCAATCGCTCCGCCGATGCGTTTCTGGTGGAGCAGGCCGGTCCCTCGGAGCAGAATGTCAAGCCAGACGCCGTGCCGTTTAAGGACAGCGAATTCTCGCGCTCCTATGGCTGGGCCAGCGATCAATGGGCTAGCCGAGGGGCTTAGTTTTACGGTCTATTCTCCTTTTGGAGCGATCCCCGATCCCGCAGTGGAAAGCGAACAGCGGATGCGCGAAGGTTTGCTGCCTGCCGTCATTGCCCGCCTCGAACTCGACAACACCTCCGGCACTGCCACGCGAACCGCGATGTTTGCGCTTAATCACGCGCGACCCGGCAGCCGGATTCTGGACGAAGATCTGGGCAACGGCCGAGTTGGCCTTCGCCTTTCGTCGCGAGGCAGGCGGCGCCGCCGAGCTATTCGATTTCACATCCTCTGAAAAAGGAGTGAAAATCGATGCCGCGCCCTTCATCTTTATGCGCTGGTCAGCCAGCGACGGCGTGCGTGAGCGACACAATCCGGTTCACCTGCTGGGTTCCTGTCCGGGGTTTGGATTCGAAGTTCCGGCAGGCAAAAAGTATGGGATCACCATCGCGCTTGGCTCTTATCTTGAGGGCTTCCAAACCAACGGACTCGATGGCCGCTATCTCTATACGCGCTACTTCAAAGGCCTTGCTGATGTGCTCAAGACGGCGCTCGACAACGCCGGCGACATCGTGGCGTTGACACAGAGTCTCTCGACAGCAAGCTGGACAACGCCGCGATCTCTGACGATCAGCGCTTCCTCATCTCTCACGCTACACACAGCTACTACGGAAGCACGCAGTTACTCGAAGTTGAAGGCCAGCCTTTGTGGGTGGTCAACGAAGGCGAATACTGCATGATGAACACGCTCGACCTGGCCGTCGATCACGTGTTCTGGGAGTTGGAGCACAATCCGTGGCTCGTCCGTAACCTGCTCGACACCTTTGTTCGCCGCTACAGCTACACCGACGAAGTGAAGGTCTACAAATCGGATTTCGCTCCTTCGGTCGACACGTTGCAGGTAGATCCCTCGCAGACTCCGCCACCGCCCGACGAGGCACAGCTCAACCGACCCTATGACACGAAGCCCGGCGGTCTAAGCTTCTGCCACGACATGGGCGCGCACAATAACTTCTCGCCCAATGGCCGCAGCAGCTACGAGCTGGCAAACCTGACCGGCTGCTTTAGCTACATGACCGTAGAGCAGCTCTGCAATTGGATTCTCACCGCGGGCTGCTACGTGGCCAAGACCCGCGATTTCGCGTGGCTCAAAAGCAACAAGACCGTCGTGGACGCCTGCCTGGCCAGCATGATCAACCGCAGCGGCGACGTTGGATTTGCGCAGTTCGACAGCACCCGGTGCGCGGGCGGTCAGGAGATCACCACCTACGACTCGCTCGATCATTCGCTGGCGCAGACCCGCAACAACATCTACATCGCCGTGAAGAGCTGGGCAACCTACTGGTCTCTGGCGCTGATGTTCCGCGAACTCGGCGATGCGGCCAGTCAGGCTCGCTCGAAGGAACTCGCCGCCAAGGTTGCTTCGGTAGTCTGCGATCAGGCGGTAGATGGTGTGCTTCCGGCTATCTTCGAAAAGTCGAACCCCGGCTACTCCTCACGCATTCTGCCGGCGGTCGAGGGTTGCGTCTATCCGCTCTACTTCGTCAAGACCGGCTTTGCCGGACTGCACGCTTGAGCAGATCTACGCGACTGCATCGGAAAAGCGGATGTTCGAAGTTCTCAAGGAGCACACGCGCAATCTCCTGCTCGATCCTGAACGGCGCAATCTTTTTGCTGACGGAGGCATCAAGCTGTCCTCGACGAGCAATAACTCCTGGATGAGCAAGATCGCCATTTTCATGCATGTCACGCGCAAGGTCTTCCATCTGGACGCCGACCCTGAGATCGCTGAGGTCTTCAGGCAGGCGGATGCTGCGCACGTCAAGTGGCAGACCGAAGGCAGTTCGTACTGGGCCTGCTGTGACCAGATCGTCTCAGGAGAAGGCAAGGCGAGCCGCTACTATCCGCGAATCATCACCAGTGCCCTGTGGATTGAGTAATGAGGGATAGACATCTCGATCCCATTCACGGCCCAGATGCGCACCTATTCGCGCGTCCTTATTCGACCTGACGATATAGAGGGAGCGCGGTACGGAAACCCCAAACAGCGAAATAGGAAAGTCCGATGCCAATCCCCGCAAGTACGATCCAGGGGGATGAGAGGTGTCGCCGAAACGCGAGGACGGCGCAGATGCCGCACGCCATAATTGCAGTTGGCATTCCAAGTCCTCGCAGCATTTCAGACGCGAGCAGTCTAAAGGAAATGCGCGCGTATTTGCAGGCTTGGAACGTGAATAAGGTGCAGACAAATAATATCTGGATGACGCTCATAGAGAAGGCCATCCCTATTGCCCCATAACGAGGCATCAGCATCGCTGCGATTGCGAGAGTCATAATACTGCCCGAGGCTGATATCAGGGCAACTCTGCGAAAGTGGCCAGCCGCCCAGAGAAGCAAATCGGATGAATACACAATTGCATGCGCCAGAGAACCTAGAAGCAGCCATTGCATCACGACTGCCGACGACTGATAGGCGTCTCCAACCCAAACATGGATGAGAGAGCGCGCAAAAAAACTTCCCAGCAAGACGAATGGCAGCACGAGGCCGAGAACAAGTCTTTGTGCCGTAAGGTAGATGCTGCGCAAACTTTCCCGATTCCCGGTTTCTATGCTCTCAGACATCAACGGCAGGCAGACTCCTGCGCCGCGATCGACGAGAAACCACAGATGAGTTGGCATCTTGGATGCGAGTCCGAAAAGCGCGGCTTCCTTCATTGAACTGACCGACCCAAGGAGCATCCAGAGAAACGCCTCGGAGATATAAGACGACATGTTGTCCAGGAAAGCCCACTTGCTTTGACTTAAAAGGTCTTTCAGCGCAGTCCAGCGAAAGTGAAGTATACGAATTTGGATCGCTGGGAATACTGAAGGGAACAATCCGGCAAAGAGGAAGAACTGCAGAGCGGCCGCAGCGCATTGAGTCGCGGCCAGTGCGACAATGCCATATCCAAAGTGAAGAAGCGCAACACTGCAGACAAGAGTCACGATCGAGCCGGCAAGCTGAATCTGATTCACCCGATCAAAGCGATTGACCGCTTGATAAAGAGGCTCGAATCCCAGACTGAGAAATCCAAACAGAATGTTACCTGCCGACGCTATGAAAACAAGCGATGCCTCATGAACGTACTGAGAGGGAATATTAAAAGGGCCGGGCAAAATGAAGGAAAGTACTAGCAGGGTGGCGGCGCCGGTCAGACCCAGGGCCACAGACGCAACCAATACAGTGCTGATTAGTTCCTGAAGACGGTTTTTCT
Source organism: uncultured Acidobacteriaceae bacterium (assembly GCA_963802565.1). Lineage (GTDB taxonomy): Bacteria > Acidobacteriota > Terriglobia > Terriglobales > Acidobacteriaceae > Telmatobacter. Next base: position 192,253 of record CAWDJR010000027.1, on the reverse strand, counting down.
CAAGGCTCAACGAAGCTGCAATATATCGCTGGATCAGGACGGCGGAGATGCCGAGATCGAGCATATAAATCGACGACGAAAGGAAAATGACGAACAGAAACAGGCCATACTCGGGCACTGGCAATCGCCGGACCATGTAGGCGGTCAGTCCTAAACTCGCAGCCAGCTTGCAAAAATGACCGAGGTAATTCCATGAAATATTTCGTGGGGTCGTGCTTCGCCCCGGCACGTAGTTGAGTTTGCCTGTCATGGGTTCAGTTGTGCCTGGGTCGAGCATACGGAGCGGAATAGGTCATAATCTATAGCCTTCCTTTTGGGCTCCATCAGTTCCGGATCTCCACTCGCTCTCTCAATTATGGCTTCTTGATGATGCATGGGTTCGCACGCGCTGACCCTGTCTCGTTGAAGTGAATCAATCAATGATCTGCGGCTGCGGCTTGGGTGTGCTTTTTTCCTCAGCCGTTTCTTCAACTCAAGCTCGGTCGATGTGCAAGGCACTACGCAGCCGTCGCGCAGCCTGGCGGAGCAGTCCCTGTGACCGATCCCATCCCGCAGTTAATACGTTGAAACCGAAAGTGACCATACTTCTCATATCGCCTGGAGTTTTGATCGAAACAACTTCGGCTCGCCGCATCCGGAGCAAGTCTGTTCCCATAGTGTTCAAGCCCGGGTCGCACGTGAGCGCCAGGTCAAAGTGGCTGCGCGCTATTTCGGCCTCTCTTGCTGTGTAGTAGCCATAGGGATACGCGAGACTCGGAACTGGCACTCCCAGTAGATCTTCGAGCCGTTTGCGGCTTCCCTGCATCTCCTCGGCAACCTCCTCCGGCGTCAACAGCGTGAGGTCCGCATGCGTCTTTGTGTGGGCGCCAAATTCAATGCCTTTGCGTGCCCATTCAAGGATTTGGCTCTCTGACATGAGCGGTTGCTCTGACAAGCCAAGATGCAAATCCCATTTGTTCGTTCCGCCAATCTGATCCGTCACCACAAACACGATTCCGGTGAAGCCGTATTTGATGAGCAGTGGAAGGCCGAACTCGACGATGTCAGCATACGCATCGTCGAATGTCAAAAGGACCGGCTTATCAGGAAGCGCTTTGCCATCGCGATACGATAGCCAGTCTGATGTTCGAATCGGCGTGTAACCGTGCTTCGAGAGCCACCGCAAGTGATCTTCAAACGTCTCGGAAGAGATCGTGAGGTAACGATCGAAGCCCTCTCGCAGCGGCCCGATGTTGTGGTACATCAGAATCGGAAGTCGCGCTCCGAATTCCTTGCATAACGCCTGCCATGATCCGCTTGCCTTCACCGCGCTGCGATATCCCGCGATGTTCTGTTGGGTGTAGAACAAGCGCATTGCGGCTCTTTTGCAGAAAGGTATATTTCTAAATTTTGAGAGACCCCAGGTAAGCGGTCTCAACAGGGGCTCAGCGGAAATAGGGGATGTCGCCACCGCACGCGCGATTGTGCGCTTCCACCACGGTTTGGCTGATACTCCTCCGAAACGTGAAGTAGGACGCAACTCCGGGAACATTCGTCCAAGACGAATCTCCGCGATGCCTTCGTCGCGAGCATCCTCGATTACGTCCCTCGGTGTCTTCGTGAAAATCTGGTGAGTCATTGCGTTGGGTAAATATGAAAACCGAAGTCCGGCTTGCATGAGCCTGAATCCAAGTTCAACATCGTTTCCGCGCGAGAATGATTCATCCAGGCCGCCAATAGAAAGAATCACCGAGCGGGGAGCGGAAGAATTCGCCGAAGCCATGCAACCATACCAACCCGTTTCGGGCTGGCTCGCCGCCTTCTTTTCGAAGAAGTCATCGCAAAACGAGCGTGCCCAGTCAAGGGCAAGTGGATCTCCCTCCCCAGGCGACACCAGTACGGGACCAAATGCGAGGCAAGTGTTTCCATTTCGAATCGCCCCGGCATGCTCGGCAACAACTGAAGGCGCGCACAGAATGTCGTCGTCGAGAAACAGCACAATATCGCCAGTAGCGGCTCGCAGACCTGCATTGATTGCGGCTGCCTGGCCACGATTTTCCTGCTCGACGATGCGAAGATTGGAACAACTTGCAAAACCTTGCAGAAAACCTGCCGTGCCATCGGTTGAACCGTCAACCACGATGACTATTTCGTATTGGTCTCGGGGAAAGTCCTGCGCAAGCAGTAGCGGCAGCGTGCGCATCAGCATTTTGCAACGGTTGTAGGTTGCGATAATTACAGAGAGCTTCATATTCAAGCGCGGTGCCTTCGCAACAGCGTATGGACGAAGGGACATACGCATTGATCTACCGATTCACTGATGGTTTCAAGACGTGAATCTTTCTTGAGGTAATCGTTGATCAAGGTTCCACGAATGAGAAGTTTCCCGATCCAGGTGCGCTCAACCTCGTTGTCAGTGACCGTGTTGCCCACCAGTAAATAGCCGCCCGGCTTCAGCGCTCCGATCAACCTGTTACAGGCATCTTTAAGTATTGAAGGGCGCATGATGTACTCAAGCACGCCCGTGGCGACAATCAGGTCATACGTTCCCGAGATTGGATCGCAGCGTACATCCCATTCTGCAAATTCGATATTCTTCTCATTGCTGCAAACTTGCTTTGCGCGTTCGAGTGCAATCGGGGAAAGATCAACCGCAAGCAGCTTTCCGCAGCGCTCCGACAGCATCTTGGTGAACATTCCTTCCGCGCATCCTACTTCCAGAGCCGTTGGAAAGACGTCGTCGGACTTTGCCATGCGAAGCAGCTCCAGGGCGCGCTGGAAGCGAAACTGCTCAAGGTCCCGAGCGAAGCCATAGGGATCAAGCTGATCTTGAAAGTCAGCCTTCACGGCGTCGCGATTTCGCTCGCTGCTGTCGATCAAGGTGCTCTTGATTTCCAACATGTAGCCAATTGCGGTTCGAAAGATCGGGACTTTCTCCAGGCCTCTTCGTGTCGTGCGATACGCAGAATAAAGGGCGCCTTGCTTCCTCAAATCAACTCCTTGGATGGCAATGAGACCAAACACTATAGAGTAAATTGAATTACTCTCGGACTTCAATTGCCTCAAGCTGTTGGATGCGAACTATACGTCCTGCACGCTCAGAGTCTGTGGATCGCGCACCCGCTGCATCAGGGCAGCTGCAATCAGCATGAAGATACCGCCCGCAATGATGGCGTAGATGCGATTGTTGTGCAGAAGATGGATCATGAACCAGCCAAAGAAAAGCGACGCGAGAATTTCCGGCGTAACGATAAAGAAGTTGAAGATGCCCATGTAAACGCCTGTTCGCGCCGGCGGCAGCGACGCAGCAAGCACCGCATAAGGCATGGACAAAGTGCTGGCCCATGCGATGCCGACACCAACCATGGTCAGCAGCAATACGTATTTATTGTGAATGACAGCAACCGACATTAAGCCCAGTGCGCCGCAGATCAAACAGATTGTGTGCGTGTTCTTCCGTCCCAACCTGCGCGCCAGGCCGGGCAGCGCAAAGGAGAACGCAAAGCACACAATGGAATACACGGCGAAACAGTTGCCGCCCCATTCCACGCCTGCCTGGTAGAGCGGCGAACTAGTGTCACTCGCACCAAAAACGTTGTGCGCTACGGCGACCGGGAAGTAGAGCCACATGCAGAAAAGTCCCAGCCACGTGCAAAGTTGCACCGGGCCGAGTTTGCGCATGGTATCGGGCATCTCAGCAATGGCCGCAAAAATCTCCCGCGCACTCGCAGAGAGGCTTGTCTTTTCAGCCTTCGCGCGCCGGAAAGCTTCCATGTCCTGCGGCGGATATTCCTTGGTGGTCACGATCGTCCACAACACAGCGCCTATAAAAGCCACAGCGCCGACGTAGAACGAAAGACGCACAACAGTTGGTACCGCGCGCGTGTCTCCAACCTTCTGGTGCATGTGAAAGAAGTTCGTGAGGATGTAGGGCAGTGCTGAAGAAAATGATGCACCCAGCCCGATAAAGAGGCTCTGCATCGCGAAGCCCCTGGTCCTCTGGCCTTCGGGCAGAATGTCGGCGACGAATGCGCGGAACGGCTCCATACTGACGTTAATCGATGCGTCGAGAATCCAGAGCATGCCCGCAGCCATCCACAGCGCCGATGCATTCGGCATCAGGATGAGCATCAACGAACTAAGGATCGCGCCAACCAGAAAATACGGGCGCCGGCGTCCGAGTCGACCCCACGTGTGATCGCTGGCATGTCCAATGAGCGGTTGAATCAACAGTCCTGTCAGCGGTGCGGCCAGCCATAAGATTGGAATCTGATCGGCACGCGCGCCAAGATATTCATAGATCGCGCTCATGTTGGCCATCTGCAGGCCCCAGCCAAACTGGATGCCCAGAAAGCCGAAGCTCATGTTCCAGATCTGCCAGAAGCTGCGCTCGGGCTTGCGGAAATAGGTCACAGTCTTTGCCCCGACCTGTTCAGTCTGCGATGTACTCATGAGCTTTTCCTACTGGGCTTGCTTTTGAAAGATGCGAGCCCCGAATGCGTTCAACGACACAAACGGAACGGCTTCAGATTCAGGTTTCGAGACTGGAAGTACGATCTCTTTCCAGTTCCCGGCGGCTTCAACGCTTCCACGGAATGGCGTATTCGACAGGTTGACGGCGACCAGGAATTCTTCGCTTCCTGCTCTGCGCAGATAGGTGACCACATGCTGCTCATCGCTGTTATGCAACCAGATAGTTGCGCCTTGCTGCATGGCGGGATGCTCGCGGCGCAGATCGCTCATCATTGCGTAGAATTTGGCGATACTCAGGGTGCCACTTCTCCGCCCCCCAGAAGATCTTCTGCGGTTCGAACAACGCCGGATCGCCCGACTGTGTTGAATCTCCAACTTCCATGCCGTTGTAGATCAGCGGCGCGCCGTCGAGCGTAAACATCAGTGCCGACGCGGCAATGGCCCCCGGAAAACCATAGCGAGTCGTAGCGCGCAGTTCGTCATGATCGTCGCTCATGCGCATGTGTAACGCGCCTTTAGGAAACAGCGTCTGTTGCAGCTCCATCGTTTCCTTGATCTTTGTTGCCGGCGCTCCGTCCATCTCAACGTCGTTGAGGCTGTGCATCATCGACCATGCATAGTCGATGTCAAAGGCGCTACGCAGCAGTTCCGGCTTTTCCCCCTCCGCCAGCATGATGATGTCCGGCTTGGCCTGGTCCAACTCCTTGCGGGCCTGCTCCCAGAAGTCAGTGGGCACTTCCCCCGCGGCATCGCAGCGGTATCCGTCCAGATCGAAGTTCTTGATCCAATACAGCAGCACATCGGTCATGTAGCTGCGCAGTTTTGGGTTCGAATAATCAAGTGCAGCTACATCCGTCCAGTCGTGTGGATAGGTGACGTGACCTTCTCTATCCTTTTTGTAGTACTCCGGATGCGCCATCATGACGCTGTCCCACGCAGTGTGGTTGGCCACCATGTCGAGGATGACCTTCATCTGGCGTTTATGTGCTTCCTCCACAAGGCGCTTCAGATCATCCTTGGTGCCAAGCGGCTTGTCGATCGCGTAATAATCGCTGACCGCGTAAGGACTGCCGAGAGAACCCTTCTTCTTGACTTGTCCGTAGGGGTGAATCGGCATGAGCATCAGGATGTTCACACCCAGCTTGTGCAGGTCATCAAGGCGTGCGGTCACGCCGTTTAGATCGCCCGTGGGCGAAAACGAGCGCACGAAGATCTGGTAGATCGTTCCCGACTTCAACCAATCCGGCGAAGGTCGCGCCTGCAACGACGCAATGGCCGGATCAGGCTGCTGAGCAATGGTTTGAAATCCGGTCCCGAATGATGCGGCAAGAAAACAAGTGAGAGCAAAGTACAGCCTCGACTTCATAGCGCGAAAGCATAGCACCCCAGAGGGTTATGCCGCCATACCGGTCAGCCAGCTATCCAAACTGGCGCAGGCAAGCCGAAAGTGAACCAAGACTACTTGCGCCGTTTTGGCTTTGCCGTGTGGCCTTTCTTTTTTGGCGCCACATACGCTGCTTCTGAAATGGGCGCCATGCCGGCGTCGATGCGTTTGGTGATGTGGTCCTGAATCCAATGCGGGTCCCACCATTCCTTGGGGTCGATCTGCACGCCGTCCAGTTGCATCGCGAAATGGATATGATCGCCGCCAGCCATTCCAGTCATGCCGCTCTGGCCCATGATCTGGCCGCGCTTCACCATGTCGCCTTCGTGAACGTCGAAGTGGCTCATATGGCCATAAATCGTCTGCAGTCCGTAGCCGTGGTCGACCACGATGCAGTTTCCGTAGATGCCCAGGGGCGCCGCCCAGACAACGCGGCCATCATTCGAGGCCTCAACGCCTACGTGCTGCGTGACCGCCAGATCGTAACCAAGGTGCACCTGCTGGTCGATCTTCTTGCCCTGGTAGATATAGTTACGCAGATCGGCAAAGGTCGCCTCCGCCTGCGAGTGCGATTGGCGCGCGAATGGCTGCGTGAACAGGAAGTGATCGGCCGTCTTGAGGCGCAGGTCGGAAAGCGTCTTGTTGTTCGACTTACGCATTTCGTTGTTGATCTTGACGAAGCGCGCAACCATATCGCCGGAGCCATTGGGATCGAGTTCGCCAACCACCTTCTGCATGAAGGCGTCGCTGATCTGAAGATCGTGGACGGTGTAATGCGGCTGCTCTTTCTTGGGAAAGATGACCGTGATCGGGCTGGTTACGTCGTTGCCTGCCCCATTTGAGGCAAAAACCATTGGGATCGTGCTCTGCGGCATGTTCCAGGCAAACGCAAACAACGAAAACAGCCCCGGCTTGCCACCCGGCATCGGCCATGACCTGTACGATTGGTCGCCCACGCGGACACCAGCGGAAGTGTAAGCACCTGAAACACTAAAGCTGGCCAGGTCAGCCATGCCGATGTAAATGTAATGCTGGTCCGAATCGACACTGACCGTCGGCGGTTGCGTCACCACCGTCACATCCCGCTCGATGCGGACGGACTTGTGCAGCAGATCATTCGAAGTCGCCTCCACGATCAGCTTCGCCTTGCCATCCTTCAGTTGCGGCGTGGTCTTGACGCCTGCGGTGAAGTTCCACGTCGCTTCCTTCGCCTTCGAGGGCTGCGCCATCTGCCACACGGGATAGCTTGCGCCATTCTGCTCGATGGTTGCGGAGACGCTGCGGATGCCGTGCGAACCAGTCGCATGCACCGTGATCGGTGTTGCTTGCCCGATGGTGCTCACCGGCGCTGGCAGGTCAATCGTGGGAGCGGCGGAACAGCCCATCAACATGGCGACGGGAATAAGGATGAAGAGCGGAAATACAGAAAGCAGGACTTTGCGCACAACCCGATTCTAACAATCACAAGAGTGAAGGTTTTCCGCTTCCTCTACGCGGCGTACTCTTCCCATTACTCTCGCCCGTTGCGGATTACTATTACCTGTTGCGTGCGAGGCTCATTTTGCAAAGCTCAAGTGTGGACAGGCGTGAATTTCTCTCCGGTGGTGCAGTGCTTGCGGGCGCTCTCGCCGTACGGCATCCAATGCTTCCAACATTTCTCTCCGCTACTGAAGCGCCCTTGATGCTCGATCCAATGCGCCACCGCTTCGGCGTAAACTACACCCCTTCGCACAACTGGTGGTTCTGCTGGAACGACTGGAATCCCGACCCCATCAAGCGCGATCTCGACGCTATCGCCGGACTCGGGGCAGATCATCTCCGCATCCTGCTGATCTGGCCGTTCTTCCAGCCAAACCCGACATGGGTAAGCCCCGCACACCTTGATCGCCTCGATCAGTTGATGGCGCTGATGGCCGAGCGCCACCTCGATGCGCTCGTGACCGTATTTACCGGACAGCTCAGCGGCTTGTATTTCCTGCCGTCGTTTCATCGGCAGTCCGATCAGTTCTTTACCGATCCGGTGACGCTGGCTGCGCAAGAGCTCTTTGTCCGCGAACTGGGACGTATTCTTTCCCGCCACGACAACCTCATCGGCTTCGACCTGGGCAACGAAATCAACACCTGCTGGACCGCCAAGGCGGCCGTGGGTGACGAGTGGATGAAGCACATGTTTGCGCAGGCGAACACGGTGCTGCCCGGCCGGCTGCATGTGAACGGCGTCGATCATTGGCCCTGGTTTGGCGACACCACCTTCTCGCAGCAGGCTTTGGTTGCCGAGCAGCGCATGCCGGTGATGCACTGTTACCCCTACTGGACCGGCGCGGTGAAGTATGGAGGTGCAATGGACCCGCCCAGCGTCAAGCTGCTGGCGGCGATGGCGGCGTTGATTCGTTCGTATGCGGGCACGCAGCAGAAGCCGGTGTGGGCAGGTGAATTTAACACCTGCATCAAGGAACTCACCGACCAACAACAAGCCGAGTGGCTCGACAAGGCCGTTCACGCGGCCATCGAGCAGGGCGTGAGCTGGTTCAGCTATTGGGACAGCCACGACGTCGACCGCAAGTTCGATTTCAACCCGCTCGAGTACACGCTTGGGCTGCTCACCAACGACGGAAAGGTGAAGCCCGCCGGCCGTGTCTTCAAACAACTCGCCGAAACCTACCGCGGCAAACCCGTAGTATTTTCCACGGCTACTCTGCCGCCGCCGCCCACCCAGAAAACGACCGATGCTACGTGGCAGTGGATTCTGGATTGGCTAAGGTGGAAAGGGAAGGCGTAGGGGCGGGAGGGAGTTTTGTGCGGAAGGCACTTCGGTCGGTTTATTTGGCTGACTACAGAGTTGACCACTAACTGGGCGGGATGATCAAAGTTGGAAATCGGCTTACAATTTCATGCAATGCTTTGCTACATTAGCTTTCTCGGTTCACGCGGGAAAGCGGCTCGCAGGGTCCAAAAATATGCGCATCCTTCCAACCAGGGCATTTGTTCGGCGATTGATAGCAGCCTTATGGATAGCCGCTTATCTTTGGGTCCTTGTTCGCACTCTCGTCTTGAGGAATGCTTCGCCTCAGGTCTTCGGGGACGCGGAATATCTGGAACAAATCTATATCCTGGCATTGTCAATGCCATTATGTGGCTTGATCGTATGGCCGGTGACTAGATGGGTCTCGCTGTCCTGGTGGGCCTACCCGGCAAATGACGCACGAACAATTCTGGCAATTTGGCTATGCTTCTTTGTGGTTGGATGCGTTCAATGGTTTGTTCTTGCGCCATGCATAATTCACAAGGGGTTTGATCTTTATGATCGTTTGGCGCTTGTGAATCAAAGGAAACGATAACGCAACCCTCTTGGCAGATGCTTTCGCGCTGTTCCGGTTGAGTAACCAAACTCGGAAGAAGGATTTTTGACTGGAAGGATGGCGAGAAAGAGCAACCGCAGATGTTTCGACTTCAGTCGTTCGCGCGACGAACGACCTCCGCTCAACATGACAGGCGCAATATGGATTGGCCAAATCGAGGTGCCTGAAGGCCGTTCGATTCGATAGCGCCCGCAGCCCTAACCCTGTTGGTTTGTCATCTTGAGCGCAGCGAAGCGGAGTCGAAAGATCTGCGGTTGTCTTTGTCACATCGCCTGAGCCGCTATCCCCGGTACCCTGCCAATAATGACGGATCGGGCCTATTTTGCGTACATCGTCGCGAGCCGAAGCCACACACTCTACGTTGGGGTCACGGGCAATCTGCGCAAACGTATATTCGAACACAAGTGGAAAGAGCACGATGGGTTTACGGAGAAGTACAATTGCGATCGCCTCGTCTGGTTCGAGATCTTTCAGGATGTCGGAAAAGCCGTCGCCCGTGAAAAGCAGCTCAAGGGTTGGCGAAGAGAAAAGAAGATTGCCTTAATCGAGAAATCAAATCCGGCCTGGATTGATCTGAGCCGGGAATGGTATGAAGTGGAGCCTGCCGATCAGAAACGTGCAACGGATCGAATGAATTCCTAGAATCAACCGCAGATCTTTCGACTCCGCTGCTCTCCGCTCAAGATGACAAGATTAGTCTCTTAGCGGACGTCTGCTCTATTCGAACCCCTGCCCCGCCGCTTCCATCAGAATGCAAAACGCCTGCGCTTCAGTCGAGATACCGGGCCGCTCGAAATCGGGAGCGCCACAGGCGCCTTGCACAAACCCGTATCCATCCATCTTCGCCCGCGCTGCGAATCTCATCTTGTCGGCGGATTTGCAATAGCTCGCCGGAAGCCATCCGTCCGTCATCCCCTGATAAACGGCGAAAGCCAGCATCTGCGCGAGGTTGGTCTCGACGAACGTGTCGGGCCGATCGACAACGTTATAGAAGAGGCCGTCAGCGAGTTGATGCGCGAGACATCCATCAATGACCTCGCGCGCAAACTCCGCGAGATGAGCCCGATCCTTGTGCCGGTCCGCGGGCAGGCTCCGAATCACACATGCCAGCCCTGCGGCCGTCCAGCCATTGCCCCCACCCCAGAAGCTGGGATCGGACAATTCGTGTTTGCCATCATCCCAGATGTGCGCCATCAATTTCTTCTCGTGATTAAACAGCAGCTTCCGGTAGCCCTCGATCTGAAGCATCGCCTCGTCGTAGTGGCCCATCGCCGCCAGAAACGGAGGCGCCCCATTGATCCCGTCGGACCACATCTGAGGGCCGTCGAAGGTGTGATAAAGCACGCCGTCAGCGTTACGAGGTGCTTTAAGCAGAATCCATTGCAGCATGCGCTGCACCGCCTGTCTCATTGCGGCGTCATCAGCCCATTCCGCAGCTCGCGCATAAGCTGCACCTCCCATAGCTGGATCGGTGGGACCGCCGCTCCCAACCACGCCCATACGGCCGTCCGTAGTCTGCAGCACCATCGCAGCCTTCGTCAGCTGGATGAGCCTCTCGCGCTGGCCGGACTGCAGCAGAGCCTGTGCAAAGATGCCCTGTTCCCAGTCGCGGCGCTGCATCGAGAGAGCGGCCATGGTTGCGCGCTCGATGCGCTCGGCGCTCTCAGAGTTTTTGTGCGAAGGTGTGTTTCGCGCCAGCTCGCCCGCAGAAGATCGAGACACAAGACCCTGCGTGCCCGCGATGGCTGCCGCATATAAAAATGACCGTCGATCCATATAGCCGACGATCATAGCGCGGCTGCTTTCGCGCCGCAGGTGGCGCCCGTCACGCGGCGAGGGTCACGCAGCCGGGGTACTGTGTAGCCCGTCGCAGAAGTGATATTTTCGTCAACTCGCTGTGGTGACGGACCGAATTGGTCGCACATTCATGCGTTAATTACATGCAAACTTTTGTGGAAAACTGCAAATTTTGGAGGGGGGGTGGGGGTACCCCTTCTTTCTCCCGGATCACGCAGGTAAACATTCTGCGGTCCAGATGATTGTGCCTGAAACCCACGAAATTACCTGCAAAACCTGCGTTGGGATTTTTGTGTTTGTAATGTGTGAGTTGGGGCACCGGGCGGCGGTAACGCACTTGACTTCAGAGGGTGGGAGCACTCTGCGACTATCCCTCGGGCCGGTTTGGGGCACACGAGTTTGACCGCTCGCGGCCGGAATCTGGCGATGCCATCACCTAGCAATATTGATAGTTTCCAAGCGACTCCCTTTGCGAGTATGTTCCGTTCGGGGGAAGAACTTCGATGCCTAACTCCCAGCAAATCATTGCCGCCGTAACTTCCGTCGCTCTGGTCGTCAGTTCGATGGGGCTCGACGGCTGCAAAAAGAAGGAACCGCAGACCGCGCAGCAGGTGCAGCAGGCACAGGCGCAGGCGCCGCCCGCCGCTACCTATGCCGCGCCGACTCCTGACCAGCTCTACCAGCTGGTGGCTCCGATCGCACTGTTCCCTGACAACCTGGTGGCCATCGTGCTTGCCAGTTCGACTTTCCCCGATCAGATCACCGCAGCCTGGCAGTGGATGCAGCAGAACGGTGGGCTGAAAGGCCAACAGCTAATGCAATCGGTGGATCAGCAGACGTGGGACCCCAGCGTCAAAGGGCTCACCCAGTTCTCTGACGTATTGCAGCAGATGGCGACCAACCTGTCGTGGACTTCGTCCCTGGGTGATGCATATTTCAACGCACCGCAAAACGTGATGAACGCCGTGCAGGTGATGCGCCAGAGAGCCTACGAGGCGGGCAATCTGAAATCGACTCCCCAGCAGAACGTTCAGGTCGAGAATCAGCCTGCGGGCGCCGAGCCCGCTGCTCCCGCGTCCTCAGGCGCGCAGCAGCAGGTGACGGTTGTGCAGTCTCCGCCGCAGACGATCGTGATTCAGCCGGCGCAGCCAGACGTTGTGTATGTGCCCAGCTACAATCCCACCACAGTTTACGGCGCCCCGGTCGCCGCGCCGCCGGGTTACTCCACTGAAGCCTTGGTGACCACCGGCCTGGTCTCCTTCGGTGTTGGCATGTTGGTGGGCGCAGCAATCAGCAACAACAATAACAATTGCTGCGGATGGGGCTATAACTCCTGGAACACCGGGTGGAATAACTCCAGCGTGCACTACAACAACAATGTCTACGTGTCCAACTCCAACACGTTCGTCAATCGAAGCAATTACAACAACGTGAACCGGAACAACATCAACACAAACAACGTCAATCGCAATAATCTCAACGCGAACAACGTGAATCGGAACAATCTCAACGGGAACAACGTCAATCGCAACGACCTGAACCGGGGCAGCACTCCGCAGTTCGACCAGAGTCGAAACCAGGGCGCTGGCAACCGCAACCAGGGAGTGGGTGATCGCAATCAGGGCGTAGGCAACCGTAATCAGGGCGTAGGCAACAGTCCGCAGTTCGATCAAAGTCGTAACCAGGGCGTTGGCGATCGGAATCAAGGCGCTGGCAACCGCAATCAGGGTGTAGGAGATCGCAATCAGACCGCCGGCAATCGGAATCAGGGCGTTGGCAATAGTCCGCAATTCGATCAGAGTCGCAACCAAGGCGCTGCCAACCGGGATCAGGGCGCTGCCAATCGTAATCAAGCCACTCCCAACCGAAACCAGCCAGCCGCCAACCAGCGCACCGAGCAACGGGGTTACGGCAGTCAGCCTACCCGCGGAGCCAGCAACAACGCGATGGGGAGTTACCAGCAGGGCGGCAGCGCCAAAAGCGCCAGCACCCGGGGCCAGCAGAGCGTGAATGGGGGCGCCAACCGCAGCAGCGCCAATACTGCCCAAACCCGGAGCAGTGGTGGAGGCGGAGCCAATCGCAGCGGCGGTAGTGCCCCCAAGAGCAGCGGGGGCAGCCGTTCCAGTAGTGGTGGCCGTCCCAGAAGGTAACGCGCGCAGCCAGGGTTGGTGAGTCCACCGCATCCGGCAATCCAGGTTCTTGCCATCGATGTATCGGCAACGCGAAACGTAGGAGGAGCTCAGTGAAACGTACGTTGCAACTTCACGAAAGGCCATTGCCCTGTCACCTTGGCGCCGTATTGCCGCGTCTGGCCCTCTTGATTCTGCTCTGTCTCGCTTATCCTTCCGCTTCCCGTGCGCAGGCGGCAAATGAGAAGACTTTCTCCACCCCCGGCGACGCGGCGCTGGCCCTTTACAAGGCGTCCAAGGCCGACGACTCCAGCAGCCTGAATGCGATCTTCGGCTCGAACGCGGACAAGGTGCTGCACACCGGCGACGAAGTGGCAGACAAGAATCTGATTGAAAAGTTCGCCTCTCACTATGAGCAGATGCATCGCGTCGTCATCGAGCCGGACCAGACGGCCACCCTTTATATCGGAGCCGACAACTGGCCCATGCCCATCTCGCTGGTGAAGAACCCGGGTGGGTCGTGGTACTTCGACACCCAGGCCGGAATCCAGGAGATTCTCTACCGGCGCATCGGCAACAACGAGAACGGCGCCATCGAAGTCCTCGAAACGCTCATCGATGCCCAGCAGGAGTATGCCTCCACCCTTCACGACGACGAAAAGATGAAGCACTACGCCAGCAGGGTTTTCAGCACTGAAGGGAAGCACGACGGGCTCTACTGGAAGACCGCAGACAACGAGCCTCCCAGTCCCGTCGGGCCGCTGATTGCAGACGCGTCGAACGAAGGCTATACCCGGAAGGCGGGCGAGCCGACCCCGTTCCATGGCTACGTCTTTCGCCTTCTCACCCGCCAGGGACCGGCCGCGAGAGGCGGCGCCCGCGACTACAAGGTGAATGGCGTTCTGAGCGGCGGCGTCGCGTTTCTTGCCTATCCCGCGGTGTACCGCACCTCCGGTGTGATGACCTTCATCATCAACCAGGATGGCAGGGCGTTTGAGAAGGACCTTGGGCCAGACACGGCAAAGCTGGCGCAGGCTATCTCGGACTACAACCCCGATAAGACCTGGATGCCCGTCGAGTAAAAGCAATCCCCGGGTGCGCAAAGCGTTCTGGCAACGTTGCCGGGGGGCATGAGATCTGAAAAAGCCTTTCGTTATCGCTGTTTTGTCTCAGTTATTGATTTGTCATACATCTGAACAGATCCACCGATATCGCGAAAGAGCATGCGGTCTACTTTGCCATCCGATCCTTTCTCAAATGTGATTAGACCGGAATCTCCTCGAATCACGAACGCACCGTCAGACACCGCCAGGAATTCGGTTTTCTCTGTTTTATCCGATTCCTGCGCCATGAGCCTGCCGCCTTCCAGAGTAAGCGTGATCGTCGAGGAGGAAGGTGTAGCCCTCCAGACGCCTAGATAGGCATCGACAACCTTCAGATCGACCGGCCTCGATTCCAAGTCAGCGAAAGGAACGGTTGCGACGGCAGAGGCAATCATTTGCCAGCCGGATACGGTGCGCTGGTAAACCAGGGTTCGTCGAATGTGCTGGTGAATTAGTGTGCCCGCATCGTTATGGTGAGTACGTTTAAACACATAGGAAAAGATAGCCACGTCCCCGAACTGGCGAAACGTTGCGTCCGACATCTCCAGCGCATCCTCCATCACCTGCTGGCTCATGCGTGGAAGCAAGTCCTGCTTGCTCGCGACAATCCCGTTTCCCAAGTCGAAGAGTGCGTCGTTGGCAATATTGCCGGACCACACGTCCGTTTGGGTGGGGAATTTTAGACGGACGGTTTCGAGCGCGCGAATTTCCTCTTCGGCATTACCCGCTTTCCGCGTCTCTTGTGCCGAACTGCATATTGCGGAAATCAGAGCAAATACCAGCAAGCGTTGGACGATCATATTTCTTGTCCTTCCTTCGATCGCTGGGGCGCTGTGTCTCGACCTGATGACTTTTAGCGATTCATCAGTCCTGAAGCAGCCTCGAAGCTGTTTCAGGCGGCAAGGGTGTTGATGGCGCGCACCATTTTGTCGAGGTCGGCGATCGACGTATAAACATGCGGCGTCACGCGAACGCAGCTGATGTTCTCCCACACGATGCCGACGGTGTGGATCTTGTACTTGTTGAAGAGCGCATTTTCAAGATCGGCGGGCGTCATGCCGTCGATGCTGACGCCGCAGATGGCGCAGGAGTACTTCGCATTGAGCGAGGTGTGGAGCTTTACCTTCTTCGTCTCCTGCACGCGCGTGGCCCAGTAGTCTTTCAAATAGCGAATGCGTTCTTCCTTGCGCTTGGCGCCGATGCCTTCATGAAAATTGATAGCTTCACCGATGCCCTGCTCCAACGGGAAACTGCGCGTGCCGAGTGTTTCGAATTTGCGGATGTCGGCGCTATGCGGCATCGAATTGCAGGTTAGCGGCCACACCTTTTCAATCTTGTCCTGCCGCACCCACATCATGCCGGTGCCAATGGGCGCGGATAGAAACTTGTGCAGGCTGGTGCCGAAGTAGTCGCAGTGCAGGTCGGTCACCTTGAAGTCCATTAGCCCGAACGAGTGCGCACCGTCAGCCAGCACTTCGATGCCGTGGGAATGCGCCATGTCGGCAATCTTCGCGACGGGCATGGTCTGCCCGACCCAGTTGACCATATGCGTTACGTGAATAAGCTTGGTGCGCGGCGTGATGGCCTGCTCGTAGGCCTTCACAATCTGCTCGTCGTCTTCAATCGGAAGATCAAAACTGATCTGCTTGTAGACGATCCCATCGCGCATCGCGCGCTGGCGGTAAGCCTGGATCATGTTGGGATAGTCCTGCTTTGTTCCGATGACCTCGTCGCCGCTTTTCAAGTCGAGGCCGTAGATGATGGTGTTGAGCGCCTCGGTGGAATTGCGGTTGATGGCAATCTCATCAGGCTTTACGCCGGCCAGTTGCGCCAGCTTTTCGCGAAGAGGCTCGCGGCCCTGATCAAGGATGCGCCACATGTAATAGGACGGTCCTTCGTTCGAAAGCTGGTTATAGCGCTCCACCGCTTGCTGCACCACGATGGGCGACGGCGATACGCCGCCATTGTTGAGATTGATCAGGTTGGGATTGACCGAATAGGCACGTTGGATCACGCTCCAGTAGTCCTCGTCCTGCGCGGCAACATCGGCACTGAGATGCGCGATGCGCGCGCCTGCCGCGCCAAACTCGGCGGCATGCGCCTGTTGGAAGAGGCTGTTGACGGAGAACGCGCCGGCAAGTGTTGCTGCCTGCTTGAGGAAGGAACGGCGGCCATTGAAATCCATACCCAGCAATGTAGGGTCTGCCTGCCAGCACAGACAACAATAAAATTGCCTATTTTTCGCTGGTCCCGGATTTCGTCAGGCTGCGGATGATTTCTACCTCGCGCTCGCGGTAGGGCTTGCCGTCGGGATGAAATACGTCGTGCTGCCAGACCGCCGGCTGATCCTTCACATAGGGCCGTTGCCAGGAATCCCACGGAATCCACGTCTGGCTTTTGCCCGCCACCAGGCCCCAGTTGATGGCTCCGACATGATACTGCTTCGCGAGGGGCAGAACGGTATCGAAGGTGCTGCCGATGTTACGGGCCATGTATTCCGTGCAGATGATGGGGCGATGGTAGGGCTCGAGCAGCTTCACATGCGCTTCGAAGTCTTCGGGCCATCCGTAGTTGTGGAAACTGATCACGTCGGATTGCTGAATCTGAATCCGAGCCACCGGAGTCATCGTGTCGGTTGACGTCCAATCGCCATGCCACAGACCGCTGGTCAATGGTTGGCTCGGATGGGCAGAGCGCGCCCATGCAAATACCTGCGGCAGAAGTCCCGCGATAATTTCGTTCTTGTTTTTCGGTTCTCCATGGAGGTACGAGGAATCGTTGCCGTTGTCGGGCTCATTCCATAGATCCCAGGCGAGAATGCGCGGGTCGTTAGCGAAGGCGCCGACGACTCCCTCAACATATTTCTCAAGCTTCGGATACTGGGCTGGATCGGCAAGAATTTCCGCCCCCGGCGCCTGTACCCAGCCAGAGTTGTGCACGCCTGCGACAGGCGGATGCTGCAACCCAAGCTTAGGGTGTGGATCCCAGCACGAATCGAACAAAACAAATACCGGCTTGATGTGATGGCGCGATGCGATGGTGAGGAACGCGTCGATGCGCTGCTGAAATCCCTTCGGATCCTGCTCCCAGAGAAGGTTGTGCAGGAACACGCGCATCGTGTTCATGCCGATTCCCTCGGCCCATCCCAACTCGCGATCGATGGTCGACGGATCAAAGGTGTCGGCTTGCCACATCTCCAGTTCGTTGATCGCCGTGGAAGGCAGAAAATTCGCGCCAACGGGCCACGGCTGGCTGGCGTACCACTCGTTGGCTTGAGTATCGGTCCAACGCTGCTGCGCGTGGAGCGCCGGCAGTGCGGCGATCAATAACAGAACGAGTAAAGCCCAACTTGTTGCCGGCTGGGATCTGCGTGCATGAGTCTCACTGAACATTGAAGAAACGCTGCGGTCGCTCAGAAGGTCCCCCTGATGCGGAAGATTGACGAAGGAGAATTCTACTGTGCCTTGCCGAGGTCTGCCGCTTTTGTGCGCTCGGCCGCGGCCTCATCGGCGCGACCCTGGCGTTCGTATGAGATCGCCAACTGAGTGTGCGCATCTGCGAACGTGGGGTCCGCGGCAACCGCCTCCTGGTACCGCGCAATGGCATCCGCGATTTGTCCGCGCATCATCAACTGATTGCCTGCGTTCAAGGCGAAATTGGCACGCTGTCGGCTAACGGCACCACGAGCGAGGACGGCACCCTGCTTGCGATAATCCGCTGCCTGTGCGCGAAGATCCTTCATCTCCGTTTGCAGCTCTGCTGCCTTCTGGGGATCTCCGGCGGCTTCAGCCGCATCTGCCTGGGTGCTTAGATTTGCCGCTTGTTCGGCAAGAACCCCAGCGAGCGTGACCATCGGCCCCGGCTGTCCGGGGAGAAGCGGAATGGCCTTCTTGAGAGCTTCCGCGGCCTCGGGCAAACGTGCATCCTGCTTGAGTGTGCTGCCCAGGATGGCCCATGCATCGCCGTTTTGTGGTCGAAGAGCAACCGCCTTCTTCAACTCGACAACCGCCTCGTCGAGCTTGCCAAGCTGCATGTAGAGGATTCCCAGCGTATAGGGCGGATCCTGCAGATTGGGATCCATCTGGCCTGCGCGACTGAGTTCGGAAATCGCATCTTCGGGTCGGTCTTTGAACTTATAGGCAAGGCCCAGATCATAGTGAAGCTGCGGGTCGTTGGGATCGAGCGCCAGCGCCTTTTGAAAATCACTAATCGCCTCATCGAAGGCCGATAGCTGGATGTGACAAACGCCCAGGTCCTTGTGGATCGTGGGATCGTTGGGGTTTTCATCGAGAGCACGCTTGAAGTAGTCCAGTGCCTCTTTGCCACGGCCGGTAAGCGTTAGCGCCAGGCCGAGGTTGGTAAGGACCGATGGATTGCGCGGATCCCGAGCAAGCGCCTGCTCGAACCACGGGATTGCCTCCTGCTGGCGGCCGAGCCGCTGTAATGCCATCGCGAGATCCAGTTGGATTCCAGGCAAACTCGCATCGACCTTGATAGCCGCACTGAACTGCTGTATCGCATCCTCGTCTTTACCAGCGACTGCGAGGACGCGCCCGTATTCTGACAGCGCCTGGGCGTTCTGGGGTTCAAGAGCGACGGCGGTCGACAACGCATCGAGAGCTGCGTTCAGATCCTTTTGCGCGAGAAACATCAGACCCAAATGAATTCGCGCCGGCACATAGGATGCATCGAGTGAAATGGCGTTATCAAAGTGCTTATGCGCGGCCTGCCAGTTCTGTTGCTGCGCCTCGAGCGTTCCCAGCGAATCTTCAATGTCCGCGCGCGGTCCCGTGATAGCTTCTTCCGCGACGAACTGCTGTGCGGCCTGTTGAGGCTTGCCTGCTGCGGCCAAGGCTCGGCCATAGGCATCGTAGAACGAAGCATCGACCGGTGTATGCCCCGGCTGCTGCGACAGGCTCAGAGCGGATGCGAAGTGCGGAATGGCTTTTAGCGCCTCGCCAGCCTGAAGGTATGCCAGCGCAAGATTGATTTGAATTCCTTCATTGCCCGGTTTGAGAGATTCCGCGGCCTCGAACTCCCGTGCGCCATCCAGCGGTTTGCCAAGCTCAACCAGGACAGCGCCCAGCGCTTCGTGTCCTTCCGCGATTTTGGGCTGTAGACGAACAACCTCGGCAAATTTACTCCGCGCCATCTCCAGATTTCCGGCTTGATGCGCCGCGAATCCCTCATGAAACGCAATATCGGCTTGCTTTACTACGGGATCAGGAGGAGCTGGTTTACCGGATTGAGGCTTTGCGGCAATTGAGAAGCCCGGCAACGCACAGAGAACCATTACGCAACAGATCGCATGGCGGCGCATCGTTATTTCCCCGCGGGCTTCAGATCACTGCGATGCTGGATTTCAACGACCATCTTGAATTCCCGATTGGCCGCGTCTAATTGCCCAATCGCCTTGTACGCCTGCCCAAGCAAGTTATGCGTAATGTAGTTCGACGGATCCATTTTCTCGGCGTGGTCAAGATAGTGCAGCGCCTGGATCGGCTGCTTCAACTTGAGAAACGTTTCGCCGAGAAGGATGTACGGCCCCGTAGCTTGAGGTTCGAGCAATACAGCCCTGTTGAGTGCCAGCTGTGCGTCTTCATACTGCGCATTGCGCAGATAGGCGTCGCCCAGTCGATCGTAAAGATCGGGGTTGAGCGGGTTGATAGTGCGTTCAGCCTCAAACTCGCGGATGGCTCCCGCCGTATCGGCACGCGCCAATGCAACTTCACCCAATAATTCGTGAGCGAGAGGCAGCGAAGGGTTGATGGCGAGGGCTTTTGTGGCTTCAGTGCCGGCTTCGTCTCGCAACTCGCGGCGTAGAAACAGGCGGCCAGCCAGCAGATAAGCCTCGGCTGAATCCGGTGCGAAGCCATACTGCGCTGCGAATGCATGACGCGCATCATCGTACCGCTGTACATCGGCGTAACAGAGAGCCAGAACATAATTTGGATCGACGTTAGCTCCCTGTACTCCAACCCGAGCCTTCTCGAGAAATGGAATTGCCTCTTGCGTGCGGCCCAGGCGAAAGAGGCTAACGCCGTGCATCTCCATGGAATCGCGATCGGACGAGTCTTGGTCAGTGGCTTTTGCGAAGGCGGCAATCGCCTGCGAAAACTGCTCTTTCTGATAGAAAATCATGCCGCGCAAACGTTCTACGCCCGACGGCTCGGGACTCTGTGCGGCTAATTGATCCAGTTGTTGAAGAGCCGCATCGAGATGGCCCTTTCCTGCAAGTTCCTGGGCGCTGGCAAAAGAGGCTGAAGGCGCAGACGCCTCGGACGAAGGCGATGAAGCTTGTTGAAGATTGCGCGGGAGCGCTGTGAGCGAAACGGGGAGGAGAAGCGCAATGGCGATGACGCGAAACATGGATGTCCTGATAACCCAGTTTAACTCTGCGAAGTCTGCATCTCGCTCGTGCGAAATCTATTCGTGAAGTCGAGAGCAAGAAAAGAGGGGAGCCGAAGCTCCCCTCCAGGTATTTCACTTTGCTCACGCCTTAGAACTGAATGCGAGCAGAGAATACAAGCTGACGCGGTCCGCAATCGTTGCCGGGTCCGCATCCGCCGCCTTCACCAGTGATGGTACCGCCAGACTCAATGCCGCCGCCGGGGTTACCTGCTGTGATGTGGTTGAAGGCGTTGAACGCATCCATGCGGAACTTGGCTGCAATGTTCTCATGAATCGTAAATGCCTTGGTGACGGCCATGTCCGTACCGAAGAACGTCGGTCCGCGATAGGTGTTGAGGCCTCCATTGCCGTAGTTACCGAGTCCGGGATTTGTAAAGATACCCGTACTTGCTGCCACGTCAAGCGGATTGGTCAAGTCACCACTTGCGCCGGCCGTGCATCCGGTGTGTGCGCATGGGATTTGCTGAGTGTAGAACGATCGCGTGATTTTGCCTCCCGCGAACGTGGCCGGAGTGAGCTTCGTCTTCATCCGTCCTGAAACGTTCGGAGCACATCCGCCGCTAGTGGCCGGATTCGGTGTGGTGTTGACGTTCTTACTGCACTCGTTAAAGCTTGCCGTGAACGGCAAACCACCCGACCAGTTCGTAACAAAGCTAAGCTGCCATCCGCCGATAATCGCGTCGGTCAGCCCGTTGACGTTCTGGGCATACTGCTTGCCCTTCCCAAACGGAAGGTCATAGCTGCCGTAAACGGTAAGTTGCTGTGCACGAACCTGGCTGTCGCGCAGGTGCGTGAGGGTATGGCTCCAGGTCCACAAGTTCGACGTATCGCCGAAGGCATTCGCCCACTGGTAATTGCCGGTGACGGCAAGCCCGTGGCTGAATTGCTGGGCCAGAGTAACTTGCAGAGCATCGAACTCGGTGTTCTGCGTGTCGCCTCTGTAGGCAATACTGTTGTTCCAGCCGCACATGCCTGGCCCAACGAACGGTGTTGTAGGAGTTACATAGTTTGCATCGCGGCATGCGGCGAGGCTGCCACCGTAATAGCGCTGCAGGAAGTTGTTCGTCGAGGTGCCACCGCTGGCGGAAATCGTATTGGCCGCCACGCTGGGATCGTAATGCAGGGTCTGGCCCGTCACGCTGTACTGGCCGGGAAGGGTGACAAACGCTTCATTCGGGTTGGTGCCATTGCTGTCACCGTCACCCAACGTGTGCGTTCCCTTGTTTCCGACATAGGCAACGGTCAAGCTGAGGGTTGGTGTAATGGCGCGCTGGACGGCCAAGATTCCAGGCATCGATCGTCGGGAAGTTGAGCGGCACAGCGCGTGCGGCGGAACTGACCTGCGAACCCGGGTTGGGCAGCAGACCGTTCGATGGCACCTTGATTGGCACATAAGGTGTAGGTCCGACGGCTAGATTGAATGCGTCAGCCTGCGTGCTTGGAGAGTTGAGCTGCTGATTGGCCAGGACCGGGAGGTTCTGGGTGACGGTGTGACCGAAGATGGATCCGAAGACGCCGGTGTCAAAGCTGCGTCCGTAACCAACGCGGAGGACAGTCTTATCGTCCAGCTGATAGGTGACGCCAAGGCGAGGCGCGAACTGCTTCGCCAGCGAGATGCTCCAGCCCATATCCGAGGGAACCCCACCGATGCCTGCAACGTGCAGGTAGCCATCGTTCATATTCAGCAAGGCGCCGTTGCCCGGACCATTGACGGACTCTGGGAAGTAGATTTCCCAGCGAAGGCCAAGGTTCAGGGTCAGGTTCTTGGTTAAGCGCCAGGTGTCCTGACCGTAGAAGAACGTGCGCTTCTGGAATTCCTTTGCGTTGGTGGAGGTGGAGACGTAACGGTTGAAGCTGGTAACGTCGCCGAGCATGAAACTGGCAAACCCAAGACCGCCCGCGTTGGTGCCTGGCTGCGATGTGGGACCAACATTGAAATTGAGCAATCCGGCGCGATCGTTATCAGAAGGTACGCGCAGGTTGCGTCCATAGCGAAGGTCAGCACCCACCTTGAAGGTGTGGTTGCCCTTGATGAAGGTCCAATTGTTGACGACCTGGAACTGGTCTTCTTTTTCAATGAGAGGGCAGTTGCAACGGTTGACGTTCAAGCCGTCGCCGTAGACGGTCCCCTGAGTGCCGCCGCCGCCGTTCGGCAGGTTGGTGACGTTGAAGCCAGGCGAACCAGAGGTGATATCGCCGCCAATGTTGATGCCGGGAATACCCAGCGTGTCAGCGAAGTTGGTTCCCTGATCGTGCTTCGTGTCGATGACGTTGTAGCGGTAGTAGCCGAGACGGAAATCGGTCAGCATGTGCGAATTGATGGCGATGTCCATGCCCGTAGCCAAACTGTCATTGGCGCCGTTGGAATTGCCTCCGTAGTTGCCGATACCGAATCCCGGGCCGCCTGCTGCACCGAACATCACGGTTCCCGAGAGGACATCTGTGAAACGCGAGAAGCGCTCGAAAGCATGCATCTTGTCGTTGATGGTGAAGTCGACGCGCTCAGTCCAGGAATTGCTGTTGAAGAGTCCGGTACCACCCGCACTGTAGTTGGTATCGAGGCCGTTCAGTTTGCCGACTCCGCTTCCGTACGCCACGCCCTTGGTGTAGGGCTCGAGGTACTTGAGGAGCGCCAGCGTTTGCGGAGAAAGCAGTGCGGCGGGAATTACGTTGCACGGATAGGGCGAGCCGACTTTGCCGTCAGATCCGCAACCCGGCGCGACAGCAGCCTGGTTGTTGTAGATGGTGCCGGAAGCACCAAGATTCAGATACTCGCTGAAGTCAGCGCCGGCGATTCCGCTAGCACCAACCTGGTTGCCAAGGGCAGTTTCAGTGAGAAGCGATGTGGGCAAAGTGTCAGTGGCCGAGGTGCCGACCTTCTGGCGCTGGCCTTCATAGTTCGCGAAGAAGAACAACCTGTTCCTCAGAACTGGGCCGCCGATTGAGGCGCCAAAGCGGTTCTTAAGGCCAGGAACGGTCGAGCCCACTGGTTGCGAGTAGGGATCGCGCGCATAGTTGGCATTGCCAGTACGGAAATCATAAATGCTGCCGTGGAATTTATTGGTTCCCGACTTGGTTTGTGCGGTCACAACTGCCGAAACCGCCTTGCCCAATTCTGCGTCGAAGTTCTGCGTGGTGATTTTCGTTTCAGTCACGGCATCCATTGCTGGATTGATGACGATGATTCCCAGAATCGGATCCTGGTTGTCGGTGCCGTCAAGCTCGAAGGCGGTTCCGCCGAAGGCCTGTCCGTCTACCTGAATCTGTTTTGATCCCTGGGGGTTTTCGTCGGCCGCGTGCGACCAGCCGAGAAGCTGTGCGCCGGGAAGGAGCAATTGAAGGTTGGTAAAGTTCTGGTCGCCAACCGGGAGGCTCGATACCTGCTGCTGATCGAAGACTGTCGATACGTCAGCTCTGTCGGTCTTCAATACAGGTTGTGTATCGGCGTTGACCGTGATTGTTGTTCCCGTATCCGAACCGATTTCCAATGTGGGGTCGATGCGGGGCGCCGTATCGGCCGAAACCGCGATGCCCGTGGTCTCGAAAGGTTTGAAACCTTTTGCCACAACCTTCAGGTTGTAGGTGTCAGGAATAAGGTGGGGGACGCTATAGTCGCCCGATCCGTTGGAAATGACGTTAACTGCGGTGTTCTTCGTTACGCTCGTCACGGTGATCGTGGCGTTCGGAATGACAGCCCCGCTCTTGTCGGATACAGTGCCAAAAATCGATCCGTAGACCGATTGTGCACTGGCCGTCACAATGAGGAGTGAACTCGCGCAAGCCAAAAAGGCAAGCACAAGTGCTGTGCGAAATAATTTGTTCATGCGGTCTCCTGAAAAGTAGTGCCGTTGCTCTGATGTTTTAACTTGTGGTGATTCTGCCGGCTCGTTCTTCGACTTCGACTCGTCGGCTGACAGGGCTCACCTGCCGCGATGGCAGGATTCGCTCTTTTCCCGGCGTCTCTACTCCCGAACACAAATAGAGAGCGATAAATTTACAGACTCCGGAGCAAGTCGAAACCTTACTGAAAGGGGGGACCCTCTGTCAACGTGAAAAGAGCGAAATGGGCTGCAGGGGAAGCCGAAATGGACATGTCATTGGCAGAATGGCTTGGCCGCAAGATCGAAAGCAAGAAATCCGACGATAGAGATAATCAGCCCCGTCAAATAAATCAGCTACATAAACCGATTTACCGTTTTTCTGCCAGCTAGTTTGGATGCGCCCTTTCGCAGCCTCAATCCCAGGCTTGACGCAATATATATTCTCTTTGAAGAAGACAAATATACGAATAGACCGATTAATTGATATATCAAATATTCTCGAGTTCCGATCCGTGAAATCCGCCTTTGAAAGGGCAAACCGCCCATCGAGACAGGCCGTCTTCTCAGCATTGAGGATGTATTTTGTATCAACCAAATGGTTGATTCTGAAGGGTGTTGAGGAGCGACGCACAGCTTGTCATTAATAGCCCCAGGCACAGGCGATCCATTTGCAAGGATTTGCCCGGTCACGCCATCCACTGGTTCGCTGGAAGAGAGATTTAAAGAGCTTTGGTGTTGCGGAACTCATTTAGGCATAACATTCCACGGAGCGTTCGCCCGAACTGGACGTTGACTGCCTGGGTACGCATCCGTACATGAACGATTAGCGTGGGCCGCATTTGTGACTGCCAGAGAGGATTTCACGCAGCATGGCCTTGGCTTTCTGGTCATCGGGGGAGAACTCGAGAAAGCGTTCCAGGGTGGCAACAGCAGATCCGCGTTCGCCCAGTCCACACTGAAGAATCGATAGATTCAGAGCCACCTCACTTGGCGACGGATTATGATCGAAAGCCGTCTTCCACAAGTGCAAAGCTTCGGCATATTCACGTTGAGTCAGGACGCGAGACTAAGCTGCGCCTTGAGCAATAGAGAATCGCGCACGACGCTGCTCACATCGAAATTCAAGAGGAAGCGATGAAACAAATGTTGGACCGCCCCCAGCGCTGCCTCGTCGAACGCCTTGCAACACCAATCGGCGCAATGATGATTGCCGTTGATGTGGAAGGCAAGCTGCGTGTGGCACTGTTCACCGAAGATGAGGAAGTCATTTGTCGATATTTGCGCCTTCAGGTCGGAAGCACTGGGTTCACTCTCGAACCAGGAAAGAATCCGAATGGATTAACAGATGCGATCTCGAGTTACTTCGCGGGGAACCTGGGCGTGATTGACGCATTGCCCGTCGAGAGCGGTGGAACGCCGTTTCAGGCAGATGTCTGGCGTGCACTGCGCGCGATTCCCTGCGGCACGACCACCTCGTATGGCAAACTTGCACAGCAGATAGGTCGTCCTGCGGCTGTGCGCGCGGTGGGCTTGGCGAACGGCGCAAATCCCATTGCGGTCGTAGTTCCTTGTCACCGCGTGATCGGGACAAATGGTTCGTTAACCGGCTACGGTGGCGGCATTGAGCGCAAGCGCTGGCTTCTCGACCACGAAAAGAGCCCGCGGCTCTTCTGACTTCCCAACGAGCGCATTCAGGCGCCCGCTCTCAGTTGCTTCTCAGCATCATCTTGCTCTTCACATCCTGTATCAGCTTATCGACGGCTGTAAGGATAAAGATGGAGTCAGCCCTTCTTCTTTGCCGCAACGAGCGCCTCGTTTTTCAGAATCCGGCCACCCTCTTCGATAACGTAGAGACGCTTCACGTCAAGGTCCTTGAGAGTGTCAACGGCACCGGACGGCCAGTGAATTTCCACCAGGTCAACCTTCTTCGCCTCGCCAAGCCCGAAATGGATGCGCAGATCGCTGGCCGAGTAGTATCCGTTGCACGATTTCACGTCTTCAATTTGTATAAGCGGAGCGCCTGTCTTGGCCGTCAACACTGGCGATCCCGTCTGCGCCACTACTTTAATGCGCGCACCGATCCCGGTCTTGTTCGACTTTGTTCCGACCAGACGAATCTTCACCCAGCTTCGATTCAACGTCGAATCGCAACGAAGCAGTTGCGGAACCGCATTCACGCAATTCACGATGGCATCGAGATCGCCGTCGTTGTCGTAGTCGCCGATCGCAAAGCCACGCGCTTTTGCAGCGGTAGTGATCCCCGATCCGCCCGACAAACTCAAGTCCTCATATTGGCCGTTGCGCAAATTGCGATAGAGATACTTGCGCTCGGCGTAGGCAGCATCCACCTGGGTGCCGTCAACCTCGGGATATACGTGGCCATTGGCGACCAGAATGTCGAGCCAGCCATCGTTGTCGATATCGATGAAACTCACACCCCAGCCAAGCAGGCGCGTATTGATGCCGAGGCCCGCCTGGTAGGTCCGATCGTCGAAAGAGCCGTCGCCAAGATTCATAAATAAGGAGTCGGTGTCGCCCGCGAAATTGGTCTTCACAATATCCAGCATGCCGTCGCGGTTGTAGTCGCCGATGGAAACACCCATGCCCGCCTGCGGTTTGCCGTCAGGAGAGTACGCAACGCCGGCTTCGATGGCCTGATCTTTGAACGTGCCATCTTTCTGATTCACGTAATAAGTCGCCGAAGTGGAGTCGTTGGCCACATAAATGTTAGGCCAGCCAGTATTGTCGAGATCGGCGACACCGCAACTAAGCGCATACGTGCCCAGCGTTCCCCACATGCCGGCTTTTTCGCTAACGTCTTCAAACGTGCCGTCGCCCTTGTTGCGATACAGCAGATTCTTTCCGCCTTCGAGGCCAGGCGGCCCGCACGCAACTACGATTCCCTTGTATGTGCAGTTCGCATCTTCGGGCAGCGGTGTAGTTTTCAAATCAAGATCGATGTAGTTGCCGACGAAGAGATCGAGATGACCATCCTTGTTGTAATCAAGAAAAGAGCAGCCCGAATTCCAGCGCAACCGGTCCTGCAGCAGTCCAGCCTCTTTTGTAACTTCAGTGAACGTTCCATTGCCGTTATTACGGAATAGGGCGTTCTGGCCGTAATAGCTGACGAAGAGATCGTTCCAACCGTCGTTGTTGTAGTCGCCAACGCAGCATGCCTGCCCCCAGCCGGCGCGCGCCAGGCCGGACTTCATCGTGACATCGGTGAAGGTGCCGTCGCGATTGTTCTTGAACAGACGGCAGACTGGGGTCCCCAGCGCTACGTCTTTGGCGCTGGGGTAGGAGACCGGTTCGTGTCCTTTGGGAAACCCTTCGAGCCGCCAGCCGTTGACGAGGAAGATGTCGACCCAGTCGTCCTGGTCATAATCGAAGAAGGCGGCGCCGCAGCCGGTGGTTTCAAGCAGATATTTGTTGCGGTGCTCGCCACCGAAGATCATCTCAACGTTGAGTCCCGCTTCTTTCGCCACATCCACAAACTGCACACCGAGCGGCGTTCCCGTCACTGGCGATGGAGCCCCTTTGGGAGCCGCCCTTGGCGGAGCCTCATAGGCTTGGCGGGCGCTGCCTTTAGGTGCCTGGGATGCCTGCTGGCCAAAAGCCGGCCTCGCCAGCTTCAATACGTCTTCAAGCGATAAAACCAGGGCGGTCTTTGAGAGCGACTTCAAAAATCCGCGGCGAGTAAAGGACAAAACAGCGATCTCCCCTGGGCGCACGGTCTGTGATTCCCCGTTCTCGCCCTAAGGGCTGAGTATATCGGCCACAGCTCCGGCATCGCTCGCGAGTAACGCCACGTTCTCTGATCGTTTGGAATTCATCTTCGAAGCTCTACGATGGCTCGCCAGGTGACTAATTTTATCTATTTACGAAGCGAACGAGCTAATTGTCGCCTGGCTCTTTCGTCACCAGAACTTTGTTACATTCGTCCGCTGCTACCCAAATCGGGTGATTGCTCTGACCCTGTACACCGGTGCTACGCTTCGACTTACCACAGGCCTCCGAATATCGACAGGAGAGGGTCCTCCCATATGCTCGAAGCGACAAAAACGCTGGACTACTACGAGTTTCTCCAGATCAGCCCGCACGCGGATATGGAGACAATCCATCGCGTCTACCGCTACCTCGCGGCTCGCTTCCATCCGGACAATCCGGAGACCGGCGATCCAGAAAAATTCTTCCTCCTGAAGACGGCCTACGACGTTCTCTCCGACGTGGATCGCCGCTCAGAATATGACCGCGAGTACGAAGGCGAGAGCGGTCCGGTGCACAACCCCCTCTCTGATTCCGTGGACTTCATGGACCAGGTTCAAGGCGAACTGAATCGTCGCTTGGCAGTCCTGGCCGTGCTTTACTATCGCCGTCGTGCGAATCCATTCGATCCCAGAGTCAGCTTGGCCGAGATCGAAAAGCGCATGGGCTTTCCACGTGACTATTTGGATTTCACAACCTGGTACCTTGGCAAAAAGGGCTATATCACCAGGGCGGACAACTCCGACTTTTCGCTCACCGCTGAAGGTGTGGACTTCATTGAGACCCAGCGAGTGAAGATTCCAGTCCTGAACAGGCTGCTGACGACCGGCAATGTGGCATGCAACGTCGACCTGGAAGAAGACAACATGCGTCTCGATTCGACCAGCCCCACTATGGTCGTGCTCCCCGATATGACACGCATCCCGGATCGCCGCGCGAATGCACGCGAACGCCGCACGGGCGCAAGAGATTGGCGCGCGGAAAAAGAAGAGCGTCGCAAAGGTCCTCGCCGCACCGAAGAGTAAGAGCGAATCGATTAAATTTGAGACGAGGAAGCGCGCGGAGGGATTTCAATCCTCCGCGCGTTTCTCTGCATGGAAGATTTGACCCCATGGAACCACATCGTGTTTTCCAGCCAATATTGAACCAATTGCATCCAACATTCTGGCAGGTTCCATGACAATAGACTGAACACTACGCGGCATTCGTGGAGATCTAAAGACTACAAGCGGGCAAATTTCTCCATAACAAAGGCGAATCGACGGATGATGCGGATCTCGCGACTTACTGAAACACATGAAGATCAGTTGCCCGCAACCATCAGCGAAATGGCAACCAGGATTCGCCAGTTCGCCTGGGAATCAACGCACCTCGGTCCGATAGCATCGTGGCCTGCTGATCTGAGGCGGACGGTTGAAATGATGCTGAGTTGCGGATTTCCATGCACCCTGCAGTGGGGGGAGCAAGGGATTCTGATGTACAACGATGCCTACATTCCACTCATCGGGCCGCGTCATCCCTCCGCGCTGGGCCAGCCCATTTTCGCTGCGTTTCCTGAAATTATCGACACTTACAAGCCATTGTTTCAGCGTGTTCGGAATGGCGAGACGCTTGTTTTCGAAGACTTGCCCTACCGCTACATTCGGGACGACAAACCTGTCGATACCTGGTTCACGATTTCCTACAGTCCTGTTCGAGATGATGCAGGAGCAGTTGCTGCCGTTCTTGCAGTTGGTTTCGAGACTACTTCGCGCGTGGCTCTTCGCCAGAGTGAGGAGCGCTATCGAACTCTGTTTGAGAACGTTGACGAAGGATGCATTGTGATCGAGCAGTTACCACTTGGGCCCGATGGACTGCGAGACTATCGATACATTCTGATGAACCGCGCCAGTGCCATAATGTTCGGCAAGTCCGATCTCACTGGCCAGACCATTCGCGCCAACTTCCCAGACGAAGACGAGGAGTGGTACGAGTTCTACGATCAGGTCATCTCAACCGGCAAATCGCTGCGCTTCGAAAGAGCTTCGCTGCCGCAGGGCAAGATGCTTGAAATGTTTTTGGCGCGCATTGGCGATTCGAGTGAGAAACGACTGCTGGTTCTTATTCGCGACGTGACCGAACGGCGACGCACGCAGGAGGCCCTGCGGCAGACCGAGAAACTCGCCGCGGTAGGTCGCCTTGCCAGTTCCATTGCCCACGAGATTAATAATCCTCTCGAAGCCGTCACAAACCTCGTGTACTTGGCGCGCCGGGAGAATATCTCGCCAGCCGCGGCAGCGCTTCTTGATCAGGCAGATAAAGAGCTGCGCCGCGTCAGCCTCATCACCACCGAGACCTTGCGTTTTCACCGCCAGCAATCGCTTCCTGTTCCGACTGATATTGCGGAACTGCTCGATTCCATTCTGATTCTTCATGAAAGCCGCTTGATGCAGGCTCAGATCACGACCGAACGCCGTTATAAGGCGCATCCCGATGTCTTGTGTCTTCCCAACGATATTCGTCAGGTGCTGGCAAACCTCATTTCCAACGCCATTGAAGCAATGAACGCCAATATAGAAAGACGGATCCTCAGCCTACGCCTGCACGGAACAATCAATTCCCGTACCGGTGAACGCGGTGTCACGCTTCTGATCTCGGATAATGGCTCAGGTATGGGCACCGCAGTTCGCGCCCGCGCATTTGAACCATTCTTTACCACCAAGGAGGCGACCAATTCCGGCCTCGGGCTTTGGATTGTTCGCGAAATCGTGGAGAAACATCACGGAAGCCTTCGTTTTCGCAGTTGCCAGTCCGGTGTCCGCCGCGGGACCTTGTTCTCCCTCTTCCTTGCGGCGACCCCAAGAGCTAGCATAGGTGCGCGGTAGAATTCGAGCGCGGGGTTGCCCTTCGCGCTTTCGGCATCTCAAGGATAGAACTCAAGGAGAAATACATGCGATTTGGTCGTTTCGCTTCAGCCCTCCTGGGATTGACAGCCTGCTCTCTGCTCGGCGTCCTCCCTGCAACCTTCGCCCAGTCCACCTCCAGCAAACCGTCCGCCGCTGCAAGCAGCCAGTCAGCAAAATCCGCGCCGGCGGGCAATCTCGTCGACATCAACACCGCTACCGCAGACCAGCTAAAGGCTCTCCCTGGCGTTGGCGACGCCTACTCGCAAAAGATCATCGCTGGGCGGCCCTATGCCAATAAAACTCAGCTCAAGAGCAAGGGAATTGTCCCGGCAGCGACGTATAGCAAGATTTCCAGTCTGATCGTCGCCGGGCAGCCAGCCAAAAAGTAAGTGACCGGCATACCCGATTTAAGGGGCCGGTATTCCCCGGCCCTTCTGCCTGAAAGAAACGCTCTCACCGTCGCCATCCTTCGTGGAAAGCCTCAATCGCTTGTTAGTCTCGCTTCACACCCCCATTGGTTTCATCGCGATCTCGGGATGCGCCTAGTCTCATTAACACTTCAACAGGCTGACGGTAAGATCAGGAACAAATCCAGAGAACTGAAATCTGGAATCGCAAGTACGAGAAAGGATGGGACTCCCGCACATGAATCTCTCTCGCCGCACGTTTGTCCGCTCTTCAGCTCTGCTCGCTGCCGCTTCCGCACTGCCAACTGCGCGGCCCGCGTTCGCCGAGTTAACCGAAGCAGGCGGTGCGCCTTCCCCTATACGCCTTGGACTCGCCAGCTACACCTTCCGCAATTTTTCGCGCGCACAGATGATCACCTGGATGAAGCAGCTCAACATCACCGGCCTGAACGCCAAAGATACAAAAGATCATCTACCCATGGATCCAACGGCGGAGGCCCAGGCTGTTTCCGATTACGAAGCTAATGGGATCCATCTGCACGCCGTCGGCGCCATCTACTTTCAGAAAGACGATGATGACGACATTCGTGCCAAGTTTGAATACTGCAAGCGGGCAGGAGTCAAGGTCATCGTCGCCGGCGACCCTGCTCCTGCCACGCTGCCGCGCGTCGAGAAGTTCGTGAAGGAATACGACATCAAAATTGCCATTCACAACCACGGACCTGAGGACAAGATCTTCCCGTCGCCGCTTGATGTATTGAAATTCGTGAAGAATATGGACCCGCGCATGGGCTGCTGCATCGACGTAGGCCATTGCGTTCGTGCGGGAACAGATGTTGTGGAAGCAATCAAGGCAGCAGGACCGCGCCTCTTCAACATGCACATGAAGGACCTGAGTAGCTTCACGTCCAAGGAGAGCCAGGTCGCTGTGGGTGAAGGCAAAATGCCCGTTCGCCAGATATTCGAAGCGTTGATCGCCATCAAGTATCCCGGCTGGGTCGATCTCGAATACGAGATCCACGCTGACGATCCGATGCCCGGCGTAACCGAGAGTTTTGCTTACATGCGCGGGGTTCTCTCCGGCATGGGCTACAACCCTCGCGCCTAGCGCTATAGATTCCTATCTTGAGACCTGTTCGGCGCAGAGTTGAATTGCCAGGCGCACACTCGTCTACACTGGGGAAGCCATGAATGCAGTTTCGATTCGCGGCGACTGGGTTGGCCAGGTCATCGACGGGAGATTCTCGCTCCTCGAATGGCTCGGTGGATCCGGCACCTGCGGCACTTTCCTCACTGAGCTTGACGGCCCCGGATCGCCGAAGGCCACGCTAAAGCTGTTCTCCGCCCCCGCACAAGCTGAAGACCGCCTCTCCACCTGGAAATCCACGGCAGAACTGTCGCATGTTCACCTGGTGCGCGTTCTCCATTTCGGCCGCGCGGAAGTCGGCGGAACTGCGCTCGTGTACATAGTCACCGAGTACGCCGAAGAAGTGTTGTCCCAAATCATTCCTGAGCGGCCTCTGACATCGGATGAAGCCCGGGAGATGCTGGGGCCCGTTATCGACGCGCTCTCATATTTGCATTCCAAAGGGTACGTTCACGGTCACCTCGAGCCGTCGAACGTGCTGGTAGTCGAGAACGAAGTAAAGTTGTCGGCAGATGGACTGATTGCTGCCGGGGCGCCGGCGCTGGGCCTCATAGGCGGCAATACTCACAATGCACCTGAGGCGACAAACAAGCCAATGGCGCCACAGGCGGATATCTGGTCGCTGGGCGTGACTATTGTGGAAGCTCTCACCCAGCAATTGCCCCTGTGGGATGCGGCCAGCGAAGTCGAACCCGTGGTACCGGCCCTGCCAAAGCCCTTCGCCGAGATCGTGCAGGCGTGCCTGCGAGTTGATCCAGTGCGGCGATGCACATTGAATGAAGTGAGGGCGATGCTCGAGGGCAGACCCAAACCGGTTTCCGTGCCGTCCAAGCCCGCAATCGAAGCGGATACCGCGGCCTGGATCCCCGAGACGACAACGAAGTCAAAGATACCGATTGTCCCCGTGATCATCGGAGTCCTCCTGTTGGTGGCCATTGTCATCGGGTTCGCGATGCGCAGCCACAAAACAAATACGGCTCCATTGCAGGCAGAAACCACCCAGCAGGCGCCCCCGGCGGAGCCTGAGGCAAAGCCACCCGCACAGCCATCTTCGATTCCCTCACAGACAGACGAGGGATCAGTCTCTGGCGCACAGGCTAAAGGCGAAGTGCTGAATCGTGTTGTTCCAGACGTGCCGCGCAAAGCAAGCGACACGATCCAGGGAAAGGTCAAAGTAGTTGTACGCGCGACCGTTGACCCAACCGGTGCAGTGACGGATGCCGAATTTGCGTCGCACGGTCCCAGTGCTTACTTTGCACGGCTGGCGATGGAGTCGGCGCGAAATTGGAAGTTCAAATCGCCTCTTGTAAACGGCCGCCCGGTGGCGAGTACCTGGCTTTTGCACTATGAGTTCAAGCGCGACGCCACAGATGTCACCCCCGTCGAATCAGCCCCGTGAAATTGCTCGAAAATTAAAATCGTCCGGTTCCATAAATATGCAACCGTATGGTTGCGTATAAATTTGGGGATCTTTCGCATCATCAGGGGCGGGTGGCGCTCAGTTGCTCAAGCAGGCCATCGAACGCCGCCAGGTCAGAGTACTCGATGATGATGCGGCCTCGACCGTTCTTATCTTCGATGTGAACTTTCAGACCGAGTGCCCGCTGCAATTGTTCTTCGACTTCCTTCACATTGGGATCCACTGGCGTCTCGGGCTTCGGCTCTTTCTTGGCTTTGTCTGGAAAGAGAATGCCTTGAACAAGCGTCTCTGTCTGGCGAACAGAAAGCGAAAGATTGGAGACGCGCTGCGCCGTCTTCTCAAAGTCAGGATGTAACTTCAATCCCAACAATGCTTTAGCGTGACCGAAACTGAGACTGCCCGATTCAACCAGCTTCTGGACAGTCTCGGGCATGCTGAGCAGGCGCATGTAATTTGAGACGGAAACACGGTCCTTGCCGGTGCGAGTGGCAATCTGCTCCTGGGTCATGTGGAATTCGCGAGAGAGCCGTTCAAAAGCCCGAGCCTGTTCCATCGCATTCAGATCGGCGCGCTGCAGGTTCTCAACGATGGTGATCTCGAGGGCCTGTTCGTCGGAGACCTGGCGCAGGATCGCAGGAACGGTTGTCTTCCCGGCAAGCTGAGAAGCGCGCCAGCGGCGTTCGCCGGCGATAAGCTGAAAGCGCCCGTTGGCGAGAGGCCGGACGAGGATCGGCTGAACCACACCGTTCGCCGTGATCGAGGCTGCCAGCTCCGCGAGTTCGCCTTCATCTGTGTGGGTGCGTGTCTGAAACGGGTTGCGATCAATGTCGTCGATGGGAATCTCACGCGGCTTGCCGCCTTCGGTTTCGACGGGACTTGGCACGTGGGTGGGGGTGGGGGTGGCCTGGCTATTCGCTCGAGGCAGCAGGGAGTCGAGGCCTTTGCCGAGGGCGCGGCGTTTGTTGTCGGGAGTGGCGATGCTCATCATCAAGTCCTCAAAACCGGCTGATTCACCGGTCTTCCTCTATCGATCTATAAGTTGGCGCAACCTGCGGCAGGCGCGCTCAGGAGTAAGGCCAGAAACGGACCTCTGCCTTGGGTCTGGAATTTGCGGCAACCTTGCGTTCAACGCTCTTCGGGCTCTCGATACGGTTGCGAGCCAGATATTCGCCAGCGAGCTCAAAGTAGGCCTCGGTTCCGCGCGAACGGGAATCGTAAATCGCTACCGGTTTACCGTGGCTGGGCGCTTCAGCGAGGCGGATATTGCGCGGAATAACGGTGATAAAGAGCCGATCTTGGAAATGTTCGCGCAGAGTTTCGCGAACCTGCTGCGCAAGATTGGTCCTGTCGTCGTACATGGTGAGCAGGACGCCCTCGATCTCAACATTGTGGTTGAATGCTCCGCGCACTCGTTCGAGAGTGGATACCAGCTCTGTGATCCCTTCGAGGGCAAAATATTCGGCCTGCATGGGAACGATGAGTGAGTCCGCAGCGACTAGAACGTTCAAAGTGAGCAGATCGAGCGCCGGGGGGCAGTCCAGGATGACAAGATCGTATCGATCCTTAACCGGGGCAAGCGCCTGGCGCAGGCGGACAGCGCGGTCCTCAACATTCGTAAGTTCAATATTGGCGCCGGTAAGGTTCTTCGATCCTGGCAGAATCCAGAGATTTTCGACGCCGCTGGGCAGAATGACTTGTTCTGCCTTGGAGTCGCCAATCAGGACGTCGTAAATAGAGTGGCGATTATCGTCGCGGGCAATGCCGAGGCCGGAAGAGGCATTTGCCTGGGGATCACAGTCCACTAACAGGATTTTGAGACCCTCAAGAGCCAGGCAAGCGGAAAGATTGATTGCGGTGGTCGTTTTGCCCACACCACCCTTTTGGTTCACGACGCCGAGAATCTTCCCCATGGCATTTCAGGTTAAAGGAACCGGCGGACAGCGTGCGGAAATCAAACTGTGGAGAACGCGTACATGCTGTGGAAAGCTCCAAGTCACCCGTCTAAGCGGACTCCACAAGCGCTTAATTTTCAAATACATCCAAGTCTCGGCACCATCGCGAGAAAAAGAGTGCTCTAAAAGGCAACCCGGTGGAAAACCGGGGCCGAGAGATCAGGCTCGTTCGGCACTCTGATAGATCGAAATTCTTGATGTTCCACGTGGAACAATGGATAGCCAGACACTCATGTACGTTCCACGTGGAACGTCGGCCAGCGCTTCAAGACAAGAAGTTGGGATCGGGAGCAGCCCACTAGCTAATTCTGCTCGAAATGGCAGTTACTCGTTGATTGGATCCCGGAAGTGGATTCGGGTCCGACCAGATGAAATTGCCACCTGCTGCGTCCCTGACACCTGGCAATTCCTGCGTTGTCGTCATCGCCACCAGCCAGCCGCCAGGCCGGACCAGGGCTGAAGCCGAAGATATAGGCCAGCTCCATTCGGTCGACAGCTCGCAGCGTCGCGCAATCAAATTGCGCAGTCAATTCTTCGGCACGCCCTCCAAAAACCTCTGAATTGAGTCCGAGCGTCCGCACCGCTTCCCGAAGAAATGCCGCCTTCTTGCTCTGCGATTCAGCCAAAGTCACCAGGATCTCCGGGCGGCAAAGCGCGATTGGGATTCCTGGAAAGCCCGCGCCAGATCCAAAGTCCAGCAGTGAACCAATACCCTCCGGCAATTTCCTCGCACAGGCGATCGACTCCAAAAAATGGCGGCTAAGAATCTCCTGAGGGTCGCGGACTGCGGTAAGGTTCATGCGCGCATTCCAGCGCAAGATCAGGGCAAGATAATGATCGAACTTGGATCGGACCTCTGGAGTGAGAGGCTCCAACCCTGCCGCCGCGAGAAGACTGTCAAGAACGTTTCCCGACGACTGGGGATCCTCGGACAACTTCATGCCGTTGCTACCGAAGTCGCTATCGGCCGCGGCTGCCACGTCTCCGCTGCGTGAGCAAATGCTCCAAAGAGGGCGCGGGAGAGAGCGCTCGTTGTGTACGTGCGCTCAGGATGCCATTGGACCCCAACGACAAAATGATCGGGCGAATCGAGTTCAACCGCCTCAATGACCTCATCGATAGGACAAATCGCGGTGACGCGGAGATTGTCGCCGACTCGACCGATAGCCTGATGATGGCTGGAATTGCATTGCTCGTCCGGACCTATTCCCCGCAGCATCAGCCAGGCGCGATCCATTAGCGACGCGGATGGGATGGGCGTTCAGCACATCGCGGCCAGGCGCGTGATTGACTGGCGTCTTCAGAACAGACTCGAGGTCCTGGATCAGGGTTCCATTCAGCCAGACATTCAAAGCCTGAATACCATAACAAACCGCAAAGATCGGCTTGTGAAGATTGAAAGCGTCCTGCAGAAGAAGCTCGTCCACTGCGGTGCGACCGGCATCGGCTGGTCCGCAGGCAGGCAGTCGCGTCTCTCCATACTGTTCAGGATCCACGTCGAAGCCGCTGCCAGGCAGAAGAACGCCATGGGTCCCACTCAGCAACCGGGCAACCCGGTCCTGACGTTCGTGCAAGGGAATGATCACCGGCGTGGCTCCAGCCGATTGAAGAGCGGCCACATAGGGAGGCAGGGAACGGGCATTGTAGGCAGCGTCGCTCGAGGTTGGTTCGGGGATGGCAATGCGGATCGTCATGGACGTTTTCCAGTGTATGCGAGATTTGCGGATAACGCTTGGTGATATAGAAAACACTCTTGCTTGAATGTCTAATATTTAATTAACATGTTTATAATCAGTTGTTTACATGAATCATACTACGGTCAATCATAACCCATCGGAGTGCGGTGATGCAGAAACCAACGGAAAGCGAACTAAAGGCTAAAGAGAAACCCAATATCGGCATTTCACGTCAGATGTGTAGAGTCTCCTTAAGAATGAACGAAATGCAGCGTCGCCTCATTCAACAACGATGACGCTTGCTCGAGGTGGAACATGGGCCGTTTTCCGGTAGGCCTTCTAGTGAGCGCAATGAGCCTGGTGACTGCCTGGTATCCGCCGATTTACAGCGCAGCGCAGACTCAAGCGTCAACGGGTAAAGCGGCCAGGCAGGCACCCGGCGAGTATGTATTCCGCTCGACCGTGCGGCGCGTTCCCGTGGACGTCATTGTGCTGGACAAGAACGGCAATCCGTTGCGCGGATTGACCAAGGATGATTTTGTGGTCGATGAGGATAAGAAGCCGCAAAACATACTTTCCTTTGAGTTCTTCGATGGGACAGCTCCTGCTTTTGTGCCTCCCAGGATCCCAGCTCTACCTTCCAACACGTATGTCAACCTGCCAATGGCGCCAGAGCAGGGACCTCTGTATGTCCTCTACTACGACATGGTGAACACTCCGCCCACCCGACAGATGGAAGCTCACAAACAGTTGCTGGATTTTGTGGACCATGCCCAGCCGGGGACTCGCTTTGCACTGTTTGCGAATATGGCCGGACTGCATCTGATTCAGGGATTCACGAGCGATCATGCGTTGCTGCGCGCGGCGATTCTGTCAAAAGGGCCCGGTCCGCACCTCCCGAATGTCTTCCTTGAAGGAAACACCTATGGATATGAAGACGCGGGCGCTGTGCTCTCCAACCTGAAATTCGTTGCGGAATATTTGAAAGGGATACCGGGCAGAAAGAACCTGCTCTGGCTTTCGAGTGAATTCCCCATTCCCGTTGGCCCCTCGATGAATGGCCACAACTCGAACAACGGCGTAAGTGGCGGTTTTTCCAGTTCAACCATGCAGATCAACGATTTGAGTTATCTTGAACAGCAATTAATCAAAGAAACCTACGCAGCGTTGGCGAGCAGCCAGGTGGCCCTTTATCCCGTAGATCTAAATGGAGTGGCCGGGGGAGGCGACACTGTTTCGATCTACGATCACGAGAATGACATCGCCGCAGCCACCGGTGGTCATGCATACTACGCCAACGACAAAGTGGCCGAATTGCTCGACAAAGCCGTAGCAAACGGCGCCAGCTATTACTCACTGACCTATTCGCCGACCAATACCAAATACGATGGCTCGGAGCGGCACATCCGCGTGACATTAGTGGACAAAAACAAGAACTATGCGCTGACTTACCGGACCGTCTACTTCGGAGTGTCGGACGATGAGGCCCAGGAATCGAAAACGAAGGAAGTGGCACAGCAGCGATTCCTAGCCGCAAAGCAAGCCGACACGTTATTTGCGACGGTTGAGCATGGCGCGCCTCTAGTCCACGATCTTCTGTTCGTCGCTCACATGTCCACGACAGGGAAGCCGAGAATGGCCACCGCGGAAGAGATGAAACAACTGGAAGACTCGCCGGCCTACTTTCGCACCCGA
This sequence comes from uncultured Acidobacteriaceae bacterium, assembly GCA_963802565.1. GTDB lineage: Bacteria > Acidobacteriota > Terriglobia > Terriglobales > Acidobacteriaceae > Telmatobacter. The sequence goes on along the minus strand of CAWDJR010000027.1, from coordinate 152,850 downwards.
AAAAAGGGCCAGAATCCCAAGCCTCTGACGCCTGTAAATCTACAGCAATATGAGATCGACTACGACATCATCGATCCACAATTACGGGCGCTAGTTGCGAAGCAGAAATCATCGGAACTGGAATTCGCAGCAGCCGCGTACAGCAACGATGGACTTCTACTCAACAGCATCTTAAACAAAGGCGTAATTACCAGCGAGCAGCGGCCCGATGGCAAAATCGAAAATCACTTCCGCGCGGTTCAGCAGCTACCAGTACCTCCAGGCGTTGCCTACATTCGCGTTGTCGTGCGCAATCCTGAGAACGATCGCACCGGCGCACTCGAAGTGAAGCTACCCCTGAAGCAGGAAACACAAGCGGCAACAGTCAGCCCCGACAAGAGAATCGAGAACAATTAAAACCGGCAGGAACATGCAAGCGTCTCGATAAATCAGCTGGCCCGATACAAACCTGTCCCCGTAGCAACAGCAAGGATGCATGCTTCATCCTAGAACTGTGAGGGATTGCATGCGAGTGCCTTTGGCTTGTGCGTTCATGCTGGGTGTTGTGGGTGGTTCGAGATCGATGCTTGCGCCGGCGGCCGTAACCCGCGCCATTCGCGGGGGAGCGTTGTGCGTGGAGGGTACGCCGATCGCTTTCCTTGAAGGACGGAATCTGAATCACGTTCTCGCCGGCCTGGCGCTCGCAGAAATTGTAGTCGACAAGCTGCCGATGACTCCCAGCCGCAGAACAGCCTTTGCTTACACAGCACGCGTTGTCACCGGAGGCCTTGCTGGCGCGGTGGTGGGCTCGGCTTCAAAACACGCTTCACTGGGCGCCTTCCTCGGAATGGCGGGTGCCGTGGTTGGTACAGAAGGCGGCGCGGCATTCCGGTCGTGGCTTTCTTCTCTTTTTGAACGGGACCTGCCCGCGGCCGTGATCGAAGATCTGGTCACGTTCGCGCTGATCGGGTTCGTCAACAGCAAGCTGAAGACGTGCGCATCTCCATCTGCATTAGCCTGATTCAGAGTCCTCGAGATTGTACGCATCGATCGAATCGATGACAGTCGCACGCTAGCCTAGCGGGATTTTGGCGGCCCATAGTCTACGCGATCAACGGTTGACAGGGATTCAGACATCTTGCCCTGCAGATCGAAGACGGTAATCTCATTGGAGCCGGGTTTGATCCACGGACCGGGTGTGTAGAGAGTGAACTGAGGACCGACGGACCAGAAGCGGCCGAGTGGGCTGTCGTTGAGAAATACCATCCCTTTCGAGAGCCCGTGGGTGTTGAGAAAGGTATCCGAAATGCTTGTTACCGTTGATGGAATCGTCATGGAGAAGCGATAGAAGCAGGGTCCTTCGCAAGTGGCGGATGTGAACTGCAACGCGGCAAAGTTGGTTAATGGAAGCTGGTAGATCTTCCAGTGTTGTGGCTGCGCGCCGGCAAGAGTCACTGAGCCTGTGATTCCTTTGCGCTCCGTGCGAATCACTTTGGTGAAGTTCACACGCCCCGAGTTCTCAACAAGAATATCCAGCGTCGCAGGCACCGTAATTGCGGGCAGGTTGAGATGCGACTGTCCGAGACGGCGATCAAGCGTGCCAATGAGCTTCTGGTCGATATAGATCTGCGCGTAGTCATGCAGCCCCTCAATGGCGAGTTCTCCGCCGGAGCCCGCGGCAATCTGTGTGCGATACAGGATGTAGCCGTAGGACTGGTCGAGGTCTTCCATGGTGAGCAGTTTGTCGGTCTCGACCGGACTCGGCAGATTCTGCCACAGCGAGGCAGACTGGGCGTGCGGATCAATGCGATACATGCTAGCTTGCATGGGCGGCGGAATAGCCGGCAGAGTCTTACCGGTGACGCGGGCAATTGCATCGCGAAATGCCGTGTACTTAGGCGTAATCTCGCCGCTTTCGTTCAGCGGCGCGTCGTAGTCGTAGCTGGTGGTGTCCGGTTCGTAATTGGTGCCATTGCTATTGGCGCCTGCCATGAAGCCGAAGCTGGTGCCACCGTGGAACATATACATGCTTACGGAATATCCCTGGCGCAACATCCATTCGTATTCTCGAGCGTTGCTGGCGGCGTCTGTCGTGTGGTGATGCTCACCCCAATGATCGAACCAGCCAGCCCAATACTCGCCCGACATGAATGGACCGTGTGGACGAAGGTTCTTCAGCGTGGCGAAGTTGCCGCTTGGGCGTCGCCCGTGCCAAAGTTGATGACGGCGGGTAATCCGGGCAGCGAACCATTAGGAATCTGCTCCGGACCGTCGGCGGTGTAGAGCAGCGTGTCAGGCGCTGCCAGGCCGGTTTTCAGCAGCGCGGATTTCACCCCTTCCATGTAAGCGTGGTCGCTGCCAAACGACCCATATTCGTTTTCGACCTGGACGGCAATGATGGGGCCGCCGTTCTTGAGAAGCAGGGGAGAGACTTCATGTGCGAGACGCGCAAACCACGCATCCACGGCGGCAGTGTATTTGGGGTCGGTGGAACGGAGAACGAGCGAGTGGTCCTTGAGAAGCCAGCTCGGATAGCCACCGAGGTCCCACTCCGCACAGACGTATGGCCCGGGGCGGAGGATAACGTTCAAGGCCTTCCTGCTGCGCTTCGCGAATGTATTCGGCGATATCGTTCTGGCCTGAGAAGTCGTAGACGCCAGGTCGCGGCTCGTGGATGTTCCAGAAGACATAGGTGGTGATGGTATTGAGACCCATGGCACGGGCTTTGCGAAAACGGTCGCGCCAGTAAGCGCGGGGCACACGGGGATAGTGCATCTCGCCCGAGAGTATCTGGTAGGGATGGCCGTCAAGTTGAAACTGCCCGTTGGCAACCGTGAAAGTGTGCGGCCCGGCGGCTGCGTTGCGCTGTTAGCCAACATGAAACGCCGCGAGAATCAGCTCTATCGCAAAAAGTCTTCGGTTCATTCCACGAATGGTTGCGAGAACCTGAAAGGTCAAAGAAAGTCTTCGCTCCATGGCCCAGAAGACTCGCAGTCTGTAGCGCAGCCAGCCTGCAGCATACCAATCGCGGCTTTCTCGGTCACGACGCGCTTAGCGTGCTTCTATTTTGCCGGCGATGCGGTTGTATTCGGCGCGAGAGATGATATGCTGCTTGGCCAGATCTTCGGAGTCTTCATAAGGACGGCCTTCGATGATGCGCTGCGCCGCGTCGCCGTCAATCCCGGGAGGCTTTTGAGGTCATCGGCAGAGGCGCGATTGATGTTGATCGTGCGCTGTTGCTTGACGCCTTCCACAACGCCCTGGGTGACGGCTTTGGCGTCCCGAACCGCAGTTGATGTTGCGCGTGCGGTCTGCTGGCGGATTTCATCGGGGCTGCGATCGTGGGGAGTGCAGCCAGTCAGTGCGATCAGCGACCAACGGTACCAGAGCAAAAAGCCTCATACTGGTTTAGATGCTGTCGCGCGACTCGAGGGTGGTTGGTGGCTCTGAATTGAAGTGCCGTTGGGCGCTGACGTGTGCGCAGTTCTGTTTATCGCATTCGGAACGCCGGCACAGCGCAAAATCAATCGTCGTGCGCCGATATGGGTATGCGCGATGGCGGAATGATGCGCCTCATGCAGCAAATGCATCCGAAAGACTTTATCCAGCAGATCGAGCGTCACGCCGCATCGGGCACCAGTGCGGAACCAACCTCCACGCCAATGCCCATGATTATGACCATGAAGGGCAATTGGATGCTGATGTTCCATGCCAACGCCTTCCTGGTCGATACCCAGCAAACGAGCCCGCGCGGCGGCGACAAATTCTTCTCAACCAACTGGTTTATGCCGATGGTGGAGCGCGAGCTGGGGGCCGGGGCAACTGACGCTGCGCACCATGTTCAGCCTGGAGCCGGCCACCGTGACCGGCGAACGATACCCCTTGCTCTTTCAGCAGGGCGAGACGGCCTACGGTGTACCGATCGCGGACGGACAGCATCCCCATGATTTCTTCATGGAGCTCGCCGCGCTTTACGATCTGCATCTGGGTGAAGAGGGGCTGCTGAGCTTGTACCTCGCGCCCGTGGGCGATCCAGCGATTGGCCCGACCGCGTATCCGCACCGGGCCTCGGCTGCGCGAAAATCCGGTAGGCACTCTCGGGCATCACCAGCAGGACTCCACGCACATTGCCAGTGACGTAGTGACGCTGGGAGCGACATACAAGATTGTGCGCCTTGAGGCGAGCGGCTTTCACGGTCGTGAACCGGATGAGCATCGGTGGAACTATTGATCAGGGCAAGGTGGACTCATGGGCCACCCGGCTTACCGTGCAGCCGGGGCAGAACTGGAGCGGGCAATTCTCGTATGCGCGCATCACAAGTCCTGAAGCTCTCTTCCCAGGCGAAGATCAGGAGAGAATGACCGCCTCCGTGATGTACAACCGAAACGTTGCGCATGGAAACTGGGCGAGCACCGCGGTCTGGGGCAGGACACGTTCGCTCCAGGATTCGGCGAAAGAGAACAGCTATCTGCTGGAATCGACGCTGCAATTCAAAGAGCGAAATTACGCATGGCTTCGGCTGGAGAATGCGGGAAGAACGAATGAGCTGTTGCTGGGCGAACATCCTTTGCCGCCCGGGTTCGAGGAAGAGCCTCTGACGCACGTGCAGGCATACACATTTGGATACGACAGAGACGTATGGTCCATTCCCAATGTACCGACGGCAATCGGCGCACAGGTCACAACCTATGGTGTCGGCCATCCGCTACAACCGATTTATGGAACAGACCCGATCGCCGTACAAGTGTTTATCAGGATCAGGGTAAAGAGCAAGCGAGGATAACAACTTATTCGGCTACAATATTGCGCAACTATAAGGTTGCTCTTTTCATCTGCTACTTGGCTTCGGGCATTCTCATTCTGGGGTTGCTGAAGTGAGTAAATCCGGTGACCTTTCCAGAAGCGTCTCGGGAGAACTTGATTTCCTCGGCCTCACTACCGTCCTCGCGAACGCGGCGGAAAACGTCTCCCCCCTTGGGCTTATAGAATTGCATTCCGGCGACGGGATCTTCATCCGGCAGGGACATGGACACAAGGCCGCCTGCCCACGGCAGCATCACGGATTCGGACTCCCAGGGTTGACCGGAGTAGTGGCCCGCATAAGGTTCAAGGTCGATCCCCGAAGCAGCCGCGGGCGGCTTGAATTCGTAGCCTTTGCGCTTGTCCAGGATGCCGAATACCACAGTGGCCCACGCCCCTGGGCGCTCCGAGGAGTTATCCATCACAATCACGCCAAGCTCATCTTCAGGGCGAAGCATCAGGATGGTCTGGTAGCCGGGACAGTCCCCACCGTGGCCTACGTAAGTGTGGTTCTCCTTGTGCTGAATCGCAAAACCTAGACCGTAAGTTACTTTCCACCCTGGGTCCATAAACTGAACTCTCTGCATTTCACGCAGCGTAGACGCCTTCAGCACATCCTCTTTGCCGGTACGGAGAAGCCGAAATTGCCAGGAAGCGAACTTGGCAAGGTCCTCAACGGTAGAGGTATAGCCGGCTGCCGGAGTGATGCCCCGCGCGTTAAAAGGCTTGACCAGGTCACGCGTCCCGTCGCGCTTGAGAGCGCCATAGCCCACCGCAAGGCGCTTTCCATAGAGATCCATGGGCATATAGGTGCGGGTGTCGCGGAGCCCGATCGGATCTAGCACGTGGGCCTTCGCGTAGTCGGCGTAGGGCTGGCCAGAGACAGCTTCGACAGTTTCGCCAACCAGCGTCAGGCCCAGGTTGCTGTATTGAAAATAGCGCTCAGCAGGGAACAGCGGAGCCTGTTTCGCGATCATTTCGCGAATCTGCTCGCGGGTCGGAAAAGGGTAGTCAGGGCCGGACCAGTATGGAAAGTCGGACTCCCGCGGAAGACCGGCGGAGTGCGAAAGCATACCGCGCAGCGTGATCGGCAGGCTGTCTTCGTCTGTGGCTTTAAGCTTGGCCCAAGGCAGGTAAGTGGCGATCGGCTCGTCGAGGCGAACCTTGCCTTGCTCATAGAGCTGCATAAGTGAGACGGAAGTAAAAAGCTTAGAAATGGAACAAATGGAGTAGATGGTATCTGCCGTGGCGGGAACCTTGTGGTCCGCATCGAGGGTGCCGTAGCCCTTCGACCATATAAGGTCTTTACCTGCCACCACCCCGGCGGAGATCGCCGGGATGTGTTGATAGGTCTGAACGCTGTCGAGCCACGCGTCAGCAACCCGGATGGCTTCCGCACGGTCTTTGGCTGCTTTGTCAGGAGTCGAAGCCGGGGTCTGTGCAAGGTCAAATGCAGAGCCAAACGTGAAGACACAAAGCGCGACGCAGATTGAGAGGAAGTGCCTGCTTTTCACTAGATAGGCTCCTGGGTACCGAGAATTAATTGGAACAGGAAGGATGAGCTAATGGCAGTCTAACGCGGCGGTAATCGCTTCGATCAAAAATGCTGACAACATCGCGCAGAAGGTCTCCCTCAATTCCAGCAGCCAGTCTCAGTCGTCGAGAGCAATCACCCTGGACGCAGTTCAGTCGCGGGAGTACACTTCTGCATCTGCGAGAATTACTCCCCTGATTTTGCTGGATTCATTCAATTCTGAAGGGCCTGAAGAACGGCACGAGTGTTGCCGGTCTTCAGAAAAGAGACAGTTCGCGGGCCAGATCCCATTTATTCCACGATGGAGGTTTCGCGTATGCGAATCGATCAAGAAAGCAAGGCAATCGCTCCCCGATCCTTCGAGTTCGAGCCTTTTGCACCCGCCAATTCAACCAGATATTCAGCTCACCGTCCGCACATCGGCCTTGGTTTGCTTGCAACGCTGGTCGTGACCCTCAGCTCGGTCGCTGCCTCTGCCCAACCGGGGCCGCCGACCCCCGAATTCACCAAAATCATCGTCTTCGGCGATTCGCTGTCCGACACAGGCAACGTCGCCCACCTCACCTATGAGAAATATGGGTTCCGAGTGCCTGGTCCCGTTGCCGACTACACCGACGGCAGTTTCACCGACGGATTCGACACAGCGCCCGCGGCACAACTCTACTCCGGTGTCTGGGTCAAGCAACTTGCAGATTCATTTCCGTCGAAGCCTGAAGTGAACAACTCGCTTGATGGGGGAACCAACTACGCGTTCGGCTACGCCACTACTGGAACCGGCAGTGGGACGTTCACATTCGGTACGGGAGATGTCTTTTCTGTTGACGTCGAGAACATCGGCCAGCAGATCACCGATTACCTGGCGACGAAACCAAAGATCACGTCAAAGACACTTTTTGTGGTCTGGGGTGGCGCGAACGACTTCATTCACGGCGGCGTCTCGGTACAGACGGCCTATACAGTGGCGGCCAATCAGTACATCAACATCCAGAGGCTGATCCATGCCGGCGCGACGCAATTCATCGTCCCGAACCTGCCCCCACTAGGGTTGATTCCCAGGATCAACGGCGACCCCAGTACGGCTGCGCTAGTAAACCTGGTAGTCGCCTATTACAACGGCCTTCTCAACCTGGACATTCAACTGCTGCTAAGAACCAATCATCAGAAACATCTGCAGATAGCACAACTCGATGTGTTCGGCCTGTTCAAAAGAATTGTTGCCGCGCCCTCGAGGTACTCGCTGTCAAATGTGACTGGCAGTTCACAAGGTGCCGCGGTCAATCCCGACACCTATTTATTCTGGGACGATCTACACCCGACGACCCGCGGACACAACATACTCGCCATCAATGCTGCGGCGATCCTGGCGCGCAGCAACTGCATGAACGCGGCCAGAATGGAATGAAAATGGTCCTGTTGGAGCAGGCGCGGAGATGTGCGCCGGAATGGTGCAGTGATCGTGGAAATGATCAGAAGATTTCTTCCCTTGAATGCTAAGAGCGCGGCATTTGCCGCGCTCTCTCTTATGAAACCCGAGAGAATTTCCCACATCAGCGGGTAGTCAGCGCGCTAATTTCTATGTCTTCAGCACGGGAACAGCGATCGTCGACTGTGCGCGCATTTGTTCGATCGTTTCGCGAAGTCGGGTGTTCAACTCCTCGACCTGGCGAAGCGTCATACCAGCCGTGGAGATAGGTTCGCCCACCGTGAGCGTAATCTCACCTGGATAAAAATGGCGTGTGTGCATGGGTAACAGATCATACACACCATTCAGCGAAATAGGCACCAGTGGGACCTGAGCGCGAATGGCCAGGAATGCCGCACCTGCAAGGAAAGGTTGCGTGGTGCCATCGGGAGTGCGGGCGCCTTCAGGGAAAACAAACAACGGCATTCCCGCGCGAAGTGCACGAACCGCAGCCCCCAGGCTGGAAACGGTGGAGTTGGAACTGACACTGTCCACCGGAATCTGTCCAGAACGATTGAGATGCCAGCCAATGAAGGGCATCGTCCAAAGCTCTTTCTTGGCCAGAATGCGGAACTGGAAGGGCAGCGTGGAGAAGATGACCGGCGTATCCATATACGACGTGTGGTTGGCTGCGTAAACAGCGACAGGACATTTGCGGAGATTTTCAGCCCCAAGTACTACGAGCCGAGAGCCGGAGATTTTGACGCCGCCGCGAGCCCATAACTGTGCGAGGCGGTGCTGAATGCGACCGCTCTTTTCGAACAAAGATACGAGTAGCGAAAGACTTCCACAGAATGCCGTATAGAGAAAAAAGAGTGGTGCCTGAAGAATATTTGTGCGCCAGCGATAGAGACGGGGCAGTGGCTCGGGAGGACGGCGACGGGTCACGGAAGCTGGCCTACGCGTTCGGCTGTCTGGCCGGGTGCTGGGGCTTGGTCCTTTTTTGCCAGCAGGCGCGTTCTAACCTCGCCGACCAGGTAGACAGAACCAGAAACGATAATCGGGCTGGCAGGGTGGGCCTCGGCATGTTCTAACGCCAGTTCGATAGCCTGGCCAACGGAGACTGCGGCGAATGCAGGAGTGCCCGTGGAAGCGGCCGCGGCGAGCATGTCCCGTACTGGAGTGGCACGCGTGCTATTGATGGGAGCGAAAATCACCTCTTTGAAGATCGGGAACAGAATATGAGCCATTTCGACCACCGGCTTGTCGCGCAGGCAACTGAAGATCAAAGTGCCTAGCTGCCGGTCAGGCAACAAGTCGCGAAGCCCGGCGCGCAGCGCCCATGCTCCTGCGGGGTTATGCGCCACATCGAGAATGAATTCCCGGGTCTTGGAATCTCCGGGGTTTTCAAACTGAATTCGCTCGAGACGCGCCGGCCACCGAGTATTGCGGATTCCCTCTTCGATTGACTTGGGAGTTACTGGATATCCATGGCTGATTGCGAGCTCTACCGCGGCGGCGATCGCGAGGGCAATATTGCGATGTTGGTGCGCTCCTCGAAGCGGCGATACCACTTGGATAGGCTCACCGAGAACCTCAACCTGATACCCCGGTCGTTGTTCAGCTGTGCGCGAGGGGGCCTGGATGATGGATGAAACAGGGTTTGCAACACCGCTGAGGTGCGGATCAACGGACGGCATAAATGGCACAGCGCTGACGCCCAGCACGGAAAGCGATACGGCCATTTCACCAAGAATCTGATTAGCCTCAGGATGCTGGGGCAGAGTTACAAGAGTGCCGCCATTGCGAAGAATGCCGGCCTTTTCACGGGTGATCTCGCTAATGGTGGATCCGAGCCACTCCATGTGATCGAGAGAGATGTCCGTGATGATTGAAAGCAGCGGGTCCACAACGTTCGTTGCATCCAGGCGGCCTCCCAGGCCCACCTCCAGGACGGCAATTTCGATGGCAGGCTCTGAAAAGTGCAGAAAAGCCATCGCGGTAAGAGACTCAAAGAAGCTGGGCGCTTGCGCTAGTTTCTTCTCCTCCACCAGCTTTTGCGCCGTAGTGCGGACCCGGAAAAACTTCTCCGCAAAGTCGGAGTCGGCTATTTCCGCGCCATCGATACGGATGCGCTCGTTGGGACGCGCAAGATGCGGAGAAGTGTAGAGGCCTGTACGAAGGCCTGAAGCAGAAAGAATTGAAGCCAGTGTAGCGGCCGTGGACCCCTTGCCATTGGTTCCCGCGATAAGGACAGAAGGAAATGTGCGATGCGGATTGCCGAGAGCTGCAAGCAGGATAGCGACTTCTTCGATGGAAAATTTGCGACGGGTGTGGCCTGTTTGCGTGGCGAGCTCGGGCGCCATGGCGGCGAGATGATCGATGGCGGACTGGTAAGACATAGAAAGGACAGTATAGAAGAGCATTGAACCTGAAGTTCGAACTCAACCTTGAAGGGAACCAGCGACGAACACAGCCATCCGTAGATTTTGGCAATGGATGAATACTCGGTTTGCCATCCATTCCCTCGATATCTCGGAAGGGGGCAAACTGTGGAAGACAGGTCAACTGTGGAGGACGTGTCACCCGCATCTGTAGGATTGATGCGGCCAGGGACGCGCATTGCACATAAGACACGCAGTTTTCACAGGGGGTTTGCGGAGGACTGTGGGAGTGGTGGGAAATAAGGGTCTTTGCGAGGATGTACTGGGCTGGTTTTCCAAATGTCCTGCAATGCACAGGCGGGTTTTAGAAATCTGGGCCGAGGTTGAAATGGAAGAGAAAAAAAGAGATGAGCCATCTTTCCACTTTTCCGAGGTGAACTACGGGTACTACTAGTTCTTTTATTAATTCAACAAAGGAAATCCCTATAACCGTCGCATCGTGGTTGATGGTAAACATTTCGTCTCAGAGGCCGACGGATTCGCTGTTCGCAAAGCAGTCCGGTGGACCGAGAGCTTTCATCGAGTCATTAGCGGCCAAAGCTCGAACACGTGTCACCGCAATTCCCCGAAGATCAGGTTTCAGTTCCTTTAAAACGTTCCACGTCCCTGGAATCCAGAATGGTGACACGTTTTCCACGCACCAAAATTTGTCAGGATGCATACAATCAAAAGCAAGAAACTGCAGCGGTTTCCCGCCATGGCGTGTCTGGTGTAGGCTTGGGCCAAGCGAAGCTACGGCGTAGATCGCGCAGGTGGACATACAAATTGGGGTCTGGTTGCCGACGCGATATGCAGCTGCAACCAGGACGGAGTGGGAACTATGCCGATCGTGGAAACAGAAGTTGAGAAGCCGGCAACACAGGGGGCAGCGATGGAAATTACCGTAAGCCGCCAGGAACTGGTGAAGGAACTCACCGCCACACAGAGCGTAGTCGAGCGCAAAACGACAATTCCCATCCTGTCCAATTTCCTCATTGAAGCCGATGGCGACCGGCTGAACATTACGGCAACAGACCTGGACCAGGCGATCAGGACCAGTGCCGCAGTCAAGGTGAAAAAGCCCGGTTCGTGCACTATTCCCGCCCGCAAGCTTTACGACTACATCAAGCTGCTTCCAGACGGCGACATCTCCATCAAGCTGCTCGAAAACCATTGGGTCCAGATTCGCTCCGGCCGCTCCAATACCAAGATGGTCGGCATGGCGCGCGCAAATTATCCCCAGGTGCCCGAGTTCCCCGCCGTTTCTGTGACGAGCATTTCAGCGGTAGCGTTGAAGACGCTGATTGCGCGAACCATCTTCGCGATCTCAAACGAAGAGTCGCGTTACACACTGAATGGCGCATTGCTGGTGCTCAAAGCCGAGTCGATTGCCATGGTAGCGACCGACGGACACCGGCTCTCATTCGTCGAGAAGCCCGGCGAAGCCATGGAAGGCATCAGCGGCGAAAAGCGCGTGCTCATTCCGCGTAAGGCGCTGCAGGAGCTTCAGAGCCTGCTTTCAAACACCGACGTCGAGAAGGTGGAGTTCGCCGATGACGAGCACACGCTGTTCTTCAAGGTTGGTCACCGCACACTGAGCACGCGGCGGCTGTCGGGACAGTTCCCCAACTATGAAGCGGTGATGCCGCGCGACAACACCAAGTTCGCGGTTGTTCGGTCGAGCGAGCTCTCCAGCGCCATCCAGCGCGTGGCACAGTTTGCCGACGAGCGGTCCGGCGCGATTCGGCTGCGCCTCGAGGGCAACGAGCTGAAGATCAGTTCGCAATCTACTGAGAGCGGCGAGAGCGAAGACACCATTGATACGCCATATTCGGGCGACCCGATTGTGGTGGGCTTCAACTCGACCTACATCATCGATTTCCTGAAAGCGCTGGGCAACGAAGGCGAAGTCCGCCTGGAATTCAAGGACTCGCAAAGCGCCGGACAGATGCGCCCCGAAGATCCCGACGCCGAGTACCGCTCGCGCTATGTACTGATGCCGATGCGCATCTGAAGCAGCGGGATTTAAAAAAAAACAACAGAAGAGAAAAATACGGCGGCCTGGCAGCAATGCTGGGCCGTTTTGATTTTGTGTGTGAAAGCAACACTCTCCGTTTTGTGCTTGCTGCCATCATCTACCTGGGAACACAGAAACATGTGGTGTTTATCAATGCATGTTTCAAGATTGGGAGGAACTATTGCAACGGCGCAATGAGGATAACCTTCGGATGTTGCACTTCCAAAGCATGTGTTGACGCGGCGTGAATCCGGGCGTAAATTGACCTCGTACTGAGAGAGGGGGCAGTCCCAAAGATGCAGCGATACTCTCCTGGCGGTACATCATGTGACGTGGCTGTGGCCTAAGGCTTCGCTCCCCGATCCCCAAAGGTTACCCCGGCGGAGAGGATTCAACCGCATGGGACCTCGCGGATCTTTCACGTTGCAATGCTCCTCTTTGCCGATGCGCAGGGTGGTGGTTTTCAAATGGTGCGACGACTGTGTCGCCCAAAAATCCGCTTTAGCGGACAGTGGCCATCGAGCGCTAACGGCACAGGGCATTAGTGAAAATGCTCAGGTAATCGAGATAGGACGGTAGCCTTAGTTCAAAACTTAAAGATCACTACGACGGCTCAGGCGCAAAACACCTGGGCCGTCGCTGTTTTGGGGATCGACATTGCACAACCTCGAACCAGAAATCGCCTCCACTCTCAAACCCTGATTAGAAACTGATATGCCTGCTGGACTGCGCTCAACTCGTCCCCGCTTGCCGTCCCATCCTGCTCGATGAAGATTTGTTTTACGCCTGCCTTGTTTAACGCACCCAGCATCTTCTTCCAATCAGTAGTTCCCTTGCCGAGAGGTGCGTACTTCGGCCAGTTGATCGTGGCCGTCGGCGTGAATGGAGAGGCCCATTCTTTCACATGAGCAAGTTCAAATCGATGTGGATACTTTTCAAGATAGGGATAGGGATCGCCGCCGCCGGCAATGAAATTGCCAGTATCAAATTCCATGCCCACCACTGCAGGATCGGTCAGGCGAAGCATCTCATCGAACGCAACGATATCGCCGTACTTCTGCGCTTCGATGTTGTGGTTGTGGTATGCAAACCGCATTCCCGCGTCACGCACGCGAGCACCAATTACATTGAATCGTTGCGCGCTCCATCGCCAATCTTCAAGCTCGATGTGCTCGAAGGGATTGCCGGATGCAGGCTTGCCAGAGGCCGATAACGTGCCGGGTTTGATCGAAGGGATAGCGGCAATCATGTACCTCATGCCGACTTCGTGGCAGAACTCGATCATGCGTCCAATCTCGTCGTCAGGCATGCTGGCCAGCACGCAATGCGCACCGCTTGCCGTGAGCCCGGCGTTCGCCAGGCTGGTGCGAACTTCTTTCGCTGTCCGCCCATAGAACCCCGCGAATTCAACATTTTTGATTCCGATCGCTGCGACCTTGGCCAGCGTGCCGTCGAAGTCCTTGGCCAGAAGGGCGCGAAGAACATAAAGCTGAACGCCAAATTTATCCGGACTGTAGTCAGCGGCCTTCGCGAATCGAGATGATGCCATGGCCAATGCTCCCATTGTGCCCGTTGCTAGAAAATCGCGTCGCGAGATCAACTGTTTCCTCCCCACCAAACCACTTCCGAATAATACGGAGTCGATCCGAAGTCTACAAGAAACACAGAGCGTCGATTATTTCAGCGCAAACAGGAATCAAAGAGCGAGAGACTGGATTCGATTCTGTCCACAGATGTCTTTCGCTCGCGGCGATGATAATAGGTCGTGCGGAAGTTGAGTTTGAAGCGATAGCGAAATCAGGCTCCGAAGCAAGACGGACGACTCTTCGCAGGGCCGCAAATTGGAGGATGGAGATGGCAAAGGCTGCAAGAAGCCGCAAGTTTGATATCAAAGTAAAACCGCTTACAAGTCTGAAGGCATGGAAGGACTTGAAGTCTCACGCGCGCGACGTTGCCAAACTGCATTTGCGCACACTCTTCGCTGACGACTCAAAGCGCGGCGAGCGCATGACGGCGGAGGGTGTCGGCCTGTTTCTCGACTACTCGAAGAACCGCGTTACCGACGAGACGCTCAAGCTTCTGTTCACCCTCGCAGAGGAATCTAAACTGCGCGAACATACTGATGCGATGTTCAGTGGCCAGAAGATCAACATCACTGAGAATCGTGCGGTACTGCATGTTGCATTGCGCGCTTCCAAAGGGACGTCCATTGTTGTCGACGGCGAAAACGTGGTGCCCAAGGTCCACGAAGTGCTGGACCGGATGACAGCATTCTCTAATCGCGTCCGCAGCGGCGAGTGGAAGGGCCACACTGGCAAGCGCATCAAAAACGTGATCAATATCGGCATCGGCGGCTCCGACCTCGGGCCGGTCATGGCCTACGAAGCGTTAAAGCATTACAGTGACCGTGCGATGACGTTCCGGTTTGTTTCGAATGTGGACAGCACCGACTTCGCAGAGGCCGTGCAGGATCTGGACGCAGAAGAAACGATGTTCATCATCTCGTCCAAAACCTTCACCACGCTGGAGACGATGACCAATGCCCACACGGCGCGGTCGTGGCTGCTTGAAAAGCTGGGTGGGGATGAGTCGTCGATCGCGAAGCATTTCGTTGCAGTCTCGACGAACGCCGGCGAAGTAACAAAGTTCGGCATCGACACGGCGAACATGTTCGGCTTCTGGGATTGGGTCGGCGGCCGCTATTCCATGGACTCGGCAATCGGTCTTTCGACGATGCTGGCCATCGGCCCCGACAACTTCCGCGCGATGCTCGACGGATTCCATCAGATGGACGAGCACTTCCGCACTGCGCCGATCGAAAAGAATCTCCCGGTCCTGCTGGCGCTGCTCTCCGTCTGGTATACCGATTTCTTCGACGCGCAGACGATTGCCATCCTGCCCTACGAGCAGTACCTCAAGCGCTTCCCGGCATACCTTCAGCAGCTCACCATGGAGAGCAACGGCAAGCACGTCACGCTCAAAGGCAAGGAAGTCCGCTACAACACCGGCCCGATCTACTGGGGCGAGCCCGGCACCAACGGGCAGCATTCTTTCTATCAACTCATTCATCAGGGAACGCGGCTGATCCCGTGCGACTTCATCGCGTTCTACAAAACGCTCAATCCGCTGGGACCGCATCACGACATTCTGCTCGCGAACGTTTTTGCGCAGGCGGAGGCGCTGGCCTTCGGCAAGACGGCAGAACAGGTGAAGGCGGAGGGCACGCCGGACTGGCTTGTTCCGCATCGCGTGTTTGAAGGCAACCGGCCTTCGAATACGATCCTTGCGGAAGAGCTGACGCCTGCGGTTCTGGGTAAGCTGATTGCGCTCTATGAGCACTGCGTGTTTACGCAGGGCGTGATCTGGCAGGTCAATTCATTCGACCAGTGGGGCGTGGAACTCGGCAAGGCTCTGGCGCAGAAAATTATCCCCGAACTAGAGAGCCCGACCGAGCCGCAGCTTGCGCACGACAGCTCGACAAATCATCTGATCGGCTTATATCGGAAGCACAAGAAGTAGTTGGCTTAGTCGAACCGGTTCCAATTCAAATCGGAACCGGTTTCGATCACCACGTCAGCGTGACGGTGATGGTCTTCCAGCCTTCGCCGGGTGGAAAGGTCACAACCAGCAGGAGTGGCGCTTTCCGATCTTTGAAGGACCAACCATCCTTGGCAGAGATGATCGCTTCAGCCCCGTCCGCGGATTTATCCACGTTCGCCCTCGGCACGATTAATTCATGCCGAATTAGCGCAACCGTTGCTTGAGTTCCAGCGACACCATCAAATGTAAGCACAAGCTTATGATCGGCGTAAGTTGAATCGAGGATTCGGAATCTGGAAGTACGTGCTCCCGAATTCGGTGGCTTGTCCGGCCCTGAATATTTCTCGAGTAGATTACCTTGGAATCCCGAGAGCAGCTGATCTACTTCAATCTCAGGAGTTGTGATTGAGAGGCTAGGCCCATCGCTCTTTACAGGTTTCGCATTCTCCAAATCACTCCTGAGTTTCCATCCCTTACTGTCCGCGTTCGTAAGGCTTACTAACAATTCGCGGCCAACGCGTTCGAAATTGAGCGTCGTTGTCCCTCCCGGCAATATCAGTTGGCGAATTTGAGCGTTATCCCAGCTCGCTGGCAGATGCGGATTGACGGTGATCGTCTTCGTCTGCGCATCGATGTCGATGCCGAAGAGGCCGCGCAGCGTCGGCGTGATCACCATCGCGCTCGACCACAGTTGATGGCTCGTACTGCGGCCGAACGGCACGAAGAAATCGCCTGACAACAATTCCGTCACCGCGCCAAGATCCTGCGCCTTCGTCAGGTTCGCGTTCTCCATCAATAATTGATAGCCAGCGAGAGGCTGGTTGGCGCGGTACTCGGCCAGCGCGGCCCAGCCGGTAAAGAGCGGCCACACCGAACCCTGGTGATAGCTCATGCCGTCGTAGATTTTTTCGTCGTTGGATACATCGCGCAGACCCCAGTCGGTATTGAGCGCGTGCCCTGCGAATTGCTCAAGACACGTTCCCGTCTGCGTAGGAATCGATGAGGCTCCAGCGAGGCCCTTTCCGCTCCACCATCCCAGCGACGGATACACGGTGCTGGTGCGATCGAGGGAACCGTCCGTGTTCCGGCTGAACGCATAGCAGGATTTCTGCTTATCGTAGAACTGCGTTTCGATCGTCTTGGCAATGGTTTCTGCGCGACTGCGCGCTGCCGTCGACTTCGCGGAGTCTTTCAGCATCGTCTTCCAGTTGCGCCATCGCGCCGGATGCCTGCTGATCGAGAAAGGCAAGATAGACCTCCTGGTGCGGCATGCCGCCAGGCCAGCTCTCCACCCAGCCAGTTCCCTGCGCGTTGGAATAAATCCCATTCGCATCGGCGTGGCCAGTTTCAAACTCCCAGGCCTTCTCGATGGCGTCGCGATGCGCAGTCAGGAACGCCACGTCGCCGCTCGAGCGTACGTAGTCCGCCACCGCAAGCAGAAACAACGGAGTAGCATCGGCCGCGGCGTACATATAAGGAAAGGCTCGCCAGTCGATCGATGCCGCTGTCTGCGAATACTCGTGCATGATCTTGCCGTCGTCGCGCTGCCGCTTGATCAGAAACTCAAGCTCGGACTTCGAAAGCGAAAAGTCACCATATCCATTCACCGCAAACAATGTGTAGAGCGCGTCGCGTCCGAAGAACCAGCCGAAGCCCGGCCGTGCCGAATCGCCAGATGCGTAGTAGCCGGCAACTAGCGCGGTCTCGTCGGTAGGAATGGAATGTGCATCAACGGGGTGAGCCTTGAGCTGCTCAATTGAAATGACGGCCCATTGAAAAGCCTCGTTCAGGGCCTTGTCCGGTGTGGAGATAGAGGTGGAGTTGGCCAACAGTTTCTTGTAGCTGTCGGCATGAGCTTTGTAGAGGGATTCTATCGACGTATTCAACTGAGCCAGTGTTGCGCCAAGAGTATCGTTGGTGGCGGAGGCTTTGTTCATTCCCGCCGCCATCAGCAGCGGAAACAGCCGTCCACGATCTCGTGCCGGATCGATGTGCAGATGAAACTCGACGGGGTGCACCTGGGGCCGCTCCTGGTAGGGAGCAAGGATTCCCGGTTGCGCGCCCGGAATCGTGATGGCGCCGGCGAGGTCGGGATAATCGGCGTGCAGCACGTAATAGCCATGGTTGGGCATGGGTGATCCAGAGATCGATCCGGAAGGGCCGGGCTCCTTGGCGGTAGGGGCGGCGTTCGGTCCGGCAACCCACTCAACTCCCGGCACGCCTTCATTCCGCTCCGGCCACATCCAGCGCAGCTCCGGCGTGAACCTGAAAATGAAATCTGTCGGATGAACACAATCGAACTCAAACAGCACCACGGGCCCGGTTCCCGCCGGCGCGTCATTCGGAGAAAACATGATCTGCCGCACCGTAAACCCAATGTGACTGTAAGTAATGACCGTACGATCGGGACGCACTTCAATTTCCGCCGCCTGCTGGTTTACGTCGATCGGAACTGTGTAGCCCTCGAGGTTCGCCTCAATGGTGAGGTGCGAAAGCAGCTTGACGGGCAGAACCCATGCCTCGAAGGTTCCATTTTGCTGGCCGAGAACCACGCCGCGTTCTCCCGCAACCGTAAAGGGCTTCTCGGTTTCAGAGTGAGCCCGAATCACCGGTCCGTCAGTATCGAATGGGATTGGAGGTAGTGATGCAAAGTTCGGCGTCTGAGCCAGTGAGGTGGCGGCAATGAAAACTAGAGAAATTAGGCTAACAGTGCGAATGCACAATGTCGTGATCCTCTGGAACCTTTTTGAAGGAACCAGTTTACGTCCTCAGGAGAAATCGATGCGTAGAAAGAGAATGTCGGAGGCTCCCGAAGTGGTGTCTTGCACGTCCAAGCTGCCCGAGTCATCCGGGAAATTGAAGTACATGCGGAGTCTATTCCGTTTTCGGTATACGGATGCAAAAAATTGGAGAACAACATCCCCTCCCCGGACTTACACCTTAATCGAAGAATAACCTTAAGACGTTTAAAAACAATCAACTACCGCTCGCCATCTCCCGCCATCATTTGGCAGCAAAATTGCACGTGTAGTACTGGTTTCACACAATTTCCCCATCCCGTTTTATCGACAATTTGGTGTTTGGCTAAGGGCGCAAAATGCGTGCCTGGCTTTGCTGCGGTTCCTTCCCCGGACCGTGGGTAATTTGGGCCTGTCCTTGTAAAGCCGACAGGCGAACAACAACAGAGAAAAGTGTCACTCTCGTTACAAATTTGGAGGAGCAAAATGAGATTTAACTGGTTGAAGCAGTCATGCCTGGCATTTGGGCTGGTGATGATGGCTACCGGTGTAGTAACCAATTTCACCGTCCCCGCAGCCTACGCGCAATCGAACATCTCGGGCGACATTTCGGGAACAGTAACGGATGCTTCCGGCGCCGTGTTGTCAAACGCCCAGGTGACGCTCAGGAGCCAGGATACGGGAGCTACGAGCGTCACGAATACCAGCAGCACGGGTGGGTATCGGTTCTCCCTGTTAAAACCTGGCGTCTATCGGGTAACTGCGAAGTCTACTGGTTTCGAGTCTTCGACCCTGACAATTTCCGTCGCAACCGGCCAGATCGCTCAAGCCGACATTAAGTTGACCCTTGGCCAGGCAACGGAGACGGTCGAGGTTACGGCAATCGAACCTCTGCTCCACACAGACAATGCACAGATGAGCACCACCTTCGACATGGAATCTGTGCAACAGTTGCCGAATCCTGGAAACGATCTGACATTCGTCGCTCAAACGTCGCCCGGCGCGGTAATGAACACGCAGAGCGGCTACGGCAACTTCTCCGTATACGGCCTTCCGGGAACCTCGAACACTTTCACGGTAAACGGCGGTTATGAAAATGACCCCTACCTGAATGTGAACAACTCTGGCGCCACGAATCTTCTGCTGGGCAACAATGACATTAGCCAGGTAAGCGTGATCACCAACGCCTATGACGCCGCGTTCGGCGGCCTGGGCGGAGCTCAAGTGAACCAGATAAGCCGTTCAGGGACCAATCACTTCCATGGCAACGCGTCCTATTGGTGGAATGGCCGGGCAATGAATGCAAACACCTGGTTTAACAAAAACGCCGGCAGTCCGCGCAGCTTTGACAATGTAAACCAATGGGCTGCGGCCGTCGGTGGACCGTTGTACAGAGACAAGACTTTCTTCTTTTATAACTATGAAGGTCTGCGGGTTGTGCTACCTACTCGCGGAACCGTGTATGCGCCTAGTGCTCAATATCAGGCGGCGGCCATGGCTAATGCCAATGCTCTCGGTGAAGGGGCGGTCTACTCCAATATCTTCAGCGTTTATAACAACGCTCCGGGCTACAAGAACGCGACACCCGTCGACGACGGAACAGGGGATTTTGTTCAATTCAATGGAACCGCAGGAAACTTCACCCACGAGTGGATGATGAGCGGCCGAATCGACCAAAATCTCAGTGTGAACGACAACCTGTTTGGTCATTTCAAGATTGACAAGGGAGTTCAGGCGACTTTCACCAGCCTCCTCGACCCGAAGTACAACGTCGACAGCGCCCAGCCCCAGTACGAGGGCCAGTTGAACGAGACCCACGTCTTCGGACCCGGCACCACAAATCAATTTCTGTTTGCGGCTATCTACTATCGCGCGATCTTCTCCAACGCGAACCAGGCAGCGGGAAATGCAATATACCCGGCCAGCGTGGTGTTTCTTGGAGGAGTCCTCGGCAACCAGAGCTACCCGGGGTGGGTAGGTGGCGAGAACTTCGACTTCCCACAAGGCCGGAATGTAACCGGCTACCAGTTCCAGGACGACTTCAGTTTGACCCGCGGCCGCCATTCAATCAAGGTGGGTTGGACGATGAGGCGGAATGATGTCACGGATTACAGTCCATCGGTTCGTGCGGTCACCCCTGAGGCTTACACAACGGATGCGGACTTCAAGGCAGGTTACCTTACGCGCTATCGCGAGAGCTTCCCGACGCGCAACACTCAACCAGTCGCTCTTTACACCATGGGTTGGTATGTTCAGGACCAGTGGAAGATCGCGCCGCAACTCACACTAACAGCCGGTCTGCGCATGGAGCACAATTCCAATCCAATATGTGTCACCAACTGCTTTGCCGATCTGTCGTCCGGGTTCTACTCTCTGGCAGCCTCGGCAACTGCAACCACACCATACAACCAGCAGATACAGACAGGCCGGCATCAGGCGCTAAACCACCTGCAGACGATCGCATATGAGCCGCGACTGGGAATCGCTTACCAGCCGCTCTCCAAAACCACAATCCGCGCTGGATTCGGGCTCTTTTCTGATGGTTTCCCGGCTCAGATTGCGGGCAGCCTGATGAACAACGCCCCCAACAACGTGCAGTTCTATCTGCGCGGCAACTACCTCGTCGATCCCACATTGCCGGGCAGCGGCGCCGCTGCCGTTGAGAGCTCGAATGCAGCCTTCCAGGCGGGATTCAATGGTGGAGCTAGCCTGACCACACTCACAGCCACCGTTCCCGGCTTCGCCGCGCCGTCCTTTACTACTGCAGACAAGAACATCAAGTACCCTTCCTACGAAGAGTGGAGCTTCGCGCTTGAGCAGGAAATTCCGCACCAGGTAGTGCTATCGGCAAGCTACGTTGGCAACCATGGGTATCAAGAAGCGGTCGTAGATGGAGGAGCGAATGCGTTTGGTTTTGACACCCTCCCAGCAAACGCACCGACAGGCAATTTCGGGCAGGTCAACCGCGTGTACAGCGGAGCCAGTTCCAATTTCAATGGTCTGATTCTCTCCGGAGCACGACGTGGTAAAGTGCTGTCGCTGCAAATCAACTATGCTTACGGCCACGCGCTGGACGAGATCTCCAATGGAGGCTTCGATGCGTTTGGTATCAATCCGGTAAACCCGATCAATCCCTACGATCTGCGCCAGAATTACGGGAACTCCGATTACGATGTGCGCCACTACATCAGCGGCAATTACGTAATCAACATTCCTCACTTTGGAGGGCCCAGGATTCTGACCGATGGCTGGATGCTCGCTGGTACGATCTTTCACAGCACCGGATATCCCTACAGCTACATCGATTCCAGCACGCCTCTGAACTATGCTGGTTCGATCCTTGGCATGCAAACGCAACCGAGTGGATTCAACACCCATTGCGGCGGATCCAGCCACGCTGGAGTTAACGCGGTTCCTTGCGCTTCGGCTAACTTCTTTGCCCCCGCAACCGCATTTGGGCAGCAGCGTCGCAATCAAATGTTCGGGCCTAATTACACCGATTCCGACCTGGATGCCAGCAAGAGCTTCAAAATGCCTAAATCGGAATCGGCACGCCTGAATCTCGGAGTGCAGTTCTTCAACGTATTCAACCATCCAAATTTCGCTCAGCCCCAAAATGACGTGGAGAATGGTCCTGGCGGTTATGGCATCATTCAGAGCACGGTGAACCCCCCAACCTCGATCCTGGGCTCGTTCCTCGGCGGCGATGCATCGCCCAGGTTGATCCAGTTGAAGGGCAGCTTCGTCTTCTAACTCAACAGTCGAACTCGACGGAGGCGCCCTTTGGGGCGCCTCTCTTCTTTTTCGCGACCGCCAGGGTAGTCACATTAGGCGGGTTGGCAGCCGGCTGTATCGGAACCAACGGCACACATGTGAAATATTGGAAAAAATCCAAGAGTCTCCTGTTTTTGGAATACTGCCTGTAGAGCCACTGGCAATGTGAAAGGGAGCCTGCCCGTTCTCAAGTTTAAGTCACACATAATAAAGTCTATAGAAATCATCTCGTGCGAATCCGATTCAATCCCCCGTTTGGCACCCAAATTGCTGTCTGTGACGGTAGTCACACTATCTTCCCCCTTTATTGTGCCTTTTCAGACGTTGGGCCTGTGCAGAGAACTACGGCCTTTGCCCTTCCCCTGGCAGGTGTATGCGCCGATTTGGTGCAGATTTGAACTTGTTTCGAAAATCAATGCTTCTGAACCTGAATACAACAGAGTCGGCATCCATCGGCAGCAAGTTGCGGCCAATGAGCAAGCCAGGTTTCATTGCTGGCGCCGGCCTCGTGAACCACAAAATCCAAATTCGAGGAACTATCGGTATGGGAAACTTCTCAAAGCTGAAGGCCTATTGCTTCTGCATCGTGCTCGTTTGCGCTATGGGCCTGCAGGGCAACTCATTTGGTCAGGGCATCACGACGGGCGGCATCAGTGGTACGGTGCTTGACCCGAAGGGAGCCGTCGTGCCTGGCGCAAAAATCACGGTGGTCAGCGCGGCGACGGGCGCATCCTATTCGCAGACCTCGGGTCCGAATGGCGATTTCAGCGTGCTTGCCCTCCCCATCGGCGTCTATAAGGTCACGATCGTGGCTCCGGGCTTCTCCAGTCTCGAAGTGAAGCAGGTCAACGTCACAGTCGGCACGCTCACTCTAGGAGCGGAGACGCTGCAGATCGGCCAGGGCGTTGAAACCGTTGAAGCCAGCGCAGTCGCCCCCCTGTTAAGCACCGAGCAGTCACAGGTTGCCGTAACGCTCCAGTCCGAGTCGCTTGAGAACCTGCCGTTTGCCGGCGGATTCGATACAGTGGCACTGCTGACGCCAGGCGTTTCGATTACCCACGACAACAGTTTCTCCAACAACAATGGCGCCTACGGCGGCTTCTCATCGCAGGGCGAGCGCGGCCGTTCCAACAACTTCGAAATCGACGGCCAGTCGAACAACGACAACTCGGTCGCCGGTCCGCAGGTCTTCTTTTCTAACCAGGATGCGTTGAGCGGCGTTGAAGTCATCACCAACAACTTCAGTGCGCAATATGGCCGCAACGCCGGTTCCATTGTGAACTACCTGACCAAGTCGGGAACCAATGGCTATCACGGTTCGGCCTTCTACTTCTATGAAGGCAACTGGGGCGAATCATTTGCACAAGGTGAGAAGTCGCCATTCCAGGGCTACTGCGCACCGGGAGTTGCCGCGGGTACTGATGGCTGCACCCCGCCCACGCTGGGCCGCTTCACCCAGAACATCTTCGGTTTCACGTTTGGCGGACCAGTCCCCAAGTTTCGGGATAAGCTCTGGTTCTTCTCCAGCGGTTACTGGAATCGCAACCACAACGGCGGCGGCATTTCGCTCAGCGGTACGACCACCGTCACTCCCGACCCGAATGGGCTAGCACAGCTCCAGACAGCATTCCCCGGTGATCCGGGTGTTGCAGCCCTCGTGGTCAACGGCCCGTACTCCATCAAAACCGGAAATCCTCATCCGGTCGGTACTCCGGTAAATCTCCCGATCACGGTAGGCGCAACCACTGCCAATATTGAGTTCTCCGAAATCGCGCGCAGTGTTCCTTCAGCCTCAAACGATGAGGAACTGCTGGGGCGCATGGACTGGCAACCCACGAGCAAGGATCACTTCTTCCTCCGCTACTTCTACCAGGATGATCCTTTCCTCAATGGTGGTGGCAGCGTAACCGCCGGGTCATGGTACAACGTTCCAGACACAGCGCACTCCGTGGGTGCCGACTGGGCACGTACCTGGACTCCTACCATCGTCAACCAGCTCCGTTACTCCTTCCAGCAAACCAGTGTTCTCTTCCAGGGTGGCGCTCAGCCCACCTGCGTTGCGACCACACCGGATCAGTGCACGACGAACCTCTCGATCGGCGGCCATATCGCCAGCGGCGGTACCAACTACGGAATGCTCTCGTTTGGCTATCCAACCAACATTCCGCAAGGGCGCGTCGTGAAGGTCACCCAGGCGCAGGACAATCTCACCTGGAGCCATGGCAAACACACGATTATCGTCGGCGGTGAATGGGATTATCAGAATTCTCCCGAATCCCTTCCTGCCCGACTACAGCGGCGGTTTCAGCTTCACCAGCTTCGCCAATTTCATCAACGGCGTCGGATCGGTGACGCTCGGTAACAGCAATAACTTCACCACAAAATTCACAGAGAATGACGCTGCCGCCTACTTCCAGGATGACTACAAAGTCTCCCCGCAGATCACCTTGAACATGGGCGTCCGCTGGGAGTTCTTTAGCCAGGCTTCGAACCTGCTGCACAATGAAACCGTCGCGCGCGAAAGCAACGCATCAACGGCCTTCTGGGATCAATCGCTGCCTCTCTCCCAGAGAACCGTTGGTGCCGTCCCGAACAACTGGAAGCAGTTCCAGCCGCGGATGGGCTTTGCTTACAACCCTGATTTCGACAAGAAGCTGGTGGTCCGCGGCGGATTCTCGATCAACTTCGACCCCGCGTTCTACAACATGTTCCTCAACATAGCGTCTTCTGCTCCGGTGGTTAACCTGGGCACGATCAGCGGTTGCGGACCGAGCAAGCCCTGCCTTCCCGCGTCAGGAGCGTTGGGAGCCCAGGTTCGCAGCCTGGTGCTGCCTTATCTGCCAACGGGGCCTGGCGTCAATCCCGGCGCCCGCAACGAGACTTCCCTCGCGCCGAATTTCCACAACCCCTACACCGAGTCGTGGATCTTCGGTCTCTCTCACCAGTTGGGAAGCCACGCCGTGGCAGCAGTCAATTACGTAGGCAACCACCAGGTGGGCAACTTCCAATCGGTCAATGCCAATCCCAAGCTGAACTACCTGCAGAGCGTCTATCCTTCTGCTGTCACGGTTCCGCTCTGCACCGATCCAACGCAGCTTGGCTTCGGTAGCCCCGATTGCGCCCGCACCAACGTTCGCCAGCGCAACAACGGCGCCTTTGCCCTGTTCAACGCGCTCGAAACCAATGTCACCACGCAGAACTTCCACGGCCTGACCACCAACACCAGCTTCACCTACGGCAAGGCAATCGATAACACCTCTGAGATTTTCGGTACCTTTGGTGCAGGCCCGGGAACGGGCGGCGGCAACACGATTACCTTCGCCGAGAATCCTCTCAACCCGAATGAGCCTGAGCGCGCCATCAGCGGCGATTCAGAGAAGTTCGTCGCATCCTCGCAGTTCAGCTACCTTCTGCCCTCGTACCGTGGCGGCAATGGTCTGATGGGCAGGTTGTTGGGCGGATATCGACTGGACACCATCTGGACGTTCAACACCGGCCAACCCGCCAGCGCCTATCAGTATGGGTACTTCGGCTACGGTCCGGCGGGGCAGAGCTACAGCGATTCACGCTTTGCTAACTGGCAACTCAGCGGATTCGACAACGCCCGTCCCGTGCTCAACAGCGCCAGCGCGCCAATCACCAGCGTCGGCATATTGGATGACGGATCGATTTGCGGCAATGGCGCCGGATACATGGATTGGGCAACTTGCAACCCTGGTTCCCAGACCGACTTCCATTGGCTTCGCAATACGCAATTGGTGGCCGATCAATCCAACAATCCGTATGTGGGCGTCGGTCGAAATACCCTGCGCGCGCAGTCATGGAATAACTTCGACGTATCCCTGCAGAAGCAAACCAAGCTGGCTGAACGGCTGAACATGACGTTGTCGGTTATCAGCTACAACGCCCTGAACCGCCAATACCTGGGAACACCTGATACGCTCATCGACGATGTCGGCGGCTCCTTCATGGATTTCCGGTATAACTTCGGCAGCAACCGCAATACCCAGTTGAAGGTTCAGTTCCAGTTCTAAGGCGAACCTTCGCTATTCACAAACAGAGGGCGTCCGCAAGGACGCCCTCTGTCTACTGAAAAACTCGTCGCTTTGAAAGGGCACGGCTTCAGCCGTGCCGTAAGGGCGCAATAATCATCGTCGGCTTTAGCCGCTGCGGGAGGTTCTTTGAGCGATTTGCCAGTTCTTCGCCGTTTTTCCGCAGCCTCAGGGCGTCTGCAAGGACGCCCTCTTCTTTTGCCCTGAATGTTAAAGGAATGGTCTTGTCGCGATTGGGGCTGAGCGACTTGTATCTTAGAAGATCAGCTCGCTGCCTTGGCCTGTTCCTGCACCTTCATGAAGTCGAGTGCGCGGATAAGATAGCTCTTGATCTGATGGCGATGGACGACTGCATCAAGGAATCCCTTTTCAAGAAGAAACTCTGAGCGTTGGAAACCTTCGGGGAGCTTTTGGCGAATGGTCTGCTCGATCACGCGAGGTCCGGCGAAGCCGATCAATGCGCCCGGTTCTGCAATGTTGAGATCGCCCAGCATGGCAAAACTTGCGGTAACGCCGCCTGTCGTAGGGTCGGTAAGCACGCAGATATAAGGAACGCGCGCATCGTCAAGCTGCGCGAGCGCGGTCGAGATCTTGGCCATCTGCATCAGACTCACAACGCCTTCCATCATGCGCGCTCCGCCGGAGGCTGCAACCACGATAAGCGGTTTCGCTTCGATGCGTGCGCGATCCACGGCCCGAGCGATGGTCTCGCCCACAACGGCGCCCATCGATCCGCCGATAAACCCATACTCCATGGCGCTGACGACAGCGGCATGCGAACCAATCTGACCCACGGCGTTGAGGATCGCGTCATTGAGGCCCGTGTCTTGTTGCGCTTTGCGAAGGCGCTGCTTGTAAGGCTTGACATCCGTGAAATTGAGAGGATCAGTGGAGCGAAGCCCGCCGTCAACCAGTTCGTAGCCCGGCTCCAGCAGCAGGTCCAACCGCTGCTTGGCGCCGATTTTGAAGTGGTACTGGCACTTGGGGCAGACATTCATGTTGGCTTCGAGGTCGGCCTTCCAGATGGTCTGGCGGCACCCCGGGCATTTGACCCACAGGCCCTCTGTGCGGACACTCTTCTCTTCGTCGCCGTCGTTGCCTCCGGGACCGTCGAACTCGCCGTTCTCACGTTTAAACCAGGACATAAGCCTCAGTAATTATAGCGACCCGGAGAGCAGTTCTGAGTTCGCAGTTCAAAGTTGCAAGCCTCGATGCCGCGCGCTGAGAAGGGCGAACCCCAGAATCGTGAACCCCGAACCGTGACTCAGAACTGTGAACTCAAAACTGCGAACTCTCAGAGCTACCAGCTGTAATGAACCGAATAGGTCAGCGTTACCTCTCCTTTGGCGGGGACCTTGATCGGAAATTCGATCGTGTGGCTGTCGCGCTTGTTGAACCTGTTGGATTTGCCCGTGATCTCCCAGTTCTCGCCGCGATACATGTGCTCGAGTACAGCAACATTGACCGTCTGCTGCTTCTGATTGGTGACCTTGATCTCAAAGGTCTCGTCAAGCATCCGCTTGTTATATTCCACATGGAAGTCGGTCTGGCGACGGGAGCCCTTCACGTCGAAGGCGCTGCCAGTCGGAATTCTTACCGTTTCCTCAGCAGGCGTGTGGTTGATCAGATTCTCGCCGACAAACTCCATCTGTCCGTCTGCATCGCGGCGATACAAACGCACGCGGCCTGCAGGCAGTGGCATGCCCAGTTGGTTCGACTCCGTGTTCTTGATTTCTTCGACGATCAAAACCTTGGTGTTCTCGCCGCCGAGTCCGTAAGCCTGATTCTGATTCACATTACCGGCATAGATGGGCTGCACCTGCTCCGCGAGACCGTCATATATATAGTTGCGTCGCATGCTCACATTCGCAGCATCGATAAACTGCACCTGCTTGGTTTCTCCATCGCGAAGAGCGACTGTGCGGTTGAGATCGTATAGATGGAAGTCGTCAAATGCCTTTTGCGTAACCCCCGGCTGCATTGAGTCCATTGCCTTGGCTTCCATTCGCAACTGCGCCATCGCGTTATATCCCGATTGCGCCTGTATCTTCGCAACATCGCCCGCCATCAGCTTGATTCTGGCTTGCGGAAATTCTGTCCCCGATTGATTGTGGATGGTCACCCATCCAAGCACATCAGCTTTCTCGTCACCGGTCACATCAGAGCTATCAGGAGCAACGACGTTATACGTCGCGTCCCAGCTCAAACCTCCAGTGATGTACGCCAGTTCTGCAGTGAATCGATCGGCCAATCTCGAATCGATCTGCCAGCGCAAAGTTGGCTTCAGCAACATACCGTCTGTGGTCGCGGGAAACAGCGGTGTGCCGGGAAGTTGAAACTGCATTCTGCCGTCAATCTCGATCAGAGGCTGCGCGGACTGGCCACCCAGCATCTGGCCGTCAAAGGTGTACTCCTGCGGGCGATTGAAGCCGGCGCGAATGATCTTGCCCGGCACAATCTTGAGTCCCTGCGCCGTGGAGATCTGAAAGTCGATGGTTTTTCCTTCGTACTTTTCGAGCAGCCACTCCTGGCTCACGATTGCGGAGTCGTAGTTCTGCTCGACGACATGCACCACTCGTTTGCCTGAAGGATCGCGCAGCACCACCGAGTCCGGCTCGAGGCGGCTGGTCACACTATCGGTCGTGATCTCGTTGACGCCGGCGCGCAGATCGAGATCCAGAAAAGTTCGCGCAACGGCAAAATTCTGGTTGTAAATGGTGAGCGCAACCGGCTGAGGCTGCTGCTGCGCCTGCGCAAACGCCACTGCAAAAAGTGCAGCCAGATAAAGAATCGAAGTCTTTCGCAAGTTCTTTCTCCTGGAACTAGCCTTGGAACGCACAGGAAAGAAAAACTTGCAGCTTGAATTTTAAAAACGCCTGAAGAGTTAGAACTCGATTCCGCGTTGCGCCAGGATGCCCTTCTGGTAGGCGTGCTTCACTTCGCGCATCTCGGTCACGGTGTCAGCGATCTCCACCAGCGAGGGATGCGCATTGCGGCCCGTCAGAATCACATGAACCATCTCCGGCCGGTTGCGAAGTGTTTCGGCAACTTCAGCGGGGTCAAGCATGCCATAGCCGATGGCGTAGTTGATCTCGTCGAGCACCACCATGTCCCACTCGCCTGACAGGATCGCTTCGCGCGCTTCAGCCCACGCGGCCTGCACCATGCGGATATCTTCGGGATCGGTCTCGGCACCGCCGACCTTTACGAATCCGCGTCCCATCTGCTTGAGCACGAAGTTTTGTCCGAAGGCCTGCGTCGAGTCGAGTTCGCCGTAGTGCCATGACCCTTTAAGGAACTGCAGCATCAACACGCGCATGCCATTGCCGACAGCGCGCAGAGCCGTGCCCATTGCAGCCGTGGTCTTGCCTTTGCCGGGACCGGTGTTGATCAGGATAAGTCCGCGTCGGGAGGATTCTTCGGAACTCACATTTCCCTCAAGAGCCATAGCGGCCCGTTCATTTTGAAATCGCAGTTTGGGAAGGTCAATCCCCTCAGTGACCAGAGTGATAAGGATGGCCTGCGAGAATTGTAAATGCGCGATAGACCTGTTCTGCGACCACGACGCGCGCTAGTGCATGGGCCAGTGTAAGAGGACCGAGAGAGAGCAACAATTTCGCTTGCTTTCTTTCAGTGTCAGACCAGCCATCCGCAGGCCCGATGGCGAAAACGATTAGCTGGGCTCCATTGTCACGGTGGCGCCCGAGCCATGCAGCAAAATCCTCTGAAGTCATTTGTTTCCCTCGACTATCCAGAAGCACAGTAATCGCTGGAGCGCGGCGCTGTTGCTTGTCGATCCATGCGAACAACGCGTCCACAGTTCGGAATGATTCAGCCTGGCACTGCGCATAAGCTTTGCAACGTTCGAGATACATCGTGGCAAGCCCGTCAAAAGGATCCTGCGAAGACGGCCGCGCTCCGACATGGGCCAGGATGATCTGCATGCAGCGAAGATACATGATCGGGAGTGGCAGTAACTTGGCCTCATCCCGGGTCGAAAGATAAATGCTTTGTGAAATACCCGAAGGTGTTGATACAGCTTCTCATATTCGAGTGTGATCTACGTCACGCTAACGGTTGCGTTAATCCTTTAGATTGCGTTTTAGGCTGCCGAGCAGCGTTTGGCACGCCGGTTGCACTAAGAGAGGCAAGAACCCTGTTCACCTTGGGATGGTTTTGATCACTTTTCCAACAAGTGACCTCACCGGACCTTTTTATTCTTGCTTTTCTTTTGGCTTTTTTGAACTGTTAACCGCGGAACGGACCTACCTCTCCCCAGCTAGTCCCGAGACGCCGAGCGCGATAAGCGGATCGGGAATTGTGCATTTGCATGAGATTCTCCCCGATCCGGAGTCGATCTGGAGGATTTCAATGCGATTCTTGCGATTGCTGCATGCATCTGCTCTGACCGTGAGTCTACTGGGCTTTACAGCCTATGTTGCCTGCATCGGGACCCCTGTAGCCCAGGCGCAAGCCGATCTCGGTTCGTGCTCGGGTGTGGTCACTGACGCGTCAGGCGCCGTGATTGCCAACGCCCAAGTCAAGGTGACGAACGAGGCCACTGGTTCGGTAAGAACTGTTGTCACTGACAGCAAGGGCGGCTTCTCGGTAACCGAATTGTTGCCGGCCACCTATACGGTGAGTTTCAACGCACCCGGTTTCAGTCCTGCGTCGCACGTCTTGCAGGTTACGGTGGGTTCCTCAAACGTGGTGAACGTCAAGCTCGCGGTAAAAGGCGAGAGCACCCAGATCACCGTTACTGCTGATGATTTCGCCGGCGTCCATCTTGATAAGCCCGAAGTCGCCGCAGTCATCGAGACCGATCAGATTCAAAGCCTTCCCACTCTCGATCGCAATCCTTACAACCTCGTGGCATTCTCAGGAAGTCTCTCCGCCGATCCTACGGCGACCGCTCGTGGCGTTGGTTTCAACATCGCCGGAGCCCGTTCAACATCGGTTGACATCCTGCTCGACGGCGCCGAGAACACTGATCTCTATGCCGTAGGCGTTGGACAGACAGTACCGATGGACGCCACCTCTGAGATTCGCATCGTCACCTCCAACTCTGGCGCAGAATACGGCCGCGGGTCGGGTGCGGTAAACGTCTCGACCAAGTCGGGCACCAACGGGATACACGGTTCGGGTTACGAATATAACCGCATCTCGACATTCGCTTCGGATGGGTACAACAACAACTACCTGCATGCCCTCTACGGCACCGACCCCAAGCCCCGCTACACACACAATCAGTTCGGCTACTCGATCGGCGGACCGATCAAGAAAGACAAGCTCTTCTTCTTCTCCTCCACGGAGTGGACCCGCATTCGCAGTGAGCAGAACGAAGTCTCCACGATTCCAACCGCGGACTTCATCGCGATGACGCCCTCGAACATGCAGGACTTCTTTTCGACCTACGGCAACGTAGCGCACCCGATTAACGGCTCGCTCTACACCGGTGCTTCACAGTGCAGTTCAATCGGTGTTCGGCAGCTGACATCAATAAACTTGCCCTGACGAATCCCGCCATCCTGACCACCAATCTCTTCGGCCAGTCGATCTATCAGGTGCCGGCCGACTCCGGTGGCGGCGTGCCGGTCAATCAGTGGATCACATTCAACCGCGTCGACTGGACGATCAATCAGACCACCTCGTTGTTCGTTCGCTACATCCAGCAGAGCACGGTCTATCCCGGCAGGCAGCGCTTAACTTCAGCCCCTATGCCGGGCTACAACACCGGCAGCACGCAGTACAACCACAACCTCGAAGTCTCGTTTACCAAGGCATTCACTCCCAACGTTGCATCGGCCACCAAGCTGCTTGGCTCCCGCCTCAACAATGCGCAGCCTCTGGGCACGGTGCCTGTCAGTCCGACACTGTATGTGAATGCGGGTTCAGCCGGTTACGCTGGGCGGCGGCTACGTAACCTTCCCCGGCTATTCAGCGACGTCTCCGGGTAATGCCATTCCCTTCGGCGGCCCGCAGAACTTCATCGGAGTCGGCGAAGATATCGCCTGGACAAAAGGCAAACACCAGTTCACCTTCGGCGGCAATTTCCTCAACATCAAGGACAACCGCGAGTTCGGTGCCTATGAGAATGCAGTTGACGGTCTTGTTTCGGCCGGCACGACGGCGCCATGACAGAACTTCGTTGCAGGCGGAATGGGATACCTGAACGTAGCCATCAATCCCAAGGGCGCATATCCCTGCTACAAGAACGCGTCGGGTGCATACATTCCCACGACGGCCTGCATGATCCAGCTCCCGGCTACCTCACCCAACTTCTCGCGTTCCAACCGCTACCAGGATGGCGCGGCCTACGGCAGCGACAACTGGAAGGTCGGCCCGCAATTGACTCTTACCCTGGGTCTGCGGTGGGAACTCTACGGTCCCCAGCACTCGCAGAAGCCGGAGTATGATGCGAACTTCTTCCCCGGTGCCGGCAGCACCCCGTGGGATCAGATCCGCAATGGACAGGTGCTCACCCGCGATAACGCGCCGAATGGACGTCTCTGGAATCTGAACACCAAGCAGTTCGGACCCAAAATCGGAGTTGCCTACGATCTGACCGGCAACGGCAAAACCAGCATCCGCGCAGGCTATGGCATCAACTACGAGCGCAACTTCAACAACGTCACCTTCAACGTGATTCAGAATCCTCCGAACTACGGCGTGGTAGCGTTCACACAGCGCTGACAATGACGGCGCGCATCATCCCGGTTTCAACCAACAACTTTGCCCAATTCGGCACAGGCACCGGCCTCAAGTAGTTGCCCAACGTCACGTTGCGCGCGGTTGACCCGAAGATCAAGCCGGCCTACGCCAGTAACTGGAGCCTCTCCCTCGAGCATCAGTTCGCCAACACCACCACCGCCAGCGTCTCTTACGTCGGAACGCGCGGCATTCACAACTACTCCATCGCCAACATCAACCGCGCTTTTGACGGTTCGACTTACCTCGGCGATGCCCGCGCGGCCAACCGTACCAACTACCAGTACTCCAATATCAACTGGCGCGGAGCCGACGGCGACTCCTACTACAACGGCGTGACTGGCGAGCTTCGTAGCTGCGAATCTTTACCAGACAGGCTTGAATGTCCGCGCCGACTACACCTATCTCGCACTCCATCGACAACACCAGCTCGGCGTTCAGCGATAGCGGCAACGAAGCTGGCGGCGGATTCGTACTGGGCTATCTGGATCCGTGGAACAAGGCACTGGATCGCGGTTCTTCCGACTTCGATCAAAAGCACCGCGTGGCCGTCGCCATCGTCTGGACGATTCCTTACGGAAAGACCCTGACGGGCGTATCGAAAGTGCTGCTCGATAACTGGACCCTGTCGACCACGTTCAACGCCCAGACAGGCACACCCTACTCCATGTTCGATTGCTGCTACGCCAACACTGTTTGCCCGCGCACCAGTTTCGTCACGCCGCCCAACCGCGGCAAAGGGCAAGATGACGGACATCAGCGATGTCTACGGAGCCAACACCTACTCATACATCCAGCTGCCCGATTTCTACGATGCACAACGAGATACGGGTATCAATGCGCTAATTACAACGAGCAGATCAACCCCAATACCGGCACCAGTGACACACCGATCTGCTCCGGACTCGTATGGCGTCGGTTGCAGCTTTGTACCCGGCATGGACGGTCGCAACGCTTTCCGCGGCCCGGGAAGCTGGGGACAGAACCTTGGAGCCGTCAAGGACTTCAAGATCCACGAGCGGTATGACCTCCAGCTCAAGGGTGAGTTCATCAACATCTACAACCACGCAAACACGTTCCTCAACCTGAACGGCACGCAACGACGTCTCCAGCTACACTGACGTCCTGGCTTACAAGTCCGGCAACCGCAATTCCGAGTTCTCAGTGCACATCGCGTTCTGAGTTCTCAAATCGAATGCAAACGGAAATGGCCGCGGCGTATGCCGCGGCCATTTCAGATTGATGAAAATCCCAGCATTGAAAGGGCACGGATTTATCCGTGCCACAAGCCTCGCAGTATGAGGTGGCTTTAGCCACCGAGGGATCGGCTTCAGGCTTTGTCAGCAGTCTGAAATGGCCGCGCGTTATCCTGTAGCCATTTCATTTTCCCTCACATTATTGAATCAAACACTGGCCTGTCTATGACTACTTCCGAGCAGCAACTTTCTTGCTGGCCGTCTTCTTCAAAGCAGCTTTCTTAGCTGGAGCTTTCTTGGCAGCCGGTTTTGCAGTCGCCTTTTTTGCGGCTGGTTTCGCGGCAGCCTTTTTCTCCGGATTGGCAGACGTCTTGCCGCGGGCGGCGCGTGTCTTCGCGGATAGCGCTTCCTTAAGTTCCGCATCGAACTCGGCTGGCGTCAGCGGACGCGCTGATTTTCGCAGCCTCTCAATGTCGTAAAAAGCTCGGCGCTCAGTCAGAAATATGTGCGCGACAAAGTCCACATAATCCAGCAGAATCCAGTCGCCCTTCCGTCTGCCTTCGACGGAGTGCGGCATCGCGCCGAAATCCTTCTTGAGCCGATGTTCAATTTCGTCGGCGATGGCGATAGCCTGGCGATCGTTGGTGGCTGACGTAATCAGGAAAAAATCAGACAGCCCCGAATCGATCGGATCGAGTTCGAGAATGCGGGTATCTTCGCCTTTTTTGTCTTCACAGGCCGCGGCTGCGGCTTGTACGAGAATGCGGGTCTGTTCGTGCGCCTGGGTTGTGCTCATGCAGCAGAATTTGTCTCCTCGCTCATCGTAGTCTCTGGACTCACCAGCGGCAAGCCGGGATCAGGGCCGCACTGAGGGGCAGCGTCCAATATCGTTCAAAACCGCGAAGGGAACCGGCGAAAGAAGCGCAAGCCAGGGCCGTCAACGATACAGTCCATGGCTGGCGATGTATTGGCATACCGCATCCGGCAGCAGCTCATGGCCGGCGCAGAGGCGATCAATCGCCGCGCTGACCTGGCCCCGTATATCCGAGGCGCTAATCTCGATTTCAAGCCCCGGCAGCAGGTAAAGCGGCGTCGTTTCTCCCGCGGTGTTGCGGAGCGTAAACTCTCTCAGCGGGACCTGCACCGCGCTTCCAACTGCCGTTGCATTCTCCGCGATCGTCAGTCCCTCAGGCAAAATCGCAGGCAGATCTTCAAGCGGCTGGCCCGGTCGCGACGCAACGATCAGTGGAGCTGCGAAAGCAAGTTCCGCACCCCGATGCCAGCGGCGAAGCCCGACCAGCGAGTCGGCTCCCATCAATGTAAAGAGAGTTGCCGCCGGAAACTCTTCCCGCAGGCGCGCGAGCGTGTCGATGGTGTAATTGGGCGTGCCGCCCGGGTCTGGCGCATCGGCAAAGGAGATGGCAAACTGCGGCCAACCGTTGATGGCCAGCTCAGTCATGGCCACGCGGTCTTCAAAACTGGCGGTTGAGCCCGTGGGCTTAAGTGGCTGAATCCCCACAGGTGCGAAGAGCACGGTATCGAGCTGCAGAGCCTTTTGGGCCGCCAGCGCCACGCCGATGTGGCCCAGATGCGGAGGGTCGAAGCTGCCCCCGAAGAAGGCAATGCGTTGTCCCCTGCCCGCTGGCTCATTCATCCGTTCATGTTATCGCGAGTGTCTGCTAGCATGAGGTTCACCATGCGATATGTGATTGCGGTTCTTGCCCTGGCCGGGGCCGTTGTCTCGGGCCTTGCTCTTCAGGTGCACTACACGGCTGGCACTTCCCCTTGTTCCATCAATGAGAAGTGGGACTGCGGCGTAGTGAATCATAGCTCCTACTCCCTCATCGAGGGCGTCCCGGTTGCGCTCATCGGGATCATCGGATACCTCGTGCTGCTATGGCTGGGCATGGCGCGCCAACGCGCGGTTCTCTCCATCGCTGCGGCCGTGGGCCTCGCATTCGCACTCTACCTGGCTCATATCGAGCGCGATGTGATCGGAGTCTGGTGTCTCTACTGCGTCATTTCGCTGGCCATTATCGCCCTCATCACGCTTCTTGGCCCTGTGTGGCTCATAATTGCTGCCAACCAGCGAAGGAGCAGGCGCTGGTAAAATTGAACTCAGCACATGTTCAGGGAAAAATACGCGCGCTGGATGTACGACTGGGAAACCAGGCTCACCACGCGTGACGAAAATCGTATCGTCAGGCCGCTGGAGTGGGGCTTCGAATTCATTGAGCCTTTTCTTGCGGCGCACGGATTCAGCGCAGCCATCCCGGCCCCCGAGTCCTTGCGCGATCCCGCTGCCTCTGAGGCCGCGATGGCGCGCATCAATCAGCTTCTCATCCGGCATAGCGATGTCTTCTTCGGCTACGATAAGCCCACCGACTTCCGGCTCGAAGATCGGCATCCCGAGTTGTTTCCCACCAACGTCAGGCCCGAAACTCTGGCAAAGGCCGCCGAGATCAAGCACCTCGCTGCGGTCGGGAAGACACCGAAGGCGCAGTTTCTGCGCTTTACATCGCCAGAACGCACCGGCTATCCCGAAAACGATCTGGTGAACGCGCGCTGGTACCCCGCCCCGGAACACAAAGATCCGAAGCGTCCGAAACAAGCCATCGTAGTGATGCCGCAGTGGAACGCTGATGCTTTCAGCCACAATTCTCTGTGCACCATATTCAATCGCATGGGCATCTCGGCGCTGCGTCTCTCCAAGCCTTATCACGACATCCGCCGTCCCGTGGAACTTGAGCGCTCTGACTACGCGGTCAGCGCCAACATCGGCCGTACGCTCTCCGCCTGCCGCCAGGCGGTCGTCGACATCCGCTGCTGCATCGACTGGCTTGAGGATCAGGGTTACGAGCATTTCGGCGTGCTCGGCACGAGTCTCGGATCATGCTACGGATTCTTAGCGAGCGCGCACGATCCCCGCATTCGCGTCAACGCTTTCAACCACGCCTCTACAGCATTCGGCGACGTGGTATGGGCGGGGCAAAGTACACGTCACGTCAAGCAGGCGCTCGACGACGTCGGAATGACTCAGGATCGAGTGCGCGAGTTGTGGTCGGCCATCAGTCCAATCAGCTATTACGACCGGATCGCAAGCGACAAGGCTGGCGGCCCCGACAAGAGAGTCCTGCTGATCTACGCCAACTACGACCTCACCTTTCCTCTGCCTTATTCGTTGCAGGTAGTCGAAGCTTTCAATCGCGTAGGCCTCAACTTTGAGAAGCGCGTTCTGCCCTGCGGCCACTACACCACCGGCGAAACGCCGTTCCAGTACATCGACGGCTGGTACATGGGCTCATTCGTCTACCGCGCGTTCAAAGCGCTGCGAAGAGAAAAGGCAGAGCGCGGAGCCACTGCGCCTGCACTAGCGAAGGAAACCGAAGCAGATCTGGTTTCGCGGTAAGCATCCCTTCAGCGTCTGTGATCTCACTTATAGCGTCTGTCATCCCGAGCGAAGCCGAGGGATCTGCGGTTGCTCTTTCTCCGGACTAATAGCCATGCGTCGGGTTTTGCGAGATCCTCTCCCACATTCCAATCATCGAATAGCACTCAAATTCAGCCTGAGCAACTTGCCTGGATCGAGATATGCGCCCTCCCAGCGAACCGCCCAATGCAGATGCGGCCCGGTCACGCGACCTGTGGCGCCGCTCAAACCGAGTTTGTCGCCCGCCGCAACGCGCTGACCTTCGCGCACATCGATGCGGCTGAAGTGCATTGAAAGCGTGTAGAGCCCAAGGCCGTGATCGATGATCACGCAGTTGCCCTCGTAGTAGAGCGGCCGCGCCAGCACCACGACTCCGCTGTTTGAAGCGCGTACCACCGTGCCCATCGGTGCGCGAAAATCCATGCCCTTGTGAATGCTGGCCAGCTTGCCGTTAAACATGCGGCGAGTACCGAAGCTGTCTGTCGGCCTGGCAGTCACTGGCGCGCGAAAACTCCCATGCCACAGCGGCTCTGTACGCACTCGATTTGAAAACCTTCGCCTTGATCTCGGCGTCGGCAGCAATCTCCTTCTGCTCGTCGGGACCGGGCTCAACAAATTTCGGCGGCACCGTGAGTGTCGCCGGTCCGATAGTGCGCCGGATGAACTTCGATAGTCTGGCTCAGATCGCGATCTTCGCCGCCCGTTTCGGCGATAATCTTAAGCGTCGTTGTGCCCAGGGTTGCTTCAACATCGATGCCTGCAAGAGCGACCCACTTATCCCCGTGCTGAAAAAACTCAATCTTCTTTCCGAGCCATTCCCCATGAACGCTCTTCGCATGCGGGGTTGAAATGACAATTAATTCTGGAGAGCCCGCCTCAACAATCGACGGCGTAACCGACACGACAGACTCCACTCCCGAATGCTGAGCGTAGGAACTGATTCCCGTGAATGTCAGTAAACAGATAAGCCACAAAATGCGAGAGCCGGTCATGCGTTCAGCATACCCGCCTCGATGGGCGTCCCTTCCACTTCGCACCAAATATAGAGAAAGGTTTGTAACGCACGGAAACGATGATCCATCAAAGGTTTGTACGCGAGGGTTTTATGGACTCCCCAACGGCCTCCTTCGCCAGTCGATTTTGCAGGTTGATTCTTCTGGCCGCCGCCGCATGGGGTTTTGTAGTCCCGCTCGCGTGTCAGGATTCGCAACCGGCTGCGCCCGCCAAGCGTGTTCCAGTACTCGTCGAACTCTTTACGTCAGAGGGGTGTTCAGACTGTCCCCCCGCAGACGCCCTGCTGGCAAAGCTGGATGCGACGCAGCCCATCGCAGGCGCGCAAGCGATTGTGCTGAGCGAACACGTCACTTACTGGAACCATCAGGGCTGGAATGATCCTTTCTCCTTCGACGCCATGACGGAGAGGCAGGAGAGTTACCAGCGCCACTTCGGTCTCGACTCGAGTTACACCCCGCAGATGGTAGTCGACGGATCAGAGCAGTTTGTCGGCAGCAACGCGCGTGCCCTCGTCGCCGCTGTCGAGAAGGAAGTAAACAAACCGAAGCAAAGTCTCGCCATCGCCGAAGCGAAATGGAACGATGGCGCCGCTCAGTTTTCAATTCACGCCGATGTGCCCCCCGGCACGAAGCTGATCGCAGCGCTGGCCGCCGATGCTACCCACTCTGAAGTTGCGCGCGGAGAAAACGCCGGCCGCACTCTCCACCACATCGCTGTAGTGCGCGTGATGAAGGAGTTCGCCGCGGACGTAGCCGATGGCCGGCAACTCAAACTGCCCGGCGGACCCTTGTCCCGCAAAGATGAAGCCACAGGATCCGTGCGTCTCGTCGTCTTCCTCGTCGAGAGCAAAACCGGCCATATTCTCGGCGCCGCCGAGCAAACCCTGCAACGATAAAGAGCAAGTTATTTCAAGAGGTCTCTTTTCAAGACATGGAAGGATCAATAGTGCGCATTCTAAAGAGCATCAGCCGGCCCATCGGCGCGCTTCTCGTCGTGATGGGGGGAATATGGATTTTGCAGGGGCTGAATCTGGCGTGGGGTCCGCTCGCGCGAAGCTTTATGCAGAATGACCGCCACTGGGCCGTGTATGGCGCAATTCTGGCGATAGCCGGCCTGGGTTTGATCGCGTGGGGGTATTCGAAACCGCCCAGGGACTGACGCCGCGGTGCCGATTCCTGATTTGCAGACGATTCCTGGTTTGCACAAGATGCTGGCGAATTGTGCCGTAAAATTGACGCATGACCGATCGCATGGCCCTTTCCCTGGCTCAAGCCGACCCTGAAGTTGCCGCCGCCGTTGACCATGAAACCCTTCGCCAGCACGAAGGGCTGGAGATGATCGCCAGCGAAAACTTCGTCTCCGAAGCGGTGCTCGAAGCCGCTGGCTCAGTCTTTACAAACAAGTATGCCGAGGGCTATCCCGGGAAGCGCTATTATGGCGGCTGCGAATACGCCGACGTCGTTGAGAATCTGGCGCGCGATCGAGCCAAACAGATATTCGATGCGGAGTTTGCCAACGTCCAGCCGCACTCCGGATCGCAGGCCAATGCTTCCGCCTATATGGCGGTGCTTCAGGCCGGTGATACGATCCTCGGTCTCGACCTCGCGCACGGCGGCCACCTGACCCACGGGCACAAGCTGAGCTTTAGCGGCAAGCTTTACAAAACGACCTTTTATACTGTGCGTCGCGATACTGAAGTCATTGATTACGACGAGCTCGAAGCGATTGCCGAGCGTGAGAAGCCCAAGGTCATCATCGGCGGAGCGAGCGCCTACCCGCGCTTGTGGGACTTCGCAAGAATGCGGCAGATCGCCGATAAGATTGGTGCAAAATACATCTTCGATATGGCGCACATCGCCGGGCTTGTGGCCGGCGGAGCACATCCTTCGCCAGTGCCGCATGCGCACATCACCACCACCACCACGCACAAGACGCTGCGTGGACCGCGCGCCGGATTGATTCTCTGCGGTAAGGATTTTCAGGTGGGCCAAAAGCCTGAGCAGACGCTCGGCAAGGCCATCGACATGGCGGTATTTCCCGGTCAGCAGGGTGGCCCACTGGTTCACATTATTGCTGCCAAGGCCGTCGCATTTGGGGAAGTGCTCCGCCCCGAGTTCAAATCTTATGCCGCGCAAACCGTCGCCAACTCCAAGGCGCTGGCCGCAGCCATGCAGGAAGCAGGCTATCGCCTCGTTTCCGGCGGCACAGACAACCACCTGATCCTCGTCGATGTCTTCCAAAAGGGAATCCTCGGATCAGAGGCGGAGCTTGCCTTGGGCAAGGCCGGTATCACTGTCAATAAGAATGCTATCCCCTATGACACCAATCCACCGCTCAAGCCATCGGGCATACGCATCGGCACTCCGGCACTTACTACCCGCGGCATGAAAGAGCCGGAGATGCGCATCATTGCTAAGTGGATCGCGAAGGCTCTTGAGAATCGCAATGACGATGCAGCGCTGGAGAAGATTAGATGCGAGGTTGCGGAATTAACCAACCGATTCCCACTTTACGCATGGCGGCGGCAGGGAGTCGCGGTCAATGTATAAGTCGCTGTAAAGCCAACTGATGCCAGCTTATTCGCAACTTGCCAGCCTATGCTGGGTTTAATGTAGTGTGTTTGCATCAGCTTATCGGAAATCAATTCCCTCGCGCGTCTATACGCTGGTTTCCCGTCGGCGATTTGGAGGAACGTTATGCGTGCAACAAATCTTGTTTTGACCGCGTTGTTGGTCATGTCGTTGCCGGCAATTGCTCAACAGTTTCCTGAGGCCCATGGGAAGCCTGCTCCGCCGCCATCACACGGACCGGCCCCTTACAAAGCGCCCAAGGCAACACCGCCGGCGCACAACACCCATGACGCCAAACAGCCCGTTCAGCAACAGCAGCCTTCGCAGCAGCCGAACCAGCAGCAGCGGAACTACAGCGACAAGCCGGGCCATCCCAATGCGCCTCACGTCGATCCCACCAATCATTGGGTCGGTCATGATACCGGGCGCAACGATGCCAACTACCATGTCCAACATCCCTGGGAGCATGGTCACTTCTCCGGCGGATTTGGCCCCTCACATAGATGGCATCTTGGCGGTGGAGGACCCAGCCGGTTCTCGTTCAACGGATGGTACTGGAGCGTTGCTCCCGCCGATTTCGCTTTCTGCGACGGTTGGGACTGGGACAGCGACGACATCGTAATCTATGAGGATCCCGATCACGACGGCTGGTATCTGGCCTACAACGCGCGTCTCGGCACTTACATTCACGTGATGTATCTCGGACCGCAGTAACCAGCGATTCCATGTTGTGGAGCGAAAGGGCAGGCCACATCGGTCTGCCCTTCTCTTCATGAGCCACTTAGAGCGTGCTCGCACGGCGGATATACACCGCGCAATGCGAGGCGATAAGATAGTCAGTCCGCTGAGAGCAGGTTCGCGCCGTTACAGATGGGGAGCCGCTCTGAAAAATCCATTGCACTATTAAGAGGATTGGCATGATTTCTTTGACTGCTCGCCTTGGCGCGCCCGCATATTCTGCACTTCGCTCTTTTTCTGTTCTTGTTCTCACTGCCACCGCAGTATCGGCTACCTGCGCTTTCGCAGCGTCTACGCCGATCGTGCTCACCGGCGCCGATCGCCGTCCTGCTACTTCGCTCAACGGAGAATGGTCATCCATCGTCGATCCATACTTCTCAGGTCTTTTCAGCTTTCACCATGAAGAGAAGAAGAATGGATACTTCATGAATTACAAGGCGAAGCCCGGCGATCCGTTTCCCACCGAATACGACTTTTCCAAGGCGCCGAAACTCAACGTTCCCGGCGACTGGAACACCCAGCGCGAATCGCTCATGTTCTATGAAGGCCCGATCTGGTACGAGAAAGACTTCACTTACGAGCCCAAACCGCATGCGCATGTGTTCCTCCACGTAGGTGCAGCCAACTATCACTCGTGGTTCTGGATCAATGGACAAAAAGTCTGCGAACACGAAGGCGGATTTACCGCGTTCAATTGCGAAGTTACCCAGGCACTTCACAGCGGCAACAACTTTGTAGTATCTGCCGTCGACAACACCCGTCACGAAGACAACGTTCCCACGCTTGAGACGGATTGGTGGAACTACGGCGGGCTCACCCGCGAAGTATCGCTTATCGAATTGCCGGATTCATTCATTGATCAATACGATCTGCATCTCAGTCGCACAGAAGATAGCGTCATTGAAGGATGGGTTCACGTCGCAGGAGCCCAATCCGGCGAGAAAGCAGAAGTGGAAATTGCCGCTCTGCATGCGAAGACAACGGCAGAAATCGGAGCCAGACGGACGCGCCGCACTACACTTCAAGGTCCAGGGTCTGGAGCGTTGGACCCCCGAGTCGCCTAAACTCTACGACGTCGCGATTCATGCAGGCGAAGACTCCATCAACGAGCTGATGGGATTTCGTACGGTCGAGACCAGAGGCACCCAGATACTCCTGAACGGCAAGCCTATATTTCTGCGCGGAATTTCCATTCACGCAGAAGCTCCCTATCGCACAGGGCGCGCCTGGTCAGACAAAGATGCAGAGACGTTGCTCGGCTGGGCGAAGGAACTTGGTTGTAACTACGTCCGCCTTGCTCACTATCCGCACGATGAAACCATGCTGCGCGCTGCCGATCGCATGGGCCTGCTGGTTTGGTCGGAGAACCCTGTTTACTGGGCACTCCAATTCGATAACCCCAGGGTGCTGGCGAAAGCGGAACAGCAACTCGAAGAAGAGATCAATACTTCCCGCAATCACGCCGCCATCATTCTCTGGTCCATGGCGAATGAAACCCCCAATAATCCTGCGCGCACCCAGTTCATTGAGACGCTGG
Source organism: uncultured Acidobacteriaceae bacterium (assembly GCA_963802565.1). Taxonomy (GTDB): domain Bacteria; phylum Acidobacteriota; class Terriglobia; order Terriglobales; family Acidobacteriaceae; genus Telmatobacter. The sequence goes on along the minus strand of CAWDJR010000027.1, from coordinate 109,397 downwards.
CAACACGCGCCCGCGGTCTCGATTCAACGCGATTGATCACCGCCGCTTTGCTCGTCCGTGCCAAGGGTGATACGAAGATCGTGGACGACCCTCTCGGAAAGGCTCTCGATGTAATTGGCATCAACGAATATATCGGCTGGTATGAGGGCCGTCCCGAGAGTGCCGATACAACTCAATGGCAAATTGATTATCAGAAACCGGTGATCGTCAGCGAATTCGGCGCGGGAGCCAAGGCTGGACTGCATGGCGCCGAAAACGAACGCTGGACCGAAGAGTACCAGGCAAATGTTTTTCGCCATCAACTGCCAATGCTCAACAAGATTCCGCAACTAAGAGGCATGAGCCCGTGGTGCCTTATGGATTTCCGTTCGCCCAACCGGCCCTTGGTCGGAATCCAGGATGAATTCAATCGCAAAGGTTTGATCTCGGATCAGGGACAAAAGAAAGCGGCCTTCTACGTACTGCAAAAAGCCTATAAAGACAAGACGGTTGGAAAGCCAGATTAAGCTGATGAGCTTTCGCGCACGCAACTTATGGAGTGCGATTCTCGCATCGCGGCGATGATATATCCTCTTTCTATGTCGATAGAAACTATCCTTGCTGAAATAGATGCGGAGATTGCACGACTTACCCAAGTCCGTTCTCTGCTTGCGGGCACCCGAACGGTTAGCTCGTCTGCAACCAAAGTCAAGACAAGCAAAGGGCCTGGCAGAAAAAAGAAACGCGTACTAAGCGCAGACGCACGCAAGCGGATCGCCGATGCGCAGCGCAAACGCTGGGCGGCGCAGAAGGCCAAGTCGAAATAAAAGGTGACTGCGGTTTCCGGGAAATCGTCTGTAACTAAACCACTCAGTCAGACCAACTCGGCTACCAGGTTTCGACCGCAAGAATATTGGGTGGTCCGGAGTGGCCTTCTATAACCTGCGTCTCAATCACGGCTTCCATATTGAGCTTTTCCCAGTTGGCGGGCGCCTTGGCCAGCAGTGAGTTGAGATAGACGGGGTTGTAGAGAATCTCTCCGGCCGCCTCGGTTCCTTCTTCTGAAATTCCGGCTGCGATAATCACCGGCTGCCCGGTCGTGCTGTCGTGTATGCGCGCCACAATTGCATAATCGCGCGAAAGCTTTTGATACGGCAGATCCCATGCCGTTGCCCACGTTGTCTGCGTCTGGCTCTTGCGATCGACAATCAAGGCAACGCCGTCTTTCGATTCAAAGCCGAAACGCAGTTTCTGAGTTACCCGCAGTGTCCAGATATTGTCAAAGGCCCCAATCAGCACAATCGGGCCTTCGCGCAGCTGCGCGAAAGTCGCCTCAGATGCGGGAACAACGCGAAACGCTTTGTGGCGCGCCTCAAGTGCCGCCGCAGTTCGCGTCAGGGTAACGACATCCGCCAGCGCCAGATTCCCTGAGAGATGAAGTCGTACATAAAGCTTCTGGGGCTCCGCAGGAGAATTGACCGGCGCCTCGAATGAGTTGATCGCATCCATGTCGATGTTCTTGGCCGGTTCGCCCAGGCAGAACGTTGTCGGGTTCACGCTCGAAAGAAACGGTTCCCAGAAACGATCAATGTTGGAAATTGGTTCGGGTGGTACGGTCGCTGGTGCCGGGTGAATGCGCAGCCCCAAAAGGATGCCAACCACGCAACCCAGAATCAGGAGGCTACTCGCAAGCATCCAGCGGAATCGTGATGGCTTCGCCGGAATAGCTTCCCATGACCGGGGTGCTGGCGGAATTGCTTGTTGCTGTACAGCGAAGAAAGGCGTCTCCACGATTTCCGGCAACGCTTCAACGATTGGCTCGGGCACTCGAAACGTAGGCACATACGAGCCCAGGGGAAGCTCGATGACTAACTCCCCGGCATGGGACGAGTCGAAGTAATAGAGACTCAGCCGCTTGCGCACCTCGCCGGCAGTGATACGTACAACCGGATCGGCGTTAGCGTCGTACGTCGGCGTTCGGCCAAAGACTTCGGTGCCAATGCTGCGTTCTTTAAGCTCCGCAGCGTTTCCCAGCAGCGTTTGGTCCACAACGTAAGCCAGCAGGGCCGGATAGCGTTTGCTGTTTGCAAACAGCGGATGGGCGAGCAGCCTTTGCAGCTGCTCCTTAACGGCGGCGGGATCGGAAGCAAACGACTGCTGGTCCGCATCCTGAATGGATTTGGGGGCAACCGGCATCCACTACTCCTTACAACGGCTCTAAGCCCCGAATGGGCAACGCCTCGCGCCACCAAAGTTGCGCACCTGAAGATCTGGATAAGTGGGTACGCCGAACTTGCAGATGATAGCGAGTCAAAAAACAAACTCGAAGGGTAAGATCATTCTCCCTCACTCCGAGAGATCAACCCGGCTCTCCGTGGAAAACCAGGTCGTATTAGATTCTGGATTACCCGCACTGCGTATAATACGTCCCCTTCGTGCCTATGTCCATACTTCAATAAAGATAGGCTTTGCTTCATCTTATGCACTTTCTAAAGCCCTCGCTACCCGATGGAACCTGTTAGTTATCTTCAATAATGCGTACATTGAAGCTCGGTCCAGGAGATGTGCCGAAAGTGTGTCATACCACGGCGCGTTTTCTTGTGATTGCGGCTCCTCGCCCCTCCGATTACCAGACCTGAATTGAATTCAGGCAGGACTAATCGGGGGGCGCTTTTTTTGTAGAGAGCCTTTCCGTGTTGCGCACCCGCAGATTTGATGAACAGGTCTAATCCAACGCCAAAACGTCGGAAAAAAACCGAGCCCGCCCTCAACGACAATCCACGCGCCAAGCGGAAATCACAAACATGCACTATGCTGATGGGTCCCCCAAAGTGGGGCCTTTTTCTGTAATGCGAGGTAATTGATCGATGAAACTGGTCTGGTCCTGCATTCTCTTCCTTCTTGCCTTAGCCACCAACCTTGCGAGCCAAACAACTCCCATCACTGCCGACGAGGCCCGCCAACGCGCTGAGGCGCTCCTTAAGCAGATGACGATCGAGGAGAAGGTTGGCCAGATGAATCAATCCTCCGGCATCGTCATGCCGATGCTGGCCAACGAGAAGCCAGACAACCTGATCGTCCAGGGCAAGGTCGGCTCCATTCTCTGGCTCATCGACGTCAAGGAGATCAATCGCCTCCAGCACCTCGCTGTGGACAAGTCTCGCCTGCATATTCCCATTCTTTTCGCATTCGACGTCATCCATGGCTACCGCACCGTTTTCCCGATTCCGCTGGCCATGGCCGCCTCATGGGATCCTGGCGTTGAAGAAGCAGCGCAGCACCTCGCCGGCGAAGACGCCCGCGCCGCCGGCATTCGCTGGACTTTTACACCTATGGTCGACATCGCGCGCGACTCGCGGTGGGGCCGCATCGTTGAAGGCGCAGGCGAAGACCCCTATCTCGGATCCGCAATGGCTCGCGCACAGGTCCGTGGATTTCAGGGCGAAGCCCTTGGCCCGGATAGCGTGGTGGCCTGCGTAAAGCACTTCGCCGGCTATGGGGCAGCCGAGGGCGGCCGCGATTATGACTCCTCCTATGTTCCTGAAGAGCTCATGCAGAACGTTTATCTCGTTCCCTTCCACGCCGCCGAGCAGGCCGGCGCCGGCACGTTCATGAGCGCCTACATGGACCTCAATGATGTGCCCGCCACCGGCAACCACTGGCTGCTCACCGACGTTCTCCGCAAGCAGTGGGGATTCAAGGGCTTCGTTGTCTCGGATGCGTGGGCCGTCGGAGCGCTCCAGACGCACGGATACGCCAAGGATCCCGAAGACGCAGCCTTCAAAGCGGTCAACGCCGGCCTCGATATGGACATGGCCAGCCTCACCTATCCCAAGTATCTGGCCGGCCTGGTCCACTCCGGCAAAGTGAAAGAAGCCCAGCTCGATGCGGCAGTGTTGCCCATCCTCCAGGTGAAGTATCAGCTCGGCCTGTTCGATCACCCCTACACCGACGAAACCAAGGTGGACTCAACCCTGAGCCGCCCTGAAGGTCGCGAACTCGAACGCAAAGTTGCGGCGCGTTCCATGGTCCTGCTCAAGAACGACAACCACACTCTGCCCCTCGACAAATCCGTCAAGAAGATTGCTGTCATCGGTGCGCTGGCCGACTCGGTTCGCGACATCGAGGGTGGCTGGACTGTCGAGGGCCTTTTCGGAGGCGGCTCCAAGAGCAATCCCGTCACGATTCTTGCGGGCCTCAAGAACAAGCTTGGCCCAAATGCTGAAATCAATTACGTCGCTGGCCCGTACCCGGTGCGCCTTTTCCCGTCCTTGTTCGATGCCATCTCAGGAACCAAACCACCGCCGCCTCCAACCGAAGCTGAAATCGCCGAGTCGATTGCCAAAGCGAAGGCCGCCGCGGCAGGGGCAGATGTCGTTATCGCGGTCCTGGGCGAAACCGCCGTGATGAGCAGCGAATCGGCATCGCGCGCCTCCATGGAACTGCCGGGCATTCAGCAGCAGTTGCTTGAAGCCGTCGCCTCCACCGGCAAACCGGTAATTCTGGTGCTTGAGAATGGCCGCCCCGTCGATCTTCGCTGGGCCGCCCAGCATATTCCGGCGATCCTTGAAGCCTGGTATCCGGGCACCGAAGGCGGAAACGCCGTTGCCGACGTCCTCTTTGGCGATGTGAACCCCGGCGGCAAACTCCCCATCAGCTGGGCGCATTCCGCCGGTGAGGAACCGCTCTATTACAACCACAACCTTACCCACGAACCGGAAGACCGGCCCACCTTCACCTCGCGCTATTGGGACGTTGCCAGCAAGCCACTCTATCCATTTGGTTACGGACTCAGCTACGCCAGCTTCAAGTTCGACCATCTGCGTCTGAGCAAAACCAGCATGAAGGCCGGGGATGCCACAGAGGTCCAAGTCGATGTCACCAACACCGGCAAGGTGGCCGGCGATGCGGTCGCACAGATCTACATTCACCAGCGCTGGGGATCAGCCTCGCGTCCAGTCCGCCAGCTTAAGGGATTCAAGCGCGTGGCGCTGCAACCGGGAGAAACGCAGACGCTCAAATTCACCCTGAGTAAAGACGAGCTTGAGTTCTGGAGTCCGCAGACAAGAGCCTGGGCAGTCGAGCCGAGCACCTTCGATGTCTGGGCCGGCGAAGACTCAACCGCCAGCCTGCATGCAGAGTTGAACGTCACCGAATAGCGTCACAAAATGCAAAGGCCGGAGCCCACCGCGCATGGTGGATTCCGGCCCTTACTCCCTCACTCTTTATTGCGTCTGAAGCCCGGTCTAAACCGAGAGCAGCCGTCCAAAGAACGCGCGATAACGGCGCAATGCCAAACGAAGCTCCTCGGTCGACACGTTGTCGCCGCGATCCCATTGCCCTTCCAGTCGCGCCCGCTCCTCCGCAAACACCTCAGCCAGCCGCTTCATCGCGCCCGCCACCAGCGAGTCGGCGCGCTCCACGGCTTGCCGCGGCTCATCCACGAAGCCCACCTGGATTGCGTCCCACTTCGCATAAAGCTGTTTCGATTCATCCTGAGAAAACAGCGCTTCCTGCGCATCGGTCTCCGCAGGCTGCACGGTTCCCTTGATGCGGCTATCAACGGACTCATTCATATTGCGGCCGTCCTCGCGATTTTCCACGAGCTTTTGCTCCACGGGTTCGTCGGCGTGCGCCAGGGCTGCGGTTGAAAGGCCCGTGCTACCAGCTTCATCTCTTTCCATCTTCATCTCTTTCCAGATATTCATCTCTTTTAAGCTCTGCCATAAGGTCCCTCCGGCTCTTTAATGCCGCTCGCATGGGCGGCGCGTTGGTGTTATTGGAACTGATTGAATCGGCGCGGTGACTGCCGCCGCGCTTGGCCAAGCAGTCTCGCGACACAAGATCAGCTATCAGCAGGATGAGATGAGGACGCAATGCAAAGGTTGCCCACCCGCAGCCTGTGCAAGACCTCGGGCCCGTTTTTAATGCGCGTCAATAAACGGGATAACAGCCGAAAGAAATTCATCGGGCTTTTCAATTGACGGTGCGTGGCCGCAATCAGGCACGATCACAAATTTCGCGCCCGGAATTCCCGCAGCATAGGCCCGACCCTGTTCCAGGGGCACAAGTTCGTCGTTGCCGCCCCATACCACCAATGTCGGCACCGAGATTGCGCCAAGGCGATCCTTCACAACTTCGGTTGCAATCTTTCCACTGCTCCAGATCGATCGCTCCGTAAATCCGTCGTTGGCCTTCATCTTCATCGCCCACGCCTCGCGCACAAATTCGTCCGTCACGCGCGACTTGTCGTGGAAGACGATGGCCACACCATGCGCATCGGCAAACGTGCCCGCGATCGGGATCGGCATCGATTGCCCCGTCATGTGCGCAGCCGACATCCCCGCCGCATCTGACAACACCAGCCGCTTGGGCACCGGCAGCGCATTCGCGCCCGTGTTCGCGGGCGCAAGCGATTCAATCATGTACAGCGCCGATATCCATCCCCCCAGCGACTCACCCGCCAGCGTGAATTCGTGCACATCGAGCCTGCGCAGAAATTCGCCAAGAAAATCGACATAGGTCTGGATCGAGTAATCAATGAACGGCTTGTCTGACGCGCCAAATCCGATCTGGTCCAGCGCGATAACCCGATGGTGTTTCGAAAGAGGCAGCAACACATTGCCCCAGTCGAACCTTGCCTCGCTACCGAATCCATGCACCAGCACGATGACGGGTCCTGCTCCCATGTCGTAAAAGACGATCTTCTGTCCGAAGACCGGAACGCTATGCCGAGCCGGAAGCTGCGATTCCGGGGTCAGCAGCGGCGCAGGACGTCTGCGCCCCGAGAGACGCGGCAACAGCCACGCAGATTGAAAGCAGGAAAGCGGCTCGTTTCACATAGCCTCCGATCTTCAGGTGGAAATCGCTAGAATCCTAGCACTTTGTGGCATTTCCAGCCTTTCCAGCAATGGCCACACCCCAGGAGCAAAGGTCGCTCAGGGACTTTCGACCCATGTCCTTGGTAATCCCCGAGTGTGATAAATCACATGACTTTATAAAAAACAGGCTCACCATGAGATCACACCAAAGGCTGATCCATGAAAACCTTGTTTCGCTTGTTGCTTGGTTGCCTTCTTGTCTCGTCGTGCACCTGTGCGCGCGCAAGACCTTCGCTCGCACATGGAGCAGATGAAGACCGCCTACACCGCCTCCGGCAGCATCGTCGTGCTCGACGGCCAGACCCTCGTTATTGAGCCCAACATGCCGGCGCCCGTCTGCGCGTTGCCACGCGAAGAGGACGGAAAAATCGCATGGTATCGCTACGCGTTTCCGCTTTCGTCCATCACTGTCCCACTCACAAATGTCGACGAATCCCTGATGGGCGAAGATCCCGTCTTTACCAATCCTGATGCTCCCCGTGCCTACAAGCCGGGCGACAAGGGCGACGCCGTCATGGTCGTTGTCGTCGGCATGCCCGGGAAGAAATTTCCCGCATTGATCTATGACCGCGAAAAACTCGCTCACCTCGGCCCCGGCCCGCACAGCGGTTCCGATTACGGCCAGGTCAGGGATCAGGTAGAGGCTTTCGGTCTTACGTTCAGCGACACCGCCTCCGCCCATGCCTTCATCGCCGCTTTAAAGAACGCGGTAATTCTCGCCAAGACGCAAGCCATGGCGCGCTAGTCTTTCACACCTTCTTCGAATCTCTGTTTTGTCGCGCGATTCTCATTCGCCGTCAGCCACGCGAGACCAGAAGTGAAATTTCCCGCTCATTGCGATGCCGCAATCGCCTCGCAAATCTTTTCCATCGCCGGAACCTCCACCTGGCTTCCCGGTCGATGTCCATTCACCAGGATTGAAAACGCCAGCGTCTTACCACTAGCCGTCTGCAAGTATCCCGATAGAGCATTGGTCTCATTCAAAGTGCCGGTCTTCGCCCATAGCTTTCCTTTGAGCGGCGAGTTCCGAAAGCGCCCATAAAGCGATCCATCCACTCCCGCCACCGGAAAGGTGCTCCGCCAGGCCTCTCCCCAGGCTTGACGCGAAGCATACGACAACAGCCGTGTATAGGCGCGGGGAGTAATGCGATCGTCCATGCTCATCCCTGACCCGTCGTAGAAGAAAAAGTCCGCGTCGCTCACCCCTGCATCCACCAGGAACTGCCGCACCACCCGTGTCCCCTGCGCGAGGCTGCCATCTTTTGCAAAAACCTTGCCCAGCATTCTCAAGATCAACTCCGCATGCAGATTCTGGCTCACCTTGTTGGTTACCGTGATGTCCTGTGCCACCGGAACCGAGATATGCGTGGCCAGCACTCTGCGTCCATCCAAAGGCGCCTCCAGAGTTACCACCGCCAGGGGAAACAGCCTGAGCGTCTCAGCGCGTTCGGCATTAAAGTCGCCCGAACCTTCCGAATATCGATGCGCGGAAGTTGCATTTCCGTTTACCTTCACGCCGCGGCGCAGCAGTGCATCTTCAAACGCCGCTGCCGTAAACTCCGCCGGATCCTCGACAGCCAGCGGCGCATGCAACCCCTGCGCAGGCGCCGTACCCCACGCCCGCACCATCAGGCTGCCCGGGCGCCGTTCCAATCCGGGATGCGGAGTCTCGCCCGGCTGCGCCATTGTCATCGAATTCTCAAGCGTGTAGTACTCAACGTTCGGCGTCCACTGCGCCACCGTTGCGCCGGCTTTCGCCGGATCGGCCGACAGTGTCAGCTCCACAGAGTTATCCGCAAACGACAGTGCGGAGATTGGCGCCCCATACCCCCACTGCAGGTCGTCCCAGGCCCATGCAGTTCCGTAAGGCTCGCTCAGGTAGAAGCTGTCATCGCCCACCACGCTGCCTTCATCGAGCGCACCCCCGCCTGCACAACCTGCTGCGCCAGAAGCTCCAGCACCTCCATGGCGCGCGGCTCCGTCTTCACGTCCTGCGAAGTCGGCTGCACATCCGGCTTTCCTGAAGGCGACGTAGCCGGCGGGGTTTCAGGTTTGGAAGGTGCCGCGGGTGGACTTGGCGGCTGATAAGGATAGCGCCGTCCGCTCAGCGTAGGATCACCTGCACCCAGAATCAGAAGATTTCCATGCAAAACGCCGGCTGCATCCACATCGCCCCCGGCAACTACATTTGTGGTCCAAGTAAGACTCTCCACCGGCAGCAATGCATACGCGGCGGCAGTTGTCGCGAGCTTGGCATTCGACGCCGGCGTAAAGAGCTTGCCCTCATTCAGCCCGTACAGCAGCTGCCCGTCGAGTGTGCTCACGCTTATGCCGAACTCTGTGTGACTCAAAGCAGGATTGGAAAGGATAGCCTGGATTCGTTCGGTCAGCGTGCCTTTGGCCGGGGCCGCATGCGCGCGCTGCGGAGCCGCCGTATGTGCGTGATGCGTCTGAGCCAACACGCCGCAAGCCGAGATGAGAAGCAGGGCTGGAGCAACAGCCCACATTCGCCGGATCGGGAACATGAGGGGAGTGTAGCAGGGCTTGTTCGGGGACGGACATCGCTGGCAAGCACATAGAATCAGAGCAGCCCCCTACAAGGTGAATTGGTAGCGGGCAAAGTGTTCCGGTGGATCGAATGCCTCCTTTGAAGCGCACCATCTCGAACTGGAAGCTGCGCACCCGCTCGCTCGAACTCGGCAGGCGAACACTCATCATGGGTGTGATCAACATAACGCCCGACTCCTTCAGTGACGGCGGTCTTTTTCTCGAAACCGGAACCGCAGTTGCCCACGCGCTGAAACTTCTCGAGGAAGGCGCCGACCTTCTCGATATCGGTGCCGAAAGCACGCGCCCCGGTTCACTCGCTGGCACGGCAACAGCGATCAGCGCCAACGAAGAGCAGGCTCGCCTTCTGCCGGTGATTGAAGGAATTCTCGCTGCCCAACCCGCGACGCTGATTTCAGTCGATACCTACAAATCCGCAACCGCGCGAGCCGCACTCGCAGCGGGCGCAGAGATCGTCAACGACGTCAGCGGATTTTGCTGGGACAAAGCTATGCCGGCTGTTTGTTCAGACTCCGGCTGCGGCATCGTGTTGATGCATACACGCGGACGCCCCGATCAGTGGCGCGAACAAGAGAAATCGCCCCCGGATGCACTCATGAGTCTCGTTCATGCAGGACTTGCTGCAAGCATGGAAACGGCAATACAGGCGGGCATCGAACCCGGCAACATCGTTCTCGATCCGGGCTATGGTTTCGGCAAGAAATTCGACGAGAATTACACCCTGCTTGCCCGCCAGGCTGAATTAGTCGCGCTGGGTCGGCCCCTGCTCGTCGGCGTTTCGCGCAAATCATTTCTCGCTCACACGCTGGCCCCGTTGCACGGCGGTAAACCTGCTCCTGTCGAGGCAAGAGAAGCGGCCAGCATCGCCGCCATGGTTGCAGCCATCCTTCACGGCGCCTCGATCGTTCGCGTCCACGATGTGCGATCCGCCCGCGAAGCTGCCCGTATCGCCGACGCTGTCCTTGCGGTGATCTAGCTCACCGTCTGCGCTATCGTAACCCGACTTGTTCCTCTTTCAGGTCAATGACTTGATCGCTAAGTGCTATTCAGTTTTGACAACAAACAAATGAGAATTGCAGAAGCATTACAAGAATGGAAAAGGATATGAACATCTCTATGAATCGCGCTTTCTTTTACCTGAAACAGTTACTCGAAGAAGAACAGGGCCAGGATCTTGTTGAATATGCCTTGGTCGTTGCGCTCATCGCTTTCGGCGCCATCAGCGGCATGCGGTTATTGTCTACCGGGCTGAATCATGCATTTTCAAATATTGCCACCACTTTGACTTCGAATGTCTCCTAGGCCACTCCGTTGGCGACTTCTCAACACAATTCAAAGCGGCACTGGCCACATGGGCACTACAAACTCGCCCGTTTTTCTTGGTCCTATACCCGCCGCTTCGACATCGCGTACAGCTTTAGAACTGTGTTCCAGTTTCTTCCGGTGCAGACCACTCCGATAGCCTTGTCCAGGCCTTTGCCTGAAAACTTCGTTTCCGCCGCGCCATCGGGCAGATGCAGGTAGAGCGCGTCGCCGGCCAGATGATATCGGTCTCGCCGCTTGGGATATTTTGCAATGATCCCGTCAAGGGCAGTCGTGGCGCCCTTTCCGGCCACCCCCGCAAGAAATCCGACGTGCACCCTGCTGCCGTCTGCGGCTGCCTCCACGGCATACGGGTTATCGCGGATGAGTCGATCCATCTCCTCATGGGTCCGCACCACGACACCGGCCGGTGTGCCAGTCAGCTTTTCCAAACTCGCCGCCACAGCCTTGGCTACCTGAGCCGCCGATCCCTTTGCATCCACCACGGCGTTGCCGCTCTGAATGTAGGTTTCCACATTCTTGAATCCCAGCGCCGTCAGCACTTTTTTAAAGTCCGCCATAGGCAGCTTTCCGGTGCCTCCAACGTTCACGGCGCGAAGAAGAATCACATAAGTTGGCATGCCGATACCTACTTCCGTCTTGGGAGGCGCATCTTATAAAAGTTGATCTTAGGTCGCATCCCAGCGACCCCACTGCTGATGCGAGTGTAGCGCGACAATTGGAATCAAAACCTCAACAAGACTCGCCTTCAACATCCGTCGAACGGGCAAAGACACTCGACGGGTTAGAGGCCCAATTCACCGCCATCGGCGCGCGTGCGCAGACGCTCGTCCGCTCCGGCGGCAACGAGTTGTGCGCCCGGCCCCCAGCCCCGGGGTCCTGGTCGGTTGCCCAATGCCTTCAGCACCTCAATCTGAGTGCGGATTCCTACTTCCCCATCTGGCAGCAGGTCATCGCCAATGCCGGCCCCCGCAAAACCGGGTCGAATGCACCCTACCACACCGATTTTTGGGGACGCTTCCTGTCCTGGTTTCTTGAGCCGCCGGCTCGAATCCGCTCGAAAACAGTGGTTCCTTTGGAGCCGACCGAGTGCAGCGAGATTGCAACCGTGCTCGCCGGATTTCTCGAGCGGCAGGAGCGAATCATAGCGGCTCTCCGCCGATGCCGCGGTCGCGCCATTGACCAGGTAAAGATCGCCTCTCCGGTGGATTCGCGAATTCGCTACAGCATCTGGTCCAGCTTCCTCGTCAACGCCGCGCATCAACGCCGCCACCTCTGGCAAGCTGAGCAAGTCATCCGAAAGCTGCGCAGCGAAAGCTAATTTTTCCGCGTGAAAGCTAATCAGCACCCCTTCCGGCGGTCGTCCGTAAAATAAGATGTTCGCGAAGATTTCCTGACAGCCATATTCCGCATTAAGGAAATAACGTAGCCATGCGCATAACCGAATACGCACCCCGGCCCGCTCACCTCAAATGGCTTCTCGACTCTGACCCGGCCATCCGCTGGCAGGTCATGCGCGACCTCACCGGCGAAGCTCCCGGCACGGTTGCAGCCGAGCGCTCCCGCGTCGCAACCGAGGGCTGGGGTGCACAGCTTCTCGCCCTGCAGTCTCCCCACGGCCATTGGGGAGGGCCCAGCTTAGCCGAGCCCAGGTTAGCCGGCTTCCGCCCCGACCTCCCTGAAGATGACCGCGTCATGATGTTCACCTTCTACACTCTCGTCGTCTTGATGGACCTCGGTCTTGATCCCGCCAGCGCGCAGGCTCGCAAAATGATCGACCGCGTCAAAAATGGGCTGGTGTTCAAGGGTCTCGAGAACCGCCCTTTCCTTCACGGCGAAACCGAGCCCTGCATCAACGGCCGAATCCTGGGTCTCGGCGCGTATTTCAAAGAACCGAACGATGCGCTCGCCCATCGACTTCTCGGCGAACAGCTTGAAGATGGCGGCTGGAACTGCGAAGCGCCCAAAAGCCAGCGCTCTTCGTTCCATACCACCATCTGCGTGCTCGAAGGGCTGCTCGAATACGAACGCGCAGGACACAAATCCGCGGCCGTCAGCCAGGGCTCGCAAAAGGGGCGAAAACTATCTGCTCGAGCGGCGCATGTTCCGCTCGCTTCGAACCGGCAAGGTCATCAACAAACGCTGGCTCCGCTTCTCGTTCCCCACGTTCTGGCACTACGACGTCCTGCGCGGACTCGACTATCTGCGCAATGCAGGAATCAATCCCGACAGTCGTGTAGAGGATGCCATCGCAGTCGTAATAAAACGCCGCCACCAGAACGGCCGCTGGCCTCTCAATCATCTTCATCCCGAACAAATCCCAATCGACATGGAGACCGCCGTCGCAAGCGCCAGCCGCTGGAACACCCTGCGCGCCCTCCGCGTTCTGCGCTGGTACAACTCAAATTAACCACGCCGAGGGTGCCCCCGGTCCCTCGCTTTTGGGGACCGGGGAGGTAGGCTCACTGATCACTCAACTGGATAGCCCCTCCACATCGGTGCCACCCGCCCAGACTGAGAATTCAGTCAAAGTTACGCTTTCGGCCGCAGAGAAGGCCGTGATAAGGTCCCCGTAGCGGATTCTTCTGCCAAAGAGAGACCGATGCAGAGACGCACTTTCGTCAGCATGGCGACGGGCGCGACAATGGGCTTCGCTTTGCAACCTGGCGTTCTTGCCAGTGAACAGGAACCAAAAGATCCGGTTCCCTATCCCGATCCCGCAGTAGAAGTGGTTGATCCTCGGTTCGCGAAATATCACATCATCAGCGCGGCGGTAGAGCGCTTGTTTACGGGTGCGCGCTGGGCAGAAGGTCCAGTGTGGATTGGCGACGGTGGATACCTTGTCTTTAGCGACATTCCCAACAACCGTATGCTCCGATGGCTGGAGGAAACGGGAGAGGTCACTGTATTCCGCAGCCCCTCGAATTACAGCAATGGAAATAGCCGTGACCGTGTGGGCAGGTTGCTCACTTGCGAGCACGACACACGCCGCGTCACGCGGACCGAATATGACGGCACAGTCTCAGTGCTCATGGATAGCTTTCAAGGCAAGAAGCTCAACGCTCCGAACGACCTGGTAGTCCATTCCGATGGGGCCATCTGGTTTAGCGATCCCGGCTATGGCATTATGTCGAATTACGAAGGCCACAAAGCTGCTTTCGAACTCCCGGCCAATGTTTACCGGCTCGACCCGAATACGCGCGTCGCAACAGTTGTGGCCAGCGATCTTGAAAAGCCCAATGGACTGTGCTTCTCTCCCGACGAAAAACTGCTTTACATCGTGGATAGCGCAGTTCCAAAGCATCCGGACGCTCCGCGCCCGATTCAGGTGTATGACGTTGTGGATGGCGTGAGGCTGACCAACGGCCGCATGTTTGTAAACATGTCGCCGGGCACTTCCGATGGCATTCGCTGCGACGTGGACGGCAACGTTTGGTCCGCTGCCGGGTGGGCCGCGAAAGACTTTAACGGGGTGCATGTCTTCGCCCCCGACGGCACTCTCATCGGAAAGATTCATCTTCCTGAAACCTGCGCCAATCTCTGTTTCGGCGGCACCAAGAGAAACCGCTTGTTCATGACTGCGAGCCAGTCTCTCTACGCCCTCTATGTCGGGACAGAAGGCGTCCGGATGGCTTGATAGGCGTCCAGATGGCTTGATGCGAAGATTTACCCAGAGTTACTGGGCAGTCATGTCTTCATTCCGGGTGTGTGACCTCAGACTCATCGCCACTACCAGACCGGCATCCGCGAGTCCGTAGAGATTGAGTCGGCATGGACTGCTCGCACAGGGGCGGGCAGTTGCCGGAGTGGATGCGCTCCCGGCAGTCAGCCTCTTCTTCCCCGGTCGCCAAAAGCGAGAGACCGGGGGCACCCTCAACTGGATAGCCCCTCCACATCGGTGCCACCCTCCACTTTGGGTGTTCACGGCGCAATTAGCCGATCAGCGCTCTCTTCATGCGCAGTTCTTCGACAGCTATCCGTCCCTCCTCGCTGAGATTGGACTTGCCGATCTGGACGGTCACCTTGTGAATCTTGCCGGTGAATTTGTTATCACCCACCTTGTAGTCATCGCTGACAGCCGTATAGAGGTTCTCGCCCACGTCCGTTGTTTCCGCGCCAAAAGCGTTTGGATGGGTGTGCTCGATGCGCCCTGTGGCGACCTTTTGATCGTTGACGAAGAGTGAGCCATTCCCTCCCGCGCCAGGGCGTCCGCCATCGTAAGCAAACTCGAAGCGGAGCATCACCTTTCCGGATGGCAGGCGATCGGGTCCAGCGATCTTCGAAATCTCGCGACCGAGGAAGTTGTAGGCGAACCTGGGTGCGCCGTTCTTGAGGTAGAGGCTCCAACCGCCCATTTCGCCGCCTTGTGCAATGACCACGCCCTCCGCGCCTCCCTTGGGGATTTCGATGTCGGCTGTAATCACGAAGGAGCGGTTCTTGATGTTGATGAAACCGTTCTCGGGAATTCCTTTCATTCCTTCATAGACCGTCATCTCAGTGCGGCCTTCCAACAAATCCGGACGGCCAGCGAGGGCGGCGTTAAAGCGTTCCCACGCGCGGTCGTCGAGGGGCAGCACGTTGTACTTGACGGCCTCTTCGAGGAAGACTCCCTTCAGCTTTTCGAGCTTGTCGGGATATTTCGCGGCAAGGTCGTGCGCGCAACTGAAGTCTTCTTCCACGTTGTAAAGCTCCCATCTGTCGTTGGCATACGTAGCGCGGGCCTTAGCCTCCCACGGCGGACGGTGCACGGTGGTGGCAAACCAGCCGTCCTGATAGATGCCCCGGTTGCCTGCCATCTCGAAGTATTGTTTGGTGCGGCGCGACTTCGCCTCAGCGTTATTCAAAGTGTCGAGCATGCTCACGCCTTCGATCGGCTTCTGCGTGACCCCATGGACGACCTCAGGCTCGGTTACCCCAACTGCCTCCAGCACAGTTGGAGCAATGTCGATCATGTGGTACCACTGCGTGCGCAGGCCGCCTTTTTCCTCGATGCCTTTCGGCCAATGAATCACGATCGGCTGGCAGACGCCCCCGTAGGAGGCCACCTGGTGACCCCAGGAAAAGGGCGTGGCTCCGGCGAACGCCCATCCATTGGGATACAAAATGTGGGAATGAGGGCCGCCGAATTTATCTAGATTCGCCAATGCAACATCGAGAGGCTCCGGCAGTCCATTGAACACGGACAACTCATTGAAGGCCCCGATGGGACCACCCTGAAAGACAGGGCCGTTGTCGCCGGTGATGTAGATAACCATCGTGTTGTCCATTTGGCCCAGCTCTTCGATTGCATCGAGGAACCGCCCGATTTCGTAGTCCGTCACCTCGGCGAAGGCGGCATAGATTTCCATGTACCTGGCGAAAACCTTTTTCTCATCGGCTGTTAGATCGTCCCATTCCTGGATTCCCGGAGGCTTGGGTGCGAGTTCAGTGCCCGGAGGCACGACGCCGAGCTTGATCTGCCGGGCCAGTGTTTCCTTTCGCACCTGGTCCCAGCCCTGGTCGAATTTGCCCTTGTACTTGTCGCGCCACTTCTCGGGCACCTGAAACGGTCCGTGCGTGCCGATCGCGGAGTAGTAAACGAAAAACGGTTTGTCGGGAGCCAGCGAATGCTGGGAACGCACCCACTCGATGCCTTTGTCAGTGATGTCGGAGCTGGCATAGTAATCGTCGTCAGGGTGCACATCAATTCTGTTCATGTTGTCGTAAATGACCGGATGGAACAGGTCAGCCTCGCCAGCCATGAAGCCGTAGAAGCGCTCAAAGCCGCTATTCATGGGCCAGCGGTCGAATGGTCCGACAACGCTGGCTTCCCATGGCCCCAGTTCGTGGCATTTGCCAAACATCGCCGTGTTGAAGCCGTTGAGCCGCAGGATCTCAGGCAGCATGGTGACGCTGGCTGGACGCATCGCGGTATACCCCGGAAAAGCGGTGGCAATTTCCGAGATCACGCCGAAGTTCGTGCTATGGCTGTTGCGCCCGGTAAGCAACGCCATGCGGCTCGGCGAACACAGCGGAGGCACCTTGAAGTTGTTGTAGCGAAGCCCGTCCTCGGCCAGTCGTTCCAACGTTGGCATGTCGATAGGCCCGCCGAATGTAGACGAGTCTCCGAAGCCGAAGTTATCGAGAAGGATGACCACCACGTTGGGTGCGCCTTTCGGCGCTTTCACCTGAAACCGCGGCGGAGCAGTTGCATTCTGCACATCCAGCTCGGTGATGGGGGGATACTGCGGCTCCGGCACGGGCAGGACCTTGCGATGCGTGGATGTAGCTCCGTTGAGCGAGTTGCTTTGAGCCTCTGACTGATTAGCCACGGGTCACCTCCAGCAGGCCATTCGATACTTGAGGGAATAGGCGCGTCATCATCTTCTCCAGGATCTTCTCCAGGTCGATTAGTTCTGACCGCGAATCGCCGCGGACGGCACGGCTCCTTGTGCGGGGCCGTCGTCAACTCAAAGGGAAGACACAGATTCGTTCAGACTTCGGGGGAATGGATGTGGACGAACCTCACATCCGACCGACTTCCTCGGATTGAGGTTCCCTTTCAACGCCGCTGAGAAATTCTTTATGCCTTATCCCGGTGTCAGACTACTGGCAAAAGTGACAGAGACTTGTGTTTGGTTGAGGGGCGCAAGATTCTGGCGATTCAATGGTGAGCGCGGGTGCTAAGCCTTCTGCATGGGGATGAATTGCCCTTCACTCCCGTACTGCTGCCGCTTGGCCCGCTCCCGAAGATCGCTTTCAACCACGCCGAGGGCGAGGGTGCCCCCGGTCCCGCGCTTTTAGGGACCGGGGAGGTAGGCCCACTGATCACTGCAGCCGCGTTCACGGTTGGAGTATTCTCGTGGTGCATCCATCGGAACCCGGTCCACCGAGGGCTGGTCGCGAAGCGGGAAGACTGGCGTTGGTCGAGCCATCGCCACTACCAGACCGGCATCCGCGGGTCCGTAGAGATTGAGTCTGCATGGACCGCTCAGCACAGGGGCGGGCAGTTGCCGGAGTGGATGCGCTTTCGGCAGTCAGCTTCGTCTTCCCCGGTCCCCAAAAGCAAGGGACCGGGCACCCTCAACTGGATAGCGCCTCCACATCGGTGCCACCCGCCGTGAGGCTGACGAACGGGCGCATGTTTGTAACATGTCGCCGGGCACTTCCGATGGCATTCGCTGCGATGTGGACGGCAACGTTTGGTCCGCTGCCGGGTGGGCCGCGAAAGACTTTAACGGGGTGCATGTCTTCGCCCCCGACGGCACTCTCATCGGAAAGATTCATCTTCCTGAAACGTGCGCCAATCTCTGTCGGTGGCACCAAGAGAAACCGCTTGTTCATGACTGCGAGCCAGTCTCTTTACGCCCTTTATGTCGAGACAAGGGCGCCCGGATGGCTTGATGCGAAGATTTTCCAGAGTTACCCAGTCATGTCTTCCATTCCGGGTTTGTGACCGACCGACTCTTCCCCCCACGATCCATGATCCGGGAGGACGGCTTTCCGGGAACGGCGAAGACACATCGAAGGGACGAGTTGTCCACAACTCGCTCCAATCAACGACTCTTCCCTTCACAAGACTGTCATTCCGACCGGAGCAAAGCGGAGCGGAGGAATCTGCAGTTGTTCTTCGGTCGGTCTCGATCGGAGTTACTTCCGAGTTGATCACGATACAATCACGATCCGATCAGAACTTTAATCTTGCGCTCAACCACACGCAGTCACGCATTCAATGCACTATGCTTGCTAACGCAAGGTCCAATCGATGAGCGGAACAACGTCCAGCCAGAAGATTTATTCGATTCTGAGTTTCGACAGCGACGACCGTCGCGGAGCAAATGTTGCGATCCTCAGTGGTTCTCATTCAGGTTGGCGCGTAGTTGTTCTTCACCGCATCATGGGCGGCCTTGATCCAGAATGGCGATCCGGCAAGCTCTCTGACGATTTCGATGTGAGTGATTCCCGTAACTTGAAGATCGAGTCCATGGATGACGGAGAGCAGGTTGTAGAGTTTTCTGGATGCGCAGCCCATGATTGCGGCGGCTTGGATGGGGGGATCTTTGGAGTGCTTCTCTATTCCCCACGCTCTAAGCAGGTCTTCTTTGCGCATTTCGATACGGAGAAGACAAGCCTCGCAACAGCTTCGGCTCTGTGTGGTTCTCAGAGAACACCGACAGAACAGGCAATGAGAAGTACAAAGCAGCACTTCGAAAGGCTCTAAGCAGCATTCTGCAATACGATGTGCCATAAGTTCGGCGCCGGTGAATTTGTCGAGGAGGCGTTAATCCGGCATTCCGAGCGAATCACCGTCGACTCGTCCCTAACCCCGTCGCGGCCCGCCGGGGCCGGGGCGAACAAACGTCAAACTGACGAGTGGGCCACAATCCCACCGGAACGCCGTCGAAGCTTGAATAGCCGGGTCACATTTGGATTACACTTGACCGTAAAACCATTTGAGCTGCGCTTATGAATCCACACTATCTGTGGCTGACAGAAAGACTGGAACTTCTGACGTTCTTCTTGTTCGGACCAGTACTTGCGATTGTCATTGCGTACAGGTCTTGGCGGAAGAAGGACCAAACTCCAAAGCTGCACGGCACGCGATGTGTGGCGTTCATGGCCTCATTCATTCTGCTATTCGTACTCGCGAAGTGGATAGACGCCGATGTTAGAACTCCTCAGTATTTCCTGCAGTTGACATGTGTGCTGCTCAGCTTCCTGTCTTTCGGCTTGGCCCAGGGATACTTCTTTTCCGCCTTGCTAGGCCTGTGGCGTTGGCACAATGCCACGCGACTGAAGTAGTCAGAGCGAAATCGATAGGTGCCTATTATCGCCAACTGAAGGCGAAGATACGGCATAGGGAAGGGTTGATCACGATACAATCACGATCCGATCAGAACTTTAATCTTGCGCTCAACTACGCCAATGCCACAACTTCTGGGTCGAACCTGGTCCGAGGAACAGCCAGACATGCTCATACCCCGCTTGGAGTGCACCCCGAAAGTGAGACAGATAGTATTTTGACAGTTTGCAGGGAAGGGAGAACTGCAAATGGGTCAGAAGTATGTGAAGTACAGCCGGGAGTTCCGGGAGACAGCGCTTCGTCGCTTGTCAGTGGCAGCGAATGTGGCGCAGTTATGTCGTGAACTCGGATCTCGCGCCAGCTTTTGTATTCGTGGCGAGCAGGCCGGCAGCGGGACGAAGAGAAAGGCCACAGCGCCGAACAGCGGCTCCACCAGGAGAACCTTCAGTTGAAGAAAGCGCTGGCGAAGAAGACAGCGGAAGTGGATTTTTTGAAGGCTGCCTGCGTAAAGGTCGGGGCTCTGCGCCCGAGCGATACCGGTCGGCGCCAAGGCATCTGGGAAGTGATCCGGAACAGATGCCGACGCAATGCAGCCTTGGTATAGAGCCGATCGTGCCGGCTGGCCACGGTCAGCCGCGCCGGACTACTACCGTTTTCTCCGACCCCGCTATCCCGGCGAGGAGCAGATGGAGGTGCGCAACCGCCATCCACGAGCAGATCGTGCTTGAGCGCCATCGCCGCCGCCGACGGCTACCGGCGGGTGACAGTCGACCGGGCGCCGCGGCATGGCCGTCAACCATAAGCGCGTGCTGCGGCTGATGCGCGAGGATAACCTGCTGGGCATCGAGCCAAGGGCCTTCGTCGCGACCACCGCGTCGGATCATTGACCAGGCGCGTCTATCGTGAACCTGGCCAGGCGCATGAAGCCTCACGGCGATCAACCAGCTATGGGTTGCCGGCCCTCACCAACATCCGGCTGCGCCAGGATGTCCGCCTACTCTGGCCGTACGTGCTCGGATGGGTTCTCTCGCAAGTAACGTCGGATGGGCGCGTGGCACCACCCTACCACGCGCCTTCCGCTGTTGGCTCTCCAACGAGCCATCGCCCTGCGTCAGCCTGCTGGCCTGGTGCATCACTCCGATCGCGGCATCCAGTACGCTTCCAGCCAGTACACGCGCACTCTTGGATATCCACGGCATCCTGCCGCAGCATGAGCCGTCCCGGTAATCCTTACGACAATGCCTTCTGCGAGAGCTTCATCAAGACCCTCAAGCGGGAAGAGATCTATGCCAATAAGTATCAGTACATCGATGAACTGAACGCCCACCTCGAAGAGTTCATCGAACACTACTACAATCGGCTGCGGCTCCACTCCCGCACTGGGATACAAGACCCCGGAGGAGTTCGAAGCTGCCTGCGCCCGAAACGACACGGCAGCAGCGACCATGAGTTTTCCAAGGCATGGGAAAATCTATCGATCCTGGAGAAAGCGCCGAGGCCTGCCTCACCAATGCAAACGGGGAGCCAGTGCAACCCGGCTCCCCAGCTCATCGGATCGATGAGTCTCCAGTTGGCTATTCCTTGACAGGTTGGTCTCCACCAGAGCCTGTCTCCGCTTCACCAACCAAGAACCACTCTGATGGAGATCGTTCAAAGTGCCACAACTTCTGGGTCGAAACCTGGTCCGAGGAACAGCCAAACATGCTCATACCCCGCAGCTGTCAAGTGCGCAATCGCCGCCCGATGCGCCAACCCTCACATTCCAAAGATTAAAATCTTGGCGCAGTTTTGCAGGGATTTGCGCTCGTTTAAGGCAGAATCATAGGTAGCCGCAGAGTGTTCGGCTTCAGGCCAACAGGCGAGAGAGGGTACCCCCACCCCCCCTCCAATATTTTTAGTTTTCCACAAAAGTTTGCAGGGAATTAGACGTTCGAAGTACGACCAATTCAGTCCGCCACTCAGCATGTGAGCGAAAATGTTACCGCTGCGGCAATCACAGTTGCGGATTGCCGGGTAGCCGCAAGTTTGAATATGCAACCAGACTATTGCTTTTCCGTCGCTAGATAAACTACAACGCCGCTTAGCAATGCAATGGTTGCGAGTACTGGAATCACAATCGATACGATCCCGCTGGACTGGCCGAACGCAGCAGGCAATAAAGCATCCAGGTGCAAAGCTCGCGGCAGGTCCGCGAACCAGGCTCTTAGCGTTTCACCGCGCGCTGCAACCACCGCGACAGCCGCCACCACCGAGATGACCAGCGCAAAGATCTGCGCACCAAGAATGGGCCTTCCAACTTTTTCAATCGCTGCGTTACGGCGTCGCAACTGTGCCCGCCACCACAGCGCGCCGGCAGACTCCAAATGCGGCAATGCCGGTGACTGCTTGTGCGCAGCTTGAAATGCCTGGGATACCAGCACCAGATCGGAACACATGCGGCAGGACGCAACGTGTTCACGCAGGTCGGCCGGGCAAGCCTCAGGCCAATAGCCCCGATCGAGCAACTCTGTGACCTCGCGTTCGCGTGCACATGAAAACGGGCTCATACGTTGCCTCCGTGCCGCAGCAGTCGCGCCATCTTGCGCCGCGCCCGGAACAGCAACAAACGAATGCTCGCTGAGGCCAGCCCTGTCACTTCCGCGATCTCGTGATGCGAATATCCCTCTGCGTAGGCCAGCCACAGCAACTGCCGGTCGCGCGGCCGCATCAGCGCCATCGCCGGCTCCAGCATGGCTTGCGAATCCGACTGCGCCACTCCGCATTTCGCCTTGAATATCTCTTCCGGCATCTCCTCAATCGACGAAGACTGCGGACGCCGCCAGTGATCGCGCAACAAATTGGTTGCAATTCGAAACAGATATTTCCGCGCCGCCACTTCACCGTCCAGGTTCGTGATCGGCGCATAGAAATCGCACATAGCTTTCTTGCGTGAGATCGTCCGCAAGCGCAGGGTCGCGACTTACGCGCGCCACGTAGGCCCAGAGCGACCGGGCCGATCGCGCATAAAATGCAGCGAACTGCTCGTTATCCATCGCCGCGGCGGGCGGGCTGGCGGCAAGGGCTTGTCCCTCGCCTGCCAGCGCATTCGGAATGATCGACTCCCAGGACATGGGCCTCTGTTTCCTCACCTTCACCGGGCTCCCCGAAACTCACTGCCTGTCCTTGAATACCGAGGAAGCGCCCAGGGGCGAATCGAGCCTGCTTTGTGCTCCGGAATCAGCCGGCATCAAACCCAGCTTCGCCGCCAGCAGCCACGAAACGCCTGCAGAGATGATAAAGCCGATTCCGGGCATCAGCACCACCGTTCCAAACACCAGCATCGGCGTGTCCATGTCCGGTCCCGCATGCCGCAGAGACAGCAGACCGATACCCAGCAGCACCATCACGATTCCAGCCTGCAGCGGCGTCAATATCCGCGCCACCGCGCTCGGCATCCGGCGATCCGCTTCGATGCCGACAGGAATCGGCGCAGCTTCAAGAAACTTCCTGCCTGCTTCGGTCTCCATGTAGGCACCCAGTTCCTGGTTGCTGGTGAACTTGTCGATCAGCCTTCCGTGCACTTCGCTCTGCAGCTTGAAGATGCGGCTCCAGCGGCGATTCTCGACAAACATCCGGGCCAGCAGAAAGATCCCGGTCAAGCCGCATGCAAAGGCCAGAAGCGGAATCAGGTCGCTCCAAATCCGCTCAAACGACGTGGGCTGCCCCTGTGAGCGATATACGTCCGGCCACACTTCCCGCTGCAGCGCCTCATCCGGCTGCCCATCCTCGTGCTTCAAGTGCGAAAACAGGTAGAACTCGGGATTGCGTGCCACCTCTGGATGCGCTGTCAGAAACGTCGCCAGCTGCGGGTTGTTGTGCGCAACATACTCCGGGTTCGACAGCAGGGACGGATCATGCGAAACCACCGTGGTCAGCGTCGGGCTGAGCCTGAGCAGGCGAATCAACTCCGTTTGGGTAATTGCCACGTCGTGGTCGTTAGGAGCAGGCGCAGTTCCCACCGTGGATGCCGGAGTTGCCACGCGCGTCTGCGCCGCTGCAAGACTGCCATGAAGCAAGATTGAGAAGGTAATTGCAGTAAGAATCCGATACACCACGCGATGCTTTTCCATTGTTGTCTTCCCTCAGGTCGAAGTGGCCTCTTTAAGCTCGTCTACCGGGAACAACGGATGAGCGGCACCTTGGTTAACAAGCTTTCATGCGTGATTAAGACCTGTGAATGGCTGGGCCAAGCAGGTATTAGCCCTTTAGGGGTATTTGGGTAACGAGAACAACAGGTTACTTTGTAGCTATTCCCAGACGGTACTTTCGGGTTTGGATGTGTGTGTTACGGAACTCCCCGACCGGTTCTAGAGCAGAGGAGACAGCAACACAATGGACGAGAACTATCAACAAAGCAGGCTGCTGGCTAGTCTGAGACACAGCTACGGAGACAAACGAAACACGCTCACCTGGGCCCTGTTGATCTGGGCCGTTTCCGGCGTGGGATTCGCTCTCTTCATGCCATTCGATGCCACCATGGTGCGCTCTATCGGCGTTGCCGCCGGCTGGTCCATCATCCACCTCATCCGCAGGATGTAATTTCGGTCATCGGCAAGTGGCCAAGGTAGATTCCGCCCATGGCAGAGGTACACAGCCGTCATCAGCGGTTGTCGCCACAGGCATCACCGGGGTTGTTGCATAAGGGCGTAGGGCACGGCGTCACTTCCTGGGTTAGGGGCCGCCGTGCCCACCGAGCGCACTGGCAACCACCTGCACAGCGAACATCGGTCGTAGTTTTCAAGCCGTGGATAAGCAGGGGGTCAGCGGCCCGAGCTTCCGAAGCCCTTTGCGAGGCGTGCCGAATCTTCAAGCGTGTCAACCTGTTCAATCTCACCCGTGAGTACCGGCACAGGAATCATCTGCGCGATCTTCTCCCCGGCTTTGATCTCGATCGCAGCCACGCCGAGGTTGGTCATCACGATCTGAACTTCGCCGCGATAGCCGGCATCGATCACTCCGGCCGTCGTGGCAATTCCCTTTGAAGCCATCGAAGAGCGGTCGCGAACCAGCAACCCGAGAGGAATGCCCGATTCGGGATGGCGGGCCTCAACGGAGATTCCGGTACGAACGCGGACGGTTTTGTGTGGTTCGAGCAGGACCGTTTCAAGCGAGAACACGTCGTATCCCAAATCCTCACCGGGGTGCGCAACAACGGGCAGCCGGGAGCCTTCTTCAAGCAGTTTCACGCGGAGCATGTGTTCATGGTATCGGATGGCAAGCGGGCCACTGCGCTATGAATTCGGGATACACTTGAGGTGGCAGGAGGACCGGGCGGTCGCTGCCGGAATCCACTCACGTGGATCCCGGGGGAGGAAAGTCCGAACTCCGCAGGGCAGTGTGCCGGATAACGTCCGGGATGTGAGCTTTAAGGTTCACAGACGGCCAGTGCCACAGAAAAAATACCGCCTCGGCTACCCCTCTTTCGGGAGGAAAACCCGGGAGCTCCGAAAAGGTTCGCCTTAACGGCCAGTTCCCGCGCTGAGGTAAGGGTGAAATGGTGCGGTAAGAGCGCACCGCTCCGGCTGTGAAGCCGGGGGCAGGGTAAACCCCACACGGAGCAAGACCAAATAGGGAGGGAAGCTGCCGTCAAGAGCCAGACGGCGCTGCGCATCGGCCCGACGCGCTTAGGCGGCTTGAGCAATTGCCGAAACCTCCGGGTAGGTCGCTGATGAGCGTTCGCGGCAACGCGGCGCCTAGAGGAATGACCGCACACGACAGAATTCGGCTTACAGGTCCTTTTGCCGAATAGTCACGGGTCACAGCGCGCAATCCGCGCCGTGACCCACCACTTATGTTCCGCTTGTTGACTTACTTATCTTATGGATGACCTCTGCCCCAACTGTCGAAGGTCACTCACGTCGTGATTAATGCGGCTGTCCACACCTCTGAAGTTACTGTCATTTTAAAATCCGTCATCGCAAAGAGAGGTCGCATGGCCACTTCCTTTTCACATTCGACATGATTCGCCGAAGTCTAGCGCTCCGTCGTATTTGTATATTCGCGCGACGGTTCTTTCTGCGCTGCAACCCTTGCTCCGCGCTTTACTATGCAATGCTCTCCTAACACCAAATAGTTAAGCTGACGCGCATGATTTAATTGCGAAATCGTTTTGTTGCTGGTTATACTCAAGGCTCCCTATCATGAAGGCACGCAGTTTAATCCTTAGAGCTTTGCTCTTCGCCGTTATTCTGGCTCCGTCCGCGCAACGGGCATTGGCCAGAACCATTGGCGCGCCCTCATGCAAGGTCCCAAAATCTCATCTCCGTACTGCGTCCGTCGGAGTAGATGCCGTCTACACCCTGGATCAGTTGGTGGCCACGATGCCAGGTCATCGTGCACCGGCGCCTCGATTGCACAGGATTCGCGGTAAGAAAATCAGCATCCAGACGGGTTTTGTATCGGCTCCCCGATGCCATGCACGCACGCGTTTTCTGTTCTCCGTTGCATCTTTCGGTCAGCAGGACATGGGAGGCCCCAATCCGTCCCGCGGCCCTCCATCGCAGTTCTCTCTCTAAGCCAGCATCCGATCTCATAGCGACCACGACAGCGTTTTGTGGTGGTCAGTCCCGCGCACATCTCTCCAGTTTCACAGGACCGTCGGCGTCGACGATTCAGGCTATTTGAAGAGTATTCGGCATTCGGCTCTATTTAAGAGTCGATGATGAAATTCAATCGAATAGGCAATTTGCTACACAAAAGATTGAGCTTGGGTTCCGTCGTTTTCTTGCCTGATGGAACCCAATGGACTAGGATCCAGACCTCCAAATGGACCCTGGTCCAAGCGGGTTGGGACGCTTGGGGAAGGCAGTTCCAACCTACACATGTCAGCTCCGGCATCCTTTGTCGGCAGCGGGCATCGCGAGCTGCGGCATCCTTACCGATGCCGCAGCCCGCCGTATTATTCTCTCAACTCTGTCAAAATTCAGAAACCCCTTCGGAACGAGAGTTACGACGAACGCTGGTTCTGTGAATCGGGCAACGTTTGCCGAGCATCCATTGGATACTCGACTCGGTAAGAGTCTTTCGAGTTCATCCCAATCCTAGGAGTTGCCCGTGAAGATTGTTGGCACGATTGCCCGCTACCTGCTGGGGTTTATGTTTCTGGTCTTCGGATCAAACATGTTCCTGCATTTCATTCCCATGGGACAGATGCCGCCAGGGCTCGCCGGACAATTTACGGCCGCATTGTTTGCCGCGCATTACTTCTATGTGGTGGGCGCGATCATGGTTATCTCGGGGATTCTGCTACTGGTGAATCGATATGTCGGGCTTGGCCTGACGCTTCTGGGGCCAGTGCTGTTCAACATCCTTACCTATCACCTCTTGATGAACCCGAGTGGTATTGGGATGGGTGCGTTTGCGACGCTTCTGTGGGCGCTGGTCGCCTGGGAGCATCGAGTTGTGTTTGCAAGACTGTTTGCGGCACGGCTTGAGGAATGAAGGCTACCCCGCCGGAGCTGCAGGACCGCTGGCTACAATCAAGGTAGCGATGATTCAGTACCTGTTTCTCGGTCGGTTGGCATACGACGAGGCGCTTCGGCTGCAGGCCGAGATTGCGGCGTTGCGGCTTGAGGGTCGCGTGCACAACGTGCTGCTGCTTCTCGAGCATCCGCGGGTGTTGACGCTGGGGCGCAATGCGCGGCGCGAGAATGTGCTGGCTTCAAATGATCTGCTGGCCGCACGCGGGGTGACGTTGCACGAGATCAATCGCGGTGGCGATGTGACGTATCACGGACCGGGACAACTGGTCGGCTATCCAATTTTTGACTTGCGCAGCCTGCAGAATGCAAAGGGCGGGCGGCTGGGGCCGGTAGATTTTGTACGCATGATGGAAGAAGCACTGATACGGGTGTGTGGAGTGTACGGCGTACGTGCGGGGCGGATCGCGGGGCTGACGGGAGTGTGGTGCGGTGTCATCGCGGACGGTGACACAGTCTGACCAGCATCCGGCCAAAGAAAAAGATCGCAAGATCGGCGCAATTGGGATCCATGTGTCGCGCGGCATTACTTCGCATGGATTCGCATTCAACGTGACAACGGATTTGCGCGACTTTCAACTGATCAATCCCTGTGGCATTACAGACAAGCCGGTGACCAGCCTCGAGCGCGAAGTTCCAGAGGGTGTGAATGTGCCGGGGCTTGAGGAGATTGCGCACCAGGCGGCGCGGCAGTTCGGGCATGTGTTCGGGCAGCAGGTGCTGGCAGTTGAGAACCTCGATACCTTGAGGGCGCAGGCTGCGGCGATTCCGGCTCATGCAGAGGACACGCCCCTCCAGATTCCCGCCGAGGTGAAGAGGTTGCATGGCGATCCTGAGGACCCGGTGCAGGCATGAGTGATATTCAAGCGAGTCGCAGGGCCATCCGGTATGGGCCACAATTTATAATCCGGCAGGAACCGGGCGGGTGCTGATAGTCCCGCATGGCGGAGTGAAGGATTCATGCCAACCGACGTAATCATGCCCCAGATGGGCGAGTCGATCGTTGAGGGCACCATAACCAAGTGGCTCAAGAAGGTCGGCGAAGCAGTGGAGAAGGACGAGCCGCTGTTTGAGATTTCTACGGACAAGGTGGATGCAGAGATTCCTTCGCCCATGGCCGGCGTCCTCACCGAGATCAGGTTTCCGGAGGGGGCAACAGTCGAAATCAACACCGTGGTTGCAGTGTTGAGTGAGAAAGGGTCAGTGGCCAAGGCTGCCCCCGCTCCTGAAAAATCCAGGGAGAAACCTGCTGCGTCGAAGTCAGCGCCCGCTGCGGCCCTAACTCCGCAAGCGAAAGGCCGCGCAGAGCCCCCGCAGGAAACGAAAGCGCCTCCGGCAGCAGCAAGAGCAACGAGCAGTGGTATCGAAATCGTGATGCCGCAGATGGGCGAGTCGATCTTCGAGGGGACCATCACCAAGTGGCTCAAGAAGGTCGGCGATACGGTCGAAAAGGACGAGTCGCTGTTCGAGATTTCAACCGACAAAGTGGACGCGGAGATTCCTTCGCCCGTAGCCGGTGTGCTGACAGAGATCAAGGCAGGCGAAGGCGAAACCGTTCAGATCAACGTGGTGGTTGCGGTGATCGGTGGCAGCGGTGCAGCAGAAGCTCAGCCCACAGGTCACTTGATGGAGCCCACGGAAACACTGAGTCCCCCAACAGCCGCAGGCGCGCCGCAGGCGCCGTTGGCCCCACCGCAGGTGGTTGATCCGGATCGGCGGATTCGATCCTCACCGCTGGTACGAAAAATTGCCAGGGAGCACAAAGTTGATCTGAGGCTGGTACCCGGCATCGGGTTCGGACGGGCGGATTAACAAGGAAGATATTCTGCGCTACGTGAGTCAAGGTAGTGCGAAAGCCGCGGGCGCGCCGAAGACGTCGGTGGCCGCACCCCCGAAGCCCAAGGCAGAGTTGCCGCAGCCGAAGGCGCTCACCGCCGACGTAGTACCGCTGACGAAAATGCGCTCGATCATCGCGCAACGAATGGTCGAGAGCAAGCGCATCAGTCCGCATGTGCACTCGGTCTACAAAGTGGACATGACGCGCGTTGCACGCCTGCGCGAACGCGAGAAGTCTGGGTTTGAGCAGCGCCACGGCGTGAAGCTTACCTACATGCCGTTCATCGCGGTGGCGGCGGTCGAGGCTCTGCGGCGTTTCCCCATCGTGAATGCGTCGTTGGTCGAGAACAATATTCAATACCACGCAAATATCAATCTCGGTATCGCGGTGGCGCTGGAGTGGGGACTAATCGTGCCCACCGTGCGCGAGGCCGAGAAGCGCGACTTCGCGAACATTGCGAAGACGATCAACGATCTTGCCGGACGCGCACGCACGAAGAAGCTTTCGCCGGACGAAGTGGGCGGATCCACCTTTACCCTGACCAATCCCGGCATCTTCGGCGACGAATTCGGCATGCCGATCATCAACCAGCCGGAGGCGGCGATCCTGGCCATCGGCGCGCTGAAGAAGGAACCGGTGGTGCTCACCGATGCCGAGGGCAACGACACGATTGCCATTCGCTCGATGCAGTATTACTGCCTCGGCTTCGATCATCGGCTGATCGATGGCGCCGACGCCGGCAAGTTCATGAGCGAGTTCAAGCGGACGCTTGAAACGTGGGACCGGGCGATTGGGTAGCCAGCAAAAGCCTGATCGTCGCTGTTGATTTCATGTCCTAGTTTTTCAGGTGAGCAATCGATTTCTTCCACTCGAAGAATGTCTTGTCCCATCGGAAGATCGGCGGCAAAGACATATTTCTAGATTTGTCGCGCGGTACGAGAATGTAGGTATAGCCGCGATACGATCTTCCCTCTCCATCCTAGAATGTTTTCGCGATCAAGTCTGCGCGTAGACAGACTCAGGTAGTTTTCTCAATCGCATCTTCGTAAAGGCACTCTACACGCTGGTTCACCTAAACAGAAACCGACAATCGCCAGCATGCCCGTTGCTGCAATACCGATAAGATCGCCTGTGGCGAACGGCCGGTTCATCAATCCAAAATAGCGGAGTAGCGATGTCACAACTGCGAGTGCAAGTGGAGCGAGCCCGATTCCAGTCATGACACGCTTGGTATAACGGTCCGCGAGATATTCGGACGGATATTCTCCGCGGGCATCGCCCTCTTTCTCGATCACTGTCGATGTTCGAATTGGCCCGTGCTTCATTTCGTCGCTGCCCAGGCCAAGCCGTCGGCCAGTTTGCCAGTGGAGATGGTGCGGGTGACTTTCCAAGTTGAGGTGTCGATCTCGTCGACCTGGTCGGCGTGTTCGCAGGAGACGTAGGCGGACTTACCATCGGGACGGACGATGACTTCTTGCGGATAAGCGCCGACAGGTACCGTACGCGCCACCTGCATCGATTGCAAGTCGATAACGGCGACTTTGTTCTGGTCGGGTAAAGCGACAAGCAGCCAGCGGCCATCGGGGGTCGGTGCGGTGCCGTAGCCGATTCCCTCCATCGGAATCCACTTTGCGACGGTGTTGGTAGTGGTGTCGATAACAGCCATCTGTGGCTTGGTCTGATCGGCGGTGAAGACCCACTTGTCGTCGGGCGAAATAGAAATACGCTGCGTGTTCGCGGAGATGGGGATGATCTTGAGCACCTTGCGTGCCGGCGATGTCGATGACGGACACGGTGCCGGGCCCGACGTTGGCGGTGTAGGCGCGGCGGCCATCGTGCGAGAGGGCGAGCATGTGGCTCTCGGGCTGGCCGGTTGGAATTGTGCCGATGATCTTCAGCGTCTTGGGATCGATGACAGTAATGGTCTTGTCGAGCTCGGTGGTGACGTAGAGCTGGCCGTCCTTCGGCCCGATCATGGGGCAATGCGGGCGAATGCCGTGATCGAATGCGATGTTGCCGACGACCTTGCGTGCGGCGATGTCGATGACGGCGATGTTGGTGCCGTCGGTGCCCGGTTTCCCTACCCCGGAGTTGCCGTAGATGGGTACAAACGCCAGCTTCCCGTCGGTTGAGGCAATCACTTCGTGTCCCGTGATACCGCCCTCGGGGACCGACGCGAGCACCTTTCCGCTGGCCGGATCGACAATAGCCAGGCTCTGGTTGCCCTTCTCGGCGACCAGCAGGCGAGACTGCGCAAAACCGGCAGGAACAAGACACATCACAACCGCAAGGGAACCGATCCACTGACCTGATTTCAAGGTGACCTCTCTTGGAATACGCATTGAGTCTATCGCGAGAACAATGCTTTCTGTCACCCTTACTTCGCAGGTATGATCTTCAGCACACGACCATGCCGACGTTCACTTCAAATCAGTCCGCAATCGCTTCGGCCCTGGCCGATCTTCGTTCCCTGCTTGGGGATCGCGTGAGCGCATCGGAGGCCGTCCGTGAGCACCACAGCCACGGAGAAAGCACGCATCCGCCAGCCCCGCCGGATCTGGTTTGCTTCCCGAAAAGTACAGAGGAAGTCAGCGAGATTGTTAAGGTGAGCGCTCGATACGGACTGCCAGTCGTTCCCTTCGGCGCGGGAACTTCGCTCGAGGGACACGTTCATGCCACACGCGGCGGCATCTGCATTGACATGCGGCAGATGAATCGCGTGCTGCGTATCGGCACAGCCGACATGGATGCCACGGTCGAGGCCGGCATCAGCCGTGGACAGCTCATCAAGGCGCTTGAGAACACGGGGCTCACGTTCTTCATCGACCCCGGCGCTGACGCAACAATCGGCGGAATGGCCTCAACCCGGGCGTCGGGGACTACTGCTGTCCGCTATGGCACGATGCGAGAAAATGTGCTCGGGCTTACCGTCGTACTTGCAGATGGCCGCGTCATTCATACGGGCACACGCGCCCGCAAGTCCAGCGCCGGCTACGACCTTACCCATCTGTTTGTCGGAGCGGAGGGGACGCTCGGCGTCATTGCAGAAGTGACGCTGCGGCTCCATGCCCTTCCGGAAGCGGTCGCCGTTGCTGTCGGATCGTTTCCGACGGTGAAGGATGCGGTGGAAACTGTAATTGAAGTGATCCAACTTGGCGTAGGTGTCGCCCGCATCGAGTTCATGGACGACCGGATGGTGGCGGCAATCAACCGCTATTCGCATCTAGACCTGGTCGAGCTACCGACCATTCTGTTCGAGTTTCACGGCATCAGCCAGTCGGCCGTGGAAGAATCTGCGCGGCTCGCCGAACAGCTGGCCCTGGAGCACGGCGCCTCCGGACTCTCTTGGGAATCAAGTCCCGCGGGCAGAGAACGCCTGTGGAAGGCGCGCCACGATGCCTACTACGCCTCGCGTGCCGTTCGCCCTTTTTCCAGCGTTCTTACGACGGACGTTTGCGTCCCAATCTCACGCCTTGCCGAGTGCATTGTGGCGACGCGCGCCGATCTCGACGGCCTCGGCTTTGCGGCGACCATTGTGGGCCACGCGGGAGATGGCAATTTTCACGTGCTCTGCGCGCATGCCCCGGAGCAGGCCGGGGAAGCCGATGCCTTTGCGCATCGCCTGGTAGAACGCGCCCATGCGATGGCTGGCACCTGCACCGGCGAGCATGGAGTCGGCTACGGGAAGAAGAAATATCTCGAGGCCGAGCACGGCAACGCACTAGACACCATGCGGACCATCAAGCGCGCGCTCGATCCGGAAAATCGCATGAACCCCGGCAAGATCGTCGATCTCGATTGAGGCTCTAGCCTTGCGTTTTCCACGGATTATAGGTACCAACAGACCACGAGTGGCCCTCAGGATCTTTGACCCCAAACTCGCGGCTCCCGTAATCGGTGTTTTGCAGTTCACGGACAATCTTGCCGCCTGCAGCCTTGGCGCGGGTGTAGACCGCATCGGCATCGGGCACGATGATGTAAACGCTGCGGGTTTCTTTGTCGCCAAGTTCTGATGGTGATTTGAAGCCCTTGCCATACTCGTCATCTTTCCCTGAACCAAGCATGATCATGCCGCCGCCCAGTGTCAGTTCGGCGTGCCCGACGGTGTTGTTGGGGCCGGGATAAACGGCGTGGCGTTCGAAACCGAACACATTGCAGAGCCACTCGATTGCGGCATTAGCGTCGCGATAACGCATGGCGGGCATTATCGTTGAGGGCGAATTGGGTGCGGAACCGGGCATGGGAACCTCCGTGGTGATTAACTACTGCATCAGCATTGCAAACCGAGGTCGCCTTGATCTTGGAAAAATCGGAAATCGACGGGGCGCGAGCCGGAGATTAGTCGGCGGCGATGTGGTTGGTCCAAAGCGTGCGACGCGCGAAGTAGGTGGTGGCATCCACGCCGGAGAAGGCGCGGAACTCATTGGCGAAGTGGGATTGGTCGTAGTAGCCGCAGTCGAGGGCAAGCTCGGCCCAGCGAATATCGGCGCCCGTGTACAACTGACGGACGGCACGTTGGAATCGCTGGATACGGCACCAGACTTTCGGCGAAAAGCCGACTTCTTCGCGAAAAACCTGCGAAAATCGGCGCTCGCTCCAGCCAATCTGGCGTGCCGTTTCGCGAACGCTCGCGATGTTGGATGCGCTCTCAAAGTGACGAAGAGCAAAGTTGATTTCAGCAGACCGCGATAAAGTGCGGCGGACGAGTTTATCTGCAAACCGGGCGCATAGAAATTGCTCAAGACATTGCAGGCGTGCCTGCGGCGATGATAATTCGCGGAGGCGGTCACGGAGGGTACCGGCACGCGATCCCCAGATGTCGCAAAGCGCAACGCTTTGGTTACTGAATAAATGAGCAGCGTCTGATGCGAAGTGTGCGAATCCGCCTGGAGCAAAGACAATGCCGATGAGATCTGCCATATCTGAGCTGTCGACGATCTCATACACCGAGCGCGCGCCAACGACGAGGGCCGGCGGCATGCGTCGATCCGGCCGGCCTTCAGGACAATCGAGCAGGAAGTCGCGAGCGAGATTGAGGATGACCTGAGTACAGCCGGTGGGCAGGATGCGTTCGCGGCGATGTGCGACAACGTCGGCGCGCGCATACCAGAGCGAACGAATGGACTGATTGAGCGGGGCGGCGGGGATGCGCTCCAGGTAAAGCAAGTCGACCTCGGATGGGGCCCAGCGAGAGGTCTTGGTCGCTGGGTTGTTCCGAGACCGTTATAGCACGCGCGTGAACGAGATGGAACCGACTGCAGAATGGTTCTTCGGCAGTTCGAAGGGAAGCGGCGAGGAAGTGGTCGCTCAGATGCCACGATACTGCGATCTCCGCTATGCTTGGCCCATGCGGCTGCCTGCGGGCGATTCGGAACTCGTGCAGATCATGGATACGTCGCTGGCCGATGCTGCGCGACGCGCGGGCGCATGGCTGGCATGCCGGCCAGGTTGCACGCAGTGTTGCCACGGGGCCTTCGCAATCAACGCGCTGGATGCCTCCCGGCTGCAGGTGGGCATGCAAGCTTTGCGCGCGGCCGACCCACGCAAGGCTGAGACAATCGCACGTCGCGCACGTGCGTGGGTTGCGGAGTACGGACCGCAGTTTCCAGGCGATGTGGAGACGGGTGTGCTGGGCACGTTGGAAGGGGACCGCGAGCTGTTTGAGGGGTTTGCCGACGAGGCAGCTTGTCCGGCCCTGGACCCGGCGACGGGGCTTTGCGATGTTTATCAATGGCGGCCGATGACGTGCAGGGTATTCGGGCCGCCAGTACGCATGGCAGAGGGTGACTCGCTCGGATGCTGCGAGCTTTGCTTTGTAACAGCAAGCGAGGAGGAGATTGCCGCTTGCGAGATGCCCGTTCCCCATGAGTTAGAGGAGCGCCTGGTGAGCGAAACCGGGGATGCGAGCGAAACCATTGTGGCGTTTGCATTGCTGCGATAGGTCGGTCTTAGCCCACGTTTCCTGCTCCCGTCCAAAAATTCTCTATCAACCTGCGGCTTGTGCAGCGTTAAAATGAGGCACCCCGTAGAGTCAAACTCAAGAGGCCGAGTGACGTTATGCCCGTAGCCCAACTCACCCTCGAGCTCCGCATTGAACACGCGCAGTCGCTGAAAGACCGGCGGCAGGTGGTTCGGTCAATGAAAGACCAGCTCCGGCAGGGATTCAACATATCCGTTGCAGAGATGGACGAAGCGGTCACATGGCAGTCGGCTACGCTCGGCGTCGTCGCCATCTCGGGATCGCGCAGTTATCTGCACCAGCTTATCGAAGAGGTGGAGCGCGCTGCCCGACGCATGTCCAACGAACTCGGCGCCGAGCTGACCGACAGCTTCTGGGAGTACCTCGAGACTGAGTCCAGTTAGATTCCGCGCGATTTCTCTCATTCTTAGTTTTTTGCGAGATCGAGGTATAAATAGCGTCGCGCGCGCGACAGTCCAGCGGGTATAACTCGCCTTGCCAATTCACGTGTGATGGGCTTGGCTCTGCTATCCTGATGGGTTTACGTGAAGCCACTCGAGGGGGTACTTGCATGCCGGAACATAGAGCGAGAAAGCATCATCAGGACAGGGTGGCCGAGACTTTGCGCGAAGAGATTGGTGCGATGATCGAGGGCGAACTTTCCGATCCTCGTATTGCATTCTGCTACGTCACCGAAGTTGTGCTGAACCCCGGCGGCAAGTCAGCGCGCGTGTATGTCGCGGTGGACAATGCAGTTCCCGACATCGCCAAGGCCGAGGTGGATACCGTTGCAGGCCTGGAAGCGGCCAAGGGTTATATCCGCTTTGAGCTGAAAGAGCGTATGGGTGTACGCCACGTGCCTGAACTTTCGTTCCTTGCCGATCGCTCGGGTCGGTTTCAGGCCCGCATCGAAGAGTTGATGGACCGCTCGCGCAAACGGCAGAAGGCTCCGATTGAGTAGGAGGAGAGGCTTCGGGGAAGGAGCGCCAATCTGTTAGCCTAGCTTCTGTCTGGAATGCGGTTTGCTTTCTGTGTTTTGCCTTGATTTCTAGAGCATCTGACTTATTTGACCTGGCTTTGGAATTCCCCAATTCCTTGAGTAGGCCGGAAGGCTAGTTTAGAACCGAGTTGCAGGGACCTGTCTGCTGACTGGCTATAACACCAGCCTGGAGAATCACTGGACGTGGAGACTCAACTGGAAACAGTTGCACCTGAACCCCCCGAAAGCCGACGCTTGCGACTGCCAAGTTGGGCGACTGCGTGTGAAGCCGCGGTCTTCGTAATCTTCAGCGCTTTTTTCATCCTTTATGGAGTCGTGCCACTTTTAGGCGGAGATGGGCTGGGTCTCGTCGGTGCCGACGAGCCACGCTATGCGCAGATTGCACACGAAATGCTGGTGCGTTTCGATGCCGCCCACACGTTGAGCGACCGGCTGAGCGCCTGTGTTACTCCCTATCTCTACGGGCATCCCTGGCTTGAAAAGCCCGCGCTTTATTATTGGCGCGCGATGTTTGTCTTTCAGGAATTCCGGGTCCATGACTGGAGCGCACGCCTGCCCTCTGCCAGTTTTGCCTTCATGATGGTTGCGCTGATCTATCTACACATGAAGCGCTTCAGGCCCGGTGGCCACCTGGACGCAGCGTTAATTACGGTTGCATGCGCGGGGATCATCGGATTCTCGCGTGGGGCCTCAACCGATATGCAGATGGCCGCGCCGCTCTCAATCGGCTTGCTGGGCTGGTATGCCTGGTACGAAACTGATTCGAAGTTCTGGTTGTTCGATATCTACTTCTTTACCGGCGTAGCCACCTTGGCAAAGGGTCCAGTCGCACCGCTGTTGGCCATCGTTATCGTGATGGCGTTCGCGTTTCTGCGCAAAGAGTGGTCGATCGTGCAGCGATCGGTGTGGTGGCCGGGGATCGCGCTTTACTTTGCTATCACGTTGCCGTGGTTTATCGCCGTGCAGCATCAGAATCCCACGTTCTTCCGAGAGTTTTTTCTTGAACACAATCTAGAGCGTTTTGCCACCAACCGCTACCAGCATTCACAGCCATTCTGGTATTACGTCGTCGTGGTTCTGCTGGCGGTGATGCCATGGACCGTAATCGCGATGCGCGCCTTGGTTGATGGTGTTCAAACCTCCGTGGCGGAGTGGAGGCTGCGGCGGCTGAACCCAAAGAAGCGCCCGCCGAACCGGCCCGGGGATGCCTTTCCCGAATTTCTGGTGCTCTGGGCGATCATTCCCATCATCTTTTTTTCGTTCTCGCAGTCGAAGCTGCCTGGCTACGTCCTGCCCTCCATTCCGCCCATCACCATCTTGACGGGCGACTACTTGTTCCGCCGCCGGCAGCTGGGACTGAACCGCTGGGAGTTAATTGGCCACGCCGCGCTGTGCGGGATAATGACAACGTTTGCCCTGCTTCTGCCCTGGTTTGTCAGTCACGGGGCGCAGATGCCTCCCACGCGCGCTCTGGTGGTGTCGCTGCTTGCATCGCTGGGGGCGGCCTTTCTGATTGTGGTGGTGGTAAAGGGTTACGGGGTCGCCCGATTGCGATTGGCGACAACGGGCGTATTAGTGGTGCTGGTTTTCTTCCTCTACGGGGTTGGTCCATTTTTTGGAATCCCGGCGATAAGTTCGACCAAACGAGCCATCCACCTGCTCGATAACTCGTACTCGGCACGTCCGTTGGCCGACCGGCTCTCCCTGCTGGCTCCTTCCGACGAGACGGTAGCCGTGTTTCGCGTTCGCCGGGACATGGAATATGGCCTGGCCTTCTATCGGAATCATGAAGTTGTCAACTATGAAGACACCGGCGTGCCAGACGAGGAACATCTGCTTGTGGCGCGCGTGACCGGTCGACGCGGCTTGGATCTGCATACGCCCGCAGCGCTGCAGGAGTACCTGGAGGGCCGCCACTACGAAGAGGTTTTAAGCTGGCCCGAGCAGGGTCTTGAGGTCTATTTGGTGGGCGCCCGGTAGATTTTGTCTTCCCCAGACAACGTTCGAGCACTGTATAACTTGCAGGGAGACGGTGAATCATGGCACAGTGACCGGAAGGCCGGTTAGCGGTGCGCGTGGTTGTAAGTACAGGTATGCTCGCTGGCTGCACTTCTGACGCTGGTCAAAGGTCGGCCGCATCCAACAAGGGAAACATGGCAGCTGGCGTGACTCTCGAGATCCTCGATCTTAGACATTTTGCTGCGCCGGTGCTGCGGCCCGTGCTCGACGCTGAAGGAGAATTGTGGAGCAAACGGCTGCACTGGGACTATCGCGCCTCGGCGCGGTTGCTGATGCAGTATCTCGACAATCACCTCCTACCCGGCTATGCCGCACTTGAGGCTGGCCAGGTCACCGGCTACGCCTTCTGCGTGTACGAGGAAACCAAGGCGGTGATCGGCGACGTGTTCGCCCTGCCGGGCAAAAATCCTGAGTCGGCGGCTTCGGTAGATGGTGCGCCGGAACCCGCGCGGGAAATCGAA
The DNA here is from genome assembly GCA_963802565.1 of uncultured Acidobacteriaceae bacterium. Taxonomy (GTDB): domain Bacteria; phylum Acidobacteriota; class Terriglobia; order Terriglobales; family Acidobacteriaceae; genus Telmatobacter. Next base: position 71,071 of record CAWDJR010000027.1, on the reverse strand, counting down.
TCGACCCTGCTGCGCCACTTGTTTGAGACGTTGCTGAACTCGCCTAACGTCGAGCGGATCGAATCTCAACTGCTGCTGCATCCGTCTGGTACCCACTCGGCAATCTTTCGGGATTCTGGATTTGAAATTTATCCCAGGCATTTCATGGTTCAACAGCTCGCCGGGCATTGGAGTCGTCCGCGTGTCGATCTGCCGGGCGAATTGGAACTAAGGCCTTGGCGCGATGAAGACTTGAATGCGGCGGCGCGGCTTATCGCCGTTGCTTACAACGGGCATCCAGACAGCCTCATCAATGACCAGTATCGCTCCGTGCATGGATCGATGCGATTCCTTCATAACATTGTGCGTTACTCAGGCTGCGGCGTCTTTTCCGCCCAGGTTTCGCACGTCGTTGTCGAGCGCAATAGCCGCGAACTCGCTGCACTGGTGCTGGGCTCACGCGTCAGTCCGCAAAGCGGCCACATCACGCAATTGTGCGTGCATCCGAGCTATCGCCGACATGGGCTCGCACGTCTGCTGCTTTCCGTTGCGGCAGCCCATTTTGTACGGCAGGGCGTGAGCGAGATCTCGTTGACGGTGACCGAAGCCAATGCAAACGCCATCGAGCTATATGAGAACGAAGGCTACGAATGCACACACGTCTTCGACGCGGCGGTGTGGGAGCGGCCATCGTAGGGTGAGGCGCGCCTGCCACGGTTACTTCTGCAATTTCAGATATGACAAGATGCTTTTCGGAACTTCGCGGCAGGCACAATGCGTCTGGTGCTCTCTGTGCCAGAGAATTCTCTGTTGAAGAGCGGCTTTGACGGGCATCTGATTCTTGACGTGCCAGTCCTTGTTCAAGGCAGAGTCCTTTCTTCCGCAGACTCTTGCGAACGTCACCGCGCGATCAGGAACATGAGCCAGCTGAGCACGATGGCTGAGCCTACGAAGAGCGCAAAGCAGTAGAGGCCATAGCGAAACATCTTTGGGGGCGTCTCGCGCTGCGTGATTCCGAAGACTGTCGAAGCAAAGATTGCGAAAAGCAGGACGGCTGCGAAATGGGAGGGCGTGAACACTAGAGCTTCCTCCCGGTGCGGATGTTGTGCGCGTCGACAGCAGCAATGATATTCAGCAGGCCAGCAACAACGATGAAGCGCGTGCCCCAGTCAGCGACGGTGAGTTGGACGGAATCGGCTCCGAGGCCCATGGCGCGGCCAACAAAATAGAGCAGTCCGCTGCCAAGGTCGCCGGCAAGGCCAAGCATTTCGAGAATGTCGTGCGCGTTGGCATAGAGGCGGCCCTGCATGGCCAGTCCGAGCGCGAACATGCACACGATGGAGACGGCCAGCAGCGCGCCACGGGCCCACTTGCGCAGCAAAAAATGTCCCGCACCGGGGATGAGCCATCCTGCGATCAGGGGGAGAAATACGAATCCGCCTTGAGTGCCCTTCGGCGCAACGGCGTTCTTGTTTTCAGCGTCTGCCATTCCTTTCTGACTATATCGCATTGAAGCTAGGGAATCAGGAAGCGAGCGAACAAGCTGACTGGAATGGCGATGCTTCTCCGGGCTTCGCAACCGTTTGACCGAGCGATCCGTTGGATGACAAAGGGCGCTGCCATGAGTAGCAGGGCTATCAAAAGCCTCAAAGCGTCATTCCGGATTAGTCGGGCTCCCAACGGACTCAGCCCAACGATTGCAGCAGCAGCAAGAGACGGCCCGGGCGGAAGCAGGCCATAAACGATGAAACGCCAATCACTGAAGAGCGCGCAGGACGTCTATTTCCGATGCTGGCATCGTCGATCATCACGTTCAGATAAATGTCGCGGCTTGCGATGCGCGCGAGTGCGTTGTCCCAGGTCTCTGCTTCCCCCGCCTTCTTGTCTCTTTCATACGCGTGACGAATCAGACCAGCAATCTTCGCCTCGTATTCCTTATCGTCGAAATTGCGCTCGAACGCCCGCGCGGCTTTGGTGTCTGTAGCGCCTGCCGAGGCCTCAGCAAACCCGAGCATGCGAATCTCAATCTCGGTTAGCTGTACGTTCTCAAGTTTTGCCTGATTGAGAATGCGATCGATCAGGAACTGCTTCGCGCTCGGGGCATGCGTCGGAGTCATCGCTTTCAAATCCTCACCAGCTCCCGCTGGATTTTGCCGGTGACCCAGGCCTTGCCCGGGGCGGTGATCATGTCGATTTCGCTGCGGATGCCGAACTCGGGTAGGTAGATGCCGGGTTCGACGGAGAAGCAGGTGTTGGGCAGGATCTGGCGAACGTCGTGCGTCTCGAGGTTGTCGAGGTGCGCGCCCGGGCCGTGGATTTCGTGCGCGATGTTGTGGCCGGTGCGATGTGTAAAGTAGTCGGCAAAACCCGCCGTGCGGATCACGGCACGCGACGCATCGTCAGCTTCAAAGCCGCAGATCGAGCGGCCTTCGGCGAACGCCTTTTCTACTACGCCGATGGCTGCATCACGGGCGTTGCGTACGGTTTCGAAAACGAGTTGCTCGCGCTCGGTAGGTTCGCGGCCCACGACGCCGGTCCAGGTGATGTCGTAATAGACGCTCTCCGCATCGTCGACACGGCCCCAGATGTCGATGAGCAGGAAGTCGCCTTCCCTGATATCGGCGGTGTGGTCTGCGGTGGGCTCGTAGTGCGAGTCGGAGCAGTTGGCATTGACGCTGACGTTGGGACCGTTCTCCCACACGAGGTTTGCGCGCTTCATGCCCTCGCTTAACCATTGCACCATGTCGAACTCGGTAACTTTGCCCTTCTTGCCCTTGGCGGGGCGCAGGCGGCGGCCAATTTCCTTCCAGCCTTCTTCGAGGATTTCGTCGATGGCTTTCTGAGCAACCGTGTGGCTGGCGATCTGCTTTTCACTGAGCACGGCTTCGAACTGGCTGACGAGGTTGGCGGAACTGACGATTCCTTTGCCAATGCTGCGCAGAAACTCCACCGTGCCGGCGTCGACCATCGAGACATACATGATGTCGTTGTTAGGCGAATACTGCATGGCGATGCGGTTCGCGCCGTTCAGCATCGCCTCGAGGCCGGAGGCCAACTCCTGCCAGCTGGAGTAGAGCCCCTTTGATCCGGGCAGCGAGTCGAGGCGGCCCTGTTCGATGCGATGCATTAACTTGCGCGGCTCGCCTGTGGCTGGAATGTAGTAGTACCAGCGGCGCGTGATGTGCGCCTTGGAATCGAGGCCAAGAATAGCCTCGCCGATCGGATCGCGGTGATGATGGTCGTAGAAGAGCCAGCCGTCGTGTCCGGCGTCGCGCAGTGCCGATTGAATTGCGTCCAGGTTCATAGGGGCATTCTAGCGGACAGAGATCAGGGATCGGAGATCAGGAAAGGCAACCGTAGATCCCTCTCCGGATCCGGGGGGCATTCAGACCCAAAAGTGGTCATTTTGTTACCTTTTTGGGTCATTACCATGACGCTAAGTGGTATTCCCTGTGCGATTTCCGCCGCCCTAGACTAGTCGCTGATTCGTGGACCAGGCTTCCCATCTCAAGTTGGTCGTGAGACCTGTGATTTCGTTTAGAGGTAATCACTGAATGCGATTAAAAGACATCCTTCCGCTTTGTGTTCTGGTCGCCGTGGCCCCTGGCCTCGGAGCGCAGGCGATCACTGGGACGATTCTGATCAAGAAGAAACTGACCAGGCCAAGCGTCACCGCATCCGTTTCTGTCTACCAGCGAGGAACAGCGGTAAAGCTTGGTAAGGATGTTGAGCAGGATCCCATCGCGTATGAACGTTCACGCGTTGTGATTTATCTTGAGGGCCCAGTTCCCCCAGTAGAGAATCCAGACCCACCGGCAACACAGCAGATCAAGCAACTTGATCGCCGCTTCGTTCCTGACATGGTGGTGGTCCCGGTCGGATCGACTGTTTCTTTCCCGAACATGGATCCCATCTTTCACAACATCTACTCGCTTTCAAAACCCAAATCATTTGACCTTGGGAGCTATGACAAGGGAGAGACGCGCAAAGTCGCTTTCCCGAAACCAGGCATTATCGAGATTTATTGCCATCTGCATCCGAACATGGCGGCGACTGTCTTTGTGGTTCCGAATCGCTGGTACGCGCGGCCTGACAGCAATGGACAATATCGAATTTCAGATGTTCCTCCGGGACAATACACTGTCGTGGCGTGGCACCGAAGCGCTGGGTTCTTCCGCAAGACGGTGTTTATCGAGGACGGACACGACGTAGCGGCTGACTTCTTTATTCCGCTCGATGTCGACTTCAAACAGCAGGCGGAGAAGGATCATGATCCCGCTCGTGCCGGGGGCTCCCGTTGAAGACACGGTTAAGAACGCGTGCTTTGCTGTTGTGTTTTCTGCCCTTCGCCGTGCTGCTTGCAAGCAGTTTCTGGATGATCCAGCGTTTTGTGCAGTCAACGGTTCGCGATGGATTGCATACTTCGCTGCGTGAGAGCCAGGTTGCGATTGCGAATATTCATGCTAAAGGCGATCTGCAAAACAGCCGATTTCTGAAAGTTGCTGGTGAAAACAGCGCGCTGAAGGCCGGGATGCAACTGCTGCTGGCAAACTCGCAAAGCGCCGATGCTCGCCGCACGGTTGAAGATCAACTTCGCGAATTGGGCGAGCGCATGGGTTTCGACTTCATGCTGATCTCAGCGCCGAATGGCACGCCTCTCGCAGGAGTGACGCGTCAGGGGGCGCCGAAGTCGCGCAGGGGCCAGCTTGTTCCTCTCGACCCGGGTTCTCTTGACCGCAGCAGCACTGGATTTCTGCTTCTAGAAGGGCGCACGTTCCAGGTAGCCTCTGTTCCTGTCGACGAAAACGACGAGAATATTGGTGTTTTGTCGGTCGGTGAGTTCTTTGACTTCTCCGATCTCTCCACGCTGGTCGTGCTTGTGCACGACGGCAAGGTGATTGAGTCGAATATTCCGCATGTGTCGTCGCAGGAGTTGGAAGTAGCTTTGACAACATGTAAGGCGCAGTCGGAATGCGATTTGAAACTGCAGGGGAAGAACTGGATTTCGCTGCCGATGGAGTCCTATGGCGGCGGTTACACTTTGCTGAGCTTCGAGAACGTCGATGATGCTACGGCACCCATTCAAGCGAAACTGCGAACTCTCTTTTTGGAACTTGCTATTGCGTGCGTTCTGGTGGCGTTTCTATGCAGCGTTGGATCGTCGAGTTCAATAGTCAATCCAATTGCGGCGGTGGTTTCGCATCTGCGCAATGCTGCTCGCACCGGCAAGCTTCGAGAGCTTGAACCCCAATCGTCTACGATCGTCGAAATTCAAGAATTGGCTGAAATCTACAATCGCGCTGCAATTTCGGTGCGGGCGGCAGGCGAGCGGCTCGAGTCTGCATACCTTCAATTTGTTGGATCACTGGCAAATGCGCTTGATGCCCGCGACCAGTACACAGCTGGTCATAGCCGGCGCGTGAGCGAACTTTCCTGCGCGGTGGCTTCCGCGTTGCAAATGCCGGAGCGGAATGTTGAGCAGATCAGGGTTGGTGCTCTGCTGCACGATATCGGGAAAATTGGTGTCGCAGACAGCGTTCTCCAGAAGCCCGGCCGCCTTACTGCAGAGGAATTTGCGCAGGTCAAGCAGCATCCGGTCATCGGTCGCAAGATTCTCGAAGGCGTGGGAGGATTCGCCGATTATCTACCTGCAGTTGAGTTGCATCACGAGAACTGGGACGGCAGCGGTTATCCGAAAGGCCTACGCGGCTTGGAGGCGCCCATTGATGCACGCATCATTCACGTGGCTGATGCCTACGACGCGATGACAACCAATCGTTCGTATCGCAGCGGAATGACGCACGAAGCGGCAATTTCCGAATTGATGAAGTATTCCGGCATTCAGTTTGATCCCGAGATTGTCGCAGCTTTTGTGAAACTCCCAAGCGAGGTGATTACGGGCTATTCCGCTGATGAGGAGGCTGCGACCGTGGTGGAAGAAATGGTCGAGGTAAAGGTGGGATGAAGAAGCCGTATCATTTGAGCCTGCTTGTGTGGCTACTGAGTGCACCTCTGGCCATCGCGCAGGAGGCTGATTCAGGCGTGGACTTTCGCGCGACCCTCACTGCACAAGGCGTGGCATCAAACGAACTGACAGAGGCGCCGCGCTCGGGGTCGCCGATGGTTGCCGGTTCGCGCTCTGTAATTTATCCAACGATCAAGTTCAATGAGCACTGGTTCCTCAGCGGCGCGTGGCAACTGGTTACCCGTCCCTACTACTACTCCGACCTTTCCGCCACAGGTTATGGCGCCAAAGGGAGTGTTCTGCAATCCACCCTGAATTATGCGCGTGTGTCGCAGAAGGGCTCTCTTCTGCTGCGCGCCGGTCAAATGTCGACTGCCTTTGGCTCATTTGTATTGCGATACGATGACGCCGAAAACCCACTCGTGGACCTCCCGCTGGCATACGGGTACTACTATGCTCCGGTCACCATTCTTGGAGTCGCCGCCGCGGAGATAGATGCCACGCGCGGCAAGTTTGATGGCAGGTTTCAATTTGCGAATTCGTCACCGGCGAATCCGCGCAGCCTACTGGCAAGCGATCAGTACGGAAATTGGGCTGGCGGCGGAGGCGTTACGGTGCGCCAGGGATTGCGAGTTGGAGCATCGGGATACTGGGGACCCTACCTCGACAGAAAATACGCCTACTACTATCCAGGCGAGGCAAACCCAAGCAAGTTGTCGGCTCACGCGGTCGGACTCGACGCCAACTGGGCACATGGACACACAACCGCGTATGCCGAGTTGCAGAGATTCGTGATGCCGTACACTGCGATACCAGATTTTCGCGAATCAGCTGGATATCTCGAAATCAAGCAGGTATTCAGTCCACGCTGGTACGCCGCGGGCCGCTATGCGCTTGCCAGCACCAATGTGACCGGAAGAACGAGTGCGATCGAGGTGGCAGCCGGATACAGGTTGGCCGGATTTGAGCTCGTGAAGGTTGGATACGAGTTCGAACACTACAGCACCGGAAATGAACACGACTCAAATGTGCTTGGAATCCAGTTCATCACGATTCTTCACAAATCCGTCGGGCGCGAGTAATAGCAGCTCGAAATGAGCCTCGTTGCCCGGTTTCAACCGTGCTTTCACATTTTGAACGTGCTTGGGTGTGGATGCGGCGCCGGGTTACAGCGCCGCGAGAGCATCGGCCTGGGAGGGGAAGAGGCCAGCGTACTTGGTGATGCCCACCATGGTAAAGACCTTGGTGAAGTGGGGCGATAGGCCAAAGGCATAGACCTTCTGACCCGAGTTTGCGGCTTCGATGAGCATCTGGATGACGAGCGCGATGCCGCTGGAATTGATGTAGTCGACCTTCGTGAAATCGAGGAGGACGAGTTTCGCGGTTGCCTTGGGCAGCGACTGATAGCTACCGAGCACCGCCTCTTTGGAGGTGCTGGCGATGTCGCCCTCAAAGCGGAGGGCGGTAACAGGGTGTCCTGCCGGGGATGTCAACTGGTCTACGCGGGCTTTAGTTTCGCTCTGCACGATCTCGTGTCTCCGTTTGTTCTACGTGTTAATCCGCCACTGCATCCAGACGAATGACCAGCCTGACATAACTGCTCTTGCCATTCGAGCCTTTGACCCATTCGGCCTCGTCGACCAGCGCCTGGATGAGGAACATGCCCATGCCGCGGGGATCTTCTTCACCATGAATCTTTTTATCGATATCCGGTTTCTTGGGAACGGTCTTCAACCCGTTGCCGTCATCGATCACTTTTACCTCAAGGGCGTTAATGCCGGCTGAAAGCACTACGTCAACGGAGAGGTCATCGTTCAATTTATTGCCATGTTCGATTGCGTTGATACAGGCCTCAGCCACGGCCGTCTTCAAATCCTCAACACGATCTTCACGGAAACCCATCAGCTTGGCCACAGCGGCCGCGGTGCTCATCGCCACTTTCTCATAGCCAAGCTGCGATGGCAGCCGCACCTCCACGCTAGTGGACTTCACCTTGCTCATGCCGGTATCTCCGTACCCTGCGCACACCTGCACAACGCAAGTGCGGTCATGTCGTCACTTTGCGGGCCGCCGTCGGCAAAGTCGTCAATTGTTGCCCACAATGAATCGAGAATAACATCGGCTCGTTCGCCGGGACACTTAGAAAATTCGTCCATAAGTCTTTCCGGGCCAAACTCTTCCTCGCCGCGGAATACCTCCGTAAGACCGTCGGTGTAGAACAACAGCCTTGTACCGGGTGTAAACACGGCTTCCTCGCTGGAGTAGCGCATCCCCGGGAGAAGCCCTAAAGGCGTGCCGGCGGCCTCGAATTGGCGGAGGCAACCATCGCTTGACCTGAGAAAGCCGGGGTTGTGGCCAGCGTTGACCACCTCGATCTTGCCCAATTCGGGGTGAAGGCGCAGGAAGATTGCGGTTACATAGCGGCGACGAGCCTCTTCGCCCTCACGCCAATGGTGCTCATTCATGCGCGTGGCCAGTTCATCGAGGGGAGGGCCGGTAATGGCCATGGCGCGGAACGCGGCGCGAAAACTGGTGGACATCATGGCAGAAGCCAGTCCCTTGCCCGCGACATCAGCCACCACGATCAGCAGGCTTCCGTCGGGTTGCTCAACCAGATCGAGATAGTCTCCGCCAACCTCGTAGCAGGTGACGGAGCGGAAGGCCATTGAGTAGCCAGAGATGTCGGGCAGCTCCTGCGGCAAGAGCGAACGCTGAATATTCCGCGCGGCATCAAGATCTTGCTGTACCCGGGCCCATTGCAGGTTGCGTTCGTGGTTTCGGGCGTTTTCAAGCGCGACGGCGGCCTGCAAGACAAGGCCTTCGATGAAGTCGGCCTCGTATATCGTCAGCTCGCGGCAGTCGGGCGGGGCGACGACCAACTCGGCCATCCGTTTGCCCTCGCGGTCTTGCAGCAGGTAGATGGGAAGCGCGCCGGCTTCGTCCGTTTGCGATGGCGGCTCCGGCATTTCGCCGTAGCTCAATCCGGTTCCGGGAAATGCAGCCCCGGCCATTTCGAGTTCGCGGACCACAATGCGCAGTACTGCGCCGAGTACGGCCTCCTCGCGAATGGTGGAGTGGACCTGGCGCGAGGCTTCGAGGAGAGCCTGCAGGCGGGCAACCTGCTGCTGCAGATCGATGGTCTCGTTGTCACCGGATAAATGTATGCCTGCTGCCATGGATTTACCTTACACGTGCGGGGAATCTCAATTTATCACGGAGAGGCGTAGGGCAGTCGATAGCTTTCTTTTGTTCGCCCTTGTCGCTTGCTTTTGCGCGCATCTGTTTCTGCTGGCGCTATATGCAGCATGGCCAACGATTGGCGCTCGGGTGAGCCTGACAGTCTGGCGCCTCGACGTCGGCAGGCGACCATGCGTAAGCAAAGAGAAATTCCACAGCAAAGCAAAAGCGCGTCTCGAAGGAATCGTCTGCGTTTAGCCTGACGCTGCCGTGCGGATATCGCGTGCTTCGAGTACATGCTTTGCGTATCCCCGGTGCGCGACGTTCAGCATGGCCTTGCCGAGCTGGCGTGTCGACAATACCTGGTTCGGGAACATCTTCCGAAGAATCGGAAACAGCGGCCCGAGCACGGCGTAAAACCTTCGGTACATCGGAGTCTTTGACTGGATGCCATCCATTGGCTCGATGAAGCCGGGGCGGAACATATAAGCTTTCAGCGGCAATTTGAGCAGCGCATTTTCCGTACGGCCTTTGACACGTGCCCACATCGCGCGTCCCTTCTCAGAGCTGTCAGTGCCGGAACCGGAAACAAAAATAAATGTCATGCCTGGATTGAGGCGGCTGAGTATCTGAGCCGCTGCCATGGTGTATTGATAGGTGACGCGAGAGTAGTCGGCCTCAGTCATTCCCGCCGACGCCACGCCAAGGCAAAAGAAACACGCGTCGAATCCGGCGAGACTTAGTTCTATCCCCGAGTAGTTCAATAGATCGGGGAGTACGATCTCGCGCACTTTGCCGTCCTTGATGTCGGCGACGGTGCGACCTAGAGTTACTATAAGTTCCACTTCGGGGTCGCGCAGACACTCGAGCAGCACGCCGCGGCCGACCATTCCGGTTGCGCCGAAGATCAGTACTTTCATCCGCTTAAACCCCCAAGTCGACTTGCATCAGCATAAATGCCGAAGCGCATTGCAGGTTTCGCAAATCTGCCGGAACAACTGTAATTATTGACAGCGAATCAAATGACTAAGAGGAAAATAAAATGAATAAAGTTCGCACCGCTTTAGCGCTCGCAGCTTTGTCTGCAACCCTTTCGGGTGGTCTGGCTTTTGCGCAAGACCGAGACCAGGACCATCACAACTACGACAACCATAAATACACCGAGCACCATGAATGGAAGAAAGGTCAGCAGATCAAGCACGAAGACTGGGATCGCGGAGACAGGGTCGATTATCACCAATATCACCTCACTACGCCGCCGCGCGGCTATGAGTGGCGCTTGATTGATGGCAACTATGTGCTCGTAAACACGGGCAATTATGAGATCCACACCGTCGTCGTCGCCCGATAGAATGCCGATGCGATAGCTATAGGGGCCGCCGGAGGGAACGCACCCGGCGGCCTCACTGTTTTATCTGGTGCTGGCCTCACAGCTTCATCTAGTGCTGGATGTGTTCCAAGTTTGATCCATTCGGCAAGCCCGTACCATCTTCGTGACCCCGGTTTTTGCTGCGCAACCCTGCATTCGCGGGATATGCTCTTTGCCATGCAACTCCATAAATTGCTGCCAGCTCAGGTGGTGGCTCGTGGTTCAATCGGTGCCGTCTCTGCGCTTCTGGCATCCGCTTTTTTGTATGTAACCGCATGCGCAACAGTGTCAGCAGAGTCAACCGCCGTGAAATCCGCGCCCTCGGCTCCTCTCAAGATTGAGGCTCTGGGCAAGGGCACCGTACCTCTGGATGGCGGATGGCAGTTTCATGCAGGCGACAACCTGGAGTGGGCCAAGCCGAACATTGATGACGCCGCGGGCCACGATGGATGGGAGCAACTAACTGCGGATGCCCCTTGGGGAACGCAACATCATCCGAACTATGACGGCCCGGGCTGGTACCGTCGCCGCATCGATCTGACCACCGCTCCAGGAACGCCTGGCGACGTTGCATTGTTAATTCCAGCGATCGACGACATCTACGAGCTCTACTGGAATGGTGAACCGGTGGGGCATCTCGGTTCGTTTCCGCCTCACTTGGACTACGAGAGCGCCGTACCCGCACAGACGTACGGTCTGGGTCCCATTCGCAGTGGCGTTCTCGCGGTGCGCGTGTTGAAGATACCCTTCGCTTCAAATGATGACGGTACAGCCGGCGGGTTTGAAGGCGTGCCGGTTGTCGGCAGTCCCGAGGCAATTGCCTCACTTAAGGATTCGCTCGACTACAAATGGCTCCGCGGACAGCAGTTCCGCTTTGCCCTTACCGGTCTTTACGCTCTCGTGAGTCTCTTGAGCCTGCTGGCATGGCTGCGAGACCGCCGGCAGTGGCTGCTCTTCTGGATGATGGTCTACACGTTCATGCCAACGCTCGAACTGATGCTGAACGGCATGCGCTTGCAATACTCTTCGCTGTGGATCACGTTCTTTGTCCAATCGGCGATTCAACTGCGCGAGGTCGCGCAATGGTACGTTCTGATTTACCTGCTGCAACTGGAAGATGCGCCGCGGCTCATGCGCGCGATCAAGATATTCGCGATTGGATCTCTCATTGCGGGTTCCCTGGATGGTGCTCTCGGTTTCCTGTATGGGACTCTCTCGAAGTCCACCTTCCAGATCACCGATGCCGTGCTGACCTTCTTCATTCTCCCCGGTGAGAGCATTCCTATCTTCCTTGTTGTTTACGCTGTGGTGCGCAGGCGTCGTCTCGATTCGGCGCGATGGCTGGTGGCGAGCATTGCCCTTGCCAACGATCTGTTGTACGCGGTTTCAAACGTCTCGCAGCAGGGAGTTCGATTTACCCATTGGCCGCTCGCAACCTGGTTGAATGGTCTTCATCTGACAGTTTTCGGAAGCGTCATCGCGCTTCAGGCGGCTCTGCGTACCACCCTCTTTCTCGCGATTGTCTATGCGGTCTTGCGGTATGCAGCGGACTACCGTCACCGCCAGGCTGACATGGAGCGCGAGTTCCAGAATGCTCGCGAAGTGCAGCAGGTGCTCGTCCCCGAGGCGCTTCCTGCCATTCCGGGATTCAACCTGACCAGCGCCTACAAGCCGGCACGCGAAGTGGGCGGTGACTTCTTCCAGATCCTTTCCACTCGCGAAGGCGGAGCGCTTATCGTCATCGGCGATGTGAGCGGAAAGGGTATGCCTGCGGCCATGACGGTTTCGCTGCTCGTAGGCACCATGCGCACACTGGCACACTACACGCAGAGTCCGTGTGAAATTCTGACAGCGATGAACTACCGCATGTTGAGTCGCAGCGCGGGAGGATTTACGACGTGCCTGGTGGTACGCGTCGATCCCGACGGCTCGCTGACGGTTGCCAATGCTGGACACCTTGCGCCTTATGTGAATGGTCACGAATTGCCGTTGAAGAATGGTCTGCCGCTGGGACTCGAAGCGAAAACCAGTTATCCGGAATCGGAGTTTACGCTGGGAGCCAACGAGCAACTTACTCTACTGACCGACGGGGTGGTGGAAGCGCGCGACCGTACCGGTGCTCTCTACGGATTCCAGCGCACCGGCGGCGATCGCAACGGGCTCGGCTGAAGCGATCGCCCAGGCTGCACGCGAATTTGGCCAGGAAGACGACATAACGGTACTAACTCTGCGTCGGGTAGTAATGGAGCCGCAGTCAGCGGTCGAAATTGTGTCCCCACAGTTGTCGCCTTCGCCGGCATGAGATAGAAACATTCAAGTTGAATGGGAATCTAGTGTGCAAGAGCTTTGTCTGGAGCCTATCGAATGCTGCGATTTCTTATAGAACCACGTGGAAACGTGAAGTAACTTATTACCGATTATCATAAAGTAACTCGTTTTTAATCTGTACCTATTGATCCTAGTAAGTCCCATCGGTGCTCTATCGTAATTAGCCCCTTGGTGGAATATTCAAAGTGCTTCATTCCAACTAACACTTATGGGGAGGGTTGCATTTTTGGGCGCATCCAAGTTACCAGGAAGCAGTGAAAGGGGCCATCTATGAAGAAATTGCTTTTCGATGAAAGCGGATATGTACTTGTGCTGCGGAAACCACAAGTCTTTCTTGGGTCAGTGACTGCAGAGAAGGAGCTGAACCAGGAGCTGCCCGTTCAGACGGTGGGAGCTGTAAGCGAAAAGCCAAGCTGCGCGGTGCCTCATTGCTGCTTCTACTGTACGTGGTGCGGACATCCTGTCCTCCTTCCCAATGATCGGATTGGATCGCCCTTCAGCAACCCGGATGCGCGAAAACTAGATGCTCGTTCGATTGCAACGGTGTGCCATAACTGTAAGCATATTGGCAACTACTCGATGTTTCGCTCGTGCAGGGGATTCGACACGCGCCACAAAATCATGCACACCCCGCACAGCGGTAATACAGTTCTGCTGACCTGGTTGCATTGCGTTGAAAGTACTTGCACCGCGCGCGTTCCATTTTTTGTAAACCTTGAAGCTGGCGCAGCTCCTGAAGAGATGCATACGGCAGAGTGGCTTTGGGACGAGCTGACCTGTGCCTCCGGACATCGCATCAAGCAAGTTCCACTGGATCCTACGACTCAACTTCCGCTTCGAAGCTCGGTCGGAATGAGCTGACTCCGCCGTTGCGGCGTGAAAGGCAGAAAATTCGTTGGCGATGAAACTGGTTTTCGGTTTCGCGTCGCTTGAGGGTTGTGAGAGAATCCAGCCATTCTCCGAGTCCCGCTCCGATCTCTCAAGAAGGAAGACCGAATGCCAGAAATCGCAGCCGTCTCTCCCCTGACGCTCGACGTCGAACGCAATGGCGATGTTGCTACGGTGAAGTGCCACGGAAAACTGGTGCTCGGCGTTTGCGATGTGCTTACCTCTCAAGTGCGCTTGCTGATACCGGACACCAAGCGCATCGTGCTTGACCTGACCGACCTGAAGCAGATGGACAGCATGGGATTGGGGACGATTGTGCGCCTCTACGCCTCAGCTAAGACGGGTGGCAGTTGCCTGGTGCTGGTCAATATCGGTCCGCGCATTCGCCAGCTTCTGGGAATTACGAATTTACTATCGGTGCTGACGGATATGTGCGAGCAGGGCGTGACGATCCGGTTCTAACTCGCGGACGATCGGTTGCCCGAGAGTGAAAGGGCGGAGCGCCTGATTTATCCTTCGGTGAGATGCCACCACCGCGCAAGACTCTCTCGGTAGCGATGATCGCCATGAACGAGGAGGCTAATCTCCCTCGCACGCTGGAGAGCGTGAAGTGGGCCGATGAAATCATTGTTGTCGACTCGGGCTCGCGCGATCGCACCATTGAAATTGCGCAATCCTTGGGAGCCAAGACCAGCTATCACGCGTTTGGCGGGCACGGCGAACAGAAGAATGTGGCGCTTGATTTGTGCACGAGCGATTGGACTCTGTTGCTCGATGCTGATGAAGTGCTTACGCCAGAATTGCAGCAGGAGATTCGCAACTTGCTGGCTGGGGAGCCGAAGTTCGGCGCCTACTGGATACCTCGGCTGAATCTCTATTTCGGAAAGTGGATTCGGCACGGCGGGTTTTATCCGGATCACAAGCTGCGGCTTTTCAAGCGCGGTGCGGCACGACTCAGCGAAGGAGTCGGACCGCACTCCACGCCCCAGTTTGCAGGGCCGCGAGGCACGCTGCGCAGTGACATGCTGCACTATGCCTATCCCACGATGGGCATTTACCTGGAGCACATGAACCGGTACAGCTCCGAGATTGCAGAACTACTGCACAAGCGCGGTAAGGACAGCCGGACATTGCCTGGTTTTTTGTGGAATGCGGTGCTCAACCCAGCTGCAACTTTCGTTTACAACTATTTTCTTCGATTGGGATTTTTGGACGGACGCGAAGGACTGATTCTGCACATCAATCACTCGGTCTATATCCACTGGAAGTACATTAAGGCTTGGCGCCTGGGGCAGGGTAAAGAGTAGTTGTCAGGACTAGTTGTCAGTTACTCAGTCGTCAGTTTCCAGTTCATCCTGCTGCTATGCGGACCGCAGCCAAAGCTCTAGCCGTCGGCGGCACCTCTGAAGACTAAAAACTGCGAACTGACAACTCGTTGTTTAGATGTGGCAGCTCGCCTGGCCGCGTTTCTCTAGATACTTCTGGTGGTACTCTTCGGCAAGCCAGAAGGTTTGCGCGGGCTCAACTTTTGTAACGATGCGCCTGGGTGCAAATTGGCCCGATGCCGATAGCTGCTCGATCTTGTCTTTGGCCTGTTTCTCCTGCTCGGGCGAGTGGAAGAAGATGGCGGAGCGATATTGCGAGCCCCAGTCCGGTCCTTGGCGATTCATCGTAGTGGGGTCGTGAAGTTTAAAAAACGCGTCCAGAATGTGCTCGTAGCTGACCTTTTCGGGGTCGTAGTCCAATTCGACGACTTCGGCGTGGCCCGTCTGGTCGGTGCACACGTCCCGGTAGGTAGGCTTGTCGAGCTTGCCGCCTTCGTAGCCGACGGCGGTCGCGGTAACTCCCGGAAT
Organism: uncultured Acidobacteriaceae bacterium; assembly: GCA_963802565.1. GTDB lineage: Bacteria > Acidobacteriota > Terriglobia > Terriglobales > Acidobacteriaceae > Telmatobacter. Next base: position 55,512 of record CAWDJR010000027.1, on the reverse strand, counting down.
TGCTGCGAAAGCTGCTTCAACGCCCCAGAAACAGCCCGCTCCGAATGTGGCTTTTTCGATGCTCATACATATAAGATGCGCGAGCCTCAAGATTTGTTTCGAGTGCTTTTTGGGGTGAAATTCAGACTTTCAAACGAGGAAGATGACAGCTTTGGCATTCACTTCCGCGTGCCAGGCTGCTGAGGCCAGGGATCGAAAAGATATGCCCGCAACGCGGACAGCGCCAAAGCATGAAGCGGAGATACAGAGCAAAGAACAGCAGTACAGCACCGATGAGCGGAAGAGGGCTGGTCTCGCCTCGAGGTCCTGCCACCGTAAACACAAAGGCCAGCGCAAACACCAATGTTCCAGCGCAAGCCAGCATCCACCTGCGGTCGTAGGCTTCCCAGGCGTCCCGGTATTTCAGGTTCGGGCGAATCTTCTTCACGCGATTGTGCGATCTCTTGAATCTGGTCCGGTAGAAGTCACTTTTCCACGTGTGTTTTGAGCCGCGCAAGCGTCTGGTCCCACTGCTTCGAAACGGAGGTCAGATATGCCTGCAGGCTCTCGATCGGTTCGGGGTCGAACTGGAAGATGCGCTCGCGGCCGGCGTGCGAACTTCGCACGATCCCGGCGCGCTCCAGTACCCCCAGGTGCTTGGTGATTGCCTGGCGGGTAAGCTTTGACTCATCAGAGAGCTGCGCGATGGAGCATGGCTCGCCGGAGCATAGCTTTGCCACCAGGGCCAGGCGGGTTTTGTCGCCGAGCGCTGCAAATACCCGCGCCCGGGCCTTCGGTTTGGCGGTAATGCGCTTACGAATTTTGTGTGACATGGCTCTCGATATTCTTCATTTGTTCTGTCCAGCCGCCGTCGTTCCTGCGAAATGCTTCGGGGCGCCATTCGGCGGGAATGCTGTCGAATCCCGACTCGGTGAGTATCAGCAGTGTACCGCCGGAGATCGGTTCCAGCCGAAATTCAACGAGGGTGCGGGGAGCGCCGCTGTAGTCGGTCGGCTTGCCGGTCTTCTCAAACGACTGGATGTGGGGCCAGGTGAAGGCGAAGAGGCTTTCGGGTTCGATCTTTTCGACACGCGCCTCCCAGGTAATGTGTTCGTAGCCGGGATAGGTGATCTGGCCGCGAGAGATCTGGCCTGCAGTGAACGGATTCTCCAACTTGACCTTGAACCACTCGCCAAACTCGCGATAATCGGTGAGAGCTCGCCAGACGCGGGAAATCGGGGCTTTGAGCTCGACCCGTTTCTCAATCTTGTCGTCAGGCATAAGCAACCTCAGGGTTGCATAATAGACTAAATTGGTAGTGATATACAACTCATAGGTTGCATTTCAATCGCTGGATTGACTAGTGAGGTTGTAAAGAAGGCCGTATGGATCACGCATGTAGCAACGGGGGTAGTCGGGTTCGTCCTTAACGATCTTGCAGCCTTTGGCGAGCAGGCGTCCCTTCGCGGCTTCCACGGAATCCACACTCACTTCGAGAACCGGACCCAGTGGTGGACCCTGTTCAATAAATAGACTGATGTGCCTGCCATGGAGGCTGATCATGTTTGGCTCTTCGCCCGTTACTTCGAAACCAAGGGTCTCCACATAAAAAGCCGCGGCGCTCTTTGGGTCCTGCGCCTGGATCAGAATGTCTCGATTGAACGCATTTGCCATGAGGGCTTCCTCACTGCTTCACCATTGGTGCTGATCAATGGATTCAGCCGCTTAGGCACTCAATCTAACATGCGACGGGTTTATCTGGCATCGGCTGACGCCGTGGCCGTTCGACCAATGCCACCACCTCAGCTTCGCTTCTTCCCGCCCGTCTTGCCTCCAGGGCGTTTGCCGCCGGGCTTGGATCCACCCGGTCTTGGCCCACTGGATCGCCCAGCTGGCTTTCGCGCGCCGCCCGGTTTGCCTTTAAAGCCGGATCCAGGCTTTGAGAACCCGCCCGGTCTGGGCCCACCAGAAGAGGGTCTGCCAGATCCACTAGCTTTGGACTTCCATGCAGGTTTCCCGGGCGTGGACGCCGCAGCGCGTTTGTTGCTCGGACGAGCTCCACCCGCACGGGGCTTGCCGCTGCTGGTAGTGAATGGTCGGGACCGATCCCCGGCGGCGCGTGGCGGACGGCCTTCGCTGAAATCCCTGCCGCCTGTGCGGCCTGGACCACCGGCTGAACGCGCGCTGCTTGTGCGGTCGAACGTTGGACGATCAAAACGAGGACGGTCGGATCCGGGCCTGTCCTGTCGGGGTCGATCCGATCTGGGTCGATCTGTTCCGGCGCGATCCGGTCGTGGCCGGAACTGCCCGGGCCGGCTTTCGCTTACACGCCCTTCACTGGTACGTCCGCCGGTAGGACGGCCTGGAGCATTACCGCGAAATGGGGTGCGGCCCGACGCCGGTCGGCCGGTCGGAGGGCGCGACGTGGTGGGGCGAAATGTCGATTCCTTTTCCGGCTCGACTGCCTCAATGTGAAGCTTCGATGGTCTGGGCGTCTTGGGCTCTTCGTTTTCGGGAAAGGACTCGCGACGCGGCCCGGCATGGGGCTTAAATGCCGGACGGTCCGCATCAGGCTTTTTCCAGGGCTTCTTTTCGAAAGGGCGGCCGCTCGCGGGACGGCGAGTCCCGGCAAATCCACCTGTGGGCCGGTCTGGACGCGCCGGTCCTGATCCAAATTGTGCTGGGCGTTGTTCTGAACGCGGCGGACGCTCCCCAAATCGGGCGGGCGGACGGGAGGTACGGTCGTCCTTCTTCCACGCCGGCCGGCTGGCGCCGAATTGTGGCTGGCCAGTCGGGGGGCCGGAACGCGTCGGCCCAGTTCTTGGCGAAAAAGACCTCGGGGGAGCAGAACGCTGGGATCCGGGTCGTTGTGAAACAAACCGGGCTGGGCCCTTTTCTGCGAAACCAGGCTTTGTGCGGAATCCCTCACCGGTCGGTCGCTCGGTGCGTTGAGGCCGATCTGTTCCAAACTGCTTCTTAGGCGGAAATTCGCGGCGCGGCGCGAAGGCAGGCCGTTCCGTGGCTGGCGGAGCAGCTTCCGGACGACTCGGCCTGGCTTTCAGCGTGGGCAATTGCGCATCCATCGCCTTGCGTCGGCGGATATCTTTCAGTTTCGGCTTCAGCTTGCCATCGGCAGCCTTGCGCAGGTCTTCGAGCTCTTCAGCTTCGAGTTCGCGCATTTTGCCGGGTTCGATATCCAGCACCAGCGGGCCATATCCGACGCGACGGATCTTCTCGACGTGATGGCCGATCTCTTCGAACATCTTGCGCAATTCGCGGTTCCGACCCTCAATGATGACCACTTCGTACCACGGATTGTCGCCCTGCCGGACCTTGCGAATCCGTGCCGGAGCAGTCTGAACCCTGCCGGTTCCCGGCTTGCCGCGCTCGATTGCCACTCCCGAACGCAGACGGTCGAGCTCCTCTTCGCTGGGTTCGCCGGCAACTTTGACCAGGTAAGTCTTCTCTACTCCTGCTGCCGCGCGTGTGAGCTTGTTGGCGAGATCGCCGTCATTGGTCACCAGCAGCAGGCCCTCGCTCAAATAATCGAGCCGTCCAACGGGGTACAGCCGCTCGCGTAACTTCGCGAAGAACTCCATCACCGTCGGCCGCTTCTCAGGATCGCTGACGGTGGTGACGAAGCCTCTGGGCTTGTTGAGCATGAAATAGCGGAGACGTTCAGACCCTTGCAGCAACTTGCCGTCGACGCGGATGTGGTCGCGGGCGGCGTCGGCCTTGGTGCCGAGCTCGGTGACGACTTTGCCGTTTACCTGCACGCGGCCCTCGGTAATAAGGTTTTCGGCGTGGCGCCGGCTTGAGACTCCGGCCTGGGCAAGGATCTTCTGCAGGCGCTCCAGCTTCCCGGGTAATTCCGGCTCGGCGATCACGTCGATTTCTTCGTCGATTTCCGGAGTGTTTATCCCGGCAGCATCGGCGTCTTCGCCATCCGCTTGCTCAAACGTGTCGCTGGCTGCTGCGGCTGTTGCTTCTTCGGCCGCAAGCGCTTCATTTTCGGGGCCGTCGAGTTCAGGCTGGTTATCATCGGGGCGCACGTTGTCGCTCATGGAAGATCTCGGTTCTGCCTGCTTCGTTGCGGTCAGGCTCGGCAGGCGCGGGCTTGTGCGGAGAGGCGGCGACTAGTCAGCCGGGTCCATATTCTTATTGGTTTCGCTCACGGCTGCCGGAGTTGGTGCAGTATTCTCAGCCGTCGAAGGCGAATCATTATCCGGCTCTTCCGGTGCGTTCTCGTCCAGTTCGGTTTCACCGCCGCCTTCGGCCTCGTAAGCTGCGGTTGCGGCATCGCCTTCATCCACAGTCGTCGGCTCAGTCTCTTCGAGTTCGCTGGCCATCTTCTCGAACTCATCCATTGACGGAAGCTCGGCGACATCCTTGAGTCCGAACCGCATCAGGAATTCCTTCGTGGTTTTGTAGAGGATGGGCCGCCCGATGACCTGTTTGCGTCCAGCGGTGGTGATGAGCTTGCGCGCCAGCAACGAGCCGAACACGCCGGACGAATCCACGCCGCGAATCTCGTTGACTTCGGGAGCGGTTACGGGCTGCTTATAGGCGATCACCGCCAGCGTTTCGAGCGCCGGCAAAGAGAGCTTCATTGCCGGCTTCAGGCTCTTGATGAACATCCGCACGGCATCGTGGCACTCGGGCTTGGTGGCCATACGATAGCCACCGGCTATTTCGCGAATCTCCACGCCGCGATCGTCGGAGGCGTAATAGGTGATGAGTTCTTCGATCAACTGACGCAGGATGGCCTTGACTTCGCGATCGCGTTGACGGGCGGCGCGCTTGGCTTCGGCTTCCGGATCCGGCGGGGCTGCCTCAGCCGCTGTGGACTCGGTCGGGTCAGACTGTCCTTCGAGGACGATGGCGGGTTCAACCGCTTCCGTTATTGGTTCGGCTTGCGAATCGCTTGTAGTCGGAGGTTCGGCCTCTGGAATCACTGCAAATCCGGGCTGTTCAAGAAGATGGCCATCCTCAGTCCGCAGGTCGAGATACTCCAATCCCTCTGCAATCATGGGCTGAGAGGGATCGACGACGGTAGAAGCAGTATCTGCCTCGGCTTTTTCTGCGGCAGCGGCTTCTTCTGCCGCCTTCCACTCCAGCGCTTCAGCGCCAAACAGGGTTGCGAGCTGGGTCAGGGTGACCGGCTCTTCGGCGGCGTAAATAACAGCTTCCAGCTTGGATTTCAGGCTCATGCAGCAATCAGTACCTTATGTATGGTACTGGACGAGAGAGCCGGATGCGTCCACAGAGTCTCGCTGATTTGTGCGGAAGAAAGAAAAGGCGTCTGGATGACCAGACGCCCTTTGCTCAGAACCAGACAAAGGCAACCATTGAGTTTCACGCGAAATGGCGAAACAGCCAGAACAGTGATCCGGATAGGAGCGCTGCCGCCGGCAGAGTGAATACCCACGCCGCGGCGATATTGCGGATGGTAGACATCTGCAGACCGCTGCGATTGGCCGCCATGGTGCCGGCAACTCCCGAACTGAGTACGTGCGTGGTGCTGACGGGCAGGCCGAAGTTGTCCGCGGCAAAAATGGTGGCCATCGCGACCAGTTCGGCGGTGGCGCCCTGCGCGTAGGTCAGGTGCTCCTTGCCGATTTTCTCGCCCACCGTGACCACGATGCGTTTCCAGCCCACCATCGTGCCCATTCCCAGCGCCAGGGCTACCGCCACTTTTACCCAGGTGGGAATGAACTTGGTTGCTTTATCAACCTTGCCTTTGTAAGCGGTGAGGGTCGCATTCTCCTGTGCGGTGAATGCTGGGTCCTTCTTCTTCTGCATCAGACGGATCGCCTCGCTGGCTACGTACATATCATTGCGCACGTTGGTTTGCTGGTTGGCAGGGACCGCTTTGAACTCCTTGTAAAGCCCTACCTCGTGGCTGAGATCCTCTACCAATTCCCGCAAGGCGAGGATCGTATCCGGCTGCAACTTCTTGGTGCGGATGTAGTCGGTCACCGTTGCGCGCGCATCGGCGCCAAGTAAGCCTGTCTTGTCCACATGGGCGTCGAGAACTTTGCCCGCACTGTTGGATGCCGCGATGAATTGCTGCACGTCCGCCGGTGTTACCGCGTGGTTCAACGCATAGGCGGTGGGCACCGTGCCGATCAGGATCAGCATGATCAGTCCCATGCCCTTTTGCCCGTCGTTGGAACCGTGGAAGAAGCTCACGCCGGTGCAGGTGAGTACGAGAAGCGCGCGAATGGGCCATGGTGGAGGCGTGTTGCCCTTTGGCGCCTCATAGAGCCCCGGGTACTTGATGGTCGCCTTGGCCAGCAGGAATAATAATGCGGCTGCGCCGAAGCCAACGATTGGCGAGATGAGCAGCACCTTGAAAACTTTGGTTGCCTGCTCCCAGTCGACGCCCGAGGTGCCTGAGTGCACATTCATCAACTGATTTGCCAAGCCGACCCCAATTATGGAGCCGACCATGGTGTGCGAACTGGAGGCGGGCAGACCAAACCACCAGGTGCTCAGATTCCAAAGGATCGCGGCGATGAGAAGCGCGAAGACCATGGCGAATCCAGCACCTGAACTCACCTGGAGAATAAGTTCGACCGGCAGCAGGGTAATGACCGTGAAGGCAACGAGGCCGCTAGACGTGAGCACGCCCGCCAGGTTGCACATTCCTGACCACACGACAGCTATATTGGGCTCGAGTGAGTGCGTATAAATAACTGTGGCCACGGCGTTTGCGGTGTCGTGGAAGCCGTTAACGAACTCGAATCCGAGCGCGATAAGCAGTGCAATGACCAGCAGAACGTAGGGCCCTGCGCTGCCCAGGGCCACACCACTGAAGTCCTGAGAGATGTGGGTAGCGATGAACCATACCCCGATGACGAGGGCAATCAAAACGACGCCTCCGCTGATGATGGCGTGGGACGGGTGCATCTTCTTATCGAGCAATGCAGCAGCGGGAGGACGGGCTGCGACAGCAGTCGCCGAATCGGCCATGGTTGAACTCCAGATTGCGTGATGGAATTTAGTCACGGCGAAGGGGAGCAAAAAACTCGCCAGACTACCCAGCAAGAATTATCCGAAGCATGTGAACGCGAGATGACGCGGAGATGAATTTGCCGGTTCGTTGATTAGATAGGGGACTGAGACGAAAAAGGCCGCGCTGGGGGCGCGGCCATGATCACGCTCGTGAAACAGAGTTTAGCCGATGTGGCGGAATGCCCAGTACAGAACGCCCGAAAGCAGTGCTGCAGCAGGCAACGTGAAAACCCAGCCGGCGGCGATGTTGCGCACCGTCGAGAAGCGGAGCCCGTTTCCGTTCGCACACATCGTTCCGGCGACACCAGAACTGAGAATGTGCGTGGTGCTTACAGGCAGTCCGAACTTGTCGGCAGCGAAGATGGTTCCCATGGCGACCAGGCCGGCGCTTGCTCCCTGTGCGTAGGTCAGGTGGTCTTTGCCGATGCGCTCGCCCACAGTGACAACCACGCGCTTCCATCCAACCATGGTGCCGAGACCGAGCGCAAGCGCTACGGCCACCTTGACCCAGGACGGGATAAATTTTGTGGCGTGATCTACCTTGTCTTTGTAGCCATTCAGAGTGGCCTTCTCATCTGAATTAAAAGCAGGGTTGTCGGCCTTGATCATCAGCCGCAGAGCTTCGCTGGCCACGTACATGTCATTGCGGACGTTGGCCTGCTCCTGAGGCGGAACAGCTTTGAATTCCTTATAGAGCGCAACTTCGTGGCCGAGATCTTCAACCAGTTCGCGCAACGCCAGAATGGTATCCGGCTGTATCTTCTTGGTTCGGATGTAGTCCGTCACCGTTGTGCGTGCATCGGGACCGAGAAGCCCCCTCGAATCGACATGCCGATCAAGGATGCGTCCGGCTTGCTGTGATGACACAATGAAGGCCTGCGCCTGTGCCGGGCTTACGGCATGATTCAACGCATAGGCGGTGGGCACCGTGCCGATGAGGATGAGCATGATCAGTCCCATGCCCTTCTGCCCGTCATTCGATCCGTGGAAGAAACTGACGCCCGTGCAAGTCAACACCATGAGTGCGCGGATCGGCAACGGTGGAGGCATGTTGTCTTTCGGCGCTTCATAGAGCGAAGGGAACTTGGCGACCTGCTTGGCGATCAGGATAAGCATGCCTGCAAAAACAAATCCCACAACCGGCGAAATCAGCAGGGCCTTGAGTACTTTCATTGCCTGTTCCCAGTCAACGCCGGAAGTGCCCGTGTGCGGCGTCAATAACTGGTTCGCAATTCCGACACCGATGATGGAGCCAACCATAGTGTGCGAGCTTGAGGCGGGAAGCCCGAGCCACCAGGTTCCGAGGTTCCAAAGGATGGCAGCGATCAGCAGCGCAAAGACCATCGCGAAACCGGCGCCGGAGCTCACCTGCAGAATCAACTCGACCGGAAGAAGGGTGATGACAGCGAACGCCACTGTGCCGGATGACAGCAGTACGCCCGCGAGGTTACAGATGCCCGACAGTACAACAGCAACGTTCGGTTCAAGCGAATGAGTATAGATAACGGTCGCGACCGCATTGGCTGTGTCGTGGAATCCATTAACGAATTCAAAGCCGAGTGCGATCAGCAATGCCAACCCGAGCATGGCGTAAGGCGCATAGCTGGTGACGGACGCCGAATCAAGATCGTGCGCTACGTGGAAAACGATATAGACGACGCCCGTGGCAAGCGCAACGAGGAATGCGAGAACGCCGGTCTTGCTCGGCCTGCGCTTCAGTTTGCGGTCGAGTAATGAGGGTCTGGGTAAAGCAGTTGCCGTCGTTGCAGCCATCAGATCTCTCCGATTGCAACAAACGATTCGCGGCGCATTGTGACGCAGGCCAACGCGGAATCGGCTAAGAATTCTTGATTGAAATGGGGATGGAACGATCTGAGATCGCAGCAGGAGGGACAATCAAAAAAGGATTGCATAAAACCCCAACAACTGAAAAAGCGCTACAGTTGTTTGATGCGCATTGCCTTTCATCAGGCTCTGCACTATTGATTTTACACGAGATAGAGAACAGGGCAACCTCAAACGGGGGTGAAACCCCGCAAAAAATTTTAGTCTAAAGCTATTGCCGTCATCAATTTAGAGAAATTTAAATATTACGTAAATCGCCGCGCGATTCTAGCCATCTTTTGCTCATTTTGCACCGAATATTCAGCATCTTGAACTGTCTAATGCGATATCTGCGAGCATCGCCGCAAGTCGTCATTTATGTTGACGTAAAACATGCAACTATAGGGTTGCGCACAACTTGGCGCTGTTTGGGTGTTTTTGTAATGCAACCAATCAGTAGCATTTCTTCGAGGGCTTCCAATTTGGCGCGAGGTAGAGATGTGCACTGTTGCCGTCAGGCCAATCGTCGACCTTAACGCCACTCATCAGTGGAGTTGGTCAGCCCTTCATTCACAACACTGTCGAAGCCGGAACTCTTCTTGATAAAGATTTCAGAGAAAGCACGATCCTGTCGAAGCAGGATAGCTTGCAGACGCACCAGTTCAAGCAGCGCGAGAAACATTGCAACGAGCGCGCGCGAAGACTTGGTGTGGCTGAGCAATTTGCGGAGAGACAACGGCCTGTCTTCCATCGAAAGCCGCCGAGTAAGAAACTGGATCATCTGCCCAACGGTGATGGAGTCGTCCTGCACATTAAAGGTGGGCCTCTTGCGCGCGCGCTCCAGAATGTCGCGGAAGATGCGGACCAGGTCGACGGTGTCGGCGGCGATCTCCGGCTCGGCGGCGGCATCGTCTTTGAATTCGCGCAAGCCCGGGTTGGACCATGTGGCAGCCTCGAGCATTTGTTTCTGCTGCAGCATCTGTGCGGCGTTTTTGAAGCGCTCGTGCTCCAGAAGCCGTTCCACCAATTCGCGGCGTGGATCGTCGGACGCATCATCTGGTCCAGCCGGCGCGCGAGGCAGCAGCATCTTGCTCTTGATGTGGATCAGCAGCGATGCAGTGTAGATGAAGTCGCCAGCCACATCCATGTCGGTCGCTTTGAGTTTGTCGACGTAAGCCAGAAACTGCGCCGTGATTTTCGCAATCGGGATGTCGTAGATGTCGATGTCCTGCTTGCGAATCAGATCGAGAAGGAGATCGAGCGGCCCGTCGTAGACCTGTCCGACCGTGACGGAGAAGGGCGACTGATCCTGTTGCTCTTCCTGCTTCTTCGGCTTCGCGGGTGCGGCTTTCGCTGGCCTATCTTCGGGGACGGGTTTTGACGTAAGCACCAGGAGTGGGGCTGCATGAACCGGGGGCTCGTTCGACGGGGGATCGCCGTGCGGCGCTTCGGATGGAGGTTCGGGCGCGTCGGGTTCCGGCGCAGGATCGGGTGCAGGATCGTTGACTGGACCTCGGTGGCCTGGATCTGGATCCTCGACAGGATTCCTCTTTGGATCGTTGGCGGGGTCGATCTCCGGGTTTTTTTCGGCAGGGCTCAAAGACATCTCTACTTGAAAGATATTGATGGTTCGCTATCGTTTGGCGGTCAACCGCATTGCCGCGCGGACTTCAGTCATGGTTTGTTCGGCCCGTGCGTGCGCCCGATCGGATCCATCCTTGAGGATATCCTCAACCTCGCCGGGGGTGAAGCGCGCTCGGCGCTCCTGGATGGGGCTCAGAATCTGGACCAGTGCGTCGGCGGCCCAGCCTTTGCATTCGATGCACCCGATGGCGGCAGAACGGCAGCCATCGTAAACCTTGGCGAGCGTCTCCGGCGAAGAGAAGACCTTGTGCAGATCGCCGACGGGGCACTTGTCCGGATCGCCGGGGTCTTTGCGGCGGATGCGGGCCGGGTCGGTGACCATCGTCTTGAGCTTCTGTCGGACCTCGGACTCGGGATCTGTGAGCATGATGGTGTTGCCGTAGCTTTTGGACATTTTGCGGCCGTCGGTGCCGGGCAGCTTGGGGGACGGTGTAAGCAAGGCGTCGGGTTCGGGGAGCACCTCGCGGCCATCGAGCTTGTAGAGGTTGTTAAAACGACGGGCGACTTCGCGGGTCAATTCCACGTGCGCAACCTGGTCCTGTCCCACGGGAACATACTTCGGCTGGTACATGAGAATGTCGGCGGCCTGCAGAAGGGGATACCCGAGGAATCCGTAGGTGCTGAGGTCTTTGCCTACCAGATTTTCCTGCTGCTCCTTGAAGCTGGGTACGCGCTCGAGCCATCCGATCGAAGTGATCATTCCCAAGAGAAGATAGAGCTCTGCGTGCACCGGTACGTGGCTCTGAACGAAAAGAACCGAGCGCGCCGGGTCGAGCCCCGCCGCGAGGTAATCGAGGATCACCTCGCGCGTGTTATCCAGGAAATTTGAGGTGTCGGCGTAGTCAGTGGTCAGGGCGTGCCAATCGGCAATGAAGAAGTAGCACTCGTACTGGCCGCCATCCTGCAGCTTGACCCAGTTCGCGAGGGCGCCCATGTAGTTGCCCAGATGCAGCTTGCCCGTGGGGCGCATGCCGCTCAAAACACGAGGGCGAGAAGATGTATTCAAAGGTTCCGACATTCTGTTTTCTGTTCCGGAGTAAGGCCGGGATTGGCAACCCAAGTTTGATCAGGAAGGCCAAATGGAGGCTCGCTCCATTGTAGCGGCTTCGATCTGATCCTACCCTTTCGACAGCACCAGCCCAACCACCGCGAAAGCCGGAGAGAGCAGCAGACGCATGATGTATCCGCCGACAAAGATCATCAGGCACCAGCTCACCCACATGGGAATCCGGTCATAGGATTGCACCGCATTGTAGGGCAGGATGTTTCTAAGCAGATTGCTGCCGTCGAGCGGCGGAATCGGAAGCAGGTTGAAGAAGAAGAGAGCGAGGTTGATCTCGACAGCCGCTATACCGAGCAGCACAACTGCCTGCACAGATGAGTTGACGCCCGGCAGAAGCATCCCGCTGGCAGTCAACATCACCACCTGCCGGCCGCCCGCGACCGTGTGGATGACGATCAGAAGCACGATCGTAGCCAGCACGGCGAGCAGCATGTTCGACGCCGGTCCCGCCAGCGTAACGATATTCTCGTCACGCCGGATCTTTGTGAAGTTGCGGCTGATGACGGGTGTCGGTTTGGCCCAGCCGATCAGGACTCCGCTAAAGAGACTGAAGCCAATCAGCGGCCCGAAGATGATGATGGCGGGCATGATCAGCGTTCCAACCGGATCAATATGGTAGATGGGATTCAGCGTAACGCGGCCTTGCAATCGCGCCGTCTGATCTCCCAGCCGGGAAGCCATCCACGCATGAGAACACTCGTGCACGCTCAGCGAAAAAATGAGCAAGACAAACTTGAAAACCGCGATCGTAAATTCGGCAGACTGCAACAGGCGCTCCCCGTTTCGGAAAGCTCAGGTTAGCATGTAGACCGCAGCTCAGTTTCCCCGTTGCTAAACCTTGTAGGCCGGGTAGTGGCCCACTACCTCGCCTGCGCGGATGTTGGTACCGCCCATGATGATCTCGTGGCTCCCGATGCGCGCGCCGTCGCCGACAGTGGTTGGCTGCAGTCTCACGACTTCGAGGCCGTCGTTCGAGTAGCTGTGCGAGAAGATGCGGGCAAAGGAGCCAATTACGACGTTCTTGCCGATGGTGATGCCGCCACGATCATGCAGCAGCACGCCCTGGTGAATTACTGCGCCGTCGCCGATGGAGAGCTTGTAGCCATAAGTCAGGTCGACGCCGTGGTGGATTTTTACGCCTGAACCCATGTGATCGAAAATGTGGCGGCCCAACATGCATCGGAAGCGCAGGCCCAGCCACAGATTCAGCCCGATCGGCGAGCGGTCGAACATCTTCCAGAACCAGAGCAGCGGTTTGCGGATTGCGAGCTCCGTGGGGTCCGCATCGCCAAAGTATTCCGCTTCGATTGTCACGTTCTCGGGATCGAGTGACATGCCCAGCACGTTCACGGGCAATTCACTCGAAAGCGTGACGTTGGGCTTGCCGCCGTGTGGCCTGCCCAGGTAGAGCTGATAGAGCTGGTCGCGCACGATTTCAGCGCGGCGCTCGGGCGAGCGATGGCGGTAGAGCTCCTCGTCAAGAAAACGGATCCAGCGGCGAAAGACTTCTTCAGCTTCGGGGGTGGGGCGCGGCTGGTTGCTGGCGACTGGCTGGGGCTTGGGATTGGTAGCCATATCCTTTGGACGATAAATCACGGGGTCGGGACGCGGCGAGTCTGCAATGGGTGAGGCGGTCACTCTGAAAAGGATTAGCGCGCGTTATCCTGAAAGGTCCGGTGCACCTTCGCCGCCCTGAGAGAGTCCTGAATTATGTCTGAAGAAACCGCTCCCGCCGTTACCGCTGAAACGCCGAAGGCCGCAGCGCCCGTAGCTACCATCGCAACCCTCGGCAAATACGAAGGTCAATCCGTGCAGATTCGCGGCTGGCTCTACAACTCCCGCGAATCGGGCAAGCTGCTGTTTCCTATCTTTCGCGATGGAACCGGCACGGTGCAGGGCGTGGCCCACGTCAAGAGCGTTCCGCCTGAAGTCTTCGAGGCCCTCAAAGGCCTGACGCAGGAATCCTCGGTCATCGTCACTGGCAAGGTTCGCGCCGACAAGCGCGCGCCGGGCGGTTTCGAACTCGACGTCGAAGATATCCAGGTGATCCAGCGCGTACCCGAGTCCGACCCGTATCCGATCACGCTGAAGGAACATGGCGTCGATTTTTTGATGGAGCACCGGCATCTCTGGGTGCGCTCGCCGCGGCAGTCCGCCATCCTGCGCATTCGCGCCGAGATCATGCGTGCGGCCGCAGAGTATTTTGACGACAACGGCTTCATCCGCACCGATCCGCCCATCCTCACGCCAGCGGCCTGCGAAGGCACATCGACGCTGTTTCCGGTCGACTATTTCGGCGATCCCGCGTACCTGACCCAGTCCGGGCAGCTCTACATCGAGTCGACGGCGCTGGCGCTGGGTAAGGTCTACAGCTTCGGACCGACCTTCCGCGCGGAAAAATCGAAGACCCGCCGCCATCTCACCGAGTTCTGGATGGTTGAGCCCGAGGTTGCGTTTTGCGATCTCGACGGGCTGATGGAGCTGGCGGAGAACTTCATTTCCCACATCGTGCAGTCTGTCGTGAAAAATCGCGTCCCTGAACTGCAGGTCATCGGCCGCGACATTGAAACACTGAAGAAAATCGTGCCGCCATTCCCGCGTCTCCGTTACGACGAAGCGGCGAAGATGCTGAACGAGGCACACGCCAAGGGCATCCTCGAGCAGCCCTTCGAGTACGGCAACGACTTCGGCTCCCCGGACGAAACATGGCTCAGCTCGCAGTTTGACCGGCCGGTGATGGTCCATCGCTATCCCGCCGCCGTCAAGGCCTTCTACATGGAGCCCGATCCGAAGGACGCAAACTTTGCATTGTGCGTTGATGTGCTGGCGCCCGAGGGCTATGGCGAAGTGATCGGTGGATCACAGCGCGTGTCGAGCTACGAGCTTCTGAAAAGCCGGATCGAGCATCACCAGCTTCCGCTCGAAGCCTTCCAGTGGTATCTCGATCTCCGTCGCTATGGATCGGTGCCCCACGCCGGCTTCGGCATGGGAATCGAGCGCGTGGTGGCGTGGGTTTGCGCCCTCGATCACGTGCGCGAGACGATCCCGTTTGCGCGCACGCTCCACCGCATTTATCCGTAGCGATTGAAGGCGGATTGAGGATTAGCAGATTGTTCTCAACAAACGATTTACCGTCGAAGAATCCACTGACTTCGGCCCAAACATCGTTGCGATGAGCTCGGGGGTACCGGAGCGCGGGTAAACGCGCTCCGCAGTAAGTCCAGCGCTTTATTGAGAGTATGCACCAATGAGGTTTAATTCAGTGCAAAGCCAGCATGATGAATTTGAGGTTTGAAATCAATGGCTTGCGCGATTTTCGAGCCAACTGCGTGTTGACAGACAAACTCAATCTGCCGCGGGGGCTCATTTGCTATTGATTAACCAGTAATTGATGTTGCGATTAGGAACCCTAACAGCCTTTATTAGCCATAGGATGCCCTCTCCTGGGTAATGCCACCAAAGGGGGGTTCTGTAGTGCTCGCAGAGATGCTACGGTTGGGGCGTGGCAGCTCATTCACAGACCGTTCCGGTCGCTCCTGCAAATGCCGGAAGCTCGATGTCGATCATTCTTCCGACGGTCCGGAATGAAGCGGCGAAAGTGTGGACACACTGCAGGGAACGCTTGCGGTCCGCGGTAAACGGCGTGCGCAACTTGCCGATCAGGCAGTCGTTGGCGCGCTTTGCAAGCAAGCGAAACTTTTCCGATGGGAGCGCCGGCACATCGGTCGCACCGTCAGTGAAGTTTTCCAAAAAACCGCATAACAAGATTGGATTCTCGTTTGCCTGGGTATGCGAGTGCGGCAGTTTTTCAGCGCTGCGGTCATCCAGCCAGAATCATGAAGGCGAAGTGGAGCGGCAATGCCCCGTATGCGGCGAAGCATCGCGACTTGCCTATGTCCGCCTGCTCTGCGAGCCGAGAAACAACACGGCCGGAGCTCCAGGTAAATGGGTCTATCCCGAAGTGGCAGTGGAATCCGGCGATACGGCTGGATCGGCAGGACGGGACTACGACTGGTCCTACTATGACGTGATCTACTTCCAGAGTGATCGAGAACCCGATGTGTCCAGCTGCGCGCTCACCCTGCAACCCTGAAAGAATCCCCTCTAATTCGCGGGCTCTTTATCGCCTCCCAGTGTTGCGGATAGGGAGAATCGCTGCGGACGTGTTTAATGCTGAGTAACTGACGAATGGACGGTGACTCGCCCCGAATGCTAGTTGATGGCGATACTGTGTCTGGATTCGCGCATCTCGCGCCTCTCAGAGGAAGCTACATACTGCACGATGAGCGCGCTCAGCAGTGCGATGATCGCTGGCACGTTAGCCAGGGCAGCAAGCACACCAAGGAAAATGGTCGTGCGATCCTCCAAGTTGATTGCGAGGGTGCCAATGGAACCTGCAATCCAGACGAGCCACATAGCCCAAGAGAGCACTCGACGCGAAATAAACACGAGTAAAAACAGCGGAACTCCAGCGAGAGGGGCCAGCCAGATAACTTTGTTAAAGATGTTGTGGTCGTTCGGATCGTTAGTGAACGCGAAAGTCAGAAGACTAAAAGCCGCTCCTGCAACTGTCAAAACACAGGCAAACACCAGCCATCCTGTCTGCGTTCCTCTCAGATTATTGGGCATCTCGCGCAGTTCCCCGGTTACGAATTCTATTCCGATCCCTCACAAACGGCTGTGACCAATTCGGTTCTGAGCGTGTGGTGGACTACTCGTCAATTGATATGGTGTGACCCTGTCAACATCTTCGAATCGCTGGGGTGGTTTTTGTTTTGTTCTTTTTGCTTTTTCCTTCGAGGACAAGGTCAGCAGCAGCCGTGGCAGGTAATGGCGACGATTGATCAAGCTGATATTCGCGGGTCGGAACCGCATAATCATGATCCGTCGGGAGCTGCCTCTGACTACTAACGCGAGTCCGGCTGAGCCTGTCGCAAATTGACGCCGAGGATTCTCCTTCGTGCTTGCTCCGGCTGCGGCTGACCCTGTCCTCGAGTTGGATAACGTTGTTCATGGGTTGATGTGTTTTTGCTTTTTCCTTATTTGGAAAGTTTTTGCTTTTGCTCTTTTGATTTCTCTCAAGCCGCCATTTGTTGTTTGGAGGCAATCGCTTCGGCCTTGATCCCGATGGCCCAGATAAAGCCCAACAGTTCGCGCGCGACCGCCGTCATGGTTTTTCTCTGTTCTTTGCCTCGCGCCGTCAGCGCCATATAGCGCTTGTGCAGACGGTTTTGCGCTTTCCATGCGATCTCGGTGATCTCTGCCGGAAGTCCTTCCTGTCGTCTGCGCAACCGAGCTCCGACTGCGGGTCGATGGCGATAGCTCCAGGCCGATTCGACCACGATGCGTCTAAGATGCGCATTGCCTGACTTGGTAATGCCTCCCCTTCGAATACGCTTGCCGGTCGAATCTTCGCCTGGAAATGCTCCGCTGTACCCCATCAGATCCCGGGCATGCTCGAAGCGAGAGGTGATGTTGCCCAACTCGACTGCAATCGTGACGGCCGAAAGGTGCGCGATGCCGCGCAATGCCTGTAAACCACGAATTACTTCCTGCATCGACGCGGGAGCCAGCTGAATCACTTCCACAATCGACTTTTCCAATCGCTTGACTCGTTCGGCCATGTGCTGTACTTCGTGCATACAATCTAGCAACGTTGCTTCCTGCGCCGGATGTGTGTAGCGGACCTGCTGGAGCCACTCCGCATGACGTTCCGTCCACGCCTTCACTCCCAGCGGAGGACGGCGGCCCGTACGAAGCAGGAACTTCGTCAGCCGATGCTGCGCTCGCAAATGATCGCGCTTGGCCGCCTCTCGCGCCCGAACAAGATCGCGTAATGCTTCTGAAGCTTCATCCGGTATCCACACTGCGGTCAGATCGTCTGAGCGATGACTCCGAGCTAGCTTCATCGCATCTCGCCGATCGGTCTTGACCTTGTCCCCGGGCTTCTTCGGTACCAGCGACGGCGCTATCACATCGCACTGTACTCCGAGCTGCGTCAGTTGCCAGTAGAGTACGAAGCCAGTCGGGCCGGCTTCATAGCAGGCCCGCAGCTGCTCTGGTGAACCCAACTTGCGGATGAACTTGCGAATCGAATCTTCCCGGTTGGCGATCGTTCCCAGACTGCGAACCTCGCCATCCGACTCGGCTACTGCTACAGCTATCGTTTCGGCATGGACATCCATACCCAAAAATCGTAACTTCTCTCTCATGACCGGTTCCCTCCGCTTGTGGCTCTGGACTGGCGTTCTTAACAAACTCAGCCTAACCCACGACTAGCGCATCGAGCCGGTCACACCATAGTGACTACCCATCGATAAACGAGGCCTCCACGTTGTCTCGTAGCACGTGTCTGGCTTCGTCGTAACTCTTGCTGGCACAATGCGCATCCTTCAGCGGTTGTGCGCATCCGAATTAGTACAGAGAGATTTTCCCCGGAGCAAAGATCGATGCCCCTTACCGCCAGTGAAGTCCACCAGATGAAGTATGCGCAGCCTTCTACCGACGGTGTGCTGCCCGTCATCCTCGAGCGCTGGAGTCCCCGCGCTTTTGATGATCGCGCCATAAGCCCAGCCGACCTGAAGGTCATCTTCGAAGCCGCACGGTGGGCGCCTTCCTCGTTCAATGAGCAGCCGTGGCGATTCTTTGTTGGGCACCGTAACTCTGAGACCTACAAGAAGATCGCCGATGTGCTGGTCCCCTTTAACCAGGCCTGGGCGACGACCGCCCCGGTGCTGATCCTGAGTGTCGCCAGGACACGGTTCAGCCACAACGATTCGCCTAACAATTACGGAGTCCATGATCTTGGCGCTGCCGATGGCTTCATCACCCTCCAGGCAGCCTTCATGGGCATTGCTACCCACCAGATGGCAGGGTTTGATCAGGCCAAAGCCCGCGAAGCCTTTGCCATCCCAGAGATTTACGCGATCGGCTCGGTTATGGCCATGGGATATCAGGGCGAGCCGTCCATTTTGGGTGAGCACTACCAGGGTCAGGAACAGTCGCCCCGGAGCCGCAAACCCTTGAACGAGATCGTTTTATCGGATTGGGACCACGCCGCAGATCTTGGCTGAGTGCTCCTCCCGGTATCGCCGCCTCAACCCAGTTAATACCTCCGTTTCTCCGCAGTCCGGCTTTCACCCGTAAAGTGGAGGTTGGGGTTTGTTGTGGCTATTGCATCTCCATCTCGCAAGACGCGCCAGCGCGCTCCAACCCGCCGACCAAAGCATCGCTACAAGCCCATCAAGATGGGCAGCAGCCGCTGGATCGTGCGTGGCACACTGGCAGGAGTTGCCCTTGTTGCGATTTTGATCGGGTGGGCCGTGCTTGCGCGCCGGCTTGCCCCAAGCTCAAATACCAGCCGCGATCATTTCGACGCCATTCTGGTGCTTGGTACACCGGCCGATGCTGACGGCAACCCTACCCCCGAGCAACTCGCGAGAGTCACGGAAGCAGTCCGCGAGTATGAACGCGGCATCGCTCCTCGCCTGCTATTTACCGGCGGGCCGGCCCATAACCAGTTTGTAGAGGCGGATGTGATGGCCAGCTCGGCCGCTGCGCAGGGTATTCCGCCCTCGGCCATTTTCGTTGAGACGAAGGCAGCCGATACGATCCACAATGCGTGCTACTCCGCCCGGATCATGCAATCGCACGGATGGCATTCGGCGGAGATTATCTCCAGCGCTTACCACCTTCCGCGAGCGGCCATGATCTTCAGCCACACCTCGCTTGACTGGCGGATGCATGCCGCGCCGCCTATGCAACCGGGCGAAGCCGACTCAAATTCGCTAGCCGAGATCCTGAAGACAACGCGCTATCTGCTGTATGCCAACTGGGCAGAGCGTTGCGAGCCTTAAGCAACACATCCGAATAGTCGCTAGCCAAGGTCCCCTCGCTGGCGTCTAACTCTCAGCTCCACTCATTGTTCCGCGAAGGTATGGTCCTGTAAGCTTGTGTTGATGCGTCTCCCAGTAAGGTCTTCATTGTTTTCGGCAGTCCTTGTCCTCGGTCTGCTTGCCTCCGCTTCGCTCGCCTTCAGCCAGGTGCAGCCCTCGGTGCAGAGCACTTCTTCGCAAACCAGCGGCAACGGCACCTACATCGCTGTCGATCCGCTGGCGAATATCAGGTACGACAACAAGTACGACGTCTCGCTTGGTATGGCCTACGCCCATATGAAGGCCGGTCCGACCATCCTGGAAGGTTCGAATCTGGGCGGTCTTGACCTCTCCGGGTCCTACTGGTTGAGCAAGCATTGGGCAGCGGAAGGCAATATCCGCGGCTATGCAGGCACCAGCGGGGCGGGATTGGGCAATAATGTTTCCACGCAGTCCATTTCCGGCCCGTTTATTCAAGAGTATTTCTTTGTTGGCGGGCCCGAGTGGCTGGGACCGCACAACAAGCACGGCGCATTGATCGCGCATGCTTTGATTGGTGGCGTCTACGGCGACTTCGAGCACGACCTGCGTGAGCTGCCCCCCTCCGCAGTTGCCTTCTACAACAACCAGCTCGCGCTTGCTGCAATTATCGGCGGACATATAGACCTGAACCGTTCTCAGCGCTGGGTCTTCAGGGTTACACCCGACGCGATCATTACCCGGTATGGCATCAACTACGGCGCAAAGTACACACAGACGGACGTGAACTTCGCGATTTCGGTCGGTGTGGAGTACAGGTTCAAGCAGAAGCGCAAATAGCGCGAGACTTGCGCCGGCATTCCCGAGTTGTGATGTCGGCCGAATCAAGCTGTCGCGGAGCCTCTCGCTCCCTGTGTTTTTCAGTTGGCCAATCTCCTGTAACAGGGACTGGCTACAGGTGTTATCTCCGTGTGGTATCCTTCGCCGTTCAGAGGCCGATTTTATAAATCCTGCTCTGAAACACGCCGTACCGGATAACGGCATTTGGTTCGCGCTGAGAAGTACTCCGGAAAGTCATCGCGACAAGGCAGGCTCATACGGACATGAAAGACACTTTGGGTGTTTTGCTTGCGGGGGGAGCTGGAGAAAGGCTCTTTCCGCTTACCCGCGACCGCGCCAAACCGGCTGTGCCCTTTGGGGGCCATTACCGAATTATCGACATAACGCTTTCCAACTGCATCAACTCCGGGCTGCGCCGGGTCTTCATTCTCACCCAGTACAAGGCTCTCTCGCTCAACCGTCACATCCGCGAAGGCTGGACCGGCATTGTGGCGCAGGAGTTGGGCGAGTTCTTTGAACTATTGCCACCCATGCAGCGCACCGGCACCAACTGGTACATGGGCACGGCGGATGCCGTGTATCAGAATATTTATTCGATCGGCAGCGAACAGCCCAAGCACATGATCATCCTCAGCGGCGACCACATCTACAAGATGGATTACAGCCGCATGCTGGAGTATCACCGGGAAACGCACGCCGATGTCACACTGGCCACGCTGCCGATCGCGCCCGATGAAGTGGCGCGCTTTGGCGTGGTCGACGTCAGCAAGACCGGCGAGCTGCAAGGCTTCCTTGAAAAGCCAACGACCACCACGTTCCGGTCGCCTTTCAATCCCGACAAGGTTGAAGCCTCGATGGGCATTTACATCTTCAACACTGAAACCTTGCTCAAGGCCCTGATCGCCGATGCTGAAGATCCCAACTCAAAGCACGACTTTGGCCACAACATCCTGCCCAATATGCTGGGCAAGAAAAAGATGATGGCCTACAGCTTCGTGGATGAGAACAAGCAGACGGCGCTTTACTGGCGCGACGTGGGCACGCTTGATTCCTACTACGAAGCCAACATGGACCTGTGTTCGGTGTCGCCGGTCTTCAACTTGTACGACAAGAACTGGCCGATGCGCACGCGTGTGCGACAGTATCCGCCAGCGAAGTTTGTGTTTGGTGAGCCCGGCAGAACAGGCATGGCTGTAAACTCGGTCATTACCGCCGGCGTCATCATCTCCGGCGCTTCGGTTTCGAATTCCGTGCTGTCGCAGGATGTGCGCGTCAATTCCTACTCCGAGGTTGACTCCAGCATCATTTTCTCGCACGTGCAGATCGGGCGTCACTGCCGCATCCGCCGCGCCATCATCGATCGCGACGTGCATATTCCGGAGGGAACAGTTATCGGGTACGACCCTGTCGAAGACAAGCGCCGTTACTTCGTTACGCCTTCTGGCTTGACGATCGTAACGCGCGACGCATCGCTGTTTGAGAACCCAGTCGAGCCGGAATTTGGAGATCGATATTGATTCGGCAAGTGGACCAACTCTAACCATCTGATTGGGTGCCCCAGGTCTCGCTTCTGAGACCTGGGAACGCCGGTTCAGCTACCCCTGGTATTGCTCGTCGCTCACCTTCTCCAGCCAGTCCACAGTTTTGCCATCGAGCTTTTCCTGGATTGCGATGTGGGTCATCGCTGTCGTGGGTGCTGCGCCATGCCAATGCTTTTCACCCGGAGCAAACCAGATCACGTCACCTGGCCTGATCTCCTCAATAGCTCCACCCCAGTGCTGGACCCTCCCGCATCCCGATGTAACGATCAGCGTTTGACCCAGCGGATGGGTATGCCACGCAGTGCGAGCGCCAGGCTCGAAGGTGACGTGCGCGCCGACCACGCGCGCCGGATCAGGTGCTGTGAACATTGGGTCGACGCGCACAGTGCCCGTGAACCAGTCAGACGGGCCTTTTCCTGAGGGTTGAGAGCCCGCTCTTTTGATCTCCATCGTCTTGTCCTCGGTGTATCGATTGTTTTGAACTGCCAGGTCATGAAGGCTTGGAAGCATGTCATTGTTGGATCAAGTCTTGATGTCGCGCGGCGTGATTCTAACCGTAGCGGAACGCGCCTGTTCGCTGATCATCGGCGCGAGGTATGGACTGCGCTTGTATTTCGCGCGGTAGGCATCGTCGATGCGATTATTGATTGGTCCTTCTGTTTTCTCGAACGTTACCTCTTTGGTCATTCCGGCGGCGAGGATGCGACCCGCTTTCTGTCGTATGGCGGCTTTATACCAACTGGATTTCTGCCCGTTGTAGCCACGCACATAGAGCGCGCCGTCTACGGTCACGGACCAAATCCACGTAGGTGTGCCGTAGGTTACTCCGTCCTCGCGAAAGGGTGCGATGTGCAAATCATCGGACTCAGCAATCTTGCGCAGTTCGTCTTGTGGCCATGCGGACAACGAGGTTTATCTCCTTGTTTCTTGATTTGTACACGGTTCTTGGCGCTAGTTATTCCTAGCGCATGATGATTCCGCCATCGACCGAGATGGATTGACCGGTTACATAACTTGAGGCGCTACTGCAAAGCCACAGCACGGCATCGGCGATTTCCTCGGCGCGGCCATAGCGGGCCATCGGAACGCTTTTTACCATCGCCTCGAGTAGCCTCAGTAATGCTCCCATGTGACAGACCAGTGTTCTTCGGGTCGAGCTGATTTGATGATGAGATGCCCATCGGAGGTGAGTTGATAAACACGAGGCAGATCCTTGCCGACAAGAAGGTCGCGGGTGATTGATCCCTGTACGTGATGGGTCAGCGTGTGCGTCGCTTCATCCAGGCTGTAGCCACCGAACGAAGCCTCGTACCCATCCTGCACATATTCGTTGGATTGAGCATTCGCCGACTTCGGATACATGAGCTGCACGGACATGTGGCCGTCGCGCGTGTAGATCAGCATTCCGAGCGGCTGTACGGTGTTGGAGGATTTGCCATCGGGTCCCGGCGAGTCGATATGTGCCAGATGCCATGCACCGATTAGCCGTTCGCGGTCGTTGGCTTGTCCCTTTGCAGATTGAGCCTGCGCCAGGGTGGTGAATGCCGCGAAGAGCGCAAGCGAGCTCAAAGCCAGAATCTTCATCTTAAATATTCCTCGCAGATAGCAGTTCATCGGCCCACCAGTTGCTCATGGAACTTCGGATAGCGAGCTCCTTCAAGCTTGATCTTCGAGGACGTCTCTTCGAGACGGCGCACATCTTCTGGAGTCAGCTCAACGTTCGCGGCTCCCAGATTTTCTTCGAGCCTCGTCAGTTTTGTCGTGCCGGGAATGGGGACTATCCAGGGCTTCTTGGCGAGGAGCCAAGCCAGCGCGATTTGTGCGGGCGTTGCGCTCTTCTGTTCTGCGAAAGAAGTGATCACGTCGACCAATGCCTGATTCGCTCTGCGATTTTCCTCGCTGAATCTTGGAACGCTGCTGCGGAAGTCCGTGCTGTCGAATTTTGTGTCCGCATCGATCTTGCCAGTAAGGAAGCCTTTTCCCAAGGGGCTGAAAGGGACGAAGCCGATCCCTAGTTCTTCGAGGGTGGGCATCACGGTTTCTTCAGGTTCGCGCCAGAAGAGTGAATACTCGCTCTGCAATGCGGCCACCGGCTGAACGGCGTGGGCGCGACGAATGGTCTGCGCGCTCGCCTCAGAAAGCCCGAAGTGTTTAACTTTGCCCTCCGCGATCAGGTCCTTGACCGCCCCTGCGACATCTTCGATAGGAACGTTCAGGTCGACGCGATGCTGATAGTAAAGATCGATCGCATCGACCTGAAGACGCTTGAGCGAGGCCTCCGCAACCTGCTTGATGTGTTCCGGACGGCTGTTGAGCGCGTTCCATTTACCGCCGTCTTGAGGATTGGCTTCCCATCCGAACTTGGTTGCGATCACAACCTTTCCGCGAAAAGAAGCGAGAGCCTCTCCAACCAGTTCTTCGTTCACCAATGGTCCGTATACTTCGGCGGTGTCGAAGAATGTGACTCCTCGATCAACCGCCGCGTGCAGAAGCGCAACCATCTCCTGCTTGTCTTTAGGAGGCCCGTAGGACCAGCTCATTCCCATGCAGCCGAAGCCGAGGGAGGATACTTCAAGCTTGTTCTTTCCTAA
This sequence comes from uncultured Acidobacteriaceae bacterium, assembly GCA_963802565.1. Classification (GTDB taxonomy): domain Bacteria; phylum Acidobacteriota; class Terriglobia; order Terriglobales; family Acidobacteriaceae; genus Telmatobacter. Next base: position 31,160 of record CAWDJR010000027.1, on the reverse strand, counting down.
TATGCGCTTCTGCATTTCTTCTCCCGTTGTTGGTTACAAAGTTTCATTCCGGTGGGCACTCGCCAATCGCTATTCGGACTTGAGGGAGGCCATATCGATGGAGAAGCGATACTTCACATCCGACTTGAGCAGCCGCTCGTAGGCCTCGTTGAGTTTCTGAATCGGGATCACCTCAACATCCGAAGTGATGTTGTGCTTGCCGCAGAAGTCGAGCATCTCCTGAGTTTCAGCGATGCCGCCGATGAGTGAGCCGGAGAAGCTGCGGCGTGCGAAGATGAGGCCGAAGACGTTTACGGGCAGGGGCTTTTCCGGTGCGCCCACCATGGTGATATTGCCGTCGCGACGCAGCATCTGGATGTACGCGTTGATATCGTGGTCGGCGGCCACGGCGTCGAGGATGAAGTCGAAGCTTCCGGCGTGCTTCGCCATCTCATCCGCGTTCTTTGAAATGACAACCTCATCGGCGCCGAGACGGAGCGCGTCGTCTTTCTTCGCCGGCGATGTGGTGAAGACTACCGTATGTGCTCCGAAAGCATGCGCGAACTTGACGCCCATGTGGCCCAGTCCGCCGAGGCCTACGACACCGACCTTCTTGCCCTTGGTCACGCCCCAGTGGCGCATGGGCGAGTACGTTGTGATCCCGGCGCAGAGCAGGGGTGCGGTTCCGGCCAGATCCAGATTCGTCGGAACCTTGAGAACAAAATGCTCGGTCACGACGATGCTGTCGGAGTATCCGCCGTAGGTCACGCCTCCGCTGTTTTTGTCGGGGAAGTTGTAGGTCAGGGTCATGTTGGGGCAGAACTGCTCGAACCCAGCCTTGCACTCGGGGCAGGTGCCGTCGGAGTCGACGAGGCAGCCCACAGCGGCGAGATCGCCCGGCTTGAACTTCTTGACCGCGGAGCCGACCCTGGTGACGCGACCGACAATCTCGTGTCCGGGAACGCAGGGGTAGACGGTTGGCATCATCCCGCTCCACTCGTTGCGGGCCTGGTGCAGATCAGAGTGGCAGATGCCGCAGAACAGAATCTCAATCTGCACGTCGTGGTCGGTTGGTTCGCGGCGGGTGATTGAGGTGGGGGTGAACGGCGATGTTGCGCTGGCGACGGAGTAGGCTTTGGCTTTGTACATGCGGGTCCTCGAGTTTTTTGGGGTACGTCGAGCATTCTGCTCCGAAAACAGACTACGAAACAGGGCCCGTCGTACGGTATCCCGATCCTGCCAATCTCTTGCCTGATTCTGTCGTTGCATGGATTTTTGTGCATCACTTTGTAGGGTTTGGGGTTAACTTTAGTTTCAGGGAGGCAAGCCGGTGAAAGGGTCAAAACGCGAGGAAACGAGTGCCACTCGAGGTCTAGTCGATGCGCGTTTGATCGATGCCCGGAAAGCACTGGCGCGCAAGATTGCCGATCGTGCGCTTGCCGAAGGAGACATGCAGACCGAGATACCGGGACTGCGTCTCTATCGCCGCTCCGTCACTACCGCCTGCGCATCGGCGGCCTACGAGCCCAGCCTGGTCGTTTTTCTGCAGGGACAAAAGCGCATCAATGTCGGTAAGACTACGTACATTTGCGACGGTTCGAATTTTCTTCTGACCTCAGTTGATTTGCCCGTTGTGAGCCAGGTGATCTCCGCGAGTGAGAGTGTGCCGATTCTTGGCTTGATTCTTAAATTGGAAATGCCGGCGGTTCGCGAAATTCTCTCGCAACAGGAGTTTCATCTGCGCGAAGAATCGGCCGATGCCCGCGCCATGGCGGTTGGCGTCACATCGCTCGAACTGCTTGATGCATGTTCGCGGCTTGTGGACCTGGTCGATGCGCCGGAAGATATACCCATTCTCAGCAGCCTGATCCAGCGCGAAATCATTTACCGGTTATTGCGTAGTCCGCAGGGCAAGCATCTGCGCGCCATCGCCACCCTGGGCGAGCAGAGCCACCGGACAGCCAAGGCGGTCGAGTGGCTGAGGACGAACTATGCGAAGCCGCTGCGGGTTGAGGAACTGGCGACGATGGCACGGATGGGTGTCTCGACGCTGCATCATCAGTTCCGATCATTGACGGCGATGAGCCCTTTGCAATATCAGAAGCAGCTTCGATTGCATGTCGCGCGCGAGCGCATGCTCAACGAAGGCATGGATGCTGCAAGCGCCGCCTTTGAGGTTGGCTACGAGAGCGCCAGCCAGTTCAACCGGGAGTACCGACGGTTTTTCGGGCAGCCCCCGATCCGGGATGTGAAATCGCGGCGCGTAGTGCTTGAAACAGCGCAGGGCTGAGACGCCGCACTGCTTCCGCTGGGGCTTCGACGGCACGTTCCGTGCGTCACCGAATGCGCCACCGGAAATAGTGGCGTCATTCAGGGTTGTCAGAATCGTCGAGAACGGTGAGGTCGAGTTTATCTACGAAATCCACGTCGCTCCCAGCTGGGTCTGATTCAGTTTTTGGAGTCGTTTCTTTTGCTTTCGCAAGTTCGGGGGGCAAGGGAAGGTCGTCCTCTTGTGCCCCTAACTTTACCAGCGACTCGCGTTTGGATAGATAAGAGTTCAACATACGATATTGAATATGTCTGGAAGTCACTCCTTGCCAGAGAGCGGCGATGAATTCCCGGTCGTGGGCGATGTCTGCAGCACTTTCACGACCAATGTAGTTTGACTGACTCCCAGCAGCATCTACGAGAAGTTGCAGGAAATCGTTGGCCTGTTCGTAGGCATTCTGATCACTCTTGGCATTCTGCATCATTTCCAGTAGCGCGCTTCTAATGACCGTTCCCCAAGAAAGGGAAAACAACACGTAGCGAAACGATGGGGAACCCTCGCGCGTGGAGAGCAATCGAAAGCTTTCCGGGCGGCCAATGTAAACAACAAAGGCACGCTCCACTTTTGGCAGCAGACGCGTGACACACTCGTCGCGAAGGGCTTTCTTCAATCGTATGGTTTCATCATCTCCCGGTCCGAATCCCCCCCAAGGGTCATCATCGAATTTGAGAGTTTCAAGCATCGCAGGAGCTTGGTGGTCAGGGGCACCATCCAGCAATGAAAAGAGCAGAGCTTGCTCAGCATTCCGCAACTCGGCGTCCGCTGGATTTACTCGAAACGCTATCCAGTACAAGGCCCCCCCGTAGAGCTTTCCGAATCGTTCCGGAGTAAACATTGTCGGCAGGCTAAGGAACTGCTCAGTTATCTTCAGAAAGGACTGAGCTTCAGCACATTGCACTGCGTTCTCTTCGACCGTAGGTGCTTCTGCCGCCTTGGCAGCGGCATTTTGTTTCGCGTTCAAGAGAGTCTGAAAGAAGTCTCCTTCAATGTCAGCCTGATCGATCGAGTTGGCTGCGGACAGCTTGGCAATCCACGCTGAGATCGTCTCGGCAAAAGGAGCTTCCTTCCATCGCGCCAACAACTCATAGAATTCTTTCCAAGTAATTGCTTCTGGTCGCAATGCGAACTTCCAGCTGTACTCCAACTGGAGTCCCGCAAGCATTCGGGTGGCATTCACGAGTTCGATCAACCGTTCGGTCTGTTTTTCATTTATCCCTCCGACCTCATCGATGACCTTCTTGATGTCGGCATTGTCGTTTGCCTCGTTATCCACGCCCTTCCTGCGCTCCCTCTTATGTATTTTGTAGCCAATACCGATGAGTGAGTCCAAAGCTTTTCCATCGAGAAGACGCATGAAAAAGGGGTAGGACTCTTGGCGGACCATCTCTGCTAGCCAAATCTCCACCCAATTCAGTTCATCTGCACGATGCCGCGCTAGCTGCGGCTGCAAAGACACCAATCCGCGAACGAGCCTCTTCAGCTTGCGGGGGTTGTCTGGAAGCAGGTGTTCTATCGGCTCAATTGAATCCTGGGGAACAAACTTGCCGTAACGGTCGAGCACGTTTTTCAGCAAAAGACGTTTCTTGGATTTGGAAACTGGCGGCAAATAGTAATGAAAGTCAAGGATCTTGTCGAGGAAGCTATCACCGTCACCCCACGCACGATTGGTTGTTACGAGACCCTCTGCCACGATTTCGTCGTCGAAGGCCATCACAAAGGTGAAACCAGGTAAGTCAAGGATCTCCCGCAAAGACAACAGAAGCTTCGGAAGGAGTTCGGGTGTCGCCCGATCCAGATCGTCAACGAAGACTATTACTCGTCGGTCCCCGAGTCGTTCGCGGATTTTTTTGACTTGTGCGCCGTCCGGTTTGAGCCAGTTTCCAATTAGACCGAAAGCAGTCTTATAGATTCTTTCCTTGCCAAAATATTCTGCGGTTCCTGCGCTCAATCGCGCTAGCAGATTAATGCCCGGCATTCGTTGAATCTTCCGAGCTGTCCCGATAAATGGGGATTCAGTAACCAAATTCTGTTTATCGAGTGCCGACAAAAGGGTGTTGCCAAACTCGGCCCAAAGCTCATCAAGTTCCTGAACTGCCCATGGGTTGAAGTAAAAAACGATATTGCCTTCGGGCTTTAACATCTCCTCCAAAAAGTGCAAGATTGTGCTCTTACCTTCTCCCCATTTGCCAAAAATTCCGATGCGCGCAGACCAGTCGACGGGAGTCGAACGGATTACTTCGGCGATCTCGGCAGCAAATCGCCATCTACCTAAGTCATCATCTTTTTTCAGCCTTTGGGCTGAATCATATCCAGACATATCAGGTTCACCTTGATTGGATTGGCGGAGATCATTTTCCCATACCACGGACAGTTACAGGGTGCGAGCTGAGATTCAAAGGAGGAAGTCTCCTCCGCGATGAGGGAACAGCACTCTCTGAAACACATAAGACGGAGAGTTTACGGAGGTGAGCTCGCTTCCCCGCGCCCAGTGCGGAGTCTTCAGCGGCACATTCGGATCTTTGACCGAACGTGCCTCTTGAGGGAACGGTGTCCACTGCTGGCTGAAGATCCCTGCACACGAAGCGAGCTCAAGTTGATGTCGCGGAGGATCGGGGTCTAAGAACGAATTGCACGGTGTTTGAAAAGAGCTCTTCGTCGGGCCATTGGGCTAGCTCGGCTTTGATGTCCGGGGTGAGGCGATGACGGCCGAGGTTCGGCTCCTGGACGTTTTCTTCGAGGATTTCAAAGTGGCGGCTGAAGAGTTCGCGGTAGTCCCGCCGCGAGAGACGGTTGAGCCAGGTGTTGGCCTGAAAGCGCTTCTTGCGGAGGTGCTCCCATGGCTCGGATCGGCGCGGCGAAATGTTGTCCTCCGAATCCCAGTACCACTCGGGCAGGTGGCCGCCGGTGATGCCGGTGAAGATATTCGGGGTAATCAGCGCAAGGCCATTTGGAGCGAGCCGCGTGGCCAGTCGAGACAGTATGTTCTCGATGCCGTCGCGAGGGATGTGTTCGAATACGTCCTGCGAAAAGACGAGATCGAGCGGTTCGGTTCCGAAGTCGAAGGTGGCGGCGTCGCCTACGAGAAGGTCTGCAGTGTTGACGCGCATCGCGTGACCGCGTCCTTGTAAGGCGGACTTCAGATCCGCGTAGTCCCGCCGGTCGAAGAGCAGGCTGCGGACGCCGGTTTTCATTGCGCGCTCGAACCCGTTTCTTGCCAGAATTCTGGTCAATTCCCCGGGGCCGAAGCGAAGCATCGGAATGTCGAGGTCGATGCCGCGCACCTGGATACCCATACTCATCAACGCGATGAGGCGGAACGGCTGAGCGCCGAATCCGATCTCGAAGACCCGCGCTTCAGCAAAGGCGCGGCCAGTATGGCGCTCGTATGTCGACCGCATGCCGTCAATCTGGGTCAGAATTCCCTCGATATAGTGCTTGCGAGAGGCCTTGTCGCGGCGCATCGTTAAGAGCGCTATCGCCTGCCGCCATTTCTGACGGAAATCGACGTGTGCCAGGCTCGATCTGGAGAGGGTGGTCATTCCGATCCCATCTTATCGATTTCGGTTTTTTGGAAATGAGTGATCTGATCGGGGCGCTTCGGCGATCTCGTACATCCATGAGGCAGGTTAGCGAAGATCAGGCGAAATCGACTTGCGATAAATGTGCAAACATTTTGTGGAAAACTGCAAATTTCGTAGGGGGGGTGGGGGGGTGCCCTGTTCCGGCCCATTTCCAGCATTGCGCGATGCGGCAATGAACGAAGTTTTCTGCATGCCTTCCATTTTGCCGAAATTGCCTCAAATTACCGGCAAATAACCGGCGGGAATTTTGTGTATGAAATGAAGCGCTTAGAGCCTGCAGCAAGAGAATGGGTCTTGACAGGAATCCGGCAGCCCGAATATTTCGCACAACCGGGGATTTCGCCAGGCAATGCTCAACAGGGAACTACGCAACAAAATCATGCGTATAGGCCTCCATGGCTTGTGCGGGTACATTAAGCTGGAGCGTGGCAGGACTGGGGTCGGCAACCGTGCCGATTCGGCGCAAGGGCCAGCCCACGAATCAAGAGCGATTCGTCGGGTCCCCGAGCAAGCTGGACCAGTCGCCTCGAAAGCCGATTCATGGCCACGATCAGGAAGCCAAATCGATGACGTCGGACCCCCGCGTGACGAGCGGACCGCTTGAGATCGACTGGTCTGAAGTCGTCCGCCGGTGTATGGACGGGGACTCTGGGGCATGGGCCGAACTGGTTCGTACCCACCATCGCCGTGTCTACGGGCTCTGCTATCGCTTCACGAACAATCCTGCTGACGCTGAAGATCTTACGCAGGATGTCTTCCTGAAGATCTATTCCAATCTAGCCAGTTTTGATACCAACAGGGGCAGCCTGCAGGTGTGGATCACGACCATGACCCGCAACCTGCTGGTGGACAACTTCCGCCGCACCCGGAATCTGCGGTCCACCGATTCACTCGATGCCGGGTGGGACGAGACCGACGAACTGCGGCCGATTGACAGGCTGACGGCGAGCGGACCTTCACCGCATGAAAAGGCGGCTCAGAAGGAACTGGCCAAGATGGTGCAGGGAGCCTTGGCCAAGGTATCGGTAGAGCTGCGCGAAGCAGTCATATTAAGGGACTTACAGGATATGGATTACAAAGAGATCGCCCAGGTGCTGGGCATACCGGAAGGGACGGTTAAATCCCGCATCAGCAGAGGCCGTGCGGAACTTGCACGCCTGCTGGAACGTAATAAGCGGGAGGTGATGTGATGGCAGACCGCGGAAACATTCCGAACTCTCCAGCTTGCGGGCTTTGGGAAACGCTCCTGGCCGACGCGCTGGACGGGCTGTTGCGGCCGGAGGATGAGGCGACTTTCACCTCCCACATGGCTGTCTGCCCGTCATGCACCTCTCTCTTTGAGGAAGCCCGGCGTGGGCGCGAGTGGCTGGAGTTTCTAAGCCCGGAACCAGAAGTCCCGGAGGGTCTGCTGGATAAGATCCTGGCGCAGACCGGTCCGGGACACACCTCCGAATACAAGCTGGCAACGGCGGGCAATGTAGTTCCGATGCCGATTCCGGCGTGGCAGCGGCCGGGAATGATGGGACGGGTTCGCCGCTTTGCCGAGCCACGACTGCTGATGACAGCGGCGATGGCATTCTTCTCGATCGCACTGACGCTGAATATGACGGGCGTCAGGCTGGCGGACATCCGGCTTTCGAATCTTCGGCCGACAGCGGTTCGTTCTTTCATGGAGCGCCGGCTGACCATGGCTTCGACGCCGATCATTCGCTACTACGATCACCTGCGGCTGGTGTACGAGGTTGAATCGCGCATGCGCGAGCTGCGCCAGAACAGCCAAGGCAAACAGCAGCAACAGCAGGCTCAGCCGGCGGCGCCGGGGGAGTCAAAACAAAACCCTAACCGGAAAGACGGCGGGTCTCGCGTCGATCCGCCGCAGCAGTCCGGGGCGCCCTCGCTAAGGGACTCTGATTATCTCGAAACATCCGTTACGGTTCACGACAAGCCCGCGCATCCTGAGGGCTCCGAACGAGCAATACGGGAAGGGAGCACAGTATGGACTGCGTAAATCATCAAGGAGTTGGTGCGACGGCCTATTGCCAGAACTGCGGCAAGGCGCTTTGCGCGACCTGTGTTCGCAATGCGGGGAACGGACAGATTCTTTGCGAGCCATGCGCGATGGCGTGGCAGAACGTACAGCAACCGTTTGCAGGGACCACGATGGGCGGGCCTAATCCGTCAGTCGCCGCCGTGCTGGGAATCATCCCCGGTGTGGGTGCGATGTATAACGGCCAATACTTCAAAGGCCTGATTCACGTCGTGATTTTTGTCGTGATCATCAGCATTACGACCCACTTCGGGCTGTTTGGATTGTTCATCCCAGCGTGGATCTTGTACCAATCGTTTGAGGCGTTTCACACCGCGAAGGCAATTCGCGATGGGCAGCCGATACCAGATCCCCTGGGTCTGAACGAAGTGGGCAACTGGCTCAATCTAGGTGGACCGAGCCATCGGCCGGGTATGCCGGTGAACCCGGGAGTGCCGGGAGCCGGACCCGCTGCACCTAATCCGGGTGCGAGCGGATACTACCAGCAAGTTCCGTACACGCAGTATCAGGCACCTTATACCCCCCCTCCCCCCCGGGGTTTGTGGACCCAGCCGTCCCACCTGTGCCTCCTGTGCCTCCGATGTTCTGGCGTCGCAAGGAGCCGATTGGTGCACTGATCCTGATCGGATTCGGATTAATCATGCTTCTCAACCAGTTGGGCATTGTGGCCGAGCACGTATTCAAGTTTCTCTGGCCGCTGGTTTTTATCGCGCTCGGCGTGTGGCTCGTTGTGCGTCGCTTTGAAGATACGAAAGGGGGCCAGCAATGAACCGCTATATCTTGATCCGCCGCTTGAGGGGCCCGGCAATTTTGCTGCTGCTTGGCACCATTCTGCTGATGCACCAGGCTGGGCTTGTCGATTTCTGGCGGCTCTTTGTGCCGCTGCTCTTGATTCTCATCGGAGTGTTGAAATTGGCTGAGCGCGCGGCACTTGCTGCGGCCGGAGACGAGCCGCCTTATCCGGGCTCTTATCCGGGTTCTTATCCAGGCTCTCCGTATCCCTACGGCGCAGCCGCGAATCCCGCGACCGCAGCCGCTGCACAACAGCAGCCTGGCACATCGATTGTTCCCACAGCGCCGGACTTCGGTAAGGGTCCCGAGGGAGGACAGTCATGAGCAGCGTGCCTCCTAATATGCCTCCCGGTGGTTATGATCCGCGTACGCAGTGGCGCGTATACCGCGAGCAGCAACGCGCGGCGTGGCGTGCGCAGCGCGACGCATGGAAAGCCCAGAAGTATGCTTATAAGGCGAACTTTCAGGGTGCCTACGGGCCGCGCGTTCCGTCGGTTGTTGGACCACTCATCCTGGTGGCGATCGGCGTGGTGTGGCTGCTGATTTATGCCGGCCGCATTGCGCCGGAGAACTTCTGGAGTTGGTACGGCAAGTGGTGGCCGCTGTTGCTGATTGCGGCCGGACTGGCGATGCTGGCGGAATGGGCGCTGGATTTGCGGCGCGAAGCTCCGGTACGGCGCGGAACCGGTTTTGTAGGAATCCTGATTCTGCTGGCGGTGATTGGATTCTTCGCATCCGGAACGACGCGCGGTATCTGGGGGCCGTGGAGAGGCGACTGGGGCGACCACGACGAAAACAACTTCTTCAACATGTTCGGCCTGCCCGAGCACGATCTGGAACAACAGGTCCTGAACGTTCAGATCCCATCGGACGCGGCGGTGCATATCGAGAATCCGCGCGGCGATGTGAGCATCACATCCGGTGACTCTCAGAATATCGTTGTGCAAGCGCATGAGGTGGCGTATGCCGGCTCGGACGAAGAGGCAAAGAAGATCTTCGATGCAGAGCAGGCGCATGTGACGGTGAGCGGGAATGCCGTGCTGGTGAAGTCTGACAGCAACAACAACGGTCGCCTGAACCTGACCATCACCGTTCCGAAGAGCGCGCACATCACGGTGCATTCAGGACATGGCGATGTGACGGCAGCAAACCTTGACGGCGGAGCGAATATCAACTCCAACCACGGGGACGTGCACCTGAGCGTCATCAAGGGCTCTGTGCAGGTGCATTTCTCTACCGACAAAGGGGACTTCTCCGCGCATCAGATCGATGGTGATTTGACCGCCGAGGGAAACTGCAACGACCTTACGCTGTCGGAGATCACCGGCAAGGTAACGATCAATGGTGAACTCTTTGGCGACGTACACATGGAGAATGTGACAGGGCAGATTCATGTGCACACTTCGGTGACGGACATGGACGTGGCCACTCTTCCGGGCGACCTGACGTTGAATTCCGATACGCTGCGCGTAACCCAGGCAAAGGGTCAGGTGCGTGTAACCACGCACTCGAAGGATGTGGATCTGAGCCAGATGTACGGGGACAGCTATGTTGAGGATCGCGACGGCCGGATTGCGATAGAGTCGGCGGGAAACTACACAGTTGAGGCTAAAAATCGGAAGGGTGACGTCGAACTGACGCTGCCTCCCAATGCGGCAGCCACTGTCACCGGCAGTACACGCAATGGCGATATCGTAACCGATTATCCGCTGGCAGTGAGCGGAGATGAAAGCAAGACCGTGAGCGGCAAGATTGGTGCGGGTGGGCCGAAGGTGACGCTGACTGCGGAGAATGGCGACATTCACATCAAGCGCGGGGACGAAGCTCCGCCACCTCCGCCTGCAGTTGCCGGACCTGGATCCTCGAGCGCGCCGCATTTAAAGGCTCCCAAGGCGCCGCCTCCGCCACCGGTAACGCAGTAGATGCAGTTAACAGTGATCAGTTGTCAGTGATCAGGCAAGACATCGAAGGCGCGGAACATTGAGTTCCGCGCCTTCTCATTTTGAGAGGCATTAATTTTGCGGTGCGAGAATTGCTATTCCGTTCTGAGGGCCTGTACGGGATCGAGGCGCGATGCGCGCCAGGCGGGGAGCAGGCAGGCGAGGATTGCTACAGCCAGCAGGAGAGCTGCAACGGCGGTGAAGACCGCGGGATCGAGCGCCTCTGTTTGATACAGCATCGATTTAATGAGGCGAACCGCAAATACGCTCGCACCGAGTCCGATGACGAGACCTAGAACAGCGGGGCGCAAGCCATCCAACAGGACCGCACGCAGCAACTGTGCTCGCCTAGCGCCTAGCGCCATGCGAATGCCGAGTTCGGACGTGCGCTGTGTGACGAGATACGTCAGCACTCCGTAGAGACCGGCGGCAGCGAGGACCAGTGCGATCACAGCAAAAGCGAGCACAAGCAGGGAGTCGAACTGCGAATCGATTGTGGACTTGTCGATTGTTTCGCGAAGTGTTTTTACGTTTGAGACAGGCAAATCGCGGTCGAGATGGCCGATGATGCCTTCGATGGGCATCGCGAGCGATTCGACGTTGTGCGCGCTGCGGACGAAAATCGTGGCTCCGCTAAAATCATTGCCAAAGAGGGGCTCGTAGATGGTTGGCTTGGGCGGTTCGTGGATGTCCCATCGCGTGTCGGCGACCACACCGATGATTTCGAACTCCTGGTGGGAGAAGTCGAAGCGCACGTGCTTGCCGATGGGATCGTCTTTAGGGAAGAGTTGTTGCGCAGCTTGATGCGATATGACCGCGACATTGCCGCGCGCGAGTCTTTCATCGGAAGTGAAGATCCTGCCGCGCATGAGGGGAATATGCGCGGCCGCAAAGTAACCGGGATCCGCAGCGCGTGTGTGCAGGTCGATGAAGTCTTCCGGGCGCAGCGGCCGTTCGACAATGTCAGCGAGGCTATCGCCACCCCAGCCCTGACCGGGTGCGACGCTGACGAGGCCGGCGCTGTCGACACCCGGAAGAGCGCGGACCTGCGTGATGAGCTGTTCGAAAAAGATCGCTTGCTTCTCGGGTTCACTATAGCGAGCGTCGGGCAGGTTTAGACGCATGGTGAGGGTGTTTTCGATGGGAATGCCAAGGTCTGTCCCGCGCATGCGCTGGTAGCTCTTGAGCAGAAGACCGGCACCGGCAAGCAGCACCACGGTGAGGCTGACTTCGATTACGAGCAGGGAGCGGCGAAGTGTGGTGCGCCGATGGCTTCCCCTGGTCGTGCGCGAAGATTCCTGCAGGTTACCCAAAAGCTGCCTGCTGTCGAAGCTGAATGCGGAGAGAGCTCCTGAGAAGAGCGCGCAAACGGCAATGGCGACGAAGGTGAAGAGGAGGACCACCCCGTCAATACGGATGGATTCGATGCGGTTCATGTCGGGCTGGAGATGGCCGAGGAACTGCAGCGCCGTCCATGCGAGGGCGATTCCGAGAACGCCCGCAGTGAGGCAGATGAGGACGCTCTCTGTGAGTTGCTCCCGAACCAGGCGCAGGCGGCCGCCGCCGAGCGCGGCGCGTATTGCCATTTCTTTGCCGCGTGCCGCGGTGCGAGCGATAAGGAGGCCGGCGACATTCAAACAGGCGATGAAGAGAACGCAGATCGTAGCGGCGAGAAGGACATAGAGCGGGGTCTTGTAGTCCTGGATTGCGTCGTCAAGCATGAGGCGACCGCTGGCGAAGGGATGCACGGCGGGTCCGGGGTGATCTTTCTTGATCTGCTGCTGAATTGTGTTGATCTGACTGACCACGCCCTGCAGCGTCGCGCCTGGCTTTATGCGTGCCGCAATGATCGCCTCGTGATCTTCGTAGGTGTTGAGAAGGGTGGGCGGCGCTTCGCGGTTGAAAGGTGTCCAGACCTGAATATTTTTACCGCCAAAGGAGCCAGAGTAGACGAACCAGGCGGGAAGGACGCCGAGAACCGTGTAGGGGTGCGCATCGAGCCATACGGTCTTTCCGACGATGGAGGGATCGCCGGCATAGCGGCGTTTCCAAAACGCATTGGTGAGAAGAACGGTAGCTGTGGCACCGGGCTGATCGTCGCTGGAGGCAAAGTTGCGGCCGATCGCTGGTTGAACACCGAGGATGGAGAAGAAGTTCCAGGAGCACCAGCCGGCGTCGATCCGCTCGGGAAGTTTGCCGCCTTCAGCGGAGACGTTATAACTCTGAAAGGGAGAGACCATTGCCATCTGCTCGACGCCGGTTGAGGACTTCTGCCAGTCGAAGAAGCTGCGCGGATCGACGGGCGCGTATTCCGTTCTGGCGGAGGTCGCGTGCTCGCTTTCATAGAGCATGATGAGCCGGCCGGGATCGGCATACGGCAGCGGCTTGAGAAGCACTCCGCGAACGATCGAAAAGAGAGCGACATTGGCACCGAGCCCGAGTGCCATTACAAAGATGGCGATGAGTGTGAAGCCGGGCGTACGCAGAAGCGTTCGGCTTCCGATGCGCAAATCACGAAGTATGGACTCGAAGGAAGACCACGACCAGGTTGCCCGCGTCTGTTCGCGAAGAAGGGCGGGGTTTCCGAACTGACGGAGAGCGGCGAATCGCGCTTGATCGTGAGGCATACCGGCAGCAATGTTCTCGTCAACCTGGCGCTCAAGGTGGAAGCTAAGCTCGTCATCAAGGTGGCTGCCAGCCCCCACTCGACCGAAAAGCATTTGGATCCGCATCCGCAGTTGTTGCAACCAGCGCATTTCCCCTCCTTGTTGTGTCAGGAACGTTGGTTGTCTATGCCTCGCTCACAACCAGGTTGATGGCGGTAGAGAGCCGGTTCCAATTGGCGGTTTCCTTTTCCAGCTGGGCACGACCGGCGGTGGTGAGCGAATAAAACTTGGCCTGGCGCCCGGTTTCGCTTTCAGCCCACTTCGCCTTGATCCAACCCTGCTGTTCGAGTCGGTGGAGCGCCGGGTACAGCGAGCCTTGCTGGACCTGGAGCACTTCACCCGAAAGTTGTTGAATTCTCTTGGCGATAGCCCACCCGTGCATCGCGTCGAGAAGAAGGGTTTTCAGGATGAGGAGGTCAAGGGTGCCTTGGACGAGATCGCTTGGTTTGCCCATACCTAGATTATCTACAACAGGTCTTGTAGATAGTCAAGGTATTGGTGACAGGCGTGCAACCGAAGACGATTTCTGCGTGTCTATTCCCTTGCGGGGTAAATGCTCTTTCGTTGTATGCTCCAGTGGCAAGGGGAGTGGCCTATATGCATGCGCCGATCCGGGTAATCACGGTAGAACGGGAGTATGGGTCGCGAGGTGGAGAGTTCGCGCACGACCTCGCCGAGCGGTTGGGCTGGCGGTTGCTGGATTCTGAACTGGTGAGTGCGGCGGCCCGGCGGGCGGGTGTTTCGCCGGAGCTTGCGGCAAAATTCGACGACCGGCTCGATCCCTGGTATTACCGCTACGGCAAGGTGTTCTGGCACGACACGGCCTACCAGATGACAGGACTCTCTGAAGAACAGGTATTTGATTCCGAGCGCATGTTGACGCTGATTCGCGAAGAGATTATGGCGGCGGCGAAGCAAGGGAATTGCGTGCTTGTGGGACGTGGAGCAGCTTGCGCGCTTGCGTGTCAGCCGGGATGTTTTCACATCTTTGTGTATGCAACGATGAAGGCGAAGCGCGATTGGTTCACGCAGGCATTTCCCAAGCAGGCGCAAAACGCGGACCAGGCACTGGCGGCATACGACAAGCGCAGGGCCGCGGTGATTCGCAAGTTCTATCAGCAGGAGTGGTGCTCGCGAGGGCTTTACCACATGCTGCTGAACTCCGCGATGGGAACCGAAGCGATGATTGCGTCGGTGAGCGGAGCGGCAGAGCTTGAGATTGCGGTTCCTGCGGCCGCTGCGAGTTCGATAGGGCCTACCGGAGCTCCCTGCTAAATCGCGGTGCTAAATTGCAACACGGGGTACGCGGGCGCCGATACGCGTGAAGACTTCCCATGGGATGGTGCCGGTAGCCTTGGCATGATCGTAAGCAGTGATCGATTGGTCGCCCTGGCATCCGAGGATGACGACTTCATCTCCGGCGACTACGTCGGGAATTTCGGTGATATCGATAACCGATTGGTCCATGCTGATGCGTCCCACGACGGGCGCACGCTGGCCGCGCACCAGCAGGCTGAAGTGATTGCCGAGCTTGCGATCGAGGCCATCGGCGTATCCTGCGGCGACAAGAGCAAGGCGCATCGGCTCGGTGGCCACGAAGGTTCCGTTGTAGCCAACGACGGCTCCGGGCGCGACGGAGCGCACACTCACGACCTTAGATTTCCAACTAAGCACCGGGCGGAGATCGCGGCGAGCGTGGCCGAGACAGATGGGTTCTGCGGACGAGAAAGCCGGATCGTACTCGGGGACGAGTCCGTAGAGAGCAAGGCCGGGGCGTATCAGGGTTTTCATTCCGAAGCGCGCGCCAAGTGCGGATATTTTATGGGCCTGACCGGCGAGCAACGCAGCCGTGTTGCCGACGTTGAGCATGCCGGGGTGAACACCTGCTGTGCGAATCTGGCTTAGGGCATCTTCCATTCGCTGCAATTGATTTTCGGTGACGGTTTCGTCGGCTTCGTCGGCGGCAAAGAGGTGAGTCATTACTCCTTCAATGCGCAGCGGCGAATCACGATGAAAGCGCTCGAGAAGTGAAGCAAGAGATTGCGGATCGACACCCTGGCGGCTCATACCCGTATCGATTTCGAGGTGGACGGAGACGGAGCGAACATCAGCCGATCGCGCCGCTGACTCAAGCTCATCGAACTGCCATGGATCCCAGACGATCGGGGTGAGTTTATGTTGTAAGACATCTTTACCCTGGCCGGGAAAAGCACCGCCGATCACGAGAATGCGTGCTTCCGGGCAAAGACGGCGAGCCTCAATGCCTTCTTCGACGCTTGTAACGCCAAGCCAATGAGCTCCAGCGCGAACTGCGGCGGGCGCGCAGAGTTCGAGCGAATGTCCGTAGGCGTTGGCTTTGACAATCGCCAGCAACTCGACCTCGGGGCCGGCGAGAGCCGCGAGAAAGCGGAAGTTATTTTCGAGAGAGCGGGTATTGATTTCGACCCAGCAAGGGCGCGTGTGCATTGGGCTATCCAAACATCAGTCTAGGGCATCGGCGCGGCCTTACCACGTTGTCAGGATTGGCGATGCTGAGTCACTAATCAGCGAATTGCGCCAGTTGGGATTCTCGGGGAGGCGCAGTAAACAGGCTGACCACGATGAGGGCGGTGACGGCGACAAATAGTGCGGGAAAAATGGCGTCGCGATCAGAAATGATGTGCGGAAATAGAGCTTTGACGACGGGAAGATCCCAGGCAAGTGTGACTACCGTTCCACCAGCGATGGCGGCGACCGCTCCCCAGGCTGTGACGCGTTTGGAGTAGAAGGCTGCGAGCACGACCGGAGTCAGTGCGGCTGAGTAGATGGTGTAGGCCCAGAGCATCTTCTGCAGAATGCTTTCGGCATAGACGGCCTGGTAAAGCGCCCAGCATCCGAGCAGCACAACCGCAAGCCGCGAAATGATGAGCACCCGTTTGTTTGAGGCGTCAGGTGCGATATAGCGCACGAATACGTCGTTGACTAGATTGGTCGCCGGAGAGAAGAGGTAGTTCGACGCGGTGGAAATCACTTTGGCAAACACTGCGCCCAGCAGAATTGCGCCGAGCACTGCCGGCAATCCGTGGCGCGCAGTGTATGGGATGATCTCGCGCGGATGCATTGCGACCTCTCCGGTGGGATAGAGAGCGCGCCCGAAGACGGCGATCGCTACGATGAGTGTTTCGAGAACGAGCGTGCCGATGATCCAGCCGACCACCGAATAACGTGCGTCGCGTTCGCTTCTTGCGGAGAAGAATTTCTGATACATCACCTGGTTACCCAACATCAGCAGCATGGTGGGAACAAGGAATTCAAGAGCGCGAATCAGCCCCATGGCAACTGGCTCTACAGCGCCGCTGGGTGAGAGCCGGTAGTTACCGAGCACTTCGAAATACTGCGGAGGAAGAACGGAATGCAGTCCTGCCCAACCGCCAGCCTGAAGAAATAGATATGGCGCGGCGATCACGCAGATGACGGTGACCAACGATCCTATGGCCACATCCATGTAAGCCACCGAGGACATGCCCGCGAGTGCGGTGGTGACGATAACGAACACCGCAATGATGTAAGTGCCAAGTTGCGATGAGACCGTGTCAGGGAATATCAGGTGCAATACATCGCCGCCACCTTTGAATTGATAGCTGGTTATCCCCACGTAGGCGAAGAGGATTGCAAAGGTGCCGAGCACACGGGCGGTCTGGTTGTAGCGTGCTTCGAGCAGGTCGGGCAATGTGAACTGCGCAAATTTGCGTGCGCGCGGAGCGATGAAATAGATGAGCAGCAGACCGAGCCATCCGCCTGCCGGCTGCCACAATGCGGCGAATCCGTTTTTGTAGGCGTTC
This sequence comes from uncultured Acidobacteriaceae bacterium, assembly GCA_963802565.1. Classification (GTDB taxonomy): domain Bacteria; phylum Acidobacteriota; class Terriglobia; order Terriglobales; family Acidobacteriaceae; genus Telmatobacter. The sequence goes on along the minus strand of CAWDJR010000027.1, from coordinate 14,005 downwards.
TCAGCACCGGCAAAGAGAGAGCCCGCGCCTATCCATGAAGTGAGCAGCGTGAGGACGAGAACGAAAGCAGGGAGGGAGCGGCCGGCAACCAGGTAGTCGGCTTTGGTTTTGACGCGCGTCGTACGGAAGATGGCCACGGAGAGCAGAACGGTTACGATGACGGCCAAAACTGCTACATAAAGATGGGACATCCTCTGGCTCCTTCGGAGTCTGCTTTGACGTCTTTATTTGTGTCGGCCGATTATCGTTACCTCGGACAAAGGCCCGGGGAGCCAAAACGCCGGTTTTAGCGCAAGCTGCATGCCATATCTCAAAGGCTGCCAGAAGTGTAACGGATGGAGTGGCGGCCGGTCGCTCGGCGCCGGCAACGGGGATTTGACCCGCCCAAGGTGGGTTGTTAAACTAAGGATGCGGGGTGGAGCAGCCCGGTAGCTCGTTGGGCTCATAACCCAAAGGTCGCTGGTTCAAATCCAGCCCCCGCAACCAATCTGAATCAATCAGTTACGGGATTTGAGAATTCAAGAGTGAGGGTCCACTAAGGGTCCAATAAGAATTCTGAACCCCTGATGACGAGAAAATGGCTGCCGCGGGCAGCCTTTTTCATTGCTCTGGGAAGCGGTCAGGCGACTTCTTCCTCCTTCATATCCCGCCGCAACGCCATATGAACGACCTTGCTGTTCGCATCGCGTTTCGTCCGCATCAACAGTGAACCACCGTACATTCCCGTGGTGCTGGGATGTGCGTGACGCATCAGCTTCTGCTGCACTCCGATCGGAGCGCCGACCGCGTCGAGCCAGGCGCGGTAGGTATGGCGGAATGTGTGCCACCCAACACCGTGCAATCCGAGCTTCTCAGCAGCCGGCCGGATGTAGTCCTGCTGGATTGGACTGGCGTGGTAGCACCGATCGGTGATCGGGCTTGGAAACACCCAGTCACCAACCGTCGCACGGCACTTTTCCTTCCAATCGAGAAGGACCTTCGCGAAGTCCGAGTCCAGCGGAAGTTCGTCTTCCGAGCACTCGGTCTTCACCCGGCTCACACGTCCGTTCACGGCCTTCACCTTCACCAGCATGTTTTGCTGAGCGAAGTTGATGCGGCTCCAGCGCAAGGCCAGAATCTCGCTCACCCGAAGTCCTGTGCAGATCGCCACTGTCACCATAGTTCGATACGGATCAGGCAGCGATGAGATCAGGTCGAAGCATTGCTTCTCTTCGAGGATGATCGGCGTCTTCGTTCGTTTACTGATGCCTTTCACGTGAACGAGCTCCATCGGATTGCGTCCGACGGGGAGCAGTTCCCAGAGCATCGCCTTCTCAAAGAGCTGATGCATGAGCGCCTTGATGTGCCCCTTGGTCTTCTGGGCAATATCGAGACTGCGAAGCCACTCCTGCACCACCGCCGGCCTCACGCTGGAGAGGGACCTTTCTCCCCAGCGCGGCCGGATATGGACCTTGAACAGTGACAAGTAGGAACTCGCGGTTGAGGCTTCGATCCGTTCGGGATCAAATTCCTCATCCTCTTCGAGAAGGCCGATTTTGCGGGAAAGCGTCTTCGAGTCGCGAAGCTTCTCTCCAACGATGTACCGCTCAATCAGCTCACCGAAGGTCGGCTCGTCGGATGCCTTCTTCTCACGGTTCGCCAGCAGCCGAAAATCTTCAGCCGCCTTCAACGCCTGGGCCTTGGTCCGGTATTCCTCGACGGAACCGATGACCGCGCTCTTGCGAACGACCTTCCCCTGGGGGCTCTGTTCCCGCCAGCGATAAACCCAGACTCCCTTACCCTGAGACCGTGGTTTCAACGCCACGGTCCCGTACTGAAAACATGCTCGCCTCAATCAACACTGTCCTTTCCGTCAGGCGAACACGGATAGCGACGTGAGTTTACCTTGCTATGTAGCCAGGCGTCCAACTCACTCGGGAAATACTTCCAGGTCTTGCGACGAACACCGGACACGGGATGCGCTGGTATTTCCCCCATCCTCGCCATGCGTTCGACGGTCTTCGGATGGTACCCGACGTAGGACGCGGCTTCCTCGGTATTCATCGGCAGTTCGAAGCCGAGCCGCTGTGCGCGACGCCGTTCAAGAAAACGCGTGAGATCCGCGTTCGACGGAACGGTGCGTGTGTGATTCCTATCTTTCCTGATCGGAACCAGCTTCCGCGGATTCCGACCGCTCTGTTGAAGTGCCATTGTTCACTTGCCTTTCCAAATGGGGGATCAGCTTCGCAAATGCTTCGCCTTCAGCATCGCGACGCCGAGCCTCGGTTGTTGCTCTCATCCACATATATAGAGAGAGCGGATCGTTCTGCGCTCTATTCAGACCTTCTGCTTCGTGCTCCTTCGCCCGAGCGTCGTTGCTACGGTTGTCGCGGACGCTCTTCACGAAATAGACAGCTAGGTCTGGCTGTCCCATCAGGAGCGCGACGCATATCGACCGGAGTATCCCTTCCGTGTCGCCGGTGTCCCTGAGACATTGTCGCCAGGCTTCGCGCAGCAGATCTCGGCCCTCCGGCGTCAGGGAGAAGTCCCTTCTCTGTCGCCGCGAGGATTCGGCACGCTGAATGAGCTTTCGTTGCTCCAGACGTAGCAAAGCAGGACGGATTCCGCCGGGCTGCAGTGCTGCATGCTTTTGGAACGAATAAAGAGACTTGAGACCCGCCCTATCAATGAGGGCAAGAATGAAAAACTCCATCGCACCCAAATCGCTCGTTGTATCTTCTGCGTTGACCATGCCTATATAGTCATGACAATGTCATAGGTATGTCAAGAACAAAAACAGAAATGCTGGTGTTTTTACCGCATTGTGGTAATTGTTAGTCCTTGCGCTTGGCAGGCAACGGGTGGACGGGCCGATATATGCCCTAGGCGGCCTGTGTCAAAAGGCCGGCGCGGGCTTCAGTCTTCCATTGTGGGCCATTCGAAACGGATTCGGATCAATATGGCCGGCGTTTCGGAGACTCTAACAAGTACGCAAGCCTCTTTTCCCGATCACGGATTAGTTGTAAGGGTGTTTTCGGTTCTTCGAAGTCCCATTCTTTTCGTCGCCTCTCGGCCTTTTCCAAAGCGCGCTCCAAGATGGGTTGCTCCGACGCTTCGGATCTAAGGAACATCGCCAGCCAGCGCACCAGACGCGCGAATTCGATCTCATTTTTATCCCGTTGGGGACGCGTCAACCTGAATTTCTGTTCAAGTGAAAGGCTTCTTTTGAGCTTCTTTGCCGGTTCATGTGTCCAATCAGGCATAACAGAATGTCTTACTGCGCCGAAGAAGTTGGTGAGCATATCCGGTTCTTTCGCAGTAATGTTCCTCCTGTGCAGTTTGCAGAATGCGATGATTTGATCCGCCAGCTGATCGCTTATGGCTCCAGTTCTGTGATCTTCATCTATCCGTTGCTGCTTTTGACGGAGACGATCTCGGTCGGCCTTCAATTTCAAAATCTTCTTCGCCGACTTTCCAGCTTTCACCCTTTCGCGCTCCCCAGCGGGGAGATCGGCGATGGTTAGATGCCGCCTGATGCTCGTCTCCGATTGGCCCAAATCTTCGGCCAAGCCCCGCCTGGAGCAACCTGCTGTTATGAGTGAATCGAGCGATTCGCCCCGCTCAACCTGGTCAAGACGCTTCCAGTTTCTGGAAAGTTTGCCAATGGCTCGCTGAATCGCAGGTCTTTCCGCGATCTGTCGGTGTACTGTTCTCTTCGGGTTATTCGAGGAAGGATTTCCGTTGTTCTTCATTGTTCAGTCTCCACCAAGCTCAGACGTTGCTCTACGAACCTGCACAGGATGTATTGCACTCCAATTGCCTTCTCGTTCTTCAGCATGTAACGGATGGGGTAAGGCAAACGGCCGCGACGCGTGTACGCCACGTAAAGCCGCATAATTCTTCTAAGCTGAACTGGATCGGGAAGCTTGTACCCCTCACGCTGAATTCCCGCAATGGCGATCACTGTTAGGTCGTTAAGTACTTGTTGGTATGCAGTCTTCATACCGTGAATCCCGCTAGGCCGCAGTTTGAAATAGGCGAAATGCAACCGCATCCAGCGAACATGAGCACGCCATTGCTCCATAAATTCCTCGTACGCTGCACCAGAAATGCGCATTCGGAACCGGTAATTCGCGCGCTTCATGTGGCGCTCGAGGCTTCGGATCACGCAATCGGTTTGCCCCCTCAGACGCTTTAGAGAGGCGTCATCTGGCTCTTTGCTACCCTTCGCGCGTTTGGAATACTTGGAAGCGGCTTTCTGCTTGAATCGGGACCAATCCATGTTGATACGAGCGCCCAAGATGGCTGCCCGGATCTCGATCGTATTCATCCGAAGGCGTCCACCACAATTCACCTTCGACCGCAGGCGCTTCCAGTTGCCAAGGACAAGTTCCATGAATTGCAAACTGAACGTCCCACCGTCGAATTCCGGAGGAGGAGGGAGAAGCCTGAACGGATATGAAAAGGCGGGCACCTTCTTGCTTAGCCACGCTGAGTGAGATTTGACGACCTCATTGAGGCCGGACCAGATCAGCGAAACCTGATTTGGAGTAAGGCGTATGGAAACGTCGTCCGATTCGGCTCTCATCCAGATCTGATTCGATCTGAACGCCAGGTATCTGGACAGTGAGCCACATCACGGCTGATGATCACGCATCGCTCAAGTGAAGGCCGTTTATGGGGATCAATCCTCGAAAAATAGCCCAACTTGGATTAATGAGTGCATTGAGCAGAAGCTGAGCCCAAGGCCACTTGTCCGTAAAGGCGACTAATGAGATGGTCCGCCGCTCGATCAGCCTGCGGAGGCAGGTTGATCGTGATGGCAGCTTTTAATAAGGAGGATCATCGATATGCAGATAGTTTCGGTTCGCATCGATCTTGGTAAGACAACGTTTCACCTGGTAGCGCTTGGTGTAGCCGGAAAGGTGCGCAAGTCGTTGGAGACAGCATCAAGTGTGGTTGGAGTCTGGGTGGAAAACCTGGTAGTACTGACTTCAGAAGCTTCAAAGCATCGAAAACATCGCCAGCGGCCAAAACCTTGCGTGACTGTTGACACAACTTGTTACTGACGGGTGGGCGGTGATCCTCCCGGAACTCCGGAATTCTTTGGTTCATTGTCGTGTCGGGAAACCTAATCAAGAAAAAATGCAATGGAAACGCGCGTGTGATATTCAACACGGATTTCGGAGGAGTGACTGAGCTAGCCTCAAGACGTCTAGCTCTGGGGTTCAGGCTCGAAATGCCAACACGAGGAGTGCATACATGCAAACTGAGCTACGGCTACACCGACTCGTAGTTGGCATCCTCGTCGCACTGTTGATATTGTTCATCTCCATCGTTCTGGCGCTGTCCCCCACTCTTGCCCATCAACGATTTGAAGTAATGGTATCGCTTGCCCTTGTTATCACAGCGGCAACAGTATTCGTCATGATTGGAATGGTAGAAGGGGCAGTTGCGTTTCAATTTGGACCGAGGCACAGGCGAGAACTACTCAGCTACCTCCTGCTCGGCATCGTTTCGCTTGCCTCAGGTCTATACCTGGCCATCTCCGACAAGGCTTCTATACAGACAATAGCGCTGGTGGCGGCTCCCCACGCATTTCTCTTCGGAATTGGAGAATTGCGCCTTGCGGCTCAACTACAGCGCCATCCCGCGACAAGGAGGGGACTTCTCATCAATGGATTTTGTGAAGTTGCGCTTGGGGTTGCACTCCTAGAAGCACATAACGCGTCGAGTCAACGTGCAGCTATGATCCTGGGCTACGTTGCGACTCTATCAATCATCCAACTCGTTCCTTTTCTTTTCTACAAAAGGCAGAGTTCTTTTCTATAGCGCAATCAAAAAGAGTTATAGCAGAGGCAATGTGGAAGGACGGGGCGAAGAGTCATACGATGGGCGAATTTGAATACCATCATCCTGTCCATCTCTTTGTCCATCAAAAGCCTGATTGAAGCCGAACGTTGTGAGATAGCGCACATCCACGGGTCTAAGAAGTCCTTACCAGAGTTACCGATGTGGGATTGAGTTCGTGCAGCGGAGGCATATCGTTTAGCAGTGCATGGGTCGGCAAGTGTTGGAAATCTATGCACGACGCAGAGGGCCCGCTTGACGGCGGGCTTTTGCGTACAGCTGTAACCTGGCGCCGGTATAGTGGGCTGCGTAAGTGGAGGCCCTAAGAGTCATCGCTTTGTCCGGGCCTTAGCATCGGTGGTTTACAGGGGCGTCGAGGTCGTTGCGGGTCTGCCGTTCTTCGTGATTGCGTTCTGCGTGTGGATAGCGGAGCGCTTCGAATCGAAAGACGATCGACAGACCTGAGGAGCTGACTGTTCAAGGCAGGGCCGCGCGGAGCGCGGCCTTGCTGTTTTGGGGAGTATCTGATTTTTGGGTGCTTTGGTGTGCTGTTTTGGACAGTTTGGGAAAAGCGGATGTCTTAACGTAACGAAACAACCCCATAGATTTCAGAACGAGGTGTCCAGGCACCATGAACGACTCCGGCGATTCCCCCAAGAATCAGGCGCAGATTGATTCGCGCGAGAATCTTTTCTACTTTCTGCAAACGCTGCCCAAACAGGCTGGACCTGATGGCGGTAAGTCTCATGAGGAATCGCCCATCACGAACGAGCAGATTGAGAGTACGTCAGTGGAAGTGGAATTGAGTAGTAACGAGAGCTTCCCCTCCCCGGGTGAACGGCACCTAGGCCTCGTCGAGATTTAGCTCTTCTAGTTTGACCGCTCGTGAAAACACTTCAGCCAGGAGAGAGGCGGAATAAAGAGCTGCGTTGCCGTCGGCGAATTCGATGAGAACTCCGTCACGCGATCTTGCTACGTACACGACCTTTGGAAGCGGCTTCAACTTCATGGTTTCATTGTTGCAAAAGGCAGTGTCTCCATTCAGTTCCCCAGCAGACATATACTCGGAATGCCAAGATCGAGGCTGGGCCGCGCGGAGCGCGGCCCTTTTGCTTTTGATCTTCGGATTCTAGTCACGGCTCTTCCCTCCCATCGAGTGCTTGCCAAGTTTGTAGCCGAAATCGCTTCGAGACAAGCCCAGACGCCTTGCAGCTTCTGCCTGCACACCTCCCGACAGGGCAATAGCGCGCTCCATCAGACTTCTTTCCAACTGTACGAATGTGTCGCGGATATCGATCTGCTCAGGAAACTGGGCAGTGAGTTGCTCAATGCTGAAATCCTCCGAGGATGGCACGGAAGCAACAGCTGGGAGCGGGAAGTCCTCTGGCTTCAACTCTGATTGTTGCCCGAGAATGAGAGCGCGTTCGAGGAGGTTGCCGAGTTCCCGAATGTTGCCAGGGAAGGTATAGCTTTCCAGTTTCTGGAGGGCACCCGCACTGAGTGGCTTGCTTGCCACTTTCATTTCCCGTGCGATTGTTGCCGTCAACATCTTACATAGTACTTCGATGTCTTCCTTACGCTCGCGCAATGGAGGCAGCTGGATGGGCACAACTGCCAGCCGATAAAAGAGGTCTTCGCGAAAGAGGCCTTCGTGTACTCGCTCCTGCAAGTTGCGATGGGTTGCCGCCAGCACTCGCACGTCGACTTTGCGGGTAACCGTCGATCCTACCCTCTGAATCTCCCCGCTTGACAGAACTCTCAAGAGCTTTGCCTGTGCGCCCGATGACATCTCGGCTACCTCGTCGAGGAAAAGGGTCCCTTCGTGAGCTGCTTCAAATAGACCGGCTCTTAATTTGTCTGCCCCTGTAAATGCGCCCCGTTCGTGGCCGAAGAGTTCGCTTTCCAGAAGGGTTTCGGTTACGGCGGCGCAGTTGATAGCGATGAACGGTCGCTGCGCCCGCGGGCCGTTGCGATGTATCGCACGGGCAACCAGTTCTTTGCCTGTACCAGTCTCGCCGCTGATCAGGACGGTTGAGTTGGTTCCAGCAACGCGGCCAATGAGATCACGGACACGTTGGATACTAGGACAGTCGCCGAGGATCTCATCGGCACCTTCGAGCTTCTTAACGGTCGTTCTCAGGACAGCGTTTTCGCGAAGAAGGCCGGTCCGTTCGCAGGCGCGGCGAATGGTCGCCCTCATGACGTCTATATCGAAAGGCTTCGTCAGAAAATCAAAAGCACCTTGACGCATGCTTGCGACAGCCAGCTCAAGAGTGCCCACCGCGGTGAGGAAGATTACCGAGGTTGTAGGATCACTTTCCTGGACTGCACGAAGAACATCAAGGCCAGTGCCGCCAGGCATCTTTTGGTCCGTAACCACGACATCGAAATCTTCTCTTGAAAGAATGGCGACGGCCTCTGACGAGTTCGCAGCTTCAACACAGATGTGGGAATCCATACGAAGGTTGGCTTTGAGGATCCGCCTCATGTTGGTTTCGTCATCGACAATCAGTACCTTACCCATCTGCTGATGCCTTTCGGAGACTACTCAGTGACTGTTCTTCTCAGGCTCATGGAGAAAGTCACATGTCCATCTCCATTGCTGCTCAACCAAAGATCTCCGCCATGTGCTCGCGCCGCGCCCCTCGCGATAGCGAGACCCAGACCCGTTCCGGATGGCTTGGTTGTGAAAAAGGGTTCGAAGATTCTAGTAAGATCCGTTTCAGGAATCGATGGCCCGGAGTTCTGAACATCCACGCGAAGCATATCTCCATCGAGAGCGGCACTCAGATTGACATCTCCGCCTTCGTCTGTTGCATCGACTGCATTCAAGACCAGATTCAGAAGGGCTCCCTCCACTTGAGAGACATCTATTTCGATAGGGAAGTCTTCCACCAGATCACATGAAATGGCAATGGAGCGCTTTGCAGTGTGCGCCTTGGTGACGCTCGAAACGTAAGAGAGCAAGTCTTTCATCAGAACTGGTGATCGATTTGGCTGCGAAGGGCGGGCGTAAGTAAGAAAGTCCTCCGTAAGATGTTCGAGCCGTGTTGACTCGTGCCTGGCTATTGCAAACATTTCTTCTCGGACCTCGGGCTCAGTTTCCGGGTGTGACGCGGTCGAGAGCGAACTCGAGATCATAGCGACGGGATTGCGAATCTCATGCGCGATACCGCTGGCGAGACGCCCGATCGCGGCCAACTTCTCCTCCCTGATCAATCGCTCGCGTGTGGCCTGGAGCTCAGTCAGGGTTGTGGAGAGCCGCATCTGATTATTCTTGAGGCGGTCGACGAGGAACCACATCAGCAGTCCCATCTGAACGTAAATAACCGACAGCATCCCTCCTTCAAGGTATTGAGAGATCCGAACAGGTGGGTGTAGTACAAAAAAGTGCCATAGCCAGAGAAAGACCATTCCGTCCGCAGCCACGATTGTTACTACCGTCGGGAACAATCCGAACATATAAGCGCATTGAAGAATTGGAATTGCGAGAAAGACGAAGTATGGGCTTTCATCCCGGTTCGTTATGTAGGTCAAGAGCGCAGTAAGGATGAAGGCACCTGTGATTGAGAAGACGCTCTCAACCTTGACTGCCTTCTCTGTCAGATTTTGGTTTCGAAGCCACAGCAACTCAGTGAGAACCAATACGAGTGCGACAAGAAGTAACAGAATCACAGCCAGGGAAGGTTGGCCTAAAATGGAGGCGAATAGAGTATGCAGGAGGAGAAGCATTACGACGACGAGAAGGGTGATGATGCAGAAGATCGACTTCTGTCGGCACAGGTCTTGTATCGGAATCTCGTCTTGCGACCTTGCCGCCTGCAGGGCCATACTGTTCCTCTTCCGGCTTTGAGATGCTCGGCTCACGAGTATTTCTGTGAGATCGATCTCCTGTTCTGAAATGAACCCCATCCAATCCATTTTTCATTAAGCAGGGTATCGCGATTCTGCCTTCAGGTTACAGTCCGAGCCTCCGGGCCATCTCCGTCCGAATCATTTGACAATTTAGTCAAAGGATTTGGACGTCAGCGCTGGATAGCGCAGCCGGCTCTCCCTATCTACACGAAAACAATGGATATTAGCAAACTCTAGTTTGGGTGTCCACGTGCAACGAAGATGGACAGCCCTCCCCCCGGGCAGACGGGGCCGTATTTCGGGGACTTTCCCCGTCTGCCCAGCGAGGAGTGGTTTTATGCTCTGCCGGGAACAACGAGAGGCGATCATGACGATTCGCGGAAATAAACGACTCGCAACGAGCGATTCCGACACGGGAGCGCTCCTCTGCGTCACCGACTTCGTCGGTGACGGACGGGCTTTTCTTGAGTTCACCTCCAAGTTGGCAGAGAAACACGGCACTCACATTGAGTTGCTGCACGTTGTCAATCCCGAACAAACACCGTCAAAGCCAGATGCGCAGATCGGAGCTCAATATTGCCTCGAAGCTCTGGCTCGCACCTTGAAAACGCTCAAAAGGGATGCGCGGGCCCTTCTGCTATTCGGTCGCCCGGAAGATGTAATCGCGAAAAGGGCAGCAGATATCAGGGCAACACTCATTGCACTCACCTTCGACGGGGCCGCGAGAGACAAGAACAAGACGCTGGCTCATAGCCTGAAAGTGAAATGCGCGTGCCCGGTCGTCACATTCTCGCTCGTCACGGGCAAGCATCCCAGTTGAACGAAACGCCTTACAACTCAGAGTTGATGCTTTGGACTCTCAGTTGGGGCAGAAGCAAGGTCAATACATGGACCATAGAGTCATAGATCGTTGGAGCAACCCTGAGTTGATTCTTGTTGCGACGAACCTTCTTGAAGGGCAAACGCTGATCCTGCACGCGATCAACCAGGCACAGCTTAGCCGCGCGACAGTTCTTCTAGTGCACGTGATTCGTCCTCCCGATGTAATGGCCGAGGCAGTTAGAGGGGCTCCGTCTTTTGTTCCCAGTTCCGCGGTGCTGGCAATTAGGGCGAGGATGGATGAAATAGCAATGGAATTTCAGCATTCAGGTATCTTGTGCGAACCGATCATTTTGACCGGCCATCCCGCGGAACAGATCTCCGAACTTGTTAAGTCACGAGCTGTGGATAGAGTGATTGTCGCAACGAGATATGCGTTGGGAGTTGCTCGATTGGTGGAGCATTCGGTAGCGGAAGAACTGGTCGCTACTATCGGTGTTCCCGTTTGCATTGTGGGCAGGCGTGCTCGCCTGCCGCGGAAGATCGGCGCGCCTCTGGAACGAATCATGCTCGCGATTTCACTCCACTCAACGAACCTACTCCTCGCAAGTTTTGCGAATACCCTCGCGACCTCGAGCCACTCGCACCTTACACTGCTTCATGTCCTCGAGAATTCGGGCTTGTCTGGGCTCGACCGGGATCTGGCTCGTGTCTCTGCTTATCGAAGATTGTCTGCCTTGATTCCGCCCAAGAACGGCCAGGGGCGGCAACCCACTCTTTTGATCCGCGAAGGTGATCCGGCCACGGTCATTGTTGAGGAAGCGAGCTTGCTATCTGAGGACATCCTCATTGTGGGCTCTCCCAATCCGTCAGTGGTTTCGCGTTTTCTGACGAACAGTGTTGTTCACCGTGTTGTTGTCGAAGCTCACTGTCCCGTATTCACTCTTGGGCGCGATTCCTCGATCTCAGTCGAGAATCTTGCTGAATCAGCCGTAACTGAAATGACATTCGCTCATCCCTGAGCATGCTGCGAGGCCTTTGTCTCGCAAAAGAAAGAAAGGGGTCACCATGCTTTGCGCAAATCCCGAATGCCTCTCGACTTTATTCGACCAGCCAGGCGGTTCTCTGTGGCTGATGGAACTCGAGGTAAAGCACGACCCAGCGAAATCCGGTGAGGATAACGGGTTTCCCGTGTGCACTCTCCCAACGAAGTATTTCTGGCTATGTGTCGATTGCACCGAGAGATATGTACTCAGCCGCTGGACTCTTTCCGGTGTCGTGCTCAAGCCCAGACGCCCCGGCGTGATACACGGCTTAGCAATGCGAAAGCGCACTGAAGAATCGAAGCCACCAGTTCGCATCTATGCTTCCCTTGGCCTCGAATCGGCAGTCGAGGAGGCGGTCTAGGTGATCCGGGAGCAAGGAACCGAGCAGAGTTCACCGACACTTGACCAGTGGCTCAGAGGTTCCGTCGCACACAGAACGGTCGCGATCGTCATCTCAGTGGGCATGTTGGCGGCGTTGTGTGCCCTGCTCGTTTTTCATCATAAGCAAGCAGTGAGCACCATACTCTTGATCGCAATCGCCATCTCTGTCCTTCCACTTGTGATCGAGACTGCGCGAGCTGTTTTGAAGCTGAACTTCAGCGTCGATATCCTTGCCGTTCTCTCCATCATTACTGCACTGCTCCTCCAAGAATACTGGGTAGCAGCAATCGTTATCCTGATGCTCTCAGGGGGCAAGACGCTAGAAGAGATTGCCACCCGTCGTGCGTCTTCTGTTCTGGGTGCGCTTGCCAAACGCATGCCCAAGATCGCCCATCGCATGCGATCGGACGGTTCTGCAGATGACATCTCCACCGAGTCGATCGAAATCGGAGATAGCATCCTCCTTTATCCACATGAGCTGTGCCCCGTGGATGGAACTGTTGTACTGGGATCGGGTGGCATGGACGAATCTTATCTGACTGGAGAGCCATTCCTGATTGCGAAGGCACCAGGAACAACAGTCCTTTCCGGCGCAATCAACGGTGAAGCGGCGCTCACGATTCAGGCAACGCGGCTCGCGAGTGATTCACGCTACGCCAGAATCGTCGAGGTGCTCCACGCGTCGGAACAGAATCGTCCGCAGATTCGCCGTCTCGGCGACAGAATTGGCAGCTGGTACACACCGCTTGCACTGGCCGTTGCGTTGGCAAGCTGGCTCTTAAGCGGACAATCCGAGCGCTTTCTTGCCGTGCTCGTAATCGCAACTCCGTGTCCGCTGCTCATTGCAATTCCAGTTGCAATCATCGGAGCAATCTCGGTTGGTGCGAATTTCGGCATCATCATCAAGGACCCCTCCATCCTGGAGAAGCTTGACTCCTGCAGAACGCTCATCGTCGACAAGACTGGCACTCTAACCTACGGTAAGCCGATCCTTTCTGAAATTGTTTGCCTGGAACAATGGACTCAGGATCAGGTGCTGCAACTGGCTGCGAGCCTTGAGAGATACTCGAAGCATCCCCTGGCAGGCGCAGTGATGGCAGCAGCAAACGAAGAGGTTACCCGCTCTGACGAGCGAACGTCTCCGAGTCGCCCGGCAGGGGTTAGTGGCGGCGCGTGGACGGACACACTCTGACGCTGACTGGCCGCGGCAAACTGCCGAACGATGGCACGTGCGCTCTCACCCATTGTGCCCGGTCTGGAGTGTGTCGTCCTTGTCGACGGCCAGCTGGCCGGCTTGTTGCACTTTCACGATCGGCCTCGACAGGAAAGTAAACCCTTCATCAGTCACCTTGGTTCCATGCACAACATCGACAAGGTCGTCTTGCTCTCAGGTGATCGACCCGCTGAAGTTTCGCTTTTTGCTGCAGGAATGGGAATTCCGCATGTCGTATGGAGGAAAGTCCCCTGAACAAAAGGTGGAAATCGTTCGTCAGATGACTGCGCAAGCACCGACCCTCTATCTCGGCGATGGTATCAATGACGCGCCGGCAATGCTGAATGCGACAGCCGGCGTCGCACTTGGCGTCAACAGCGATATCACTTCAGAAGCGGCTGGAGCGGTGATTCTGCAATCCTCTCTTGCAAGCGTAGACGAGCTCATCCACATTGGAAGCCGCATGCGGCGCATTGCTCTTTTCAGCGCTGTAGGCGGAATGACGCTTAGCTTGGCAGGGATGGGCGCCGCAGCCGCCGGCTATTTGTCACCTATCCAGGGTGCACTTCTGCAGGAAGCGATCGATCTACTCTCGATATTGAATTCTCTCAGGATGATTCTGCCAACAGGACCACTCAGTGACTTTCGTTTGCCGTCGGCGGTTGCTGTAACGGGTGAATCCCACGAAGCGTATTCCAAACTGGCTAGCGTAGTGCCAGAGCAGAGAAGGACCTTGTGAAACATCGGGAGAATCGAGTCAACACTAAATTTTCCTCAGCTCATGCAGGGAGATCTTCCGGTGACCGACGACCGCACAGTTCATCTCCAAGGGCAATTCTTGTCATCGCGTTGCCCCGAGGAC
>CAWDJR010000026.1:0-198456 GCA_963802565.1 uncultured Acidobacteriaceae bacterium | reverse complement strand
CAGCGGCCTAATCGGTCCGGTCGGCATAGCGGTGTACAACAGCAACGAATACACCGCCAATACAAATGGACACAATGTGTTCGTGGAAGTGCTGCAATCTACCGGAAGCTACATGCCGACCAACATTGTCAGCGGCCTGAACAGCCCCAAAGGCGTGGCGGTGGATCGCAGCGGCAATATCTATATCGCCGATGGCTACGCCAAAGACGTGGTGGAGGAGATTCTGGGAGCCGACCAGAGCAGCTACACGCAAAAGGTGATCGGCAGCGGCCTCAACAATCCGCATGGCGTGGCGGTGGACAGCACAGGCAATGTGTATATCGCGGATACAAATGGCACTTTGGTGAGGTTGCAAACCGCTGGGGTGAATTTCTACGCTCAGCCTTTGACAAGCACCAGCGCGTCTCAGACGCTGACGTTCACATTCGATGCGGGCGGGAACCTGAACAACACCACTCCCTACAAGGTGGTGACGCAGGGCGCGGCAAATCTGGACTTCAACGTGTCGGCAAGGCAGGACTCCAGCGTGTGCAATGCAAGAACATCCTATGCGGGGGGCGACACCTGCACGGTGAATGTTACCTTCACGCCCACCAAGGCGGGCACACGCTACGGCGCGGTGAATCTGCTTGAACAGCTCAGGTGCCGTCATCGCCACGGCCTATCTCTACGGCACGGGCACAGGGCCGCAGATTGCTTTCAACCCGCCCACGCAGAGCATGATTGGCAGCACCTTGAACGGACCTTGCGTCTTTGGTGTGGCGGTGGACAGCAGCGACAACGTCTACATCAACACTTATAACGCCAGTTTCCGGACGAGCCAGGTATTAAAGCCAACGCTGCAATCCGATGGCAGCTACGTACAGAGCAAGATCGGCATTGACTTGAACGAACCCCATGGTGTGGCGGTGGACGGCAGCGGCAACGTTTATATCGCCAATGAGCTTGGTGACAGTGTGCTGAAGGAGACGCCGCAACCCGACGGAAGCTACAGAGAGAGCATAATCGCCTTCACGATCGGCCCCGTCGGCATGGCCGTGGACGGCAGCGGCAAATGCAGGAGGCAATTAAGTGCCTGGCGAAGGCTCCTTGGTGGAGCGCATCATTTCTAGCATCCTTCACTAAATCGTAAAGTGTATCGAATGGTGTTAATTGGTTCTTGAATTGGGCGCGGACGTCTACAGGCACGCCGCGGCTCTTGACCAGTTCATTGAGTTTGCACCTGTATCTCCCGAGATTACCGCTTTCTCCTTTGTCCCCAATCTCCTCTTTCGTGAGATAGCTCACAAGCTCTCTACTGCGTGGATGATTTGATCAAAGGCCTCTGCGTCGGCAAGTGCGTTCAGACGGGCTGAACGAAATTGATCGGCAAACGTTCGGGCGGATTCTTTTGAAAGGTTCGGCATCCGTTGCTCGTGATTGCATTGTGAATTGAACGATTGAAGGATAGCAGCAGCGAAGTCTGCAAGTTTATTGAATCTGACCAGTCGGCTTCAGAATCGGCCCAACAAATTTAGCGCAAGAACCCGAGACACTGGCCTGACGCCACGTGTTTACTTTTTAGTTCTGATCCCTGACTTTAGGCGATAACCAAATCACTAAAACTCACGACTGGGCGGGACAAGACAGCTCTCAGTCCAAAAAAGCGTTGCCCCGGTCTAAATTATCGTTGCCCAGTCCAAATTATCGTTATTTCTTACACGAGAGGCCAGTTGCCGCGGCCTGTTCGTGAGCGTGATAGCTGGAGCGCACCAGCGGTCCTGACTCGACGTGGCGGAAGCCCATCCTCAACGCTTCTGTCTTCAACTCGGCGAATTCTCTCGGCGTATATAGACGCGCCATGGGCAGGTGATCGCGCGAAGGGCGGAGATATTGGCCGATGGTGAGTATGTCGCAGCCGACTGCAGCCAGATCGCGAAAGACTTCGAGCAGTTCGTGCGTCTCTTCGCCGAGGCCGACCATGACACCGGATTTCGTAACGCCTGCAGGGTTTAGCTGCTTGGAGTAGCGCAACAACTCAAGGGAACGCTCATAGCGCGCGCCGGAGCGGACAACGCGATAAAGCCGGGGGACAGTCTCGGTGTTGTGGTTCATTACTTCAGGCTTGGCGTCCACGACGATGCCGATGGCTTCGCGGTTGCCCTGGAAGTCGGGGATGAGCACTTCAACGCGGCATCCGGGCGCCTGCTTTCTGATCTCCTCGATGACCATCGCAAAGATTCGGGCTCCGCCGACTAAATCGTCGTCGCGATTCACGCTGGTGATGACGGCGTGCTCCAGACCCAGCGTTGCTACTGCTTCGGCCACACGGCGCGGTTCGTCCATGTCGATGGGCTCGGGGCGGCCTTTGGGAACTGCACAGAATCCGCAGCGCCGGGTGCACAGGTTGCCGAGCATCATGAAGGTGGCCGTCTTGTGATGCCAGCACTCACCGATGTTGGGGCAGTGCGCGCTCTCGCACACGGTATGCAAGCCGAGCGAACGAGCCAGGCGCTTCAGGTCATGGTAGTTTTCGCCCACCGGGGCGCGCGCCTTCAGCCACTCCGGCTTGGGAGCGGGCGTTTTGCGCGTGAGCTCAATCTGGACCAGTTCCATCTTTTCCATTGTAGACGGGGGCTGGGATTGGCCTGGGCGATGGATCAGCCGCGGGTGGGGCGTAGACGGGACAGAAACGACCTGTTACAAAACTCCATTCAAAGCAACTTCAACGCCTCGTGCGGTCTCCGCGTACCCAATCCCAACGGACTTCGAAAACGTTGATCCGGACTGAAGAATGACCGCCCGTGAACCCAAACGCGTCAAAAGAGATCATGAATGTGGCGAACCCGTAATTGACGGAGTCAGCGTAAAAAGACAAAATGTGGAAGATCTCGGCGTCGCCATCCGGGCCAAACGACACGCTCCGTCGATTTCTCCCGAGGTTAACCTTCGACAGAAGAGGCCATTGTGAAACGTGAACGCATGTTGCAAATCTTCTTGGTTGTGCTGGGAATTCTGTTTATCGCACTGGTTTACCCGCTTTCTGCTGATCTATGGCACGCGAATTGGCTTGTGAATATGCATAATGAAACCGAGCCAATGTTTCTCAGTTTCTTCATCGCACTCGGCCCCTTTCTGCTGCTTGCTGCCAGAAACCCGTCGGCGCATCGCTTGCTGATTGCCTTCACGGCTTGGTGGAACCTGGCGCATGCTGCCGTAATGGCGATCGAAACAGTGCAAGCTTGGAATCGCGGAGTTCATCGGAACTTTGCGGACGTTGTAATCGTCGCTGTCATAGGATTGATTTTGCTGGCGCTCTCACCGTCTCGCCGTGACCAAAGTATCGGCCGTTTCGCACTAATTAGGCGGGCAGATTACCAGCAGAGCGGCTCCGACGCCATTTCAACATGGGTTTCGTCGCTGTGCCATCGTAACGATCTCGACCGGCCCCGCATCCCCAAAAATCCTTCGCTCGGGGCGAAACCATTCCGTTGCCGGAACACTCTTTGCCAGTGAGGGAAGCATCCAATCCTCGTACGAGGGCCGCGGTACAATTCCAGCCGATGAGGAGGCTCATGTGAAGGGTGTCTTGGTCGCAGCTGTCTTTTGCCTGGCTATCGGGCTGTTCATTATCTTTTACTTCTGTAATGGCACGACAGGTCTGTCGCTTGCCTATCCGCTGTCGGGCGCTTCGATTCACGTTGACATCACGACGACTGGTGCTGGAGTGCCCATCGCCGTAGGGCTGGTCGCCGTCGGCTCTTTCCTGTTGATTGTGGATACCATCATTGCGCTGGTTGGTCTGCTGGGGCGAAAGGGCGAATACCCGCCCAGCAAACGCCGCGAAGCTGCATTCGAGGAATAGAAATCCCGCGGGAATCGTGGAGTGGATAGCTCCACCCTTTCCGCGGGATTCTGTGTCGGAGTTTCTTATTCGGCCTGCTTGTTTGGCGGTGCTGCTGCGGGAGCAGGGGTCGCCGGCTTCAGATACTTGTCCCACCACGCCAACCAGCGTTCGTAGCGGTCTTTGATGAAGCTTGGCCGCGTGAATCCGTGGAACTGGCCGGGGTATACGACGAGTTCAGTCGGGCGGCCCAGCGACTTGAGCGCTTCATACATCTGCTCGCCACCCAGCAGCGGCACATTCATGTCGGAGGTTCCGCCCATGAAGAGCATTGGCGTGTGCACGCGCTTGTCGATCTCGAGGAAGGGGTAGCTCATCTTGATGTAGAGCGGCAGA
This sequence comes from uncultured Acidobacteriaceae bacterium, assembly GCA_963802565.1. GTDB lineage: Bacteria > Acidobacteriota > Terriglobia > Terriglobales > Acidobacteriaceae > Telmatobacter. Next base: position 194,237 of record CAWDJR010000026.1, on the reverse strand, counting down.
TTCTTCCACGGGGGGCCGAGCTCGTTGTCGTATTGCAGGATGTATTGATCGACACCGTAGAAAGACATCGGCGCAGCCACACCTGCTCCGCTGATGCCCGCCTTGAAGCGATCGGTGGTGGCAACGGTGTAGTCGGTGAGGATTCCGCCGTAGCTCCAACCGGTGACGGCGAGGCGATTGGGATCAGCGACGCCGAGCGCGACGGCCTTGTCGACGACGGCCAGCAGATCTTCGACTTCGAAATGGCCCCAGTCGGCGGCAATGGCTTTCGCGTAATCCTGCCCGCGACCGGAACTGCCGCGGTAGTTCACGTTGAGCTCGGCGTAGCCCTTGGTGGCGAGCCACTGGCGCATGAAGTCGAAGCTGTGCTCGTCCTGACCATTGGGGCCGCCGTGGATGTAGAGGATCATTGGCACCGGCGTTCCCGCCTTGAAGTTCGCAGGCCTGGTCAGCAGCCCATGTACTTCGACGCCTTCCTTGCTTTTCGCTTCAATATCTTCGGTGGGAACGAGGTTCAGTTCTGCTATCAGCGCATCGTTGTGCGTGGTGAGTTTTCGGAGAGCGCCATTTTCAAGCGCGTAGACTTCTGCTGGAGAGGAGTCGTTGGTATAGAGAACGGCGATATGGCCGCCGGCCTCATCCCACGTCGTGACCGCGCCCTGCTGCTCGAGTCCTTTTTTGATTCCGTTGCCTGACAACTCCACTTCAGCGGGATATTGATTACGATCGTCGGCGACGAGATAACGCAAATGTCCATCGGCCGAAAAAACCGGCTGGCTAACGCTGCGATCGAACCTGGCCGCGGGATAGGTGACCTTGCCATCAAGCGTGACTACTGCGGGCTTGTTCTGTGAGTACTCGAGCAGCTCGAGTTTCGCGCCCTGGGTATAGGCGATCGAAGTGGAATCGGGCGACCACGCGAGGCGCCCGCCATCGGGGCCAGTCCACGTGGTCAGCTTTTTCGGGGTCGATCCTGCCTTTGCTTCGACTACAAACACGTCGGAGTTGTTGCTGCGGTCTGCGTCCTGATCAGCATTGCTCTCGAATGCAACCCACTTGCCATCGGGCGACCACTCGGCTTCGCTTTCATTCACGTTTTTGCTGGCGGTCAGTTTCTCCGCTTTTTTGGTCGTCAGATCCCAGAGGTACAGCGCGTTGTAAGCGTCGTTGCGCAGGTAGCCCTGGATGTCCTGCTTGAAGTGGTAGCGATCGATCACGATTGCCTTGGGCGGCGCTGGTGGCTTGCCCTCTTCGGGATCTGGCTCGGCCTTGGGATGCAGTGTGAGCAGCAGCTTTTTCGAGTCCGGAGACCACGTGTAGCCCTGGATATTCTGGTCGGTTATGTTGGTGAGTTGCTCGGCTTCACCGCCGCGCCGATCCATCACCCACACCTGGTCGCCCTTCGTGGTGCCGGGCCGTCCCGAAATGAAGCTGATGTAGCGGCCATCGGGGCTGAATTTTGGCGACGACGCGCCTTCCTTGCCGTAGGTGAGTTGAAGATGGACCGATCCATCCCACTTCACCATCCACAGATGAGACTGCGACTTGTCTTCCTTGGTGTCGACCTGGCTGACCGAGTAGACCACCCACTCGCCATCCGGCGAGACGACCGGACCACCCACGCGCTGCAATTTCGCGAGGTCATCAAGATTGATGTCGCGCTTCTTCGGAGCATCGGCGGCATGTGCGGCAAGAGTTGTGACAAGGATCAGAAGGACAGAGGTGACAAGCTTCAATTTTTTTGGGGACATGGGCATGAGATTACCATTCCACCGCATAAGCGTTCCATGAGAATGTGACCGACCCATGGCAACGAAAGTAGCCACTTGGAGCTGGCTTAAAGTGTTGCGCTTACCGAAGCTTTTCCCGAACCTCTGGCCGAACGAGGTAAAAGAAGAAGACCATGTTCAACAATCCCTGAATCAGCGCTGGAGGCATGTGCAGGTGCGCAAAGATCCATACGTTATATCCGCCCAGCATGAGCACCGCAGCCAGCGCCATGGCCCATGCCCAGCGAAACAGCATCAGCAGTCCGCCGCACGCTGCAAAGAGAAAAACCGGCAGAACGACAAACACCAGGGGATAGTGGCCGCCTACGACTCCGATGATGATGACGACGGCGAGCAGTAAAAGGTAGAAGGAGATGGCGACGAGACCGGGCAGTGGGACGAGTTCTCGTTTGGGAGTGGGAGCGGGACTCGGTTCTCCGACTGCGGCTGTCAGAGGCGGATTCTGATCTGCCGGTTCGATGCTGCCGCTGTGCTGCTCGTCGCTCATAGGGAGTGCAGATACGCAAGCAAATCGTGCAGCTGCTGATCGTCGAGTGCGGTTCCGGGCATGGTTCCGTGGCCGTGCAGGATCACCGCGGTCAGGCGTTCATCCGTAGGCGGAGCCCCCGAGGGCATGGCTTGGATCTTGGTAATGGCCTGCAGGCCCGGTCCGTGCAATCCCTGGGTGGTGGTGGGGTAGTGGCATTTCGCGCAGGCCTGGTGAAACACCGCCGCACCTCGCGCCTCTTCCGCGGTCCACTGCGCCTCGGGTTTCGAAGGGGGCAACGATTTGCATCCGGCCATCAGCGAGAGCGCACTTATGCCGGAAAACAGAGCAAGTGCGCAACTATGAATACGGTTATGCATTTCTCCTCTGATAATACAGGTCTTCTGCGCCTCGAAGCGCTGTGCGCCAGCGCACAGCGGCCCTGAAAAGCCATGCCATGCTGAAGATGTCTTGAAACCTTTCGCCGCAGCGCAGCGCAAGCATGAGTGTCGGCTGCGTGTTGCATGCGCGCGTGCCTGACTCAACTTTGTCCGAAGGAATCGCATGAAGCGCCGCATCATCATCGTCGGAGTTATCGCGACGGTAGTTATTGCCGCCATCTGGCTGGTATTCGCGTGGCAGGCCCACCGTTCGCGCTTCGACTACTCCGGCACTGTGGAGACGCGGGAGATCCAAATCGGATCGAAGATCGGCGGCCGCGTTATCGAGGTTCCGGTGGAAGAGGGCCAGCTCGTAAAAGCTGGATCGATCCTGGTACGTTTCGAATGTGACGAACTCAAGGCGCAACGGGCGCAGGCACAGGCGTCGCTTGAGCAGGCGCAGGCCGATCTCAACAAGATGCTGCGCGGCAATCGTCCTGAGGAGATTACCCAGGCCGAAGCTACCGCACGTGCGCAGCAGGCTGCACTTGAGTCAGCTCGCAATGGGCCGCGTCGCCAGGAGATTGACCAGGCACAGGCTGACTACTCCGCTGCAGTGGCCGACTCAAACAATGCCGACATCACCTATAAGCGCATGGCGAAATTGGTCGCGACGGACACCATCTCGCGCCAGCTATACGACGACAGCCGCGAAAAACGGGATGCAGCAGCGCAGCGCGCCGAATCCGCACGCCAGCACCTCGCCCTTCTGCAGGCAGGCACCCGCATTGAAGACCTGAAGGCTGCGGAAGCGAAATCTCGGCAAGCTGACGCCGCGGCAGAACTATCGCGAAAGGGATTCCGAAAGGAAGATATTGAAGCCGCGCGCGGACGACAGGCAGAAGCCCAGGGCCGGGTTGCAGAACTCGACGCCCGCCTGCGCGAAGCCGAACTGACCGCACCAGCGGATTCTATTGTCGAGGTTGTCAGCGTGCGTCCCGGCGATCTTGTCCCCGCAGGACGCATTGTCATCACGATGCTTGAAGCGTCGCAACTCTGGGTGAAAGTCTATGTGCCCGAAACCGATCTGGCCCACGTGCAACTTGGACAGCACGCAACCGTCCGTGTAGATAGCTTTGGCAACCGTGCATTCAAGGGCCACGTCGGTCAAATCGCTTCACAGGCTGAGTTCCTCCCCCGCAATGTACAAACCAAGAGCGACCGCGAACACGAGGTCTTCGGCGTAAAGATTTACGTCGACAACGCTCAGCAGATCCTGAAGTCGGGAATGTCGGCGACGGTGCGTCTCGAATGACGGCCGTGATTGCAGCCGACCATCTCACTATTCGCTTCGGCTCGTTCACGGCGGTCAGCGACGTCAGCTTCGAAGTGGGCAAGGGTGAGCTCTTCGGCTTTCTCGGACCGAATGGTTCAGGCAAGACCACCATCATCAAGGCGCTTTGCGGACTGCTTAAGCCATCAGAAGGCACAGGCCGCATCCTCGGCATGGACATCCGCAAGGACGCTGCGGAAATTCGCCGACACGTCGGCTACATGTCGCAGAAGTTCGGTCTTTACGAAGATCTCACGGTCGCCGAGAACATGAACTTCTATGCCGGCGTCTACGGTCTTTCGGCCAATCGGGCCGCCGAGCGCACACGCGAACTACAGGCCCTCACCGGCATCGAACCTTACATGAATCGCCGCGCCGGACAACTCTCCGGCGGATGGAAGCAGCGGCTGGCGCTTGCCTGCTCCATCATTCACTCGCCCGAGGTTGTCTTCCTTGATGAACCGACAGCGGGCATCGATCCCGTGGCGCGACGCGCGCTGTGGGATTTGCTTTTTCAGCTCTCCGGACAGGGTGTGACGTTTTTCGTTACCACGCATTACATGGACGAAGCAGAGCGCTGCGGCCGCGTGGGCTACATCTACATGTCCAAGCTGATCGCCATCGGGACGGTCGCCGAGTTGCAGAAACTTCCCGACGCCAATCCCGCAGGCACGTCGCGCATTCAGATCACCGCGCCTAATCCTTCAGGTCTGTTGGACAGCGTGCGCCGTATGCCGGGCATCCGCGAAGCTACCATCTTCGGTCGGTCGATTCACGCGCTGGCCGAGGATGATCATCTGGCGGAACTTCGGGCGCAGCTTCCGCAAGCGAAGATTGAGATCATTGAGCCGTCACTTGAAGACGTGTTCGTCACGCTTACCTACCGCATCATGGAATCGCAAGCCGGGGAGTCGCAGCGATGAGCGGGCTATTTCATGGTCTTGTTCCGGTATGCCGGAAAGAGTTCCTGCACATTATCCGCGACCCGGGTACGCTTTTCTTCGCGCTACTGATCCCGATGCTGCAGTTGTTTCTCTTTGGGTTTGCAGTGGACACCAACATCCGCCAGGTATCCACTGTTGTTCTTGATGAATCGCACACCCAGGAAAGCCGCCGCCTGCTGGAGAGTTTCGCCGGATCGGATGTCTTCAATTTGAAAATCTACGCCGGCTCGCAGGACGAGATGTACGAGCGCAATTCGCGCCGGGAAGGCTCGTGTTGGCATTCGCATTCCCTACGACTATGCGCGGCGGTTGCAGGATGGCACTACGGCGACGGTCCTCGTGCTTGTCGACGGATCGGATTCGAGTGTCGCTGGACAAGCGATGAGTACATCTACCGGCGTGGCGCTGAAAGAGTCGCTCGTCCGCGTGCTGCCTAACGGCACCATGCCCATTGAGGTGCGTCCATCGGTGCTCTACAACCCGGCTACGCGCTCGGCTAATTTCTTTGTCCCTGGATTGATCGCAATTCTCCTGCAGGTTATGGCGATTTTGATGATAGCACTGAGCCTGGTGCGGGAGCGAGAGCGCGGCACGCTGGAGCAATTGACTATGACGCCCGTGGCTCCGCTTGGACTGATGGTCGGCAAGATGATTCCTTACGGCGTGCTGACCTTCGCGGAGATGTGCGCCATTCTTTTCGTGATGCGTGTTATCTTCCAGGTGCCGATTCATGGCAGCGTGCTTCTGCTGCTGGCATTATCGATTCCCTTCCTTCTCACGGTGCTGGGGATCGGGCTGGTGATCTCAACGCGCGCGCATACACAGGCGGAGGCTTTTCAGTTGTCGATGGGAACGATTCTGCCTTCAGTGTTTCTTTCCGGCTACATTTTTCTCATTGAGAATATGCCGCCGTTTTTCCAGGGGATCAGCCGGCTGATTCCGGCGACCTATTACATCCAGATTCTGCGCGGCATCATTTTGCGAGGTGCGGGAATCAATGAGCTGTGGGTCAACGCAGCGGTACTTACGTTGATGGGCTGCGGCACCACTCTGCTGGCGGCAAGACTATTCGTCAAACAGAGCGGGCGCTAGAAAATCTCCAGAGACTGTGTATGTGAAAGCTACGGCAGTTCGCGTACCCAGATGTTTCTGAAGCTCATTGGCTCGCTCTTGTCGCCGTGGGCCTGCAGCTTAATCGGAGCCGTGTCGTACTTTTTGTAAAACGGCTTGCCGATATAGAGTGTCTGCCCCTTCAGTTCAAAGTGATTTTGCACCAGCACACCGTTGAAGAACACGGTGACGTAAGCCGGCGTTTTCAGAGAGCCGTCGTCGTTGAAGGTTGGAGCCGTCCAGGCCACGTCGTAGGTCTGCCATTCTCCCGGCTTGCGGCTCGCATTCGCGAGAGGAATTCCCTGCTTGTAAATGCTGCCCGCCATGCCGTTCACGTACGTCGGATTGTTATATCCATCGAGTACCTGCAGCTCGTAGCCATCGTCGCCCAGCCCGGTGGAAGCAAGAAAAACGCCGCTGTTGCCGCGGCCCTGACCGGTGCCGGTAATGCTTGCGGGAATCTTGTACTCAACGTGGAGCTGGTAATCCTTGAACTTGCGTTTGGTCTCGATGCTGCCGCCGGTCTTGTTTACCGTCATCACGCCATCGTGCACGTCCCAGAGCGCAGGCTGCTTGTCTTTCACGTTGACCCACTCGTCCACGTTTTTCCCATCGAAGAGAAGAATCGCGTCAGAAGGTGGCGCATTGCACTCGGTGGCGGGGGTTACCACCTTCGGCAAAGGCTGCCAGATCTCGGTGTCTTCGGGTTTCGGCTTGTTCTGTGAGTCCACCGTGGCTGCCTGTTGCGCGTGTAAGGGGCTTGCCATCACAACGAGAGATGCGACAAAGATGAGCTTCGAAACATGAGTGAGCATAACGTCGGGAGTATACCAGCCACCGCATCCTTCCTTTCAACGCGCATCAACACTCCATTCCGAATCCCTGCTGGATTACGCACATGCTTACGAGCGGCATGAGGATCTGGTCGTAGGCAGTGCGCGCGCCTGCATCCATTGAGCTCAACCGGTCAAGCATTCCCACAATTTTCTTCTGATCGAAGTAGGGGATTGAGGCCATCACCGAGCCGCGCAGCATGTCCTGCACATAGGTGTTGAAGGTCTGCTCAGGATTCAGCGTTGCCGGCGGGCTGAGAAATGGATGCTTCTGGCGGCGGTAGACGGTGTCGGTAATTACGTCGCGCACCGCTTCGCGCAGCACGTACTTCTCCGTCATACCGCGAATCTTCTGGTTCACCGGCTGCCTGCAAATGCACTCCACCACGTGGTGATCGAGAAACGGCACGCGGCCCTCGATGGAGTGTGCCATCTCCATTCGATCGCCAAGCATCGTCAGAATGTAGTTCGCGAGCACCGACTTTCCCCAGAGATACAGAGATTGGTTCAGCGGGTCGCGGCCCTTCAATTGCCTCGGCACATCGATATCCGAGAGCAACTGCACATAGTCTGCCCGATGCTTAAACCGGCAACTGAAATCCTCAGCCAGCAGCGCCTGCATCTTCACGGCGCGCGAAGAGAACGTTTCAAACCATGAGGGCACGTATCCGAGGATTCGCCGAACCGCATCCAGATTGCCCGCGTCGCCATCCGGCAGCAGCAATCCGCGCGAGACGGTGTTGTTCTCGTTCAGCCAAGTCAGCAGTTGCTCGATCTCGGCAGGATCCTGGCCCTCGCGGTTGTAGAGGAGCATGTCGCGCCGGAAGTGGGCGTATCCGCCAAGAATCTCGTCCGAGCCTTCCCCGGTGATCACAACCTTGTAGCCCGCTTCGCGCACTGCCTTGCTCAGAAGGAATTTCGCTACTCCATGCGCGTTGACGCAGAATGTCTCCGACTGCAGGATCGCAGCTGCAAAATTCTCGGCCAGGTGATTCTGGTTGATCGGAATGGGGTTGAACTCAGCACCCGCCAACTCAGCCATTTCCCGCGCAATCGGACCTTCATCGTAAGCAGCGTCGTCGAACGTAAGCGTGAATGCGCGAATCGGGTCGGGGTGGTGCCGCGCAGCAAGACCCAGCACCGCGCAGGAGTCGAGCCCGCCGCTTAGATAAACGCCTACGGGAACGTCGGCACGCAGACGGATGCGCACTGCCTCTTCAAGCTCGTGGCGAAACTCGGCTGCATAGTCGGCGTCGGATTTCTTCGGCGCCGAATCGCTCGCGAGCGGATAATTGAAGTCCCAGTAGCGCGTGATCTGAAAATGCTTCTCTGTCGCAATGAGGTAATGCCCCGGAGGCACAAGGTGCACGCCATCGTAAAGCGTGCGCATCTGGTGGCCACCAAAAGTGAAGGACTGGTAGACGCTTTCTTCATCCCATCGCGCGGGGACGCCTGCGGCAAAGAGCGCCTTCACTTCGGAAGCAATGTAGAGCACATTGTTGTGCCAGGCGTAGAAAAGCGGCTTGATGCCGAATCGATCGCGAGCGGCAAATAGCGTTCGCTCGTTCTCATCCCAGATCACGAAAGCAAATTCGCCACGAAGCTGATGCAAACATTGCGGTCCCAGCTCTTCGTACAGATGGAGCGCAATCTCGCTGTCAGAGCGCGTGCGCAGCCGATGCCCTCGCGACTCCAGTTCGCGCTGGATTGCCTCATATTGATAGAACTCGCCGTTGGCAACAATGTGGGTACGGTTATCTTCGCTGGCGATCGGCTGGTCGCCGGTGGTGAGATCGATGATGCTTAACCGGGCGTGGCCCAGGCCTATGCGATTGTCCCGGCTTATCCATTGGCGCTGCCCGTCAGGCCCGCGGTGATAAAGAGTTTTTGTTGCGCGTTCGAGCGTTGCCGGAGAGACGGGCTCCCGACGTGAGTAAACGGCCACAATTCCGCACATTCTTGCGTGCTCCTTGTATGTAGTGAGTCAAGCCGTCCGGGGGTTCAATGGGAAAGCGGGCAGCGGAGAGAAGCATACGAGGTGGATGATTCGACGCGCAATCGAAATCGGGGTCAGATGTGTCCGGAACATTACTGGCGATCAACCTGGGACGGCACGCCTCGCTGCGCCGCGATTCGATGACGAAGGGTGTCATGAAAGCCAGTTGAGATCGTGCTTTCCCACCCAAGCTGCGCTTGGATGGGGCACCCTTCGTTCCGTGCCGGTCTCGAATTTTAAGGGCAGGTCCTCTAGTTGGCCCGAAGCGCCACCGTTGGATTAATGCGCGAGGCGCGAAACGCGGGGATGTACCCGGAGACCGCCGCGACTGCGAGCAACGCGACAGCCATGCAGACATACGTCACCGCATCCCACGGGGAAGTCGCGAAGAGCAGCGAAGACATCAGCCGGGAGCCTGCAAGGGATAACGCCGCGCCAATTCCGATGCCAATGATCGCAAGCCGCAATGTGCCCGCAAGCACCTGTCTGCGTACGATTCCCGCGTTCGCGCCGAGGGCCATGCGGATGCCGATCTCCTGTGTCTGGCGCGTTACGGAATACGAAATTACGCCATAAATTCCCAGCGCGGCTAAAAGCAACCCCAAGGTTGCAAATGAGACGACGAGCAGCATGAAGAATTGGCGACCCGAGACAGCGTGGTTTACCAGTAGCCGTATCGGCTTGAACTCCGCCATAGGCTGTTTGGGGTTGACGTCGCGCAGTGTCGACAAAACGCTGGTTGCCAGCGAGGCAGGCGGAACGCTGGAGCGCACTACGAGCTCCAGACCATTTGGGCCTGCCTGCGTATTGGGATAGTAGATTTGCCAGCCGGCGTCGCCATCGACATTCTCTTCGTGAACGTCACTGACCACGCCCACGATGATTAGATCGGGTCCACCACCATTCCCTAGCGGTTTGCCAATCGCGTTGCCGTCGGGCCACATGCCGAACGAGGCGAGGAAATGAGCGTATGACTCATTGATCATCACCACCTGCTGGCCTGTTGGTCCGTCGCTCCAGGTAAAGTCCCGGCCTCGAACGCGGGTACCCATCGCGTGCATGTAGCCGGGCGAGATGACGTAAACCAGCGGACCGGTGTCGAGGTGGTCGGGACGCTTGGCTCCCTTGGGAAGCGGTGTTCCCCAGGCGCGATTCTGGCCGAGGGGGAGATAGTCGGTAAATCCGGCAGCTTCGACGCCCGGCAGCGACGCAACGCGATTCAAGACCTGCTGCTGGAAGGTTGCGCGGCGGGCGGTGATGGCGTTCTGGGAAGCTTGCGTGCTGCCGTTGCCATCTGCCGGGTTCCCTTGATAGTCGACCATGATTGCCGCGGCGCGATCGGGCTCGAATCCAAGATCGACATCGAGCACGCGCATAAAGCTGCGCAGCAGCAGGCCCGCGCCTACAAGCAGCATGCAGGCAAGCGCGACCTCAGAGACAACCAGAACTGCGCGCACGCGCTCATGCTTGCGGCTGGCGCTCGCGCCGGGGCCCGCATCCTTCAGAGATTCCTGCAGATTGCCGCCGGCGATGCGCAATCCGGGCACAAGCCCAAAAATCATAGCTGCGAATACAGCGATCAGAACTGTCCAACCCAGCGCAGCACCGTCGATATGCAAAGTGCTGAGCAACGGAAGCGCGATCGCGCCCTGGTGAGCAAACCATGAAACGAGGGTCCACGCCAGCATCAGTCCAAAGGCTGCGCCGAATGCTGCGAGCACCAGGCTCTCGGTAAGCAGTTGGCGTACGATTCGTCCGCGACTCGCACCGAGCGCGCCCCGCATCGCAAATTCCTTGGAGCGTGCCGAGGCTCGCGCCAGCAGCAGGTTTGAGAGATTCACGCAGGCAATCAGCAGAATCGCTCCTACCGCGGCCCAAAGCACGATCAGAGACCGGCGCAGTTTGCCGCTGATGTAATCCTTCAGGGGCACGGGAACCACTGCACCCTTGTAGTCGCCGCATGTTTCCGGATGCTTATTGTTCCAGCACATATGCGGAGCGATCTGGGCGGCCTCACCTCGCGCCTGTTCAAGCGAAACGCCGGGCTTCATCCTGCCGATGAAGGTGATGATGTTGCCCCAGTCGCGCGGGGGTCCATACAGATTCAACGGTGTAATCGCATCGACCTTCGTTCCGGGAGCAAACACTGCGCCAAAATCAAATGACGCGGGAAGCACGCCAATCACCGTGGTTTGCTGGCCGTTCATGTCGAACGCCTTGCCTACAATGTTCTTGTCGCCGTTGAACTGCCGCTTCCACCAGGCATTGGTCAGAACAACAACCGGCGCTGCCCCATTGCGCGCATCGTCCGGCGTGAACACCCGCCCCATCTGTGCCTGCACGCCCAGTACCTGGAAGAAATTCTGAATCACATCGATGCTGGTGGCGGTAATCGGCGCGCCGCCCCCGAGACTCAAGGTAAAGTTGTCAGCGCTCGAAAAGGCGAAGTATCCCGTAACATCCTGATAAGAGCGGCTCATCACACGAAATTGGTCGTAGGCGTCCGTCGAATACGTCGCACAACTCAATCCGCACTTGGTTGGCGGCGGTGCAATCCACACGAGTTGCTGCGCATTGGGGAATGGCAGAGGGCGAAGGAGGAGCGTGTTGACAACGCTGAACACCGCGATGTTCGCGCCGATGGCAAGCGCCAGAATCAGCACGGCAACCACCGTAAAGCTCGGATCGCGCCACAAGGTGCGAAAGGTGTATTTCAAATCCTGAGACAGAATATCGATGTCCATAAATCCTCGCGCCTCACGGTGCCTGTAGCGTGCCTGTTCGATACCGCCGATGCTCACGAGCGCCAGCCGCCGCGCCTCCGCAGCTGACAACCCATGCGCGATGTTGTCTTCAATGGCCATCTCGAGGTGCGCGGCAAGTTCGGCGTCGAGCTCTGCATCCAACGGCTTTCTGCGCACTAACGCCCACACTCGCCCGAGAAAACGCCACAGACCACTCATGCGTCCGCTCCGCCTTTGGCAGAATCATCCATGGTCATTACGCGCTCCATCACTTCCTTCAGCCGTTCCCAATAGCGGGCATCCGCCGTAAGCTGCCGGCGCCCAGCGGTAGTGATGGAATAAAACTTGGCCTTGCGATTATTGTCAGACGTGCCCCAACGCGAGTTGATCCATCCGCGCTGCTCAAGGCGAACCAGCGACGCGTAGATGGTTCCCTGGTTCAGAAGCACTTCATTGCCGCTGACTTGTTCAATGCGTCGTGCAATGCCGTAACCGTGCAACGAACCCATCACGAGGAGCGTTTGCAGCACCATAAGATCGAGCGTGCCTTGCAGAAGGTCGAGTTTTTCAGGAGACATGCGGGGACCTGTGGTGCAACCACAGAAGTATGCCATAAAACATGTGGGAATGCCACATGAGCAAAACCTATTCCATCAACGCATACGCAGCAGTTTTTGTGCATCTGTTGCAAAAAGACAGGCGCAAAGCCGGGTACATTACCAAATCGAGATTGCTTCTAGTCAACGCCCGCTGATAAAAGGACTGTGTTATCAAAACGCGGTTTGAAATAGCCGTGTACCCATTCGATCGCGACCAAGCAGCATACTTCCCGCAAGCCTTCACATGATTCGCTAGTTCTCCGGCAAACCGCGCGCAGTCCCCCCTGCGATGGTCCGCCTTCTCCGAAATAGTGTTTTTCGCAGGATTGGCAGGTCACTGACATGTATCTACCCCTGATGCCCCACGCCGAGTGCTGGAGGCAGGACCCGCGACTAATCTGGACGATGGCGATCACCAACGCCATCACCTTTCTCAGCTATCTCAGCATCTGCGGAACGCTCTTTTATCTGGCTCGAAAAACTGGCCGCTCCATCGCCCGCGACTGGGGCTTCTTTCTTGTTGGATTCGCGCTTTTCATTGTGGCCTGCGGATCGACTCATTTGCTGGAAGTGGTCACAACGTGGATTCCCATCTTCTGGGCCGATGCATGGACCAACATCATCACTGCGTTGCTGTCGGGGTATGTTGCAATTCAATTTATTCGTCGTGCTGCCGCGCTTGGCTTCGGCATCAACGACTACGCTCAGCGCCTGCAGCACGCTCAATCTGAGAAGGCGCGAGTCGAAGACAGTTTGCTCGCCGCGCGCAAGCTCGAAGAATGGAGCCGCATGTCGGCCGTCGTAACGCACGAGATCAACAACCCGCTCACCGCTATTCAGAACTTAATGTTCCTGATTCAGAGTTCCTCCGTCCGCTCAGCCCGAAATCAGAGCCATGGCCGAACAGGCCGATGAAGAGGTGCGCCGCATCGGCACCATCGCTCGCTCCACACTTGGATTTTTCCGGCAGGACCAAGACCCGGAGCCGGTTGATATATGCGCCTCCGTCGAGTCGGTGCACTTCCTGCTTCAGCCCCTCTTACGCCAACGCGGTATCGAACTAGTGATTGAAAGTAACGGGGACTGCGTCGTCGACGCCTACTCCATGGAGACGCGCCAGGTCTTGCTTAACCTGATTCGCAACGCAATCGAAGCCAGCGTTGTGCGAGGCTCACAAGTGACGATCCGCATTGAGGGTAAAACGGATGATGTATTGATCGTGGTGGAGGATGAAGGTACCGGAATTGCGCCCGAGGTGCTTCCGCATCTCTTCCAGTTTGGAGTGAGTACGAAAGGGAAACGCGGCAACGGACTCGGCCTCTGGTTCGTCCGGAAAATGGTGATGCGCCACGGTGGTTCTGTCGATGTGGAATCCACGGTAGGCAAGGGTAGCCGCTTCACCATACGCTGGCCGCGCCGGATGGCGGCGGAGGCTGAAACTGAGCGCAACTTAGTTGGAATGGCAACGGCGAACTGAACAGCCAGGAAGATCTAACCCGCGCCTTATGAACGGATTGCGCCGACCATTCCCGCTCGGAATTGCCCGCTCCCTGACTCGTAAGTACCATTTACTGAGCTTCGTGCGCCCCCTAGCCTAAATAGGTGGGGAGAACTTGTCCGCCTCCCCGAAGGAATTCCGGGACGTGAAAGCAAGACCATTCTCATTCCACTTCAACTTGGCGGCTTCGCACTCACGGCGTTCTACATGTCATACCGCTGGAGCGACTTGCGCCGACGCAATCGGCGCTCGTGGCAGCAGATCGTGAGCCGCTTGAGCCCTGGATGGAACGGCGCCAGTCTGGTTGAGGCCGGTGGCAATTCTCCACTCTCAGGCGCGAATCTCTGGACTGTATATCGTGACGCCGGTGTCATGATGGAACTCGCCGACTACGCCCATCGTCATGGGCGGGACTTCGATGTCAGTTCGGTTCGAGAGCTGCGCTTCACCGCGCTGTCTTTGCGCTTTACGGTGTTGAGAGCGCTGGTTCGGCGCATTTCTCTACGTTGATTTCTTCGGAGATTAAGTCAGCGCGCGATCGAGGTGCACATATCCACCATCCACAATGATGTGCTGCCCGGTGGTGTGTGCTGACTGCGTAGGTGAGAGCAGAAACGCCGTAGCCGCTGCAATCTCGGCGGAGAGCGTCATTCGATGCCCCAGCGGAATCTTGTCGGTGATGCGCTTCAGCTCGGCTTCGGGATCTCCCAGGGTATCGAGCCAGCGACGATAGAGTGGAGTCATCACTTCAGCAGGCAAGACTGCATTTACACGGATGTTGTATGGCAGGAGTTCGGCGGCCCACTCGCGGGTAAGCGCTAGCTGAGCGCCCTTGCTCGCCGCGTAGCCGGAGGTGTTGCCCTGGCCCGTAAGCGCAACTTTGGAACTGATGTTGACGATCGCTCCCTGGGTTCGCTTGAGCGAGGGAAGCGCATAGTGAGCCAGCGCGTAATAGTGGATCAGATTCTTTTTCAGGCTTTCCTCAAAGCGCGCGACGCTTCCCTTTTCAAGCCCGGCGCCATCGTTGACGCCCGCATTATTGACCAGCCCGTAGATGTCGCCATAGCGGTCTTGAATATCTGCGACGGCCGATTGGCAGCGGTCCACGTCTTCAAGATGCGCCTCCACCAGTTCACATTGCGCCGAAGCAGCGTGCATCTCAACCAGAAAATTCTGCACATTTTCTGATCGCCGGCCCAGCACCACCACGCGTGCTCCTTCAGCAAGGCAGGCGCGCGAAATGCCGGCGCCAATGCCCGCGCCACCGCCGGTCACAACGATGAGCTTATCTTTCAGTCCGAGATCCATAGAGTCTCCGCAAGGCCGTGCTGCCTTCCAAATGATCGCACTGGCTGCCGCTCAATACGGTGAGCGCTTGAAAGTTTTTGAAGGAGGATAGAAATCAAACTGAACGTGAGGGAGGTGGGCAGCAGCCCATTAAACGCTAACTTAGCTATTGGCGACCATTGCAGCGAGCGTGCATCTTCAAGGCCAAGGCCGTCGGCTCGATTTTGGTCTTTCCCTTGTCGGTTACCGCAATATAGGAAGGCTTGTTGTTCTCGGCAAGCAATCCGAGAGACGATAGTTGTCCCAAAGTCTGCTGGATTCGGCCAAGACTTTGAGATCCCACGGCCTGGATCAATTCGCCCGCAGTGCAATACAGTTCAAGCTTCACGGCGGGATTATTGTCGGCTATCAATGCCGCGGCTCTGGCGCAGGTGAACTGGAGCACACGCAGGTGAGCGGGCGTGAGTTTTGCCAGCAAGTCAATGAAGACGGAATTCGAAGTGTCGAGTCCATCGGTGGAGCAGGCACTCACCAGAAGGCCCGCCCACCATTGCCGAATCCAGTCATCCACCGTCCATGACCCGTTTTCGAGGATGCGCCTCACCATATCGGGATGAGCGAGCGGATTGGCATCGTGTTCAGTCGTTGCGAACAATTCCTGGGCTTTCAGCGCGATCTCGACAGCGCTGGCCACTCTCTTATTGCTTAGCCGCTGATGAAGGGCAAGCCGGGTCTCATCGACGGCGGATGGACAAATCCGGCGAAGAAATCCGAATGCGCTGGTCAGGCGAAGTTCCCGCAACAAATAATCCGCATCGGTCTCATCGGATCTCTTGGTGTGCAGCCGCTTCCAGGGCTGGAACTCCACACCTTGCGGCCAGACCCACGAGACGCCGATCCCCTCCTCATCGCATCGAACTGCTTTAACTTGCACATTGACGCGGCGCTCATGATCGCCTTCTTTGGAATCTTTTCTTTGCAGTATGAGTGAAGCAACATGGCCGGGCTGCCAGCGATCTTCGGTGCGCAGATACAGTCCGGTAGGACTCACATCGCGTACCTCGTACGGCGTTGTCTTTTCGGTGTTGGCGGTGTATGCAACCAGTTCTTTCGAAAGCAGCCGAATAATCGAGCGCCGCTCGGGCAGCGGATCTTCGCAATTGAGAAAGCGCTTTACCAAGACTCCAAGTGATTCCTTCTTCTTCTTTTCCTCGGAGGTTTTTGTAGCTTTCGGAGCATCGGCTACTGCGGCGCGAGCAGTGGTTGCGAGCAAATTCTGTGGAGATTCCTGGGGTTGGAGTGTGGGCGCATCAGTTCGGGTCTCGCTGGGATCGACCTGCACATTCACTAATTCAATGACCTGCGCTGGCTCAGAGGGAACGTCGGGCACGTTCACTGCTGACTCTTCAGACAGGTCGGTTTCTTCGCTCGCATCTTGGCTCTTCTGCAAGCGTCTTGGGCCCTATCGCAACCAACTCCGGCTCAGGTGCGAGGAATTCCGGTCGGTGGCAAATCAAGCTCCACCTGCTCGGCATCCGTTGTATCGGTCGCCTGAACGGGGACGGGAACATGAGTGTCCTCGGCTGCTGTCTCCGGTAGATCCGTGATTTCGAATTCCTGGACAGCGATTTCTGGAAACGCGAGAGTCTCGTCTTCTGTTTCTTCCTCTTGAGATTCAACAGGCTCAGGCAGTGAAGCCTCGGGCAGTGCAGGCTCGAGTAGTGCAGACTCGGGTAGTGGGGCGGCCATTGTGGAGGTCGAGATCTGCCAGCTGGTGCTCATCGTCAGCGTGGAGCCTGTGCCTTGGGTAGTCAAACCAGCGAAGCTCGGAAGTGATACCTCCAGGCCGCGATACGAATGGGGTGTGGCCTTGGGAAGTTCAGCAAAGGAAGGCTTCTCTGCCGGGATCGGAGCGTCTAGTAAAACGGTGGGCAGGACAACAATCGCTGGAGCGGCGATCTCGGCGATGCGAGCCTCCAATTCATCTTCAGCACAGACGATGAGCCGATCACCGGAGCAAGTCCCGGTGGAAGAGAACGTGTCGAACGGCAAAATCAGGGCGCTTGCAACCTGAACATTGAATCGCGGAAGCGGCACCCCGGGCGGCAATGCTACCCCCTCGATCACTTTGAGATCGCCATCGAGATAGGCGAAGTCGAAGGGAAAGAGCCGCATGATGTTGGGTGTAAACACCAAGGGGGTCAGCCACAAGCTGGACTCCCCATCTCGAGCTAGTCCCTCGATGAGGATCTTCAGGACTTTGAGTGGCTCACGCGCGCTATCGACAACCGTCACCTTGGAGTTGAGCCGGCGGCCTCGCGTGGCGTTGTATACACAGCAAAGTCCGGTTTCCATACCTTCTGCGCCCCTGGAAACTTTCAGTTGCTGTTGATGGTTCAAGAGAGAGGAATACCCCACTTCTTTAAAAGCAGCGTTTTGCCCGGAAGAAGCCTTGAAGATATCATTTTTGCTGCCGCGTACCCATCCCCAAAAGGCTGTGTTTCCGCCCAAAGGTACCGCAACTTAAGACGAAATTGCTTCAGGCCTCTTTTGTCATTTTTTCCAGCAGATTCCGGCGTACTACTTGGCTTGCGGCGACGCAAAACCACAAAGAACTGCGGCCAAGAATATTGACAGATAATGCTTTATGCGACGATGCGCAAATTCTCGTTGAGAGCCTGCGCCGATTTGTCCATTCGACAAGAGTGGTTGTGAGACGATGTCTCTTCAGAACGCTCGGCGTTCTCTCAGGCCGGACTTCTGGATGGGGAGAGGGCTTCCCCGCGGTCGCATTCGTTAACCTTGGAGAATTTCATGGCAAGAGAGATTATTCGAACGGCCAACGCCCCGTCTCCGCCGCCGACCTATAGCCAGGCGGTGCGGGCAGCGGGCCTCGTGTTCGTTTCAGGCACGGGGCCGCATGATCCCATAACCGGGAAGATCGTCGGGGATACTATCCAAGAGCAGACCAGACAGTGCCTCGAAAATGTGTCTGCCATCCTAATGGCCGCGGGCACGTCTCTCGAGCGGGTAGTGAGCGCCACCGTCATTCTTCTAGAGGAAGGGGATTTTGCCGGGATGAATGAAGAGTGGGTCAAGTGGTTTCCGACGGATCCGCCTGCGCGACAAGGTGCGAAGCTGCCGGTTCGAATTCCAGGCATGAAGGTGTCGATCGCGGTGATTGCCGAGGCCTAAGCCTTTCGTCAGCTTAGCCCGGCCATCACCATCATGCGCGGCTCGGTCATCTCCTCAATGGCAGACCGAATCCCTTCCCGGCCAAGACCGGAATCTTTTACGCCGCCGTAGGGCATGGGATCGAGTCGCCACGCGGGGGTGTCGCCGACGATCAGCGCGCCTACCTCGAGTTCGCGATAGGCGGTGAGAATGCGCCCGGCATCGCGGGTGAGCAGACCTGCCTGCAAACCAAACCGCGAGTGGTTCACCTCCGCGAGTGCCTGCTCGAAGTCAATATAAGGCTCGACCACAACCACGGGGCCAAACGCCTCTTCATCGCGGATCTTCATGCCCGCCTTGGTGCCGGTGAGGATGGCTGGTGCAATCATCGAACCTTCGCGTTCGCCTCCAGCGATAAGCCGAGCGCCTCCGGCAACGGCCTCCTTGATCCAGCTCTCTACGCGCTCTGCCTCGCCGGCGCGGATCAGTGGGCCAACTTCGGTTGCTTCGTTTGCCGGATTGCCAGAGACCAGCTTACCGGCGCACTCGACCAGCTTCCAGATGAAGGTCTGAAAGATGCTCTTATCCACAAAGACACGCTGCACGCTGATGCAGGATTGGCCGGCGAAGCCGAAAGCAGCGTGCGCCGTGCGCTCTGCCGCATTGTCCAGTTCGCGATAATCGCCGTGAACGATGAGCGCGGCATTGCCCCCGAGTTCCAACACAACACGTTTGCGGCCGGAGTGCGTTTTCAGTTCCCAGCCGACCTTTGCGGACCCAGTAAAACTGATCAGCTTGATGCGATCCTCTTTCTCCGCAAGCCACGCCGTGTCAGCATTTGCCAAGGTAAGAACTGCGAGAGCTTCTTCAGGCCAGCCAGCCTTCAGGATTACTTCGCCCAGAGCGAGAGCGGTGAACGGAGTCTGCGGGGAAGGCTTGATCAGGATGGGGCAGCCCGCGGCAATTGCGGGTGCGGCCTTGTGCGCCACCAGGTTCAGCGGAAAGTTGAAAGGGGTAATCGCCAGCACAGGGCCAATGGGAAAGCGCTGCATCAGTCCCCAGCGATTCTCGTTGCCCTCGGTGAGGTCCAGCGGAATGGTCTCGCCGCCTAGGCGGGCTGCTTCTTCCGCCGCGGTTTTGAATGTGAGCACAGCGCGGTCAACCTCAGTGCGCGCGAGACGCAGGGGTTTGCCGGCTTCGGCGACGATCAGCTTGGCGAAGCGATCTTTTTGCTCGATAAGCGACGCGGCGATATCTTCGAGAATCTCGCGGCGCTTCCAGCGCGGAAGAGCCCGCGTGCGTCGCATGCTGGCGACCGCGTGATTCACGGCTTCGCGTGCATCGGCGCGCGTGGCGACTGTAACTTTACCGATAAGACCCTGATCCCACGGAGAACGCACTTCAAGTGCTTCGCCTTCGATCCATTCTTTACCGCAGAGAAGAAAGCCTGTCTGTGTGCCCGGGCGCATTTTCATAAAGACGATTGCTCCTCGTGTTGAAGCTCTTGCTCGATGATAGCGGCGAAGGCTCGGTTGTGGGCTTATAGAATTGCTCAGTTCGAGTCGCCGTGCCTGCAACCGCAGCGCGATACACTGTTCGCCTATGATTCACGACGGAAAGAGCAGGAAACTTCCATTCGATCCTGCGGAGGCAATCGACCACCTGAAGGCACGCGACCCGAAGCTGGGCGCACTGATCGAGAAGGTGGGCGAATTCAAGCTGCGCCTCGATGCAGCGCCATCGCCCTTTGAGTCGCTGCTTGAATCGATCCTCTATCAGCAGCTTCATGGAAAGGCGGCGGCCACCATCCATCGCCGCGTGCGCGAATTTTTCCATGGAGATCCAACTCCGCAGCAACTACTCGATACTCCGGATGGACCGTTGCGCGCCGCCGGAGTATCTGGCAACAAGATTAAGGCGATGCGCGACCTGGCGGCAAAAACGCTGGACGGAACGGTTCCGACACACAAGGCGATTTTGAAAATGCCGGATGCCGACATTGTCGAGCGGCTTACAGAAGTGCGCGGCATCGGACCGTGGACCGTGGAGATGCTGTTGATCTTTCGCATGGGGCGCCCCGACGTGCTGCCAGTAACGGACTACGGCGTGCGCAAGGGATTCGCGCTGACCTTTCAGCGGCTGCCGAAGAATCGTCCCATCGAAGCGAGCGATCTGCCCAAGCCGGACGCGGTGTTCAAACGCGGACAGAAGTGGCGACCGTTTCGCTCGGTTGCGAGCTGGTACTTGTGGCGCGCCTGCGACCTGGAAAAAGCCACACCGGCGGCAGGGCGATCGGCCGCGAACGATTGTGAATGAGTTGCGCGATTCGCTGATTGGTTTAATCCATAGCGGAACAATTCAGGCACGTTACAGCCTACAATAATCAAGCACGGTTAAATTGCCGGCACCTAGACGAGAAAGCATGGCAACAGGCAAACGCTACATCTGTATTCATGGGCATTTTTATCAGCCCCCCCGCGAGAATCCGTGGCTCGAAACGGTGGAGACCCAGGATTCCGCGGCTCCGTATCACGACTGGAATGAGCGGGTATGCGCGGAGTGCTACGCCACCAACGGCGCGGCGCGCACGGTGAACAATAAGAATCAGATCATCCGCATCGTAAACAACTATTCGCGGATGAGTTTCAACTTCGGTCCAACACTGATGAGCTGGCTGAAGGAAAATGCGCCACGCACCTACCGCATGATTCTCGACGGCGAGCGCAGCAGCAGAAAGCACTTTGGCGGACACAGTTCCGCCATGGCCCAGGTTTACAACCACGTGATCATGCCGCTGGCCAACGAGCGCGACAAGATTACGCAGATTCGCTGGGGCATTGCCGACTATGAGAACCATTACGGCGCAATGCCTGAAGGCATGTGGCTGGCTGAAACCGCTGCGGACACGGACAGCCTGGAGTTGCTTGCACAACACGGAATCAAGTTTACGGTTCTCGCGCCCAGCCAATGCAGGCGGGTTCGGCCGCTTCGCGCGGATGCAGCCGCGTTCGATCCGGCGTGGACTACTCCGCTGGGCAACTCGGTGGACACGACGCACCCGTACCTGATGCGCTTCGACTCGGGTGTTTCCATTGCGGTGTTTTTCTACGATGGCGCCACTTCTCGAGCGGTTGCGTTCGAGGGCTTGCTGAATTCAGGGGACAACTTCGCGGCGCGACTCAAATCAGGATTCAAAGACACTGCGCAGCCGCAGCTTGAAAGCATTGCTACGGATGGCGAGTCGTACGGGCATCATCATCGCCACGGTGAAATGGCGCTGGCCTACGCGGTGCGGCTTCTCGAGCAGGACAAGACCGTAAACCTGACAAACTACGGCAGCTTTCTCGCGCAGTTTCCGCCGGAGTGGGAGTGCGAGATTGTCGACGACTCCTCGTGGAGTTGCGCACATGGCGTTGAACG
Source organism: uncultured Acidobacteriaceae bacterium (assembly GCA_963802565.1). GTDB lineage: Bacteria > Acidobacteriota > Terriglobia > Terriglobales > Acidobacteriaceae > Telmatobacter. The sequence continues at coordinate 172,663 of CAWDJR010000026.1, read as the reverse complement.
CTGGCGCTCCAACTGCGGGTGCAGCGGAGGCAAACCGGGTTTCAGCCAGGAATGGCGGAAGCCCCTGCGCGAGGCTCTCGACGAATTGCGCGATGCGATTACGCCAATGACGGAGCAGGAAGGCGCAAAGCTCTTTACCGACGTGTGGGCCGCGCGCGACAGATATATCGACGTAATTCTTGATCGCAGCGAAGAGGTCGTTGGTGGCTTCTTTAAGGATCATCAGTCGCACGATCTCACCAGCGAAGAACGCGTGAGCGCGTTGCAACTGATGGAGATGCAGCGCCACGCGCAGTTGATGTACACCAGCTGCGGCTGGTTTTTCGATGACATCTCCGGCATTGAAACCGTGCAGGTGATTGCCTATGCTGCGCGGGCCTTGCAACTGGCGGGGACATTGTTCGGGGAACAGGCCAGGGATCTCGAGTCGAATTTTCTCGTGCGTCTTGCCGAGGCCAAGTCGAATGTTCCAGGCTGTGGCGATGGAGCGCGCATTTACAAGGAGAAGATCGGACCGCTGCAACTGGGTCTTGAGCAGGTGGCCGCGCACTACGCTATCAGCAGCGTGTTTTCATCGTACGCAGAAGAAACCGAGTTGTTCTGCTATCGCGTGCGCCGCGTGTCGTATGACATTTACACCTCAGGTCGCGGAAGGCTCGCACTGGGACGCGCCGTCATCAAAAGCGTCATCACCGGATTCGCGCAGGCGTTCAGTTTTGCAGTGCTGCACTTCGGCGATCAGAACATCACGGCTGCCGTTAAGCCCTATACCGATGCCGACGCGACGGAATTCAATGCGTTTGCTGAAGAGGCCGCCGAGCAGGTGCAGCGCGCCGATTTTCCCGACGCCATCCGCCTTATTGATCGATACTACGGCCACGTGGACTACACGCTCACATCGCTCTTCAAAGATGAGCAGCGCCGGATTGTGCAGCTTATTTTGAATTCGACACTTTGGGATATCGAGAGTTCGTTGACGAACATTTATGAAGATCATGCCAGCCTGCTTCACTACCTCTCGCAGGCGGGGCTGCCCAAACCTCCTGCACTGACGCTGGCTGCGGAGTTTGCTATTAACGCTGGTCTGCGGCGGGCTTTAGAGGGTGATCCCATTGACCAGTCGCTGCTTCGATCATTTCTGCAACTGGCCAAAGCGGATAAGGTGCCGCTGGATACCACAACTCTGTCCTATATTGCCGATCAGCGCATGAAGCGCGCGATGGTGGAACTGCAGATGTCGGCAGGATCGCTGGAGATGCTCGATCGCGCGCTGGGCCTGGCGCATACGCTGGTTGAGCTGCCTTTCGAGCTGAATCTGTGGCAGGCGCAAAATATCTGGTACGAGATTCTGCGTACGTCGAGCTATGCTTTGACCTCGCAGATCGCCGATGACCGTCCGCGGTGGGAAAAAGATTTCAACAAGCTGGGCAAGTGCCTGTCAATCGACACGTGGGCCATGACTGCGCCGGATCAATTGGTGCAAGCGACGGGGGACTGACCTCCCCATCGGCTAGCTCTTGCCCGCCACGCGGATGTGTAGTTCCTTCAGTTGCTGTTCGGGAACCGTCGTGGGCGCGTCCGCCATCAGGTCAATTGCCTTTGCAGTCTTGGGGAACGTGATCACTTCGCGCAGGCTGGGCGCTCCGGCCAGCAGCATTACGATGCGATCAAGCCCTAGAGCAATGCCTCCGTGCGGGGGCGTCCCGTACTCAAGCGCATCGAGGAAGAAGCCGAAGCGATTACGCGCCTCTTCGTCTGATATACCGAGCGACGCAAAAATCTGCTGCTGCACGTCCTTGCGGTGAATGCGGATCGACCCTGACCCGAGTTCGAGTCCGTTCATCGCCAGGTCGTAACAGTCGGCGCGTACCGAAGCCGGATCGCTGACGAGATTGGCCATGTCCGCTTCGTAGGGCGCAGTGAAGGGATGATGCGCCGGCATCCACTTGCCGCTGGCCAGGTCGTACTCAAACATCGGGAAGTCGACGATCCAGATCGGATGGAAGGCTGCCGAGCCGTCGAGCACTTTTCCACTCCGCGGATCGGCATTTTGGACGGCATCATCGGTAATGTGAAAGGCCTTGTGCCGGTCGGCGTATTTCTTCGCCAGCTCGCTGCGGAAGTTTCCGGCCGCCGAATACACGTTGATCTCACGCTCGCTAAGCCGACCTTCAAACTTGGTATCGCTGGCCTTGATGTGGTGCGCGGGGTCGCCGGCAACGACGATTACGAAATCGCCCTCTGCAGCTCCTGCCAGCTCGTGAATCTTGGCGGCAGTTTCAGGAAAGCTCTTGGCCAGCCGCTTGAAATCGTCGATGAACTTGGCGCCCTTCTTCTGGTCGAAGAGCGGATGGTTCTCTTCGCGCTCCTTGCGGCTCAGCTCGCCTACCTTGGGAATGCGCAGGGCAACGATCGGAAGCGCCGGGTCGATCTGCAGCGTTGCGAGCGCCGACTCAGGAAACGCCGACCGCACATCCGTGAGGCCCGGCAGGCGGAGATCGGGCTTGTCGCTGCCGTATTGCCGAATCGCATCGTCATAGGTGATGCGTGGAAACGGAGTGGGAAGCGTGATGCCGGCTGCGGCCCATGCGGCTGCGCAGAACTTCTCCACCACCGCGAACACATGCTCGCGGCGCGGGAAGCTCATCTCCAGATCGACCTGGGTGAACTCGAGCTGGCGGTCGGCGCGCTGGTCTTCATCGCGGAAGCAGCGGGCGATCTGGAAGTAGCGGTCGAATCCGGAGATCATGAGGATCTGCTTGAAGATCTGCGGCGACTGCGGCAGCGCGTAAAACTCGCCGGGATGGACGCGGCTGGGCACGAGAAAATCGCGCGCGCCTTCGGGGGTGGACTTGGTCAGGATCGGCGTTTCGATCTCAAGGAAGCCCTGGGCGCTCAGGCTCTCCCGGATAGAACGCGTGATCTGGTGGCGCAGCCAGAAGTTGCGCTGCATCTCTACGCGGCGCAGATCGATGTAACGATACTTGAGGCGCGTCTCTTCGTTCTGAATTGCTTCTTCAGAAGGCGAGAACGGCGCGAGACGTGTGTCGTTGAGGATGCGCAGCTCGGTCACTTCAATTTCAACTTCGCCGGTGGGCATCTTGGGGTTGATGGCGTCATTGCCGCGCAGGCGCACCTTGCCCACGGCCGCGACTACGTATTCAGGCCGTACCTGCTCGCCCTTGAGGTGTCCTTCGGGCGTCAGTTCCTTGTCGAGCACCACCTGCGCGATACCGCTGCGGTCGCGCACATCGAGGAAGATGAGGTTGCCGTGGTCGCGGCGGCGATTTACCCAGCCCATCAGGACCACTTGCTGGCCGGCGTTGGCGGCGCGCAATTCGCCGCACATGTTGGTGCGTTCCAGATTGCCTAAAAAGTCGAGCACTGTGAGATTTTCCTTTTACGTACGCGCCGGCAGGGAGAGATACGCTGCCAGCTCCGCGCGCGGAACCTTGGTCTGTGTACCGGTGGAGAAGTCTTTCACCGTTAGAATACCGGATTGAAGCTCGTCCTCGCCGAGGATGACAATGCGGCGGGCGGCTCGGTCAGCCGATTCAAACGACTTCTTGAGTCGAAACGATCCGTCTCCCAGCTCGACCGAGAGCCCGGCGCGACGCAACTCGCGTGCCAGGGCCAGTGCCGCCGGATTCAGGGCTTCGCCCAGAGGAGCGATGTAGGCATCGTTCTTTTCGGGCTTGGCCGCTTCCAGAGCCTGCAGCGTCAGCACCAGCCGGTCCTCGCCCATGGCAAAGCCGATGCCCGGAGCCTTCGGTCCGCCGATCGCCTCGCTCAGGCCGTCGTAGCGTCCGCCGCCCAGCAGGGCATTCTGCGCGCCGAGTCCACCGTGCGTGAACTCGAATGTCGTGCGCGTGTAGTAGTCGAGCCCGCGCACCAGGCGGTGATTGCGGGTGTATGGAACGCCGGCCGCATCCAGGGCAGCCGTAACCGCGGCAAAGTGCGCCTTCGAAGCTTCATCCAGCGAATCCACAATTTTGGGCAGTGTTTCGATGATCGGCTGGTCTTCCGGTACTTTGCAGTCCAGCACGCGCAGGGGATTGGTCACGGCGCGACGCTGGCAGTCGGCGCACATTTTGGGAGCAAGCGGAATCAGGGCTTCCCGCAGTGTGTCGTTGTAGCGAGCTCGATCCGCTGAAGAGCCTACGGAATTGATCTCGAGCGTCCAGCCGGTGATGCCCATTTCATCGAGCAACGTGGCCAGCATCTCCAACACTTCCGCATCGCGCAATGGCGACTCGCTGCCCGCCGATTGGGGGCCAATGACCTCGGCGCCGATCTGCGAGAACTGCCGGTAGCGCCCTTTTTGCGGTCGTTCACGCCGGAACTGCGGCCCGATGTAATAGAGCTTCTGCAATTGCCCGGTCTCGCCGAGCTTGTGCTCGATGTATGCGCGCACGACGCCGGCGGTATTTTCAGGGCGAAGCGTCAACGACTGTGGCTTTTCTGATTGCGCGCGCGCCCGATCCTCCCAGGTGTACATCTCTTTGGAAACAATGTCAGTTTCTTCGCCGACTCCGCGGGCGAAGAGCGACGTATCTTCAAAAACCGGCGTGCGGATTTCGCCGAAGTTGTAGCGGGCAAAGACGCTGCGCGCCGTTGCCTCGATGCGGTTCCATAGCGCGGTTTCAGGCGGCAGCAAATCTCGGGTGCCGCGCACGGCTTTCAATGTGGCCATAACTTATCTAGTCTAAATGGCCCGCAATCCAGTGCATCTTCCAAAGGGGTGCGGTAATCCAACTGCAATGGAATATCGACTTCTTGGAGGCTCGGGCCTCAAAGTTCCCGCACTCAGTTTTGGCACCGGTACATTTGGCGGTGGCAATGAATTTTTCAAAGCATGGGGCGAGACGGACGTTGCGGAAGCCTCCCGTCTCATCGACATCTGCCTCGAGGCGGGCGTCAACCTGTTCGACACCGCGAATATCTACTCCGACGGGCGCTCTGAGGAAGTGCTGGGCAAGGCGCTGGCCGGGAAGCGCGATCGCGCGCTTATTTCCACCAAGGCAACATTCCGGCTGGGCGATGGGCCCAATGATATTGGCTCTTCACGCTACCACCTGACGCGTGCACTTGAAGCCAGCCTGCGTCGACTCGGCACGGACTACGTTGACATTTACCACCTGCACGGATTCGATGCTTCGACTCCAGTTGAAGAAGTGCAGGACACGCTCAACACTTTTGTGCGCGCCGGGAAGATCCGTTACATCGCAGCGTCAAATTTCTCCGGCTGGCACCTGATGAAATCTCTGGATGTGGCAGACCGCTATGGGTGGACGCGCTTTGTTGCGCACCAGGTCTACTACTCGCTGATCGGGCGGGAGTACGAGTGGGAACTGATGCCGCTGGGCCTCGATCAGAAAGTCGGCGCGCTGGTCTGGAGTCCGCTGGGATGGGGAAGGCTCACTGGAAAGATCCGTCGTGGACAGCCACTGCCCGAAGTGAGCCGCCTGCACAAGACTGCGGAGATGGGACCGCAGGTTGCCGACGAATATCTCTACAACGTGGTGGACGCGCTCGATGCGGTTGCCAAGGAGACCGGCAAGACGGTTCCGCAGATTGCTCTCAACTGGCTTCTGCAGCGGCCCACGGTTTCCTCTGTGATCATTGGCGCTCGTAATGAAGAGCAGTTGCGCCAGAATCTGGCTGCCGCAGGATGGAACTTGACTGCCGAGCAGGTAGCGACACTCGACAAAGCCAGCGAGGTGGCGCCCATCTACCCCTACTGGCATCAGCACCAGTTCGCGGAACGGAATCCGCTGCCGGTCTAACACCCCACGGACGAGTCCGCGGGGACCCCGGTTTAAGAGCAGTTCAAAGTTCGCAGTTATAAGTTCGCAGTTAATCAACTCCCGACTAAGAACTACGAACTCGCAACTGTGAACTTCTGTCGGTGAAGTGACTTTCCCAGACACTCTACCTATCAGACGCGATATGTAGATTCTCAAGGAGAAGGTGACGAACGGGGCTTGCCGTCAAGATGACGGAGTCCGGGCAATTAATGCGCGATCGGAGCGCGCCAGCGGTGGTGTTTCTTGTAGACGTAGTGGCCTATCATCCAACCGAAAGCGCTGCCGACGAGCACGTCCGAAGGAAAATGCTGCTGGCCGAGCACGCGAGTCAGGCTGACTCCGGTTGCGGCGGAATAGATCAGCAGTTGATTCAACTTTGACGGATATTCCTCAGCAAGCACGGCGGCGCTGGACCAGGCAATCATGCTGTGCGAAGAAGGAAACGACGAATCCCATCCCACGCTTGTCTGGAAGAACTTGCCCCTGGAGTCGTCGACCAGGGGCCTCTCCCGCCAGAAAATCAGTTTCATTCCCTGCTCGACCACAAGGCTGTCGAGCATTGCTTCACTGCCGAGGATGCCGGCCTCCCGCGCGTGGTCGTTGTGGCCGAATTGTCCTACCGCAAACATGATCGGGGGTGCGGCAATAAAAGGGGCGGTAAGCACATTGGAGGCGTTGGTGTTGGCGTTGTTAAAGCTGGGATTGGTGGATACGACCTCGGTCATGGCCTGATGGTCTGTGGTTATGGCTACGGTCACGGCCAGGCCGAGGGGGATTAAATACTTGAAATCGCTCTCGTGCAGGTGCACGGGGCTCGACCAGATTGCGCCCTGGTCCTTCAGAATATTCAACGGGGTGGCGCGGAGCGTGACTGGCTCCTGTGGCTGAGGCGCGTCCGGCACTGAGACTGCCGGCGGCCAGGTCTGCGCGCGCCCGACTGCACAAACAGTTGCCACAAGGAATATCAAAGAAACACATCGAGAGCTATGCAGAGAGGTCTTGCTAAGGGTATTCACGGCTTCTTTTGATGCTAATTGATTGTAAGTGCCCTCCAGATGAACGAAACGTCATCTTTGCCTTACTTATTCCGCTTCCGCCAGATAGATTTTGGTGTAGTCGAGGTAATTCTGCGCGTACTGGAGAATGAGTTTTCGGTCCTCGTCTCCAAGTTCGCGCCGCTGCTTACCCGGTACGCCTGCCCACAAGGTTCGGGGAGGAACGATTGTGTGCTCCGGCAACACCGCACCGGCCGCAATGATCGAGCCCTCACCGATCCGGCAGTCGTTCAAAATGGTGACGCCCATTCCTATAAGTACTGCATCTTCAACGACACAGCCGTGAACGGTGGCGTTGTGCCCGATGGTCACCCAGTCGCCGACCGTAACGGAGTAGAGGTGCCGCTGGCCGTGCAAGACCGCACAATCCTGCACGTTAGAATTCGAGCCGACACGGATGGAATTGACGTCGCCGCGCAGGACCGCGTTCATCCAAACGGAGGAATTCTCTCCCAGTTTGACGTCGCCAATCACCTGCGCGGAAATATCGACGTAGCAACTGGCCGGAATCGTGGGAAGAAGTCCCTGGTATCGACGGATCATGGGTACCTCAGGAAGCTAGTGTAAGCGAGGTCGGGAGGGCTCTCTGGGATTAAAACCCCGCGCATTTACTTTCATGGTAAGAAACAAGTTGCACGCGACTTGAGACCATGCTAGAAGTGGTTTTGCAAAATTGGCTGACTTGGGCCACTTCCGGTATCATGGAGACTGCCGATTCTGGCGGGTTTGGAGGTGGGATTTTTTGGCAGAGGTTCGCTTACAAGAAGGCGAGCCGCTTGAGAACGCGCTGCGCCGGTTTAAGCGGAAGGTACAGCAGGAAGACATCATCAAGGAAGTAAAACGTCATTCCTACTATCTGAAACCCGGTGAAAAGCGCCGCGTGAAGGCAGCATTGGCACGCAAGCGGAATCGCAAGAAGGCTCGTAAAGAGCAGGATTAAGTTCGCTAACAGACATTGCGGAATGTGCCGTTCAGGCTATACTCTCCTTCCCCGGGCGAGGTCAGCCATATAGCAAGACCAATGAACGGCACATCGAGCGATTAGCTCATTTCAAATTGCGCCAGGTTGAGTAAAAAGGGGCGCGAAATAACTCAGTCTCCCGCAGTGCGGAGACACGCTGCATTATCGCCGCCTAGTTTATGGCGGCCCGGGCCCTTGTTGTTCAAGGACGTGAAGACAGGGAAACGGGAACGGCAAGCTCTCAAGTTCATGGCCGATTTCGATCGTAGTCCCTGTTTTTGGGAAGCCGGTCATGGAATTCGTCGACAGAATTTTGAAGTGCAATGATTGCGGCGCAGAGTTCGTGTTCACAGCGGGTGAACAGCTGTTTTTTCACGACAAACAATTCAAGAACGACCCCAAGCATTGCAAGCCGTGCAAGGCGAAGCGCGCCAGCGGCGGACGAGTTCGTTCTGAGACCCGGACCACCTGTTCAGCCTGCGGCATGGAGACGACTGTACCGTTCAAGCCTACGCAGGGCAGGCCGGTGCTGTGCCGTGCTTGTTTTCAACAGCAGGTCAAAGGCGCTCCAGTCGCCCCCCCACCGCCCTCTACGCCAAGCACAACCATTCCCCCAGGCTGATTCAGGTTGTGAGCGAATTGCCTTGGAAGCGGCCTTATCGTGGTAACGCGCGATATCAACGCCGCGGCTGTTTCAATGCCCTGTGTCCAATGTCGTGGCGATAGTACATGCCCTCGAAATGAATCTGGGAGAGCGCCTCATAGGCGCGTGTGAGAGCCTCTTCGATTGAATCGCCGCTGGCGGTTGCTCCCAGCACGCGTCCACCGCTGGTGACCAGCTGGTTTGCCACGCGCGTTGTTCCGGAGTGAAAAATCTCTACTCCAGGTACCTTTGCCGCAGCGCTGAGGCCGCTGATGGGCAATCCCGTTTTGTAGCTGCCGGGATATCCTGAGGAACTCGTAACCACGCAGGCCGATGCGCCCGAATCCCAACGCATCTCAGTCTGGGCAAGCCGACCATCGATGCAGGCCTCGAGAGCGTCAACAAGATCAGACTCGAGACGCACCAGAATTGCCTGTGTTTCCGGATCGCCGAAGCGGGCGTTGTACTCGAGTACCTCGGGGCCACGCGCGGTCATCATCAGCCCGCAATAGAGCACGCCCACAAACGGCATTCCCTCTTCAGCCATACCGCGTACCGTGGGCTCGGCAATGTGGTGGAGGATCCACTCGGTCATGGTTGGCTCGAGCATCTGGCTGGTGGAGTAGACGCCCATTCCGCCGGTGTTCGGTCCTGTATCGCCCTCGCCGATCCGCTTGTGATCCTGTGCAGGAACCAGTGGCGCAACGTGGGTGCCATCTGTGAGACACAGAAAGCTGAGCTCTTCCCCTTCAAGGAATTCTTCGATGACGACCTGTTGTTCGGCAGACCCGAGCAGATCTCCGTTGAAGAGACCGTGTGCTGTCTCAACGGCGAAGTGTCGAGTGGGGCAAATGATGACGCCCTTGCCGGCCGCCAGACCATCGGCTTTGACGACGACGGGTGCGTGGAAGTGCTTGATCGACTCTTCAACTTCTTTTGAAGTGGTGCAGACGGCGTAGTTGGCCGTGGGGATTTGGTGCCGCTTCATGAACTGCTTGGCAAACGCTTTGCTCGACTCAAGCCGCGCCGCGTTGCGCGTCGGTCCAAAGATGCGATAGCCGCGCTCGCGAAAAGCGTCGACGACACCCAGCGACAGAGGCAATTCGGGACCGACGATGGTGAGGCTGGGCTGCTCGATCTCGGCCAGACGGACCATCGCGGCAACGTCTTTCAGATCGACGGGCACACAGCGGGCTACTTGCGCGATGCCTCCATTGCCCGGCGCACACACAACTTCGGTGACACGCTGGCTGCGCTTTACTGCCCATGCCAGCGCATGTTCGCGCCCGCCCGAACCAAGGATCAAGACTTTCATTTGGTGCCTCATGCGGCTTCGGTCCCGCCGAAGCTCGAAAGGCTATGGTCGGCAATTGAGGGGTGGGAAGTCAAACGGTGACTTCATCCGCCCGTCCTACTGCCTATACTGATGCGTGGTGAATCGGCGCGCGCATTCTAAACGCCGAACGACAATATATGCATGGTTGAAAGCCGAATCAAGCCGTATCAGCAACAGGTTGCCGAGGAAGAGCGCCGCGAAGAACAGAGGCGCGCGTTCCGGCGCAACCAGGCATTCGGTCTGCTGATTGTGGCTGCAGCGATTGTGATCTGGTGGCTTTTTCACACCAATCCCAACTGGATATTTCCGACCGGATGGTGGCGTCCATGAGTCCTTCGCGGATGGCGAACGGCGCCTTCGGCGTGGGGCCTGCGCGGCACAACGATCCGTTAGCAGTTCTTTTGCTTGGTCCAACTGGCAGCGGAAAGACCGCGCTCTCGCTTGAACTGGCCGAACGATTCAACGGCGAGATCATTAGTTGCGACTCGGTTGCCGTCTATCGAGGCATGGACCTGGGTACCGCGAAACCGACGGCCGAGGAACGCGAGCGCATTCCGCATCACCTTGTTGACGTGGCTGATCCTGACGAACCTTTTACCGCGGGTGACTACAGCCGCCACGCTCGCGCCGCCTTACATGAGATTGCCGGCCGCGGAAAACTTCCTATCGTCACCGGCGGAACCGGTCTTTATCTTCGAGCCCTTACAGAAGGCCTTTTCGCAGGCCCGGCGCGGCAGGAAAATCTGCGCGAACGTCTTCGCCGCAGTGCGGGGCGCCACGGAAGCGCGTGGTTACATCGTCTGCTCAAGCGGCTCGATCCCCCCACGGCCGGGCGCATCCACGCCCACGACGCGCCTAAACTGATTCGCGCCATCGAGGTGTGTGTCGCTTCGCGCCAGCCAATGTCGCAGGTGATGGGGCGCGATCCGCTCACGGGATTCCGATTGCTGCGCATCGGGCTGAACCCGCCACGAGCCTCGCTGTATGAGCGGCTGAATTTGCGTTGCGCGCAAATGTTTGCGGATGGGCTGGTCCAGGAAACGCGCGCGCTCCTCGCCTGTTACGGACCCATCAGGGCGCTGGATTCGTTGGGATATCGGCAGGCTGTGTCCGTTCTCATCAAGGGGATGAGCGAGAAGGTGGCCGTTGCCGAAGCGCAGCAGGGACATCGCAACTATGCGAAGCGCCAGCTCACGTGGTTTCGCCGCGAACCGGATGTGCACTGGATTGAGTCTTTCGGCGATGATCCCGAGACGCAGCGCATTGCGGTCGAGCTTGTGGAGACGCATCGATAGCCGCCGTCTCACATCCAATCAACTGCAAGCATTAAACTGAACAATGGAATGCGCCGCACAGTGACATAATGGGCGCGCGAGAACGGAGTTTTCTTGGCAGACATTCTGTATGACGTGGCAATTATCGGCAGCGGGCCTGCGGGTTATACGGCGGCGATTCGTGCGGGTCAGCTTGGATTGAAAGTCGCGCTGATCGAATCGGCGAATGTTCTGGGCGGCACCTGTCTGCATGTCGGCTGCATTCCCACCAAGGCTCTGCTTTTCAATGCCGAACTGTGGGATCACTTGAAACACGCAGCGGAGTATGGCATCGACGGTGTCGATGGCCGCTCGCTCAACTGGGACGCTGTGCAGACGCGCAAGACCTCCATCGTCGATAAGCACACCAAGGGTCTCGGATTTCTGATGAAGAAGAACAAGGTTACGGTGATCGCCGGCTATGGCCGACTTACCGGCGGCGCGAAAGACGGTGTGCACACTGTCGAGCTGACGGCCGCGGACGGCGCGAAAAGCGAAGTGAAAGCCAAGAATCTCATCCTCGCGACAGGTTCCGATGCGAAGATGATCTTCGGTCTCAAGCCAGACGACCGTATTCTCACCAACATCGAGATGCTTGCTGTACCGCAAGTGCCAAAATCGCTTATCGTCATCGGTGCTGGTGCGGTTGGGGTCGAGTTCAGCTCCATCTTCCGCAGTTTCGGCACCGAGGTTACGCTGGTCGAGTTCCTTCCGCGCCTGATGCCGCCGGAGGACGAAGAGATTTCGAAAGAACTCACCCGCGTCTTCAAGAAGCGTGGCATCGACATCAACACCGGCGCAAAGGTCGAAAAGATTGAGAGGACCGAAGCCGGCGTCAAAGTAACGTGGACTGGCGCGAACGGCAAGGCAGTCGAAAAGGAAGCAGAGAAGGTTCTGGTTGCTGTAGGCCGTGCGCCGCGCATCGCCGACGTGGGCATCGACAAGACCAAAATCGAGCTCGACCGCGGCTTTGTGAAAGTCGGCGAAGCGCAGGAGACTGCGGAGCCCGGCATCTACGCTATCGGCGACATCGTTGCAGGCTTGCCGCAGTTGGCGCATTCGGGCTCGATGAGCGGCATCGTCGCGGTTACGAAGATCGCAGGCCGCGCTTATCGGGGAGTCCGCCGAGATCGCGTACCCGCGTGCACTTATTCTGACCCGCAGATCGGCTCAGTTGGAATGACGGAAGCGCAGGCGAGAGAAAAGGGCCTTGAGATCAAGGTTGGCAAATTTCCGTTTGCCGGCAACTCCAAGGCAACCATTGTCGGCAGCCACGATGGATTCGTGAAGATTGTTGCCGACGCCAAATACGGCGAAATTCTCGGCGTGCACATCATCGGTCCGCAGGCTACCGAACTCATCGCGGAAGCTGTGGCGGTGATGGAACTGGAAGGCACCATCGACGAGCTTATGTTCACCATTCATGCTCACCCGACCATCTCCGAAGCCATGCTCGACGCATATGCGGCAGTAGAAGGCATGGCCATCAACGCATAGAGGTTGCAGCCGTGATATGCGGGCCGGGGTGAGACAGTACACTTTTGAGGGTGATGAGGAGGGGTTCGAATGAAGGCGTTGGTCAAGGCGAAAGCGGAGCGCGGATTGTGGCTGGAAGACATCCCCGAGCCTGCGATGGGAATCAACGATGTCCTCATCCGTGTCCTCTACACCGGCATCTGCGGAACCGATGTGCACATCTACAACTGGGACGACTGGGCGCAGAAGACGATCCCAGTCCCGATGGCGATTGGCCACGAGTTCGTAGGCAAAATTGTTGCCGTTGGATCGAACGTCAACGACTTCTTTCCCGGTGATATTGTCAGCGGCGAGGGCCACGTTGTGTGCGGCCGCTGCCGCAACTGCCTCGCGGGGCGGCGCCACCTTTGCGTATCCACGCAGGGTGTAGGCGTCAATCGCCCGGGCGCTTATGCCGAGTTCATCTCGCTGCCGATGACCAACATCTGGCGTCACCATCCCGGTGTCGATCTTGAAGTTGCTTCAATCTTTGACCCCTTCGGCAACGCTGTCCACACAGCGCTATCGTTTCCGGTGCTCGGAGAAGACGTGCTGATCACCGGGGCCGGGCCCATCGGCATCATGGCTATTCCCGTGGTGCGCCGCGCCGGAGCCCGCCATGTCGTAATTACCGATTTGAATCCATTCCGGCTCGATCTTGCGCGCAAGATGGGCGCGACTCTCGCCGTCAATCCGATGGAGACTCCGCTCGCCGCAGTACAGAAACAACTTAAGATGACGGAAGGATTCGATGTGGGTCTTGAGATGTCCGGCAACCCACAGGCGTTGAACGACATGATCGCCAGCATGAGTCACGGCGGCAAGATTGCAGCGCTCGGCATTCCCTCCAAGAGCATTCCTATGGACTGGCGTCCAGTGATCTTCAACATGATCACGATCAAGGGAATCTATGGGCGCGAAATGTACGAGACGTGGTACAAGATGTCGGTGATGCTGGACTCGGGCCTGGACATCTCGCCGGTGATCACGCACCGCTACTCATATAGCGATTTCGAAAAAGGCTTCGCCGCTATGATCTCCGGCGAAACCGGCAAGGTTGTCCTCGACTGGACCAGCCTGGGATAGCTCTATCCCCCGCATTATTTCGCACATTCTGAGCGACCATTCTTCTGTGCATTCCTGGATCACATCTTCACAGGGTTCGTGAACCTGTGGGATGTTATCGAGAACTCCGCTGATGCTGCGCGATTTAGCGGCGGCGTCGGCAGGCATCGCAATTTCACAGGGGGGAGGGGGGGTGGGGTGTGTCCGCTGATGATGGATGCGCTCGGCGGCGCGTGCCGCATTGGGATTGCTGGGCAGTCCTTCGAGAAGGGTGGCGATGATTGCGGAGAGAGATACATCGTAGTGAGCGGCCCAGATGCGGGCCTTTAGATGTGCCTGCCGAGAGATCGCGAGGGTGACATTGCGCGTTGGCATGGAACTCCTTTTTCGAGTCCATCTGATTGTGCGCCGAAGAGGGGAAATTGCATGCAAAGTCGCGCCCTGGACAGAACTCGAATGGATGGTTGCAGATACGAGGCGGTGCAGGAACCGAGGGCTTGACAAAGCAACATATCGGAATTGAGAGACGTGTCCGAATCGAATTGGCCAGTCACCTACGAGAGTGCAGTTCTGCGCTAGAATTGATCCGCAACACACGCAAACTATGAGGAACTTATTGGGCTGGCTCTCCGGCCTCATTGCCATCATCTGCCTGAGCGTAGCCGTTCCGTTTCTTCGCCGGGGTTTCATCCGCGAACACTCGGTGCAGCTTCTAAACACCTTTATCGCATTTGGCCTATTGGTTTTGTTCCCTCGTATTTTCAGCGGGGCGTGGTGGCGCAAATGGAAATCAACGCCAGTGGCATGCACCTGGGGTCGATCCGTTCGTTTACCTGCAATTCTCCTTATCTACGTGGTTGCGGCACTCACAGGCTGCGGCGGCGGTAGCGGATCAGGGTCGGGTTCAACGGGCGGGTCCGGCGGGTCTGGAGGATCGGGTGGCTCCGGAGGGGGCCCTTCCTTTCAGCCGCGACCGTTTCCAGGCGATTACTTTGTTACTCCTCCTACGCCGGCAACCGGCGCGTGGTTTCCGGGCAACGTCGTCTACGATTCGACACTGAAGGAATTCTTTCTCAGCAATCCAGCCATGAATGAGGTGGAGGCCTATTCGACCGTGGATGGCCACCGCGTAGGCGCGGTTACTGTGCCGGCGGCGCTCGGGCTGAGCCTCTCGCCGGACACCACCGAATTGGCGGTGGGTACGAGCACGCCTTATCTGTATTTTCTGAATCCCGCAACGTTGCACGTCACGGGCCAGGTTGAAGTTCCCACTACTGTCCTGGACCCGGCGACAGGACTGGAACCGGTGTTGCCTTTCATGATGGCAGCTGGTCCGATGCTGATCGAGACGGCTAATCCGGGGTCAATCATTGCCGGTGAAGGCAATCTGCTCTCGTACGATCGCGTCAGCGGCACATTCGCGCAGGTAAATCCGCCCGGTGCGTCTGTCGGCATCTATGACGGAACGCCGTCGCGATCTTTGGATGGAAAGTACCTCGCCGTTCCTACGGCTGGACAGACGGGCCTGGAAATGGCCGTGTACTCCGCCGAGACTCAGACGTACATTGGCGTTACGCCAGGACAATACAATATTCGCGGTGTTGCGGCGAACCCGGACGGTTCGCAATTTGCCATGGTCGGTACCCCATCCTTCAGCAGCGGTGGACAATACATTACGTTCTGGAACCGCAACCTGCAGCAGCAGGCGCAGTACGCGACGCAAGACGACAACTTCACATATAGCCGCGATGGAAAATTCCTTTACGTGCGCGACCCATTGGATGTCATCGCTTTGGATACACAGACGGGCCAGCCTGCCGGTTACCAGGGACTCTCCGTTGCGAGCAATCAGCCGGGGAAAGTGTGGGATACGGACGAAAGCAACCGGGTTTACGGGATCTCCAATCTAGGCGCGTTTGTGGCAAGTGTCGCGCAACTGCAGCCGACCATTCCGTTAATGCCTTATTTCTCTGAAGACAGCCTAGGGACCTCGATCGGAAACCCGAATGAGGGGCCCTTATCGGGTCGTACACAGGTGCAGTTTTTCGCGGACTCTATTGGGGCTGGAAGCGCGGATGGAATTGCCTCCTCAATGGAAGCTTACTTCGGTTTGACTCCCGCTACGAACGACGTGGTGGCGCCTTCTTCCTCCACTTCCGACGGACGCAACGGTCTGACGGCGACCGCTCCTGCGGCTGCGGCTACCGGGCCGGTGACGGTGCTGATGACCGACGCCAACAACAATGCCGCGCTTCTACCCGGCGCATTTTCTTATGGCCCTCACGCGCAGTGGATCTACCCTTCGGCGCTTTCTCCAACCGGAGGGACCGCCAGCACCCTATGGGCAGACGGGATTTTGTCGCTCGCCGCCATCGGCGGCTTGCCTGCTAGTGTGACGATCGGCGGAGCCCGCGCAGCTACGGGCCCATTGCCGGTTGTCGGCGGGGATTTGTGGCGGGGATTGGACGTGATCGCGCCGCATGGTACGCCGGGCTGGGCGGATTTGACGATATCCTTGTCGGACGGAACGTCAGAAACCACCAAGAACATGGTGCAGTATCTTGCGCAAGACGTTACGTTGACCAGTCCGGCGTACACCGCCGCAGTGTACGACTCGTCCCGCGACCGCTTTTACCTTACCGGCGCGGACAATACCGTTGGCGTGTTTGATGTGGGAACGTTAACTCTGCTGCAGCCGATGCAGTCCTCAACGATCAGCTCCGGCGCGATGCTGGGATCGCTTGCTCTAACGCCTGACAATTCCAAGCTCCTGGTTTCCGATCCGACCGACCACAGCGTGGTGGTCTTCGATCTGACGAGTAGCGCAAGCACTGCTGTGAATGTTCTGGTGGCATCGGATGGGGCAGCGACAGTCGCGGGGCCGATGCCGGTTGTGACACTGACGGGAGGCAAGGCTTTTGTGCTGCTAACGCCGTTCGCGCAAAACGAATTGCGCGAGATTGATCTTGCGCATATGACAGTGCGAGTAAGAACGGATCTGCAAAATGCCAGTCAGTTTTCAGTTTCTGCTTCGACCATGGCGTCGAGCACGGATGGCAGCATGGCTCTGTTGGGCGGAGCTAGTTCGGGTTACTATGCGCCCTTCTATGCGTGGAAATACAACGCTGCATCCGACGCTTTCAGTGCGCCTGTGAACATCAGTAGCGCGCAGGGAAATGCGGTCGCGGTAAACGGCGCCGGCACTGTGCTTGAGGTGAATGCATTCACCCTGGACCAGAACCTGCTTCCGGTGGTTCCTTTCCAGTACCCCGGGATCATCAATCTTCTGACGGGAACGGGAGGCCTGCGGTACAGCGCGGGGACTGACGTGCAGATAGCCGATACGCACACGGGAAGATCGCTTTTGAGTATGCCCCCGCTGCCCAATTGGGTGACGGCGTTGGCAATCGATCCGAGCGGGAAAAAGATCCTGGCACTTGCCGGGACATCGCTCAACTATTACGAACTCGCCGTCGTTCCGCTTGCCGTCGGGACCGTCAGTCCCGCAGTAGCGACGCCGGGGACATCTCTCACGATTCGCGGGAATGGCTTCGTGGCAGGCACCCAGGCAGTAATCGCTGGGCAGAGCACGTCGTGCTCGATGGTGGACGACCAGACCCTGCAGTGTGTGGTGCCCAACGTGAATGCCGGCGTGGCTCCGATGACGCTGAGCAATCCCGACGGGCAGAAGTACGTTCTAGAGGGTGCGGTGAGCGTCCAGTAGGGGCAAATCGATGAGGCTCCGATATTTTTTCGAAGCGGTTTTCGCGTTCAGGTCGAGTGACCGCTTTTGCGGCAATATTCTGAGGCGGACCCGCGAAAAGCAACTGCAGGTTCCTCCGCTCCCTGCGGTCGGTCGGAATGACAGAGCCTGGGGGTTGGAAGGGATGGCCTCATGCGAGAATTGCGCGGATTCCCTACAACTCCGTCGACTTGCTCTCCTGAAGTGCTTTGGCTTTAGCGATGAAATCTGCCAGCGGCATCGATCCCTGGTCGCCTTTGCCGCGGGTGCGCACACTTACTGCGCCTGCACCTTCTTCTTTGTCGCCGAATACGAGGATGTAGGGAATCTTCTGGTTAGCGAGATCGCGAATCTTGGCGTTCATCTTCTCGTTGCGGGCGTCTGTCTCGACTCTGAAGCCTGCGGACTTCAGTTCGGCTTCTACTTTTGCCGCGTACGCGAGATGCCGTTCGCTGATCGGCACCAGGCCAATTTGCACGGGTGCAAGCCACAGCGGAAATGCGCCGGCGTAGTGCTCGATGAGCACGCCGAAGAATCGCTCCACAGATCCAAACAGTGCACGATGCACCATCACGGGCTGATGCCGTTCGCCGTCTTCTCCCACATACTCCAGCCCGAAGCGCGCGGGAAGAGTGAAATCGAATTGCACGGTCGACAACTGCCACAGGCGCCCGAGCACATCCACCAGCTTGATATCGATCTTCGGGCCGTAGAACGCTGCCTCACCGGGAATCGTCTTGAAGGGAATTCCTTTCGCCTTCAGCACGCGGTCAAGCGAGCCGATGGCGAGGTTCCAGTTTTCGTCTGAGCCGGTGTAACTCTTGCGGTCGTTCGGATCCCAGGTGGAAAGCTCAACTCTGAATTCGTTGAAGCCAAATGTCTTCAGCACTGACTCGGCAAAGTCGATGCACGCCTCAACTTCGCTCTCGATCTGGCTGGGCATGCAGAAGATGTGTGCATCGTCCTGCGTAAAGCCGCGCACGCGCAGCAGTCCGTGCATGGTGCCGGAGCGCTCGTAGCGATAGACATTGCCCAGCTCGGCATAGCGCTGGGGCAGGTCGCGATAGCTCTTCGGCGAATTCTTGTAGATCAGGATGTGGCCGGGGCAGTTCATCGGCTTCAGCCGGTACTCGGCGTCATCGAGTTCCATGGGCGTGTACATATTGCCGGAGTAGTAGCCCTCGTGCCCACTGACCTTCCACAACTCGCGCCGCATCACGTGCGGCGTGTACACCATCAAGTAGCCGCGCCGCAGGCACTCATCGCGCATCCAGTCTTCCATGACTTTGCGGACGATTCCGCCCTTGGGATGCCAGAAGACGAGACCGGGCCCTGCCAATTCCTGAATGCTGAAAAGATCGAGCTGCTTGCCCAGCACTCGATGGTCGCGCTTGGCTGCTTCTTCAAGGCGCGCGAAGTGTGCATCCATATCCTTCTGCGAGAAGAACGCCGTGCCATATACGCGCTGCAGTTGCGGATTCTTTTCGTCGCCCAGCCAGTAGGCACCGGCCAGGGTCGTGACCTTTACTGCTTTCACGCGCCCTGTTGAGGGGACATGCGGGCCACGGCAGAAATCCACAAACTTTCCGTTGCGATAGAAACTGATCTCGGAGCCGGGCTCAGTGAACTTGGTGACGAAGTGCGTCTTCATGAAGTCGCCGTCACGGCTGAATTCTTCCAGAGCTTGCTCACGCGGCTCATACTCGCGAACAAACTTCTCATCCCGCGCAATGACTTCGGCCATCTTCTTTTCGATTGCCGCCAGATCGTCCGGCGTGAAGGGCTTCTCGCGATAAAAGTCATAGAAGAATCCGGCGTCCGTGGCGGGTCCGTGTCCCAGCTTCGTTTCCGGAAATAACTCGAGCACGGCTGTTGCCAATACATGCGCCGCCGAGTGGCGCACCACTTTCAGCGCCTCGGGATCGTTCTCTTTTACCAGCTCGAGCTTGGTGTCAGCGTTCAGCGGCGTAGAGAGATCGACAAGCCGGGTTTTCGACGCATCCTCGGTCGCATACATGGCAGCTTCCGATTCGCCTTCCGCGGTCGCAATCGCCCTGGTCTCGGTGGTTACCGGGGATAAACGGGCCACTACCGAAGCGGCGGCCAGCCGGGGTGAGATGGAGTTGGCGATGTCGAAAGGCGTCGTGCCCGCAGGCACCTCGCGTATGCTTCCGTCGGGTAGATGTACGGCAATATTTTGCGCGCTCATGATGTTTTCAGGGTCCTGACTTAAACGGCCGCGTGTCAACCACGGGCGTATGTTCTTTGTTAAGGATATAACGGCGCAAAGTGGAACTAGAATTGATCCCGCCGCGTAATTGTCCGGGTACCCAGTCACAGACTCGATCGTGCTGTGTTTCGCACGTGCCGAGATCACGTAAGGAGGGTCTCGCATGTTCGGAATCCCAAGGAAGTTTCTTGTTTTCACTCTGATTGCCGTCGGCGCTTTCTCCGCGCCGGCCCAGCCTGCTATTCAGCCAGCAGCCGATATCACCAAGGTTCCTGCCGCCGCGCAGCCCTCACCGCAATTCGACGCGGACGCCGCGACTGAGGCCTATATGGCCATGATGCCGCCCGCTGCCGTGGCGCGTTCCAACGCCTATTTCGAAGGCGGCTACTGGCTCATTCTTTGGGATTTCCTTTACGGTATCGTGATTTCGCTCGTGCTGCTCAATCTGCGCTGGTCGGCTCGGATGCGCGATCTGGCGGTGCGTGTCACTCGTTATCGCTGGCTGCAACCGCTGCCGTACGCGGTTTTGTATACCATCGCTATCACGGTCCTCGGCTTTCCGCTTGAGTTCTACGAGAACTACGTGCGCGAGCGCAAGTACGGCCTGGCGACGCAGACCTTTGGCCCGTGGATGGGCGACGAGTTCAAATCGCTGCTTGTATCGCTGGTCATCGCTTCTATCGGGATGTTGATCCTGTTTGCCATCGTGCGCAAATTTCCAAATACCTGGTGGATATGGGGCGCGGCCGCGTCGATGGGGCTGATGACGATCCTGATCGCTATCGGGCCGGTGTTTCTGCAACCTATCTTCAACACGCCGAAGAAACTCGAAGACCCCAAAATTACGGTGCCGATTCTGCGCATGGCGCACGCCA
Source organism: uncultured Acidobacteriaceae bacterium (assembly GCA_963802565.1). Classification (GTDB taxonomy): domain Bacteria; phylum Acidobacteriota; class Terriglobia; order Terriglobales; family Acidobacteriaceae; genus Telmatobacter. The sequence continues at coordinate 152,121 of CAWDJR010000026.1, read as the reverse complement.
ACGGAATTCCCACCAACGATGTGTGGCAGATTGACGCCAGCCGCCAGACCACGCGCATGAGCGCCAACGTCAGCGGATTTGGCAACACCATGCGCATCACGCTCAATGACAACCTGATCAAGCGGGGATCGCCCGAAGAGATTCAGGCGGTAATGGGTCATGAAATGGGCCACTACGTGATGAATCACATCCCCAAGAGCCTGATGTTCTTTTTGATCCTGATTGTGCTCTCGTTTGCGTATCTCTTCTGGGGGGTCAAGTGGGCGCTCAGCCGCTGGGGTGAGCGCTGGCAGATCAGTTCGGTGAGCGATCCCGCTGTCGTGCCCCTGGTCGTGCTCCTTGCTTCAATCTTGTTCTTCGTGTTGACGCCCATCACGAATACGGCTACGCGCGTGCAGGAGAAAGAGGCTGACATGTTCGGTCTCAACGCCTCCCGGCTGCCTGACGGCTTTGCTCAAGCCGCGATTCACCTTGGGGAATACCGCAAGATGCGTCCGGCCCCGATTGAGGAGTTCCTTTTTTACGATCATCCCAGTGGCTACAACCGTATTCACTCCGCGATGGTGTGGAAGAGCCAGAACCTTGAACTGTTTGAAAAAACGCCCGAGCAGGCAGCGCATTGAGATCACGTGTGAGCGCGCGATTGAATATTCGCGGATTGAAAAGCTCCGCGAATTTTGAATCGGTCTCGGAGGCTCGAGCATGCTGGTGAAAGACGCTCAACGTGAAGTGCGTACGGTTTATGTAGGAGGCTTTTGGGGCCAGCTTGTTTCCTCCGCAATCTGGCTGGTATCTGCTGCTCTTGGAACCTGGGCTTCTCCGCGAGCCGCCATTATCGAATTGGTCGCGTGCGGCTTTTTCATCTTTCCCATCACTCAGCTAGTGCTCCGTCTCTCGGGGAGGCCTGCGTCGCTCAAGAGCGAAAACCCGTTGGGATCTCTTGCGATGCAGATTGCGTTTGCGCTTTCGCTGTCAATGCTTCTGCTGGTGCCGGTTACCGGATATCGATTGAACTGGTTTTATCCGGCGTTGATGATCCTCGTGGGAGCACACTATCTGCCTTTTACTTTTCTCTATGGGATGCGGATGTTTATTCCGCTCAGCGCGATTCTTGTCGGAGGTGGTGTTGCACTTGCGCTGTATGTTCCAGGGTCATTCAGCGTGGGAGGGTGGATCGGAGGCCTGAGTCTCTTCGTCTTCGCCTGGATCGGGCGGCAAAGCGCTGAGTCGGAGCAGAGCTCAGAAATAGCGAAACATTTCGTGTGATCAAATTGATCCTCTCGGATTGCGCAATCATCAAAAACGCCCACCGACTAAATCGGTCGCAACTTGCAGGAACGCATCGAATTTCCAAGGGGCGCTGCGCGCCTCAACGGAGTGAGTCATGCACTGGTTGCAATTAGTCGCCTTGATCGTGATTTGCGAGGGCGTGGGATTGACGGGTGGTCGATGGACCGGGCCGGAAATTCCACGCTGGTATCGAACCCTCGCCAAGCCGTCGTTCAATCCGCCGGGCTGGATATTTGCACCTGTATGGACAACGCTTTACCTGCTGATGGCCATCGCTGCCTGGCTGGTATTCAACGCTCCGTCATCTTCCACACGAACCATCGGGCTGGGCCTTTTTCTGGTTCAACTGGCACTCAATCTGGCGTGGAGTTGGATCTTCTTCCGCAAACACGCCTTGGGGGCCGCTGCTATTGAGGTGGCTTTGCTTTGGTGCTCCATCGGCGCGACTACCCTGCTGTTCGGCCAGGTGTCTGCTACCGCCGCGTGGCTCATGGCGCCTTACTGGGCGTGGGTCACGTTCGCTTCCATTTTGAACGCGACCATCTGGCGGCTTAATCCCACGGCTGCGTGAGTTCGCGGACAGGTCTCAGTTGGAAAACCATCCTCGCGGGCCTAATCGCACCGCCGTACGGCCAGCACTGTCATGTCATCAAAACTCTGCACGCCGTTCACAAAAGTTTTCAAGTCCTCAATGCAGGCGGCGATCAGTTCGGCAGGTTGCCGCGCAGCCTGCTGCCGTACCAATGTCATCACGCGATCCACACCATACTCATCGGACCCGTTGTGGGCTTCTGAAAGGCCGTCCGTGTAGAGGAAGAGTGTGTCGCCGGAGTTCAGTTGTACGCATGTGGCTGTAGACTTCGCTTCGACAAACATCCCGAGCGGCAGGCCGGTGGATTCAACAGGAAACACGCCATCGCGCCCGGCGACAATTGCCGGACAGTGGCCGGCGTTATGAATTTCTACCTCACCGTTGGGCTTCGCCAGCCCGCACACCAGAGTGGCGTACTGTCCCGCAAGCGCACTCTCACACAAAACGCGATTGACATGCGCGACAATCTCGCAAAGCGGGAGCGCCATGCCGGTCAAGCTGCGGAACAAGGCGTGAAGCTGCGCCATCATCATTGAAGCGGCCACGCCTTTACCGGAGACGTCGCCCAAAAGGAAAAGGAGCTGCCCATCGTAGGGGATCAAGTCGCAGTAGTCGCCGCTGACGGCTCCGACCGGTGCGAAATGATAGCTCGTCTCCCAGCCACCCACGCTCAGACCATTCTGCGGTAACAGGTTGCGCTGCACTTTCGAAGCCAGGTCGAGATCTCGTTGCAGCGCGGTCCGTTCAGATTGGGTAAGGTGGTCGAGACAATAGCGAATCAATGGATCGGCGAGCAAGCGGTCTTTTTCTATCGATTCGTGGCACTCCAGGCATAAGCCATAGGTGCCGTCGGCCATGCGGTCGAGCGCCGAATCTACTTCGCGCAAAAGCCTGTCCAGATCCGAGTTTTGCGGCTCGGCGGCGACTACCATTTCCAGACGACGCTTGCGCTCTTCAAGTTGACCCTGCAGGAAACCAGACTCTAGCGTAGCCACAGAAATCTCCCTCGGTCCTAGTTCTAACATTGGACTCTGCGGACGGTATTTTCGATTCGATAAGGTGCCGACCCTTATTCGAAGTGGTTCATGTCGGTGTCAGGCGCAGGAAAACCGAGTTGCCGGCACATCGCAACGATCTGCCCTTTGTGATGGAAAGCATGGGTCAGGACGTGATGCAGGACGAGGGCGGGAGTGCGGACAGCGGTATCTCCATCGGGGAAATGGAGTTCCGCATTGGAGTTGAGTAGCTGATCCGTCAAGCTCGATAGATACGCCTGGGTTTGGCGGCTGACTTGCTGCTGCAGGAGCCTTGCATCCGCAAGAGATGGACACTCTGCAGGATTGCGATCGACATAGGGAAGCGCCTGAAGCGTGTGAATCCAGAATCCTTCACAGTTGAAGATATGAATCACCTGATTCCGCAGCGTGGGGAAACCGAAGTTGGGTAGCTCTTTCAGATAGTCGCCGGGTGGGATTGTGGACAGGTGGTCGAGCAGAAGATCGAGGCTGGCGTGTGTCCAGCCATGAAATTTCTGAATGCCTTCGAGGGTGAACGCTGTTGTCGCCATAACAGGGTCCATTTTATAGGCACCGATTTTTGCCGGCATCGGCAACGCAGAAACTGTACCGTTCGGAAAGAATGTGGGTTGATTCCCTTTGATGGTGAACCCAAGCGCCGATTGCCGGCATCAATCGCGGGGAAGAAATGATAATCTCCGGATTACATATTCCGACCGTTGTTCGGTGGTTCAACTTCGCACAGTAATTTTGTGTAGTTCCCAACCGCGTTTACCCAACACGGTCGCCGGCCCCTGATTGACAAAGACACTGAGCCTTAGCGGAGGAATCATCAAATGGCGCCTCGAATGGAAATGAAAGATCGGGAAGCATTGAAGAGCATAGTCCGCGGTACGGTTCATCTGCCGGACGGCGATGGATACCATGAGGCGCGGCAGGTGTGGAACGCAATGATCGACCGCCGGCCGGAGGCGATCGTCTGCGCGGCGGGAGTCGCGGACGTGATGGCGACGGTCCGGTTCGCGGGCGATCGCGGGCTTCCGGTTGCGATCCGCTGCGGCGGTCACAACGTGGCGGGAAGTGCGGTGGGCGATGGCAGCATCGTCATCGACCTTGCGCGGTTCAAGTCGGTCCGGGTCGATCCTGTGGAGCGCAAAGCGCGGGCAGGCGGCGGCGTTTTGTGGGGCGAATACGATCACGAGACGCAGGCCTTTGGGCTGGCGTCGCCGGGCGGCGCCATCTCGACCACCGGCATTGCCGGCCTTACCCTTGGCGGCGGCTATGGCTACCTTTCGCGAAGTTATGGGATGGCGTGCGACAACCTGATTTCGGCCGATGTTGTGACGGCCTCAGGCGAGCTGGTAACGGCGAGCGCCGACTCCCACCCCGATCTTTTCTGGGCGCTGCGCGGCGGTGGAGGGAATTTCGGAGTGGTCACGTCGCTCGAATTTCAACTTCATCCGGTAAGGGAACCACTGGGCGGGTTGATTGTGTTTCCGTTCGACATGTCGAAGACCGTATTGCAGCGATTCCGCGACCTGAGTCTGGAGGCGAGTGACAACCTTACGACGATGGCCGCAATCATTCCTTCTCCGGACGGCGGGAAGTTCGTCGCCGCGCTGGTGAGTGATATTGGAAAGGAAGGCGAAGGCGAACGCGCTGCCCAGGCCTTGCGCGAACTGGGGTCGGTTTTGATGGATACAGTCGCGCCGATGGAATACTGCGCGATGCAGCGGCAAGTGGATGTGTCGTATCCCAAGGGGCAGCGTCACTACTGGAAATCTTCATTCGTGAAGACCTTGTCAGACGACGTCATCGACCTGGCGATTGAATCCGCCAACACATCGCCTTCGCCCTTGAACGTAATCATGATCGAGGTATACGGAGGCGCGGTTGCGCGGGTAGCCAGCGACGCCACCGCATTTGGACACCGCGATGCGTTGTTCAACCTGAGTATTCTCGCAATCTCGAACGATCCCACGATGGATGACGAACAGAGAGCATGGGCGCGCGAGAACTGGCAGAAGGCGCTGCCGTACTCCACTGGAGGCGCGTACGTAAATTACATGTCCGAGGGGGAGGACGTGCATTCGGCTTATAGCGACGCGCGCTTCGAGCGCCTTGCGGCGATGAAGGCGCAGTACGATCCGGCGAACCTGTTCCGCTTCAATCAAAACATTCCGCCTGCGAAAGGGTAGGCATTCAGAGATGTACCCGATTCCGTCCGCGGTAATGCGAGGTCCCATTCCCTGGTTATCTAAGAAGCCGAAACGGGTTCGCTGCTCGCAGTCGCGTTGTGCTTAGCGGCGGCAATCGATCTAATCTCGCGGCAGTCCTCAACTTGCCATCTCCCGGCCTGCGGGGCTAGGCTATCTGCATGCGTCGATGTCGCTAACGCCGACCTGGTGTCTGCTGCGATGCATCCGTGCGCGCTGTTCGCGCACAATCTTTCCCGCCTGACTTTGCCGCGGCGCAAACACCATTACCCTCACCCAAGAACACTGCCGACAGGGCACTTCCCCGTCGAAGGAGATATTGTATGGCGCGTATTGCTGCAGATATTACTGAATTGATCGGAAAGACTCCCCTGGTGCGGCTCAACCGCGTATCCGCCGGACTTCCCGCCACCGTAGTCGCCAAGCTCGAGAGCCAGAATCCAGTCTCCAGTGTGAAGGACCGCATCGGCAACGCGATGATTGAAGACGCCGAAAAGTCTGGCAAGATCGCTCCCGGCAAAACTGTTCTCATCGAACCAACCAGCGGCAATACCGGGATCGCACTTGCCTTTGTAGCGGCGGTGAAGGGCTACAAGCTTATTCTCACAATGCCGGAGACCATGAGCACCGAGCGTCGCGTCTTGCTGCGCGCTTTTGGTGCGGAGATTGTTCTGACTCCGGGACCGAACGGAATGAAGGGCGCGATTGCCAAGGCCAACGAGATCCTCAAGAACACTCCGAATGGATACATCCTTGGGCAATTCGACAATCCCGCCAACCCCGCGATTCACCTCAAGACGACGGGACCGGAGATCTGGGAAGACACGGACGGCAAGGTCGACTTTCTCATCTCGGGTGTCGGGACCGGCGGCACACTGACCGGCGTTGCTAACTACATCAAGCCGCGCAGGCCGGAGTTCAAAGCCATCGCCGTTGAACCGGCCGACAGTGCCGTCATCTCCGGCGGCAAGCCCGGTCCGCACAAGATCCAGGGACTTGGCGCAGGATTTATCCCCGGCAATCTGGACACCAAGCTGATTGACGAAACCATCCAGGTCACCAACGAAGAGTCGATCGCCATGGCTCGACGTCTGCCCCTTGAGGAAGGCATTTTTGTTGGCATCAGCTCCGGGGCTGCCGTTGTAGCGGCGCTGAAGGTGGCCGCGCGGCCGGAGAATGCCGGCAAACTGATCGTGGTCATCCTGCCCAGCTTCGGTGAGCGTTATCTTTCCAGCGTCCTGTTTGATTCGCTGCGACAGGAAGTGCTGGCATTGCCCACGCAGGCAGTTACGCTGTAAACCAAGGCTCACGCTGGAACGAAAGGCCCACCCATGTTTGCCCGCATACGTGAAGATGTTCGCTCAGTCCTGGAACGCGACCCTGCCGCGCGATCCTCGCTGGAGGTCATGCTTTGCTATCCGGGTTTGTGGGCCGTGTGGTTTCATCGGGTGTCGCACCGTCTGTGGCGTATGAAGCTGCGACTGCCGGCGCGCATACTCTCGCAGGTTGCGCGCTTCTACACAGGCGTCGACATCCATCCGGGGGCGCTGCTCGGCAGGCGGCTCTTCATTGATCACGCTACCGGGGTGGTCATTGGGGAAACGGCGATTGTGGGCAGCGACGTGACGCTCTACCAGGGTGTGACGCTGGGGGGAACCGGCAAGGGCCATGGCAAGCGCCACCCTACGCTCTGCGACGGCGTGTTTGTGGGCAACAACGCTAACGTGCTCGGCAACATCACCATCGGCCAGAATTCACGCGTCGGCGCTGGTTCGGTTGTGCTCTCGGACGTTCCGCCCAATTCCACCGTCGTCGGCGTACCGGCGCACATCGTCTACCGCAACGGCGAGAGGGTGCTCATCACCGATCCGCACGACGTGAAAGATCCGCTCTCTGATGCGCTCATCGCATTGTCGGCCCGCGTTGAGGAACTGGAAGGCAAGCTCGGCGCGCATGTCCGGCGTGTCGAGCCGTTCGCTACCGAAGAGGCCGAGCGCAACGCCTATCGCCGGGAGCTGGATCAACTGGCCGAATACGTCTCGATGGGCGAGGGAATTTAAGCAGCAAAAATTCGCCGAATGAAGGATTTATCTTGACCGTGAAGTCATAACACGATACCTTGCAATACAAGGTATATGGCAATGATGAGGTTGAGGGCGCAGCCCGTTGAAGGTGATTCGCCGGACCGGTGGGAGGCACAGCTCCGCAAAGGTGCCCTGGAGATGGCGGCACTCGCCAGCCTTTGGGGTGGACGGCTGTATGGTCTTGAAATTATTAGGTTTCTTGAAGCCAATTCAAAATTGGTGCTGGCGGAGGGGACGATCTACCCGATCCTCAACCGGCTCAAGGCCGAGGGCATGCTGACGTCCGACTGGGTTGAGGCGGAGGCGGGCCATCCGCGCAAGTACTACGCGCTGACGGAACCGGGACGGGCTCGCCTCAGGCAAATGGCAGAAGCGTGGGCAAGTTTCGCGGGGGGCCTGAGCCAACTGCTGGAGCCCGTTCTTTACCCTCAATCTGAAGTTCAGCCGAACAATCGAACCAGCGAAAGAGGAGTTATCGCGATGATCGAAGCCGCGCACGTAGACACGATGCAGATCGACACTTACCTGGCCGCTCTTCGCACGCATCTTGGCCCGATGACGCTGAGCGAGCGCGATGAAATCGTTCGTGAAATCAGCGCGCACATTCGCGACTCGGCGGAAGAAAGCGGCGTCAGCGTAGAGACCATTCTTGCGAGGCTCGGCTCTGCTGAGGAACTGGCCGCCCAATACAGCGATGGCTTGCTGATTCGGCAGGCTAGCCGCAGCATTTCGCCCGTGAAGTTGATGCGGGGCGCGTTGCGGCTTGCGACAAAAGGGATATCAGGGATTCTGGTATTTTTCGTAGGAATGTTCGGCTACCTCATCGGAGGAGGATGCGTGCTGAGCGGCCTGCTGAAAGGCGTCTTTCCCGCGCACACTGGTACGTGGTTTCAGGATGGGCGCATGATCGCGAGCGGAACCCAGTGGAGCGTCCCACCGCCGCCGGCGCACGAAATTCTGGGCATGTGGTACATCCCGATCATGCTTACGGCGGGAAGCCTGACGTTGCTGGCGACCACGTTCGTCATTCGCACTTCGCTGCGCACCTCGCAACGCTGGCAGGCGAAGTTGTCGCCCGGCGCATAAGGACGGGGGCTTGACAGCGTAACTGAGGATTGGGGCCCTTCCGTACAGTATTCGACTCGCCGATTTGCCTGGTTCGAAAAGTTGCAGGTCGCCAAGGCAGCTAGTCGTCGCTTCCAACCATCAAAATCATCAGTTCGTAGCGCGAGCATTCTCGAGAAAACAATGCGAAAACAATCCTTACTATTGGCGACCTTGATCGTGGCTGTCTGCAGTACCCTCCCGCTCACCGCAATTGCTCAGGAGTCGAAGTGTGGTAAGGCAGCGAGCACTGCGGAGCAATACCAGTGTGCAAACCAGGAGCTTTCAACAGCTGAACAAGATTTGCAGAGCGCTTTTGCCGATGCCCTCCAACGCTACTCGCCCAAGGCTGATGAAGCAAATGAGAACACTCTTCCTCCACCGGAAAAGGACCAACAGGCCGAATACCATAAAAGGATGCGGCAGAGTTTGGAGCTTTCGCAGAAAATATGGCTCCAATACCAATCAGCAGCCTGCGCCGCTGTGTCGGACTTCTATGAGGGCGGCACAATGGGACCGACAGCGGCGGCTCTTTGCAAGGCTGAGATCGCGAAACAACGGGCCAAATTCCTGCGCGACAACTTCTAGATTGAAACTTCCGAGTAGACGGTGATCCACTCGGAATCCCAAAACGGCGTTGATTTCATCCCGGCTTCTCGAGAGAGCGGCTAATGCATCATCGACGTTGGAGCATCGATGAAACCTTCATGGTTTTGAATTCGGGCATCGATGCCATTGGCCCTGAGCTGCCACACGGTCGGGAGCAAGTCTGCGACTGTAGAACACCCGCCAATCTTTGTCAGGCAACTGACGTTTAATGCGAGAGCGATCCTCTTCTTCTCCAAGGGCGCACCAGCGGTGATTGCCACAAGACCATTCGTGTCCATTGGCGTTGAATCTCCCCAGGGATGAAGGTAGAACTCATCGGCATCTTTGAAATCCGTCTGGGCATGCACCACAATGCTGTAGCGATTGTGAACTCTGGTCGTGAAGTCCAACATATTCCCGTCAATCACTCCTTCCCGAACCCAGAAATGGGAAACCAACTCGGGTATAGGGAACAATCTTGAGGCTGGCGAGGCCGCGGTTGGATAAAAAGACCTCATAGGAGCATTGAGAGGGAGCACAGCCCTCCATCGGTCGGAGCTGTCCACCAAATCTGCTTTGTAGAACAGCTAACGTGAGGGGACCACCGTGGTGGTTCGACAGTTCGTAGGTTGCTTGAATCAGCGCCTCCGCTCGTTTCGTCAGCAGCCGTGAGTAGATGTACAGCGAAACGATTGCAACACAGACTGCAACGGCAATCAGCAAGAGAAGGCTGCGAATTCTGCGCATACGAGATTAGACACCTGCAAACTCTGCTTTGTTCCCCATTCCGGGGCTGTCGTGGACAATCCAAACATAATCCCATTTTGGGAGTTCTGTCCGGATTGACGGTGACACGCCAGGAACTATGGTTTGCTGCGAGTGCGCATTCAATCAATTAGAACTGGCGCAACATTCCAGAACTTCACAACGAATTCAGAAAACGAGCAGGCGATCTCTACTGGCCCCTCCGAATACGACTCCCAGTCCATAAAGAACATCTTCCCGTTTCGCCTATCGAGGCACAGATCGCGACCGCTGTGATCGAACGCTATCTCCATGTGATCTCGAAGAAAGGCGTTCATTTGCGGAATCTCTGAATAAATCCCTGCCATCGTAGCGTGGTGCGAAACCATGTTCGCAAATGGAAGCATCCGACTATTTTCGTCCAGAGGAACGGATCGAAAACCCTCGACGCTCAGTTTATCGAGTTGATCTCGCGGAATTTCGTGCTCAGGATTAGCACAGGACGTAATGCATCCTTGAGGAGTGCGGCTTCCACCGTTGAATCTGAGATAAAACTCAACTAGTTCTTCTCTACCCGGAAAAGATTCTGGGAATACCGCATTGATTTCCGCTCTCGAAACCAACGGACCAACTATGCTGAACTGATTGCCAGCGACTTGGAAGAACTCCTGTTCGATTGACTCTGATAGGGAAAAACCGCACGTTTTGGCCCAACCACTTCTGCGCGAAACTGGCGGCCAATTGGGGTGCTTGGGTGGAACAGTACTTGGCGCACTCGATGGCCGATCACGATCTCTTTCCGCCACCCACGCCAGAAAGGCCGTATCAGCGTATCCAATCTCGACAGTTCGGTTGTCGTGCATAAGTACGCCAAGCCCGTGTTCGGCCTCCCAAGTGCAGCCAAATTCAAAGCCGGTGTATGGCAATCCATCTCTTTGCACTTGATGCACGTAAACGGTGTGAAGACCAATAAGTGAGCGAAGGTCATCGCTTGATGTGATGTTGGGCATTTGTTCGGAGTCTTCATCGCTGATTGGCTGATAGCGTTTCTGAAGGGTGAAGTACTCAGCAAATAGCGATGCAACCAGAGCGTTGGAAATCGAGGCTTCGTTCTCAATCACCCACTCGACGGCGGCAAGTTCAGCCTGACTTAGCGGCTCGGTGCCTCGGCCTTCTGGTGCAAAGATCAGCTCTACCGTTCCGTCGGAGGGTAGCGCACCGTCTTGAGAGCCGTAGGGACCGCGCCTGCTCTGAAACCCCTGCCAGAAAGGGAGAACAACAGTGGTTGTCCAAACGCGGCCACTTCTCAAAGTGAACTGCAAAGGGGTGGAAGGCATGCTCCGAGTCTATCGTCGTCGACCAAAATCAGCCGGTTTTCGGCGTTCCGAGACTATGGTGGCCTATTCGTCATTAACCACCGGGTGACGTCCGAGTTCTGCATGGGTCTGCGACCCACCTATATGGATGAAACTCATCTGGAGTCGATGAGTTTCGACGGAGTAGACGGGGAATGTTCGCTTAATCGTGTGGGAGGTAGACGGGGTGCCTCGGATGGAATTGGCAAGGATATCAAGGAGCAGACGACCTGGTCGTTCTGCTCCGATACTCGATCAAGGCTTCTCGCGAACGAATACTTTGGCGGCTTGATCGGGGGTTAACTGAACGCCCTGCAAGCCCGCCGCAAAAGACAGGACATGATCACGGTGAGCGACCAAATCCGCCGGGCTGGGAAGAAAGGTCTGGTCGGGTGATACGCCAATGTGTTCGAGGCTTTTTCCATCGGCCATGACGGTATCAGCGATGGTCACCGAAGTGCCGTAGAAGTAAAACGGCTGCATGCCTGCGTGATGCGGAATACGAATCGACTCCATGGTCAGGCCTGAGGTGTGATCGCCGACTACGGTACCGCGTCCCTCCAACTGCACAACACGGGCGAAGATCTCCCCAGCGGATGCCGTTTCGCTGTCAACGAGCACAACCAGGTCACCACTGAATGCATTTTTTGTATTGCCCTTTATCGTTTGGGGAGTCACCTTGCCGCGCTCGACCAGTTTTCCGATGCTCACTTCGTGATTGAAGATGTGTTCAAGATACGCGTGAAGCGAGTCGACCCTGCCACCCCCGCACCCTCGCAGATCGATAATCAACTTCTTGTGGGTCCGAGCTTTGGCAAACAGGGCATCGACATCATGGCCGGTCTGGAAAAATGCCGGAATTCGAATGGCCATCAAATCGGGACTGAGTTCCACCGACTCGGCCCGTGCGTTATCCCAGGCATCCTGGGCCTTGAGGCGCATCTCGTGGGGAGCCCACGAACTGATTCCCGCAATGGCTGGTTGCTCCGTGATTGAGGCCAGCAGCCGCAGGTCGCGCACGTGGCCTTCACCGTCGCGCAGCTTTACATCGACGCTGCTGAGGGGAAGATACACTTCCATGGCGGAGTGCAGCAGGGGGGCGGATTCCCGATTCACTTTGAAGCCATTGATCGCCAACACCTCATCGCCCAGGTGAACGCCCTGCTTTTCTGCGTCACTCCCGGCGTGAACCTCTGTGATGTACGTACGGCTGCCGAAGATCTTGAACCGCCAGCCGTAATCGAAATTTTTTCCGTGCTGGGGAGGGGCAAAGAAGGTGTGGGAGTCATGCAGCGACTGAAGCAGGCCCGCGATCTGCGCGATGGCCTCCTCCATATCGTGCGCATTGTCGATGTTCGTCCTGGCCTTCTGAACAAGCGAATTCCAGTCGAGGCCATGGAGAGTCGGATCAAAGTAGTTCTTGTTGACGTCGTCTGAGACGTCTTTGAGCATGTCCTCGGCGATGTCCCGGTCAACGTGGTCTAAGCTCTGCGCAAAACTCTCAAGCGCTGAAAGCATCGGAGACAACAAAAACAGGACCGTTAGCATTCGGAGAAGGCGCATGGTTAAGACCCAACTTCCCTGGGAAATGGACGCGGTAGCTGAGGGAGAAAAACGAGAATATCACAGGTCTCGGGCGAGTCGAGGGGTACCGTCAGTAACGAACCTATGACGTTCGGGTTGACGGTAATACGATCAGCGGAACACAGGTTGCGCTAGGATTTCAAACATCCATGAAAAAGCTCGCAGTAGTAGCCGCAATAGCGCTGTGCAATATCAATCCGGCTTTGGCCAGCGTGATCCCGCGTTTCAACAGTCGCTTATCGTTGCGAACAGGCGAGCCGATCTATCGAGCGGCGAATCCGGTCCATTTCAGATTGACGTCGACTTTATTGCGCAGCTCAACGTTCCCACTCGGGGGCATCTAAGCCTCAAATGGGGGAAAAAGGACCAATGGTGGCGGAGCGTAGTCCTTGGCGACTATCAGCAAATTGAGATCAAGGACGGCGAGTGGCATTACACGAAGCGTAACGCGGATTTCACGCCACTGCCTGTCGGAAATCTCATCAACCTTCTCAGCTTTGGCGCAGGCTCTGAAAATCTCGCTGCGAAACGAGAGAAGCGCAGGACCGAGAACGGATTCGAGCTCGATTGCATTCAAACGACTCGCACGGATTTTCCTAAGGGGAGTCCACATGAAATCTGCCTCAAAGGAGCCTCGAATGAGATCGTGGTTGATGAGTCGCAGGACGTTCCGGACGAAAAGAGGCGGGAACAGTTCAACGATTACTTCGACTTTGGTACACACAGATATCCCCGCAGGCTCGAACTACTAGTAAATGGCAGCAAAGTCATCGCGGCCAATGTAGTAGATCTCGTTGTTGCTACATTCGACCCATCCTTGCTCACCCCGCCGCAAGGGGCCATTGCCCGCCGCGAGTGCAACGGTCTGAAACGCGCAATCCCAATAAAGACACCCGATCCCTCCTATCCAAAATCTGCAAGCATTAGCGGAATGATGGGCGACTCAGCCGTCGCCATGACCGTTCTCACGGACGGATCGGTTGCAAACATCCGGCTCGTGGGCCGCGCATCCCGTTCAATGGATGACGCCACCTTGGATACTCAAAAGGCTGGAAATTTAAGCCTGCTATGTGCGGACTGAACCAGTTGTAACTGATATCACGGTAATTGTGAGCTTCAGAATCACGAACTGATTGCGCTGCCGTGCGCGTCGAGCTAAACGATGCGCAACTCGCCGGTATGCACAGCGATCGAACAATGGGACAGGCACAACGTTCAAAACAGATGTTCTTGGTGGTTTGTGGACTGCCCGGAACTTACATTTTTGCCAACATTAGAACGTTGAGAAATCGCGAAACTCGGCCGGGTTTAGTTGGAGTTCTCAATTCGTAGAGCGTGGCTGTTTTTGATCCTCAAGCAGTTTCAAGGGGGCCGATTGACCGACCGAAACATTCGCGCCGGGGAGTTACGACAGATGCGCGGTAGTGGACAGGATTGAACGTCTGCGGTTCAGCTTCGTCTGGCCTGGTGCTACAGTGGACTGGTCTTCAATTCTCTTCAGGTTCTGTCTTCTTGCGTGCTCGTGGTGTGTTCCTGGTGGTGGCTTCACTCGCGTTTTCCGGCGTGGTCTTTGCTGCCTCGCGCGTACAGCCTGTTCCCGTTCCGCAGGAATTGCGGTCGACCGCTTTTACCGTCACGGTCAACAACCAACCTGTTGACGTGGCTCACGCCGCAGCGAGCTACGACTTCGTCAACTTTGACGTGACCGGTCCGGTCACGGTCGCCATTACCGCCAGCGAGCCGGGGTTTTGGGACAAGGGCGTGGACATTCAGCCGTGGCGGCTCGGGATTCGGCCTGTACGCGACGGGCAGACGATACGGTTCAAAATCGCTGGTCCGCAGAAGCTCTCTATCTCGCGGCCCGGCGACTTTCTGAATCACGCCACGATGCTGTTTGTCTTTGCGGGTGAGCCACCGGCTCCGCCTCCTGAAGCCAGCCCTTCGGTTCACGTTCTTGCGCCGGGCGTGTATCACCAGAGCCTCAATCCGCAAAGCGGGGAGACCTATTATCTTGCGCCGGGATCGTATTTCTACGGCAGCCTGAATCTCTGGAAAGTGAGTAGCGTAAAAGTTCTTGGCCGCGGCACTATCGTTTACGAAGGTACGCAGGATCCGAACACCGACGAAGGCTGGATGCAGAAGCCTGACTGGCACTGCATCGGCGCGCTCGAAGCCCACGACGTCGAGATCGACGGCGTCACGTGCATCGTGCGCGCGCGCACGTGGTCTATCCAGATGAAGGATACGAGCGGTTTCGTCTACAACGATCTTCGCGTGATCGGCGGAAATCCGGGCAACGCCAACCAGGACGGGATGGACTGGCTGGGCGGCGGCGATGCGCTGGTTCGCGATGCTTTTCTGCGCGCTTCTGACGACGTGATAGCCTTGCAGGGCAACTGGGATGGCTACACCGACGCCGATATATTGCGTCCGGGCCACGACGTCGAGAACATCACGGTCGAAAACAGCCAGCTTTCGACCAGCATCTCCAACATTGTGCGCGCTGCGTGGCCGCGGAAGACTTTCAACTCGCGCCACTTTACTTTGCGTGATTCAGACATTCTGCATGGCGGCATTGGCGCGTGCGGACAGACCTTCGGCGTTCTGGGGCTGTGGGGCGCGAATGGCGCGAAGGGCGACCACTCCAATTACACGTTTGAGAATCTCTGGCTCGACAACTGGTATTCGCTGGTACAGATCGAGCACGAAGAACCGGCTGTGCATGGAATCCTCTTCAAGAACATCTGGGCGCTCGATCAGCCGCCGCTTGCCACTTCGACCCTCATCGGCAGTGTCTCCGACGTCACTTTCGACAATGTGAAATACGACCAGAACCGTGCCACCAACGATGCGGAACTGCAGCTCATCACCGCAGGAGGCGCCGAGCAGCCGAAGTTTCCCGCGCCCGCCGGCCCGGTGGCGCACTTCACTGTGTCTCCCCCTGTGTTTGGTCCGGGCGATCAGGTGACGTTTACGGCGGATGATTCGCCTCACACCAGCTTCACCTGGCTATTTGGCGATGGGAGTGAAGGCCGAGGTCGCCGAGTGAAACACAAATTTCCCGATGCCCTGGGGACCGCGCTCGATGGCTCCAATGGTGCGGGAAGATTTCGAGTCCTGCTGAAAGCTGAGGATAAGCAAGATCGGCAAGACTGGGCGGCACAGGGTGTGGTTGCAGTTGCGAAATGGCAGGACGCCGCGCAAATCTCCGGACCTACGCTTTCAGGCCTTGCATGGCATGTATATCCGGGCACCTGGACCGAGTTGCCCGATCTTGCAAGCCAGCCCGCGATCTTCAGCGGAGAATCTCCCAACCTTCGCTCCGATGCGCACGGCTTTACGCGCTACGCGACGGCTTGGGATGGCTTCATCGATATTCCCGCTGATGGCGGCTACACGTTTCATCTGATGTCTCGCGACGGTGCGCGCCTGGTTATCGACGGCATTCAGATCGCCAGGACAGGTCCGCCATTCGCGCAGGTTTGCGGATCACCGGGCAATGCGGTGCGGTATGACCATGGCTCTGTCGGTCTGCGCGCCGGACGCCACGCTCTGCACATCGAAGGGCTGCATTCGGTTAGCCAGGGTTCGCCGCGGGTGCTTTGGGAAGGCCCTTCGCTCCCTCTCACCGATGTTCCGCCCGATGCATATAGTCATCCCCGCATCGATACGGCGAACGGTTCAAGATAGTTGCCAGGCCCGGCGCATACGACTTCAGCCGGCATTGCTGCTCACTTTTCAAGCAGGAACCCGACATGTCATCGGCTGCATAGTGTTCTGGCCTAGTGTGGGAGTTGCGTCGCATCCCAGCCGCCGCCAAGGGCGCGCACAAGCTCCACGCTGGCCGCAAACTGGCGTGTGACCAGATCGGTCGCGGTGCGCTGGTTGCTCAGTAATGCGCTGTCGGCCACCAGCACTTCAAGGTAGTTTGTTGCTCCGCCCTTGTAGCGCTGATTCGACAAGTCCAGAGAGTGCTGCGCGGCCGCCACGGCGCGCTGCTCTATGGTGGCTTCCTGATCCAGCACCTGCAGGTCTGAAAGCCGGTCTTCGACTTCGTTGAAAGCGCCAAGCACCGTGGCGCGATAAGTGGATGCCTGCGCCTCGTAGTTGTGCCTTGCCTGATCGGTAATCGCGCGTCGTCTGCCGGCATCGAATAGCAATTGCGTGGCCTGAGCTCCGAGGCTCCAAAGTGCGCTCGGCCCCTGGATCAACGTTCCGATGTTCGTACTCTCAAAACCACCGCCGCCGCCGAGAGTCACGTTGGGATAAAAGGCGCTGATGGCGATTCCGATTTGCTCATTCGCTGCAGCCGCGCGCCGTTCAGCCGCGGCAACGTCTGGCCGGCGTTCCATCAGTTGCGAGGGCACGCCCACCGGAACCTTGGGCAGTGCGAGAGTCAACGGAGCCGTTACCAGCGTGACGTCGCGTGCTTCCTTGTTAATCAGAGTGGCGATGGCATGCTCATACTGGCTGCGCCCTTCGTTCACATCTACCAGTTGTGCGCGCGTGCTCTCGAGAACCGTCAGCGCCTGTGCAACTACGACCTCGGTCGCGAGGCCGCCTTTAAACAATTGCTGATTCAGATCGAGCTGACGCTGATAATCAGCCACCGTCTGTTCCAGCACGCGCGAGTCTGAGTCCAGTCCCCGCAGTTCGAAGTAGTCGAGGGCCAACTCGGCGTGGAGACTGAGATCAAGATTTGCCAGATCGGCCGCACTGGCCTGCGCATTTTCGTGGGCGGCCTCAACGTTGCGGCGCACCCGCCCCCACAGATCCGGCTCCCAGCTGGCTTGTCCCTCCAGTTGAAAGTCGCTGTACCCGGTCTGCGTACTGTTCACGATCAATGGCCGGTGCGACGACACCTGGTCACGGCTTGCAGCCCCCGAGACCGAAAGAGTCGGATAGAAATCCGCGCGCGCCACGCGAACCTGATCGCGGGCGGAGAGATACGTTTGCAACGCTGCGCGCAGATTCTGGTTCTGTGGCACGATCTGATCTTCGAGCGCGTTGAGTTGTGGATCCTGATAGATCTCCCACCATTTGCCGCGCAGCATTCCATCGGAGGGCGAAGCAGGCTTCCACGTTCCCCCCTGGGGATTCGGAGGCGGCACCACGGCACCTGCAGACCCTGTTCCTTTGTACTCAGGCGGCGGCGGAACATTGGGACGTTGATAGTTCGGCCCCACCTTGCATCCGGCAAACAGCGACACCATCCCCAACAGCGCAGTGGCAAGCATGCGTTGGTTCCGGCTCAGACGCGCACCTCGCCTCTGCAGACGACAAGCCGGACGCTTCTGCTCTGAACCCGAAGACCTCACTACTTGACCCCCTGCCCCGGCTGCGTTTTCTGCCCCTGATCATTGGGGTTCTGGGGACTTACTTTTTCCCCGTCAATCAGGGAGTCAGGGGGATCCTGAATCACACGGTCCCCATCTTTCAGCCCGCTCACAATCTGAACGGTTGCTCCATCATCCTGACCGATCGCCACGGGAACAACGTGTGCTACGTTGTTGTCCCCCAGGATGCCCACCCGCGTTCCCTCGCGACGGAAGATGATGGCCGACGCGGGAACAACGAACGTGTGCATGGCCGGTGCCTTGAAATGAACTTGCGCCAGGGATCCCGGCATTAGTTCGCCCTTGCGATTGTCCAGGTCAATCTCCACGAGCAAAGTTCGACTGGAAGGATCGATAGCTTCGGCCGTCCGGACTAGAGTCCCTTGAAAAGTGCGTCCCGGATATTCGGGAAAAGTGATATCGAACTTCGACCCGCGCTTCAGGTTCGTGGTGTAGGTCTG
Source organism: uncultured Acidobacteriaceae bacterium (assembly GCA_963802565.1). GTDB lineage: Bacteria > Acidobacteriota > Terriglobia > Terriglobales > Acidobacteriaceae > Telmatobacter. The sequence goes on along the minus strand of CAWDJR010000026.1, from coordinate 133,751 downwards.
CGGCACATTGGTGTACACGCGCAGGGTATTCAGCGCCTGCATATGAAAGAGTTCTCTGGCGGCCCCGGTGTCGATCAACTGCCCGGTATCAATGGAGCGCGCCGTAACCACGCCGTCAAAAGGCGCATATACCTTCTCGAACGATTGCAATTCTTTGAGCCGGTCGGCGTTTGCCTGGGCAGACTTCACCGCTGACGCCGTGGCGGAAGCCTGGTTAACAAAGGTCTCCGTGTCCTGTTGCGACACGGCATTGGTCTTCACCAGTCCTTGATAGCGTTGCGCCTGCGACTGTGCGTTCTTTGCATTGGCTTCAGCGGTGCCGAGGTCTGCTTGCGCCTGCAGCAGTTGTTGATCCAGTTCCGGAGTCGCGATTTCGGCCAGCAGTGCGCCTTTTTTCACATGGGAGCCGATGTCGAAATACCATTTGGTCAGGTAGCCCGAAGTCCGCGCATAAATCGGAGAATCGGTAAAAGCTGTTACGTTTCCCGGCAGCATAAACATGTCGCTCGAAGCGCCTGGCTTGGGCGCCAGCGCAATCACCGCGGGAGCGGCGGCCTCCTGCGTGGTCTTCGCAAGCACATTGTTGTGATGAATCCGGCTGAGTACGCCGAATATTCCAAGAGCCGCGAACACCAACAGCACAATCACCATACCGGTGACGGCAAAGCGCGGCGCAATGGGCTTCTGCGCCGGTGCATGTTGCGTGTCGTGTCCCTCATGGGGAATTTCGTGGTCGCCCCCGGCCGGCTTCTGGTTCGGGTTGGATTCATTGCTCATAAAAGCTACTCCGAAAAAACTTACAGAAAGCGTGAATGTCTAGTCGAACTCATCAAACGTTGCGGCCTGCTTTTCGCGCCGACTCGATCTGGTGCGCTTCTCAATCCAGCCGTGCACTACAGAGAAGAATGCCGGCACAAAAAACAGCGTAGCCACGGTGGCCAACAAGAGGCCGCCAATCACGGCGCGTCCCAGCGGAGCATTTTGCTCGCCGCCTTCACCCAGGCCCAGAGCCATCGGCATCATGCCCAGTATCATCGCCAGTGCCGTCATGAGCACGGGCCGCAGGCGGACGTAGCCTGCATTCAATGCAGCCTGGCGCGCATCGCCGACCAACTCTTCAAGCTGCTCGCGCGCGAAGCTTACGACCAGGATTGAATTTGAAGTGGCCACGCCCATACACATGATGGCGCCCGTCAATGCCGGGACGCTCAATCGCGTGCCTGTAAGGAACAGCAGCCATGCGATTCCCGCGAGCGCCGCGGGCAACCCCGAAATGATCAGAAACGGATCGAGCCACGACTGGAAGTTCACCACAATAAGCAGGTAAACCAGCAGGATCGAAAAGGCGAGACCGCTGAGCAGGCCGATGTAGGACTTCTGCATGGTCTCGCTCTGTCCGCGCAGAATGATGTGGGAGCCGCGCGGCAACTGCTTCTCATACTTCTTGACGAGCGTTTCCATTTCGCGTGTCACGGAGCCCAGATCGGTACCGACGACATTTGCATAGATATCAAGCACCGGCTGGACATCGTAGTGGCTTACCGTTCCCAACTCCGCGCCCGGCTGGAACTGCGCGAGATTGCCGAGTATCTGAATGGGCTGCTGTGTCGCCCCGGGAGCGTTCGTCTCCATGGGTGAAGGGGCCGATGCGGTGCTTCCCGGCGGCGTTCCGCTCGTACTCCCCACGGTGCCGCCTGACTTTGTGACCGGCAGGCCCTGAAGCTGCGACATCGAATCGAGCCGGTACTGCGGCGTCTGGACCGCAATGTTGTAGCTCACGCCGTTTCTTGGATCGAGATAGAAACTGGGGCTGGTCTGGAAGCTACCGCTCAGCGCCACCAGGAGGCTCTGCGCTACATCCTTCTGCGTAAAGCCAATGGCCTGTGCGCGGGTACGATCCACATTCACGGTGAAGTTTGGATAATCAAAAGGCTGCTGAATGCGGGCGTCGGAAGCGCCGGTTACGTAGCGTACGTCATTCAACATTTTTTCTGCAACCGCACGGTTGCCATATAAATTCGGTCCAACGATTTGAATATCGATTGGCGCGGAAAGGCCAAAATTGAGAATCTGCGTAACGATGTCGACTGGAAGCACGTAAAACGTCACTCCGGGATACTCGCGCGCAAGCGCACTGCGAATATCCTGCACGTACTTGTCAGTTGGATGATGCTTTTCAGACAACTGCACCTGGATATCGGCATCTTCGGGGCCAATCGGCGCCGAGGTCGAATAGGAAAGGTTCAAGCCCGAGTAGGGCAACCCGATGTTGTCGACAACCGAGACGACTTCTTCCGCCGGAATATGTTCGCGAATCGTGCCATCGATGTGGTCACAAAGAGAGGCTGTCTCTTCGATACGCGTGCCGGTGCGGGCGCGCACGTGAATTTTGAATTGGCCAGCATCCACCGCGGGAAAGAAATCCTGTCCCAGCCACGGCACCAGCAGCGCTGTCGACCCGAGCGCAAAAACGATAAACACAATCAGAAATACCCCGGCAAAATCAACGCACAGGGTCAAGAGCCGCACGTAGCCATTGCGGAACCAGGTGAATCCCTTTTCGAATCCGCTTTGGAAACGGACAAAAGGATTGCGACTCAATTGCTTGCGGGCCGCGGCAGCGTCATCGTGCTCATGGAGCAGATATTTCGCCATGGTAGGCACAACGGTTCGCGAGAGCAGGTAGCTGGCCAGCATGGCAAACACCACGGACTCGGCCAGGGGAACAAACAAGTAGCGAGCCACCCCGCTCAGCAGGAACATGGGCACGAACACAATGCATATGGCCAAGGTCGAAACCAGTGCCGGAGTGGCAATCTGCGCGGCGCCATCGAGAATCGCCTGCTCAATCTCCTTGCCTTGTTCAAGATTTCGGTTGATGTTCTCAATTTCAACCGTTGCATCGTCGACCAGGATGCCCACCGCCAATGCAAGGCCGCCCAGCGTCATGATGTTGATGGTTTCGTGCAGCACCGCCAGCATGGTGATGGAGCATAGGATCGAGAGCGGGATCGACACCGCGATGATCAGGGTCGACCGCCAGCTTCCCAGGAAGATCAGGATCATCACCGCAGTGAGACAGGCCGCGATCAGTGCCTCGCGCACCACGCCGTTGATGGCGCCGCGCACAAAAATACCCTGGTCGGAAAGGGCATTGATCTCCATCTGAGGCGGTAACTGGCCGCGCACGCTGGGACTATCGATGATGCCGTGGACGTCATTGATGATCTGCAGCGTAGACGCCGAGCCCGTCTTCATGATCGCCATCATGATGGCGCGCTTGCCATCCACGCGAACGATGTTGGTCTGCGGTGGGTTGCCATCGCGCACGTGTGCCACATCGCGCACATAGATGATGGCGCCATTCACGGTCCGGATCGGAAGATCGTTCAACTGTGCCACGATCGACGGCGCCGAGTTTGTCTCAATCGCGTACTCGAACCGGTCCATCTTCATCGTGCCGGAGGGCACAATCAAGTTTTGCGCGGAGACCGCGTTCACCACATCCGCCGGCGACAATCCCTGTGCTTGAAGCGCCTTGGGATCGATGTCGACCTGAATTTGCCGCTGCTTTCCCCCATAGGGGTACGGCGTCTGTGCTCCCTCGACGGTGGCCAGCTGCGTTCGAATCGTGTTGGTGGCCAGGTCGTTCAACTGCTGTTCGCTGAGCCCTATTCCGGAAAGGCCGAGCATCAGCACCGGCACGCTTGATGCGTTGTATTGAATGATGAAGGGGGGCGTAGTCCCGGGTGGAAGGGATCTCAACTGAACCTGGCAGATTGCCGTCACCTGCGCCACCGCGTTGGCTACATTTACGTGCGGCTGAAAGAAAATCTTGATTACGCCAATGCCATTCAACGACTGCGATTCGATGTGCTCAACATCGTTGACCGTCGTGGTCACACCGCGCTCACTGTTGTAGACGATGCGCGTTGACATTTCCTGTGCGGAGAGGCCCGTGTAGTTCCACACCACGGTGACAACAGGAATGTCGATGTTCGGGAAAATATCGGTGGGCATCGACGCGATGCTGTATCCGCCCAGAATCAAGATCAGGAGCGCAAAAACGGCAAAAGTGTACGGCCGCCGTAGTGCTAGCCGAACAATCCACATCATAGGGCTGGTACTCGCTCCTGAGGCGATTTGCCCGTCATCCGCGTGACGTATAAGAGATGGGCCGCCGGGAGTACTGCAGGCGAACCGGTCAAGGCAAACAGCGGCTCATTAAGGATTCGGGGCAGAACGGTAGAGACCCGCTCGTTCCCTTGTAACAATTCCGTTAAACAAACAATGTTAGACGATGAGACGCGGTTGAGATCAACGCGCCGCAGATTCGATGCCTTCTTGCTTTCACTTATAGGACGGTTCCGGACCGGCCAAGGCTTCATTTTTCAATGATGGACCATCTCAGTATGCGAGGGGTTTCGAGCCGCTCTAAGGACCGTACTCTCAGGGACCTGGAGGGCTGATTCGCCGGTATGAGTTGGGATCGTGTGCCGGCTGGGCAGAATGATCGGCTGCGGCCTGCCGCGGAAGCTCTTCTCCGCGGGCTTCAACACGCGGGACCTGCTCGGTTCGCTACAATGACTGCGACTTATATCGGTGCCCGGCTGCGGTTTTTGATCGGCCGGTAAGGCAACACTGCGGGAAACCTTTCTTAAATCATTTTCGTCCCTATTAAGGTGTGACACCGCCGCAAAACCTTACTCGAATGAGGCTATGCCTGGGTGCAGAACCCGCCGGTTTTTACCTCGATTCGAAGATTGACTGGAAGCCACATCATGCCGATTCAAAACGCCACTGAGCCTTATTTGCCCAAAACCAGCGAGACGCAACCACCGCCGGTGAAGAAAAGCAGCGGGATAAGGATTGTTGTCTACCTGGTATTGGCCATCGTTGTAGGTGTTATCGTTTGGCGCGTCTATCAGAACAAGCAGAAGACTGCGGCCAACACGGCCAGCCAGGCCGCAGCTCTGATCGGTCGCCCCGTCCCGGTGCAGGTTGTTCCGACGGAACAGAAGCCGATGCCCATCTATCTCACCGGTCTTGGCACCGTGACACCCTACAACAGCGTCACGGTTAAAGCGCGCGTCAGTGGCCAACTGCTTCCGGTCAGGTTCACGGAGGGACAGGACGTAAAGCAGGGCGAGACCATCATGGTCATCGACCCCAAGCCCTACCAGGCCGCGCTCGACCAGGCCAAGGGCACGCTGGCACACGATCAGGCGCTCTATAAGAATGCACAGGCAGAGTTCAACCGCTACAAGGCGCTCTTTGCCGCAGGCGTGGTTTCAAAGGAGTCACTGGACGCCAACGAAGCCCAGATGGGCCAGTACGAAGGCGCCCTTCAGTCAGACCAGGCCGCTATCGAAACTGCCCAACTGCAATTGAGCTGGTGTTACATTCAGTCGCCGATCGACGGCAAGATTGGTCTGCGTCTCGTCGATGCCGGCAACATCATCTCGGCTAACTCGACCAATCTTGTCATCATCAACCAGCTCAAGCCGATTGCGGTCTACTTCACGCTGCCCGAGAGCCAGTTGCCACAAGTACTTAAACGTCTAGCCACTGACAAGCGCGTACCCGTCGATGCATACGACCGCAGCGATACACAACTGCTGACCAGCGGCAGCCTGCTTACCGCCGACAACCAGATTGACACCACGACCGGCACCGACAAGCTCAAGGCCGTTTTCGACAATCACGACTCGGTGTTGTTTCCCAACCAGTTCGTCAACATCCATCTTGTCCTTGAGAACCGTCCCAACGCGCTTGTTGTTCCATCAGCCGCTATCCAAACCGGCCTGAACGGCTCGCTGTTCGTGTGGGTCATCAATGACGATGGAAAGGGCGGCCAGGTTGCACAGATGCAGAACGTCAAGGTTGCTCTCGCCGAGGGACAGCAAACCATCCTCGACAGCGGTCCGGCGCCTGGGGCCAAAGTGGTTGTAGACGGCGCCGACCGTCTGCGTCCCGGCCAGCCCGTAACGGCAGGCGCAGCGCGGCAGAGGCAAAACCAGGCTGGGCAGAGTTCAGGTCAAAGTCCCGCCCAGCCAGCTAACTCGGGAGTTCCCCAGTCAGACGCCGGCAAGACCGGCCAGCGCCAGCCGAGGCAGCAGTGAGTCTCAGTCCATCCCGTCCGTTCATTCTGCGCCCCATCGCCACGTCGCTGCTGATGGCGGCCATCATGATTGCGGGCGGGATCGGGTATTTTCAACTGCCCGTCTCCGCCTTGCCCGAGGTGGATTACCCCATCATCCAGGTCCTTACCTTCTATCCCGGCGCCGGGCCTGACGTCATGTCGTCTTCCGTCACCGCGCCTCTCGAGCGCCAGTTCGGGCAGATGCCCGGTCTGAAGCAAATGACCTCCGTCAGTTCCGGAGGCGGGTCTGTCATTACGCTTGAGTTCAACCTGGACGAAGACATCGACGTTGCCGAGCAAGAAGTCCAGGCAGCCATCAATGCGGCGAACAGCTTTCTGCCGACCGATCTGCCGAATCCCCCGGTCTATAGCAAAGTGAACCCGGCCGACGCGCCCATCATGACTCTGGCGCTCACTTCCGATTCACTGCCGCTGGATAAGATCGAGGATGCAGCCGACACCAACCTGGCGCAGAAGATATCCCAGGTCACGGGCGTCGGTATGGTCTCCATCGCGGGCGGCCAAAAGCCTTCTGTGCGCGTGCAGGCCAATCCTGCGCAGCTTGCCGCATACAACCTGAGCCTTGAGGATCTGCGCACGGCACTCGCTGCCGCCAACGTGGATCAGGCCAAGGGCACGCTCAATGGATCGCGCCAGTCGTACACCATCAACGCCAATGACCAGCTGGTTTCGAGCGCCGACTACCTGCCCGTAATCATTGCCTATCGCAACGGCGCCGCGGTTCGCACATCCGATGTAGCCACGGTCGTTGATGCGGCTGAAAACTCTCAGCAGGCCGCGTGGATGAATCGGCAGCCCGCTGTGATCGTCAACGTGCAACGCCAGCCCGGCGCCAACATCATCGCCGTCGTCGACCGCATCAACAAGTTGCTTCCGCAACTTCAGACCAGCTTGCCCGCCAACGTTCAGGTTCACGTTCTCACCGATCGCACAACGACCATTCGCGCATCGGTCAAAGACGTCGAATTTGAACTCATGCTCACGGTGGCGCTGGTCGTCCTGGTTATCTTCCTCTTTCTGCGCAATCTCGCCGCCACCATCATCCCATCGGTTTCAGTGCCGCTCTCGATCGTTGGCACCTTCGGCGTGATGTACCTGCTGGGCTACAGCCTCAACAACCTCACGCTGATGGCGCTCACCATCTCCACCGGGTTTGTGGTCGACGATGCCATCGTGATGATCGAAAACATTTCGCGTTTCATCGAAGAAGGCGACTCGCCGATGCACGCTGCTCTCAAAGGCAGCGAGCAAATTGGCTTCACCATCATGTCGCTGACCGTCTCGCTCATCGCGGTGCTGATCCCCCTGCTCTTTATGAGTGACGTTGTCGGTCGCCTCTTCCGCGAATTCGCCATCACCCTCGCGGTCACGATCCTTGTCTCGGCGGTGGTCTCTCTCACACTGACGCCCATGATGTGCTCGCGTCTTCTCAAGGACAAGGCCCATGCCAAGCAGACCCGTTTCTATTACTGGTCTGAAAAGGTCTTCAACTCCATCATTGCCTCTTATGGGCGGGGGTTGAAGAAAGTTCTCGAGCACCGCTTCATCACCCTGATGGTCACTATCTCCACGTTCGTGGCCACGGTCGTGCTCTTCATCGTCATTCCCAAAGGCTTCTTCCCTGTGCAAGACACGGGCGTGATCCTCGGTATCAGCGAAGCGCCCCAAACCGTAAGCTTCACCAACATGGCCGAGCGTCAACAGAGACTCGTCGACATCGTCCTAAAAGACCCCGCTGTCGATAACGTTTCGTCGTTCATCGGAATTGACGGCACGAACACCACTCTCAACTCGGGCCGCATTCAGATCACCCTCAAGCCGCTCGACCAGCGCAAGATCTCCGCCTCTGACGTAATTCGCCGCCTCCAGCCCAAGGTGGCCGACGTTGATGGCATCCAGCTCTTTCTGCAACCTCTGCAGGACCTGACCGTCGAAGACCGAGTCAGCCGCACCCAGTTCCAGTACTCGCTCGAGGACCCCAACGCCACCGAACTCGCGACGTACACGCGGAAACTGGTGCAGGAACTCAGCAAGGAGCCGGTCGTCACCGATGTTGCGAGCGATCTTCAGGATCAGGGCCTTGGCGCTATGCTCGTCATTGATCGCGACACCGCGTCTCGGCTGGGGATCGCTATGGCTGACATTGACAACACGCTCTATGACGCCTTCGGCCAGCGTCAGATCTCGACAATTTTCACCCAGCTCAACCAGTACCACGTGGTCATGGAGGTGGGTCACAACTTCCAGACCAATCCAACCAATCTAAACAGTCTCTACGTGAAGTCGAGCAGTGGCACGCAAGTGCCGCTCAGCATGATCGCACATTGGGAGCAGTCAAGAGCTCAACTCGCTATTGGTCACGAGGGACAGTTCCCGTCTACTATCGTCAGCTTCAACCTGGCGCCCGGCAAGGCGCTGGGCGATGCCGTCAAAGCGGTCAATGCAGTGGAGCAGCGCATCGGCATGCCTACCAGCATCAATGCCAGCTTCCAGGGCACGGCTGCGGCATTTCAAACTTCGCTCGCCAACGAGCCCCTGCTGATCCTCGCAGCGCTGGTCACGGTCTACATCGTGCTCGGCATACTTTACGAGAGCTACATTCATCCCATCACCATCATCTCCACCTTGCCTTCAGCCGGTGTGGGCGCTCTCCTGGCGCTCATGATTACCGGGATGGAATTCAGTGTGATTGCGCTAATCGGCATCATCCTGCTCATCGGCATTGTGCAGAAGAACGCCATCATGATGATCGACTTTGCGCTCCAGGCCGAACGCGAGGAGGGCAAACCAGCTGAGGAAGCCATCTTCCAGGCTTGTCTCCTGCGCTTCAGGCCGATCATGATGACCACATTGGCGGCGCTCCTGGGCGGCCTCCCCCTGGCACTCGGGGGTGGCGTGGGAGCGGAGCTCCGCATGCCTCTCGGTGTGAGTATTGTGGGCGGACTCATCTTTTCGCAGGTACTTACCCTCTTTACAACCCCAGTGGTTTATCTCTACTTCGACAAGTTGGCCCAGCGGATAAAACCGCGCGAGCTTGCAGTGAGTCAGCCCATGGTCAGCGCCGACTGAGGAACGGAACATGCATCTTTCCGCAGCATTTATCCGTCGGCCTGTCGCCACCTCGCTTCTTAGCCTGGCTCTGTTGCTCGCCGGTTCCGTCGCATACTCGCTCCTGCCTGTCGCCTCACTCCCTGACGTCGATTTCCCCGTCATCGGAGTCGGTGCAGGATTACCCGGCGGCAGTCCCGAGACTATGGCTTCAGCTGTAGCGACACCTCTTGAGCGTCAATTCGGTCGCATCGCCGGCGTCAATCAGATGACGTCGACCAGTTCACTAGGCTCGGCCTCCGTCACTCTCCAATTCGATCTCAACCGCAACATCGACGCCGCATCCCGAGACGTGCAGGCAGCTATCAACGCCGCCCGAAGCCAGCTTCCCTCGTACCTTCCGCAAAATCCCAGCTACCGCAAAGCCAACCCAGCCGATGCTCCGATTCTCATTCTGACGCTTACGTCCGATGTGATTCCCAAGCCGCAGATCTACGACATGGCCGACTCTATCCTTGCGCAGAAGATCGCGCAGATCCAGGGCGTCGGCCAGGTTTTCGTGGGCGGCAGTGCCCAGCCTGCGGTTCGCGTCGAGCTCAATCCCATGCAACTCGCCAACAATGGCGTGGGACTCGAAGCGATCCGCACCGCTCTGTCGAGTGCCAACGCCAACCGTCCCAAGGGCAGTTTCAACGATGGCCAACATCGCTGGCAGATCGACGACAACGATCAGATCTTCAAGGCCGCCAATTTTGCCTCTCTCATCGTCGGATACAACAAGCAGACCGGAGCGGCAATTCGCCTCGACGACCTTGGCACCGTGGTTGACTCGGTTTCCGACATACACACCGCGGGATTCGCCGGCAATAATTCACAGGGTCACAGCGGTGTCTTGAAAGACGCCATTCTCATCATCATTTTCAAAATCCCGGGCGCCAACGTCATAGACACTGTCGATGCCGTCCTCAAGGAAATGCCACGTCTTCAAGCCGAGATACCGCCCACGATCAAGATGAACGTGGCGGTCGACCGGACCAACACCATTCGCTCCAGCGTGCGCGATGTCGAAATCTCCCTCTTGATCAGCGTTGTTCTCGTTGTCCTGGTCGTCTTCCTTTTCCTGCGCGAGATCTGGGCGACCATCATTCCCTCCGTCGCCGTACCACTCTCGCTTGTCGGAACCTTCGGTGTGATGTACCTGCTGGGCTACACCATCGACAACCTCTCCCTGATGGCGCTCACCATCTCCACGGGGTTCGTTGTGGACGACGCCATCGTGGTCATCGAGAACATCACGCGCTATCTCGAAGAGGGCATGAATCCGTACGATGCCGCGATGAAGGGTTCCAAAGAGATCGGTTTCACGGTCCTCTCTATGAGCACGTCGCTCATCGCGGTCTTCCTTCCAATCCTGCTCATGGGCGGCATCATTGGTAAGCTCTTCCGCGAATTTGCAGTCACTCTCAGCGTTGCCATCGCTGTCTCCCTTCTCGTTTCGCTCACCACCACGCCCATGCTCTGCGCCAAATTTCTCAAATCGCGCGATGAGAGCCGGCATGGCCGTCTTTACCGCATCTTTGAAGACGGGTTTCAGTGGATTCACCACGAGTACAACTCGGCGCTGCGCTGGGTGCTACGCCATCAATGGATCACACTGAGTGTCGCCATTGGCTGCGCGTTTCTTAATGTCTATCTCTTCATGATTGTCCCCAAGGGCTTTTTCCCGCAGCAGGACACGGGCAGGCTAAGCGGACAGACCATCGCTTCACAGGACATCAGCTTCCCCGCTATGAAGGAGAAACAGCAGCAGTTGGCGCAGATGACGCTGAACGATCCTGCAATTGACACCGTGACCGCATTTGCCGGCGGCGGCCGCGGCAGCAACAACACTGGATTCATGTTCATTGCACTCAAGCCGCTCAACGAACGCCCTGGTCGTGTGACTGCGGATCAGGTTGTGAATCGCCTCCGTGGCAAACTCTCCAGCGTTCCAGGCGCTCGCCTCTTTCTCCAGGCTAATCAGGACATCCAGGTCGGAGGCCGCGGCAGCGCCGCCCAGTATCAGTACACGCTCTCCGATCCCGATGTCGATGAGCTCAACACCTGGGCGCCGCGCCTCGAGGCTCGCGCACGCGCCATGCCCGAACTTCGCGACGTCTCAACCGACGAGCAGAATCAGGGATTGTCGGAGACACTTGTCATCGACCGCGACACTGCCTCACGCCTTGGCATTACCGCGTCAGCCATCGATCAGGTCCTCTACGATGCGTTTGGTCAGCGCCAGGTCTCCACCATGTACACCGGCCTCAACCAGTACTTTGTGGTCATGGAGGTCGATCCGCAGTACCAACTGAGTCCCGACTCGCTCAACGACATCTACATAAAGACAGGTGCACCGGGCGCGCCTGCCTCTGTGCCCAACCTGGGCACGACAACCACATCCGCAGCACCGACAACCACCGTGGCGGGACCGCAGTCGGCTGCGGCTGCAAGAAGCAGTGCCCCGGCCGCACCGGCATCATTCGTCACGGCCAGCGGGCAGCTCGTTACCAGCAGTACCGCCCCGGGCACGGATTTAGCGACTTCGTCATCCAGCAGCAGTGGCGTCGCGGCAAATATAGCGGCAATAGCCGCCTCCAATGATGAATCGACAAATGCGGCGTCGATTCAATCGGGCACTCTCTCCGGCACGAGCGCTTCGTCCCCGGCATCCACCGCAGGGTCTAGCCTTGCTGCTGGCGCCCCGGCCACTAGCTCGACTCCGGCACCCGCACCCAGCGGTGCCATGGTACCGCTTTCAGCAATTGCTCACTGGGAGCAGAAGCGCACCTCACTCACCGTGAATCACCAGGGTCAATATCCCGCTGTTACTCTCACTTTCAATCTCGCCCCTAACGTCGCGCTCGGTGATGCTGTAACCGCGCTCGAGAAGGCTCAGAGCGACATGGGAATGCCTACCACCGTGCACGCCACCTTCCAGGGAACGGCGCAGGCTTTCCAGGATTCGCTCAAGAACGAGCCCTATCTCATTCTCGCGGCGCTGGTGGCTGTCTACATTGTGCTTGGCATCCTTTACGAGAGCCTGATTCATCCGCTTACGATTCTCTCCACGCTGCCTCCGGCCGGCGTCGGCGCGATTCTTGCGCTGCTGATCACCGGCACCGACCTCAGCATCATGGCGCTGATCGGGATTTTGCTCCTTATAGGAATCGTGAAGAAGAATGCCATCATGATGATCGACTTCGCGCTGCAGGCCGAGCGCGACCACGGCTTGCCGCCGGTTGAAGCCATCTACCAGGCCTGCCTGCTGCGCTTCCGCCCCATTATGATGACCACCCTCGCCGCCATGTTCGGCGGGCTGCCTCTGGCTATTGGCATGGGCGTCGGGTCTGAACTGCGCAAGCCTCTCGGGCATCACCATTGTCGGCGGACTGCTGGTGTCGCAGATGCTCACGCTGTTTACCACCCCCGTTGTCTATCTGTTCTTCGACAGGCTCCAGTGGCGATTCATGAAGCTGCATCGTATCGGGTCTGAACTGGAAGAAGCACCGGGGGACTGAGCAAGCACCTATTCAATTCAGGCGCCGGCTCCTTCGAAGACCCGCTCATCGCGATAAAGCTGCGATGAACGGGGCACAGCCTGCGGGACCCCACTGTGTATAAGCCGATTCGAGGAGTGGATCACCTGCCACGGCGTTTTTCAATGCACACTCTCTCAGAACCCTTCAGAGTCTTCGTCACAGCGTCCCACAAACTTCGGCGCTATACTCCCACCGGCAATCTAATGCCGGAGGTAAACCATGCTTACCATGGAGAAACTCGACCTCAAGAAACAGTGGAAGCATCTCTATCAGCCACCCGCTGGCGAAATCACTACCGTGAATGTCCCGCCGCTCACCTATCTCATGGTTGACGGCAAGGGCGACCCCAATAAATCTGAAGCATTTGAGCAGGCGGTTGAAGCGCTCTACTCGCTCTCCTATACGCTCAAGTTCACACTCAAGAAAAGCCCGCGCGCCATCGACTATGGCGTGATGCCTCTCGAAGGTCTCTGGTGGGCAGATGATCCGCGAGTCTTCATGCAAACAGACAAATCCACGTGGAAGTGGACCGCGATGATCCTCCAGCCAGAGTTCGTCTCCACTGCCGATGTCAAAGCCGCCTTCGACGAGGTTCGAAGAAAGAAAAATCCTGCGGCCCTCGACCGCGTTCGTTTCGAAATTCTCGACGAAGGTGAATCGGTGCAGACGCTCTACCTGGGACCGTTCTCAGAAGAAGGCCCAACGATTCAGCGCATGCACGACGTCATTCACGCTGCGGGCAAGAAACTTCACGGCAAGCATCACGAGATTTACCTGAGTGACCCGCGCCGCACCGAGCCCGCCAAACTCAGAACCATCCTTCGTCAACCGATGCGTTGAGCAACCCACGTAGCTCGCAGCCTTGATGCTCACCGTGCTCGTGGTGTCTCCATGCACTAGAACGTGTGCAGAACTCGCTGCACGCCCCCAGAGTCATTGATTGGCATTGGCAATCACGCTTGCACTAGTGGTATCGTCAAAATAATTCAGATTCATGCGCGACCGCTTCATTCAGCCATTCTTCGTAAGGCTCTTGCACCATTTCTGAAATCGGATTCGCTCGCTGGCCTTTCGCGCAGACGTCATCTCGACCAAGCACATCCCCGTTTCCCATTTGCACTTCCAAAAACCGGGCGGAGGTATCGATGAGCATTTCTCCCGAAGCGATGGACGCAAACCTGGCTCTTACCCTAGACGAAATCACGAGCCTCACACAGGATGGAGGCAAGCCAGCAGATACGCTGATGAACGTAGTGGCACTGATCGCCTCTCGTTTCCACGCCGACGTCTGCTCGGCCTATCTGCTTGAGCCGGATCGGTCTAACCTCGTTCTGGCTGCTTCGCTTGGGCTTCATCAGGGCAGTATCGGCGCACTCCGCATGCCTCTGCATGAAGGACTGGCAGGGCTTGTTGCCGAACAGGTTCGTCCCGTTGCCGTCGACGACGCCAGCCGCCACCCCCGCTACAAATTCTTCAAGGAATCCGGCGAAGAAGAGTACCACTCGTTTCTTGGAGTGCCGCTCATCGATCGCGGCATTTTGCAGGGCGTCCTGGTGGTGCAAACCAAGGAGCCACGGGTCTTCCGCGATAACGAAATCCGCATGCTGGCGGAGCTGGCCGAGCAGGTTGCGCCGGTTGTCAGCGAGGCTCGTACGCTTGACCGCTTTGTCGCACCCGCACAACAGCGCCTGTGGGCCCTGGCACAGAACGTGTGGTGGAGCTGGGATCACGACTGTATCAACCTGTTTCGCGACCTCAATCCCACCCGCTGGCGGCAACTGAATCAGAATCCAATTGCTCTGCTCAACGAGATGCCCCTCAGTGAGATTGAGCGCCGCGCCACTGAGCTGGTGCTGCACAGCCGCATCAACTACGTCTTACCGCCGCCGGCAGGAGTACCTGAAGGCAGACCGCACGTGGGGCGCGGCCAACGCCGGTGTTCTGCGCCCGCGGCCGGTGGCATATTTTTCTGCGGAATTCGGCATGCACGAATCACTGCCGATTTATTCCGGCGGCCTGGGTGTTTTATCCGGCGATCACATCAAGAGCGCATCCGATCTCGGGATCCCGCTCGTCGGCGTGGGCCTCTTTTATGGCCAGGGGTACTTTCTGCAGCGGCTTGATGAGAAGGGCTGGCAGCGCGAAGAGTATCTCCAGACCGACATCAAGCAGCTGCCGATGCAGCCCGCTATCGGGCTGGACGGGCTGCCGGTGGTGGTTGAAATCGCCACCCGGGGATCGGCTATCCGCGCCAAAGTCTGGCAAGTGAAAGTCGGCCGCTGCGATCTGTTCCTACTCGACTCCAACGTGCCAGGCAATGCCCCCGAAGATCTTGAGACCACCTCGCGCCTTTATGGAGGAGATTCACGCACCCGCATTCGCCAGGAGCTTCTGCTGGGGGTTGGTGGCTTCCGCGCGTTGAAGGCAATGGGAATTTCGCCCGGGCGTGCTGCATCTGAACGAAGGCCACAGCGGCTTCGCCGTCTTTGAGGCGATTCGCTCGCGCATGGAAGAAGAAGGTTTAGACTTCTACGCTGCCGCCAGCCAGATTCCGCGCGAAGTCATCTTCACCACGCATACCCCTGTTCCTGCCGGCCATGACCGCTTCAGCCCCGACCTCATCGAAGAACACCTTGGGCCGCTGCGCGACGAGCTTGGCATCTCCCACGAGAACCTGATGGGCTTTGGCCGCGAGCATCCCACCGATCACGGTGAGACCTTTTGCATGACGGTACTGGGGCTGAAGCTCGCCCGCCGGGTCAACGCAGTCTCTTCGCTCCACGGCGAAGTCTCGCGTGCCATGTGGAAGGGGCTCTATCCGGGCCGGTCTGAGGACGCTGTGCCTATCGGCCACATCACCAACGGCGTCCATGTGCCTTCGTGGCTTGCGCCGCAGATGTTTCGCCTCTATGACCGCCATCTCGGCGTGGACTGGCAGAAGCGCAGTGGGTCAAAGAGCACCTGGGAAGCTATTGAAAACGTTGATGACGGCGAGCTGTGGGAGACGCACCTCAGCCTGAAGGCTCAGCTTCTCGACTTTGCGCGGCGTCGCCTTGTGGAGCAGGCGGAGCGCCGCAGTGAATCGTCGGCGTCTCTTCATCACTTTTCCAAGATATTTTCGCCCGACGCTCTCACGATCGGCTTTGCCCGCCGTTTCGCCACCTATAAGCGGGCCAACCTGTTGCTCAAAGACATTGAACGCCTGGCGTCCATGGTCAACGACCCCAAAAGGCCGGTGCAGTTCCTCTTTGCCGGCAAGGCCCATCCGCATGACGAACCCGGCAAGCGGGTTCTTCAGCAAATCGCCGAAATGATGCGTGACTCCGACTTCGCCGAAAAGTTCATCTTCATCGAGGATTACGACATCAACGTGGGACGCCATCTTGTTCAGGGAGTCGATGTGTGGCTCAATAATCCACGCCGTCCGCTGGAGGCCTCCGGTACCAGCGGCCAGAAGGTCGTGCTCAACGGCGGACTCAATCTCTCCGTTCTGGATGGCTGGTGGGCGGAGGCCTATGACGGGCTCAACGGTTTCGCTATCGGCAAAGGCCGCACCCACTCCAACATGGACGTGCACGACACGCGCGACGGCGAAGACCTTTACCAGGTGCTCTCGAATGAGCTTATCCCCCTTTATTATGAGCGGGATCGCGACGGATTGCCGCGTGGTTGGATCCAGCGCATGAAGCGCACGATTCGCACACTCGGGTGGCGTTTCAATGCTGATCGCATGGTGATGGACTATACGCAGAAATGCTATGTACCGGCCGCCGGGGGCACTTCGAGCGAGATTCGCCCTTTGTGCTGATATCGCCCTGAGAGAGATAAGATCTGCCAAGGCAACTGCCAACGCGAGCCAGAAAACCGACGAGAGCTGCCTTTTCGTGGGTCAGGTTAGTTAATTTCAGCGGCTTACAAGCGCCCGATGTCACAAAAGTCTGTCCCTCTACACACTTTGGGCAATGCCTCGAAGGGTTACCTGAAGCTAGACTTCGGTCCATAGCATTTTTCGAGTTCTGTTTCGTCTGCGAAGCTGAGACCCCCAGTCAGCCCTCCTGAACGGACAGTTTCACGGAAATTGTTGGAGGAGAAATCCCATGGGCGCACACAGCTATCGCGAAAACTATTTGGCGGCACTCGAAGTTGCAAACTCCGACCTGGATCAGATCTTCCAGGAATGCGAGTTACTGCAACTGCGAAAAAAACAACTTGAAGGCGCCATGGGGGCTTTGGAGCCATTCCTGCGCACCGCCAAGGCAAGCTCTTCGACATCCCATCATGCGGAGTCCGCCCGTACGGAGCAAATTCACCTTGAGCCGGAGCCCGAAGCTGCGAAGCCGGTATTCCATGCCGTGCAGGCGCCTGAACCGGTCGTTCCAGCGGCATTCTCGCCCGTGCCCGATGCCATACTCGATCCCATTCAGAACCGCATCAACCGCGCTTTAGGGTTAGCAGTCGCATAATTTCAGGCGACGCCGCAGCGTGTGCTCGTTCTGCGCCACAGAGGCAAAGCCCTGTAATTGCCTTCGCGCAAATAATCAAAGCCCCATGCTGGCAATGGCATGGGGCTTTTCAATTGGTCGTTGAACGCACCCTCTTGAACGAGTCCAAGGCCTCTCCGATGAATGCCTGATCTGTCTCGCGCCCTTCAGGAAAGAGTTTCTGGGTTTAGAGATTCGCGATAATCTGGATCCACCTAGTGAATTTCACCCCGATTCCTAAACTCCCTTCATCTGCGAACGTGACTAATCGCCCACTTGAAGAATCGATTCAATTGCGAACTGAAGATGCATCGCCGAGGATGAGAGAGACCCGCAATACCTGGATTTACCAGCGCGTGTGCCTCTTCATTTTGTTTGTCCTGGTGTCGGCGTCCGCTTTCAGCGCGTTCTACGAAAAGTGGCATTTCCGCGAGCAGGGTTCACGCGGCACGGATTTGATTGCTGAGTTCGATCGCATGATCGACGGCACGGCAAATCGGCCTTACGTTTACCGCCAACTGTTGCCCGCGACCGCAAACTGGATGGTCCGCACGCTGCCTGTAGAAGCAATCGACCGTCACATATCCGTGCGCGCGAGAGACAAAATCAGCGACGCTCTCAACCTTCGGGGCAAGAAGTATCCGGTTCAATACGTAATCATCTACATCGCTACTTATCTTTCTGCGCTGCTTGCCACCATTGTTCTTTATTGCGTGTGCAGGGCGGCGAAACTTCCTGAGCCCGCCGCGGCCTTTACCTCTGTCGTTTTCATGCTGATTTTTCCGCTGGTAGGCGTGAAGGGCGGTTATTTCTTCGACTTTCCGGAACTGCTCTTTATGGCGTTGGCTGCCTGGGTGGCGCTCGAGTTCGAGTGGTGGTGGATCATCCCGGTTGCCGCGCTGGGAACATGGAACAAGGAATCCTTCCTGCTCTTCATGATTACGCTGTACCCGCTCTTCCGGCGACGTTATTCGCGCATGACCTCATTGGCTAGGGGTGGGAGTCTTGGTATTGGTGTGCGTCGCGGTTTACCTTCCGCTTCGCCTCACCTATGCACACAACCCCGGCGGAACAGTCGAATGGCATCTGCAAGACCAGGTCACGTTCCTGCTGCATCCTCTTTCTGGTCGATAACCTGATCGACAGGACTTACGATCTGATGTTCCCCGCCTTCAGCAGTTTGATCCCGTTTGCGCTGCTGGTGTGGACGGTATGGAGAGGGTGGCCCCTTCTTCCTCGGTGGGCCAAAGAGCATGCACAAATTGCCGCTGCCATCAATGTTCCGCTTTACCTGCTCTTTTGCATGCCGGGCGAATTTCGCGACTTGAGCCTGCTCTTCATTTCGTTTCTGCTGATTCTTGCAGTCAACTTGCAGCAGTGGATCGAATCCAGCAGCGCGAAGGCTGTGCAGCCGGCTCGATGAGCGCCATGTACGCATGACAGTGCCAAAGCAAAAGGTGAATCGGCTGGCCGATTCACCTTTTTGCTTTTGACTTGCGTTGGTTCTAGTTCGCGTATGCCGGGTCTTCTACCTTCACCTGCTCGAGCAGTTTATGCGGGTAGTAGGAGTTTCGCGTGTACTGCTTCACCATGCGATTGGTATTGAAGTACGAACCGTTGAATGCCAGCGTGGTGCGCATGATTCGCCCCCACTTTTCCGGCTCGCTGCGATAGAGGGGCACCACAGAATTCTCCAGCTTGAGGTAGAGACTCTCGGCTTCCTCCGCATCGTTGGCGCCGTCTTCAATGGCCCAGCCGGTGACGCCTTCGATACAGCCTTCAATCCACCAGCCATCGAGAATAGACAAGCTCGGCACGCCGTTCAGGGCAGCTTTCATTCCGCTGGTGCCTGATGCTTCATAGGGCCGACGCGGGGTGTTTACCCACACATCCACGCCGGCGGTCAGTAACGCGCCCAGATCCCACGCGTAGTTTTCGAGATACACGATGCGCAGCATGTCATTTGACAACTTGCTTGCTGTCTCAATCACGTTGTGAATGAGCGCCTTGCCGGGTTCATCGGCAGGATGCGCTTTGCCCGCATACAAAATCTGCAGGCCGCCGGCCTGGTTTGCGATCTTCAGCAAGCGTTCCGGATCGGTGAACATCAGGCTGGCGCGCTTGTAGGTAGCAGCACGGCGCGCAAATCCCAGCGTCAGAACATTTGGATTCAACACCAGACCGGTTCGCGTCGCCACCTCGGTGAGCAAGCCTTCCTTGGCGCGGCGATGCGCTTTCAGCATCTCCTGCTCGGGTAGATCGATGGCATTGCGCAGGTTCAGATTGTCGCGTCTCCATGAGGGAATCTGCACGTCGAGCATCTGCTGAACCGGTTCTGAAACCCACGTCGGCGCGTGCACGCCGTTGGTGATCGAATCAATCTGGTACTGCGGAAACATTGCGCGTGAAACTTTGCCGTGCTGCATCGCAACGCCATTTGCATAGCGCGAAAAACGCAGCGCCAGTAAAGTCATATTCAGCAGACCATTTTCGAAGACGCCGAGACGCTCCAAACGCGCTGTCCGTTCGCCGCCGAGAATCCGGATGGCCTGTTCGGTCGAGAAGCGATCGTGCCCGGCAGGCACCGGCGTATGGGTGGTGAAGACGCACTTGTTGCGCACTTGCAGAAGGTCAGCGTCGGTGGGGGAGTTCAACGGACCGCCGCCCATCTCGCTCTCCAGCAGCGCCAGAGTGAGCAGCGCCGCGTGGCCTTCATTCATGTGGTAGACGTTTACAGTGAGCCCGAGCGCATTGGCCATGCGCGCGCCGCCCAGCCCGAGCACGATCTCCTGCTGCAGACGATAGTTGGTGTCCCCGCCGTAGAGATGATCGGTGAGTCCGCGATCCCAGCCAGAGTTGCCATCGAGATCGGTGTCGAGCAGATAGATCGGCACGATATGACCGTAGCGGCCTTCGAGGTCATAGCGCCATGCGCGCACCGTCACATCGCGGCCTTCGACAGACACGCGAATTCGTGCAGCCTCTTCGGTGCAGAAGTCCGCCGGATTCCACGGCTGCATTTCCTCGGTCTGATCGCCGGCCTGGTTCAGATGTTGCTGGAAATATCCTTTGCGATGCACCAGTGAAAATGCGACCAGCGGAACGCCAAGATCGGCAGCTGAACGCAGCGTGTCTCCGGCCAGCATCCCCAAGCCGCCAGAGTACGTGGGCATCTCACGATTGATCGCAATCTCCATGGAGAAATACGCGACCAGTCCATTAGCGGGGGTTGTTTCATAGGAGAAGGGCTTGGTTGAATTCAGTTGCATCCTCTACATCTCTCTGCGGCGCTCAAAATGCCTACAAAATTGGAATTTAATAACTCAACATGCCGCTGGGGTAAAGAAACTCCCGTTGCGGTCTGGGTCTACGAAAAAATTGGAAACCTGTTGAAGATTCTAACAAGGAACGACGTTTTGGTCAGGCCGATGCACGGGGAGCGGGGTAACTTCGGAGAGCCAATTTCCACCGCATGGCTATTTAGGATGCAGCCAGCCGCATCTGGGAAATCCAATTTCTCCTAATGTGAGAGGCTCGCGACAACCTTGTGTGCCCCGCTCGATGCATGGCATATGTGAATTTGTGGAACGATCCCCGTTTCACTGGCGTAACTTGCGGCCAGGGCTTGGGCAAATTCCTGGGCTCTTTCCTGTTCGACCAGGTTGACCGTACAACCGCCAAATCCGCCCCCGGTCAAGCGGGCGCCGATCAATCCCGGAAGGTCATTCGCCAGCATTACCATGGTGTCGGCTTCTGCGCAGCTGGCTTCAAAATCGAGGCTGTAGCTTGCATGAGCTTCGGCCATCAACCGTCCCAGCTCTTTCAGGTCGTGCCGCATCAACGCTTCAGCCGCTGCAACCGTGCGCGTATTCTCGGTAATCACGTGACGTGCGCGCTTCAGGGCATTGGGACTCATTTCGTTGCCCCACTTCTCAAGATCCTTTACCGTCGCGTCACGCAGAAAGCGTACTTCTGGTCTGTGGCGCGCAATCACCGCTGCGGCTTCCTCTACTTCGGCGCGCCGCGTCGTGTATTCGCCACCCGCCACGGAGTGTTTCACCATGGTGTTAGCAATCACCAGCGCAACACTGGGCGGAATCGGCGCCAGCTTGAAACTCAAATCGCGGCAATCCAACAGCAGCGCATGGTCCTCCGCGCCGTTGGCGGAAATGAACTGATCCATGATGCCGCAATTCGCGCCAACGAATTCGTTTTCCGCGCGCTGGCACAGTCGCGCCAGTTGCGGCCGCGGATAATCAACGCCCAGCAGCGATGTCGCCGCCAGAGCTGTGGCCACTTCAATCGCGGCCGAGCTCGATAATCCTGATCCAAGAGGCACATCGCCGAGCAGGCTCAAGCTCAAGCCCGGAATGCGATGTCCTTCACTCGCCAGAGTCACCATCACGCCGAGAGGATAGTCGCTCCAGTCCTTGCTGCCTGTCGTCGGAAGCGCGCTCGAATCAAATGTGCGCTCTTGTTTGAAATTCTCGGAGTAGATGACGATTTTGCCATCGTCGCGGGGAGAGACGCCGGCCAGTGTTGCGAAATCAATCGCCGCGGGCATCACAAATCCCTCGGCATAATCGGTATGTTCGCCAATCAGATTCACACGCCCCGGGGCAGCAAAAATCTCCGGTTCGCTCTGGAATCGGCTCACATGCAAGGCACGCAAAACTTCAGGGTCACGCATTGGTCATCTCTCTGTTTTCTCAATTTCAACTTCCATCGTCCACGAAAAAGATTCGCCTGATGCGAGGACGCGCGACCACGGACCGGTCTCCGCAAGGGAATCCACTGGTGCCGTCGAGGGTTCCAGTGCAACGCAGACTTGTTTCGGTCCAGGTTTCTCCGGCCATCCGCCGTAGCAGATCCACAATCCCAAATATGGTGTCGCGATTGCGTCGAAGTTCACGCGTATGCGTAGACCCGCCGCCGGCCGTTCCAGTGCACACCAGTTCTCTGATGGGGAGAGCGGTCCAGCAAAAAGCTTGTCGCCAATTCCCGAATCAGGCGCATTGACAATACTCAAATCTGCGCTGCTGCCATTAGCCAGCTTTGCAACAGGCCATGCGATAGCGTCACGGTTTTTCCCGAGCCGCCCGCCACCCGATCCTTCAATCCGCAGTGTGTGAATCGCCTTCGGCAATACGATGCGATCACCCTCTTCAACCGCAAACAAGGGATGAGCCGCCCACGACCATGGAACTGAATTGGATCCGGTGTTGGTCAAGTTGTAGAGAAGCTTAAGACGCCAGCACTCGCCGGCCGCACTCAAAGTCAGGGTCCGTTCCAATCGCAGTGGCAAGGAAAAACACTGCCCCGCTAACGTCACAGATGCTTCAGCCTGATTGATGCTTCTTGATTCCTGACCGGAGATCTGTTGTCCCTCTTCGTTCCACTCGACGCGCCATAAGTCGCCGTGGTCGGGAATCTCAGCTTCACCCGACTCGGTGTCAACGCGACACGCGGCTACGGAGGGAACGCATTCATCCCACCCACTGGCATCGGCCGCATCGAAGGCCATGGTCCTGGTTCGTGGCGTAATGGAGGCCAATGGCGCCTGCAGGAGCTCTCGCTCGCCGACCCGGATCGAGGCGATTTTTCCGCCAAACCGGGGAAGAACCGTTACCGCGCACTCGCCTGCCCGAATGAGAACGTTTTCACTTTCGGCGACAGGTGTCCCGGGTCCCGGCATCTTCACCCCTAGTCCACTTCAACACAAGCTGCACACAACTCGTCCCAGATTCGGTCGAGCCACGCTTCGTGTTCTGGTTTCATGAGCACTGAGCGAAGGCAGGTGACATGCTCTTCGACTGCGCTCGAATTACGCGCAGGCGCAAACCAGAATTGCGGCAATTGTACTAGCGCCAAGTGTAGATTGCGTCTCGAACAGGCTGAAAAAACTGATTGTGCAAGGGCCGAAGCGCGGACGGTCTCCGTCGCTCTCATCTTCCAAACGACGATATCCAGTTCGGGTATGCCATCCGCCAGACCTTCAAATCGCCCGTTGGATCGCAGCTGACGATCCAACTTTACGGCGGCCCTCCTGCCGGCAGCCAGTCCCTGGGCAAACTCTCCCCCGGGCTTAAGCGGCAAGAGCCTCTGGGTCGCCCAAAGAGCCACTGCGGCGGCCCCGGCGCGCGAGCACTCCAGACTTATCTCGCCCAGATGTAACTCCTTTGAAGTGAAGTATGTATAGGGGGATTCATGCTTGTAGAACCGGCCCACGCCGGGGTCCCGAAACAGCACGCACCCGCACCCATACGGCTGCAGCCCATGTTTGTGGGGGTCGATCACAATCGAGTCTGCCTGGGAGATTGCCGCATAAGCGCGCTTTGCCGGCTCGTCCAGATGATCTTCGATGAGCTTGAAGTAGCCGCCGTAGGCCGCATCCACATGTATCCGGAAGCCGTATCGGTTTCGGAGGTCGAGAATTTCGGGCAATGGATCGACGGCCCCGATCCCCGTTGTGCCGAGCGTTACGACCACTGTGCCCACGTTGCCCTTGCGAAGCTCATCCTCCAGCGCATCCAGCCGCATCCTTCCCCGCGTGTCTGAAGCTAAGGCTCCGTACTCCAGTTTCAAGACTGCGGAGATGCGGTGGTGGGTGTAGTGCGCTTGTTCCGACCCTAGAATCCGTTTTCCCGGCCCAACCTGCCCTGCCACCCAGAGGGCTTCGAGATTGGCCATGGTGCCGCCTGAAGTGAGATGGCCAAGGAATTCGCTCCACCCAAACATAAGCGCGATCTCTGCGACGGCCTCAATCTCCATGGCAGAACTGGCTCGACCGCCGTCGCGGGCGTGGTTGTTCGGATTGACGGTCATCGCGAGTGCGTATGCGGCACGAGCTACTGGATGCGGCGGCTTGAGCATCTGCCCGGCGTACAGGGGATGAAAGTAGGGATAGTTGTCTCCCAGCAGATGAGCGGTCTCCTCCAGTACAGCCACCATCGCCTCACTATTGGAGTCGTTTGGCCGGGCTGGGTCGTAGGGGGGAAGCGCGGCAAACTCGCGCTCAAGCGCCTTGGCGGCACTGGCCAGCATTTCAGGGACAAGATCTTCAGGCATCAGGACCCTTCGCCGTATCACGCTCGAGCGTTATCTCGTAAGTAATTCATTATAAATGGTATCGCAGTGGTCCTGAAATGCAGATCGCGGCTGCGGTCTCGCAATTCAGGCTAATAATTTGCAGGCAAATGGTACACTTGGGGTAGCGTTAGAGTCGAACCGGGCGTGTGCAGCACCTCGCCCCCAGCGTTCTAGGATTCTTCCAAAGACGCGAAACCGAGCAAGATTCTGCCAGTGGTCGCTCCGATTCATCCAGCGCAATTCAATACCAGGAAACGCTAAGAAAATGGAACAAGGCACTGTGAAGTGGTTCAATGACGCGAAGGGCTTCGGCTTTATCTCGCGCCAGAACGGTGAGGACGTCTTCGTGCATTACTCTGCAATCAGCTCGAGCGGGTTTAAGAGTCTGCAGGAAGGCCAAGCCGTGCAATTCAACGTTGTGAAGGGTCCCAAGGGCTGGCAGGCCGCGGACGTTCAGCCGCTGTAAGCCACCGGATTTTGGCAGAATCCAGCAGACAGAAGCGATGGCCGGGTGAAAACCTGGCCATCGGCTTTCGGGGCGGTATCAGACGCTGCGAAACAGGGAAGGTGTCAGGCGTATTGCTTTCTCCCCAGCGCCCGATACACGGATCCGCTATCAGCTCGGGCTAATGGTAGCGCTTGCAAGCGCCTTTAGATCCGGCCACGCATACGCGACTTCCATCAACTTTGCGCCGCCAACGTCGATCACCTTAGAGGTCGCTAGCGTTGCCCCCGTCTGCTCATAAAACTTGCGCGAACGATTCTGTTCCAAGACCCAAACTGCCATGCTCTTGAAATTGCGCTCCACCAATGCTGCTGCCATGGCTTGCAGAAGCGCGGTGCCCGTACCTCTTTTTTGCGCATCCTTCAAGAGATAGATCGAGTACAGTTCCGCATCGCAGTCCGCCACCTGCTCGCGGTTCCGGCCGCCATGCGCGAACCCCACCAGGCTGCCCTTCGCTTCGACAACCAGCACGAGGGCTTCGGCGCTTAACCATTCGCGCCACAGCCTCGCTCGTAGTGTCGTATCCAGGCTTGCGAGATAAGCATCGGGCACAATCCCGGCATACGTGGTCCGCCAGCTTTCGACGTGCACATGAGCGATTGCTGCAGCATCCTCCAGAACCGCCGCTCGAATCGAGACCGCCATTGACGCTCCTTCTTCACGCGCAACCTGCTCTGCCAAACTTCCGTCACTCGGAGTGCAGCACAAACGCTTCTTCCCACGGGCATCTGCGGGTAGTATGAGTCAAACAAGAACGAACACAGAGTTCAACAAGTTTGCTCAGGTGTCTAGCCGGTACGACCCGGAAAGCTAATGGGGGTGGCTAGCGTCACGGGCTGCGGTGCGACGACTCCACCCGGCCCGTGATCCATTTACTATCGCAAACTTTGATCGTCGCAGGTTTCCCGCTCAGTCTTGTCTTAACATTCCACCCATTACTTTGGGATGGTTAACTGCACCACACCTTTGATTTTCTGATGTTTTACGGTGCTACACTTCGCCAAGTGGAGAGATAAACATGGATCCCTATCGCGTAGCCTACGAACAAGCCATGACGGAACTGAACGAGATCACAAGGAAGTTCGATCTCCTCCGCATGCAAAAAGCCCAGGTCGAAAACCTCATCAACGCGTTTCGCCCCCTGATCGAGAGCAGCGACCAGACCGTCAACGCCATAGCCGGGTAGTTTCTGGCCTTGGTTGTCGCATACGCATGCCGGCGCAAGCCGGCATATCCGTCTTGCACCCCCCTAACTCAGATCCCAATCGTCATCGTCCCGATGCGCTCGCGCGCGGATGCGCAAGTCTGCTCATCGCGCTGCGAATGCGCGCTCGCTCACCCTTCGAGTGCTGATTTGCGAAGTCGCAAACTAGACAACCGTACCGCATCCGCCTCGGCGATCAATCGTTGTTGATCACCGTGATTTGACCAGCATCAAGACGGGGGAGTTGAAAGCTGTTCATCGAAAATGTTGCCTGGGTACGCGCCGTCAATGCGTATTTCGTGAAAGTCACCGGCGTTCCAATGCAAAGGTGCCGCGTTTTCGTGGGCCCGTTAGATCCCATCACATATTGATTGGTCAAAGCGACAGTCGATGACCAGACAGGAACGATACCAAATTCCAACGATGCCTTTTCAAGCGATCCGATCCAAGCCGCGGTTTGCACGGAGTCGTCAATCTTCGGCGATGTGCCGCTGCATGGAGCACTGGACCACGCCGAGCTGACAAGCGTCAGTTCAGGCTGCAGCGGTGCGCGACAAGCGATACCGCCGATCTCATCCGGACGCTCTGCAAAGCCCCTGATGGCCGTGCAAATGCGCACTCCAGATCTAGCGAAGTCATCCTGGCCGAGTGCGAATCGTTCCACATTCTCGGCGCGCGCTTGCGTCAGCGCAAATGTGATTTGCACGCTGAGTGGCTTGCCGAGGAACTCGTCATAAACCGCGCGTGGCATCGTGAACTGCGCGCTGGCCACTCTTTCTCCCGGGAAGAATTTGTTCATTGAAATGGATTGCCACGCCGACGTCCAGCGCGCGCCGCTCGGGGTTTGAAGCGTGACCTTCAGAAAATCCGGAATCGTGACCGTCCCATCTGGCACCCCAGAGACGAGAACCGGGATTGAGATTCCAACCCGATCAGGTTTTTGCGCCACCATGACAGAGGCTGCAGATTCTTCTTTCTCCTGATAAGCGAACTGGGCCGCGATGACTTTTTGTTGGTTGCCGGGATAGTCGCGGTCCATCTGAGCGTTGTCGGGTGCGCCACCCATGCTGAATGCGCCAAAGAGCACGACGAGGAGAGCTAACAAAACCCAGGAGACTTTAGCATTCCGCCGCGAATACTGCACGATGATTACGGCCAGACAAAGGAAAAATGCAAGATAGAAGGCGATTTCGCCTTGATGTGGAAGAGCAATTCTGTCTGGAGAATGGTACGTCGCCAGCAGCAGCACAATCGCAATGAGACAAACGACCCCGCCCAACACGGCCAGCGTCATGCGTGCGAAGTTTCTCGTGACCGAAGCCAGAGCGACCAAGGGGAGCGCCAGGGCACAAGCGATCAGGAGCGAATCATAGAGAAGACCGCGGAAAGAGGAAAATGGTGAGAACCCCGCCTCCGCCATCATCAAACACTGCGCCAACAGCAGTGGGATGTAGAGAAACACAATCAGGAATAGCACTTTCGCCGCAAGCAATTTCTTCCACTCATAAGGCCGAGTGATCCAGAACTGGCGATCGCCTACAAGTTTCTCCTCATGAATAAGGGGAGAGATCAACAGCCACCAGCTCAATGGAACCATGAAAACAAGAAGACCCGGCAAGCTACTCACGAGACCAAGTGCTGAAAATGAGACGTCACCTCCGTACATCCCCGCTCCGGTATGCCACCGAGAATGACAGGTGAACACCAGGGCTGCGAGCACGGCGATTGAAATCAGGATTTCGAGCCACTGGTGACGGGCGTCTTTCACGAAGATTCGCAGGATCTGTTTCATGCGTTGATCCTCCTGACTTCATTTGCATCCGACGACCTGTGATTGCGACCGGATTTGGCAACGGCTAGAAAGATGGAACGAAGCGGCATGGGGTCGAGGGAGAAACTGCGAGCCGCAGGGAAAAACTCGGCCAGCTCCCGCTCGGTGACCTGCTGTTTGTAACTGCTGTGAACAAAGCGGACGACGCAATCCACGATCTCCGGCTGCAACCAGGATGCGGGGCGATTTTCGGGAAGAGATGACGGACGTTCGAGCGTGACAGTCACATCTCTGAAGCGACCCGACAGGATCGGCATTTCCTCAGAAAAGAGCAGCCTGCCCTGCTCCAGAAATCCGACGTGGCTAGAAAAGCTCTCAATTTCCGCAAGATCATGGCTTGAGAGGAAAATAGTGGTCTCAGGAGCCCGATCCAGCAGACCCTCGATCAGCTCATCCCGCACCAGGGGATCGAGCCCGGAGAAGGGTTCGTCCAGCACGATCAGAGAGGGCCGATAGGCCAGTGAGCTTGCGAATGCAGCCTTCATCCGCATGCCGCGCGATAGATGCTTGAGCTTGCGTTTCAAGGGAAGATCGAACTGCTGTACCAGCTGCTGTTCGAGCGCGGGGTCCCACTGCGGATAGAATGACCTGCAATAGTCGAGCATGGCGCCCGTGGTCATCCATTCCGGCATTTCCTGATTCTCTGAAACATAACCGATGCGGGTGAACGCTTTTCCTGCCAGGCGCCTTGCGTCGGTCCCGAGAACCTCCACATGCCCTTCGCTCGGGTTGAAGATGTTCATCAGCATCTTGATGATCGTTGTCTTTCCTGCACCGTTCGCGCCGACCAACGCGTAAATAGCGCCTTCCGGCACCTCGAGATCGACGCTGTCGACAGCCACCGTTCTTCCAAATCTGCGTGACAGCTTTTCTGTGCGGATGGCGAGTTTCATAGCTCTCTACGGCCTCCATCGTTAGGCGTGCTGCTGCCTATGTCCTCGCGTGTAAGGTTCTTCCAGTGATCGGTTATGGAATCGAGCATCTCGTCAAGGCCGATTCCCAGTCGCTTGGCCTCGACGACAATCTCCTCGATCTCATGCCCGAGCAATTGTGTGCGCTCCTTCCGGGTGGAGTCAGGAAGTGCGGCGACTAGTGTGCCTACGCCGGGCCGGGTCTCCAGTAATCCTTCATTGACAAGGTGTGCCACGATCTTCGCCGCCGTGTTGGGATTGATCTTGAGTTCTTTGCTAAGAGTCCTGACTGAGGGAAATGTATCGCCCTGGCGCAGTTGGCCTGAGACCATCGCCTTCTTTGAGGCATAGACAACTTGCTCAAAAAGCGAAAGGCCTGCCCGGAATTGCACCCTGAATGGGATCACATGCGTACTATTACGCATAGTACACTTAATGTCAAATAATTCTTTGTTTAGCACGGTGCGTTTGGTGCGTTGCCGGGAGGTTTTAGAACGCCGCTCAGGTATACTCCGGGAACCGACGGATCATCCCAGGAGGTTGTGCCCGACTATGCTGCATCGTGTCTGCAGTCGCTGGATTTCCGCATTAACTGTCTGCCTTGTTGCCGGTTCTTTTGCAATTGCGCAGAACAATTCCCCCGCAAAACCTGACTCTAAAATCATCCCCACCCCCGATGCTCCAGCGGACTCGACCACCGAAGGCTCTATCAAGGTAGGCGGTCAGACCATCGAGTATCGCGCCGTTGCCGGCTCGCTTACGGTCGGGTCCACTGACCCGCAAGACGCGATGATCGGATTCGACGGCAAATATCTCGCCGACGCCACCATCGATATGACCACCAAGCCGGAAGAACGCCCCGCGACGGCGCGCATCTTCTACGCTGCCTATCTACAAAAAAATCCCGCGAAGAATCGCCCCATCACTTTCCTCTACAACGGAGGACCCGGCAGCGCCACGATGTATCTCCACATGGGGGCTTTCGGACCGATGCGACTGGTTTTGCCGCAGGACTCCGCGCACCAGGAAGGCGCGCCCTACCAGATCGTGCCCAACGAGTACAGCCTGCTCGACGTCAGCGACCTGGTGTTTATCGACGCTCCCGGTACCGGATTCAGCCGCATTTATGGCAAGGACGCCGGGAAGGCTTTCTATGGAACTGACCCCGATGCGCACGCCTTCGACCGCTTCATCCGCCGCTTTCTGTCGAAGTACGATCGATGGAACTCGCCGAAGTATCTGTTTGGCGAGAGCTACGGGACGACGCGGACGGCCGTGTTGACTAACCTGTTGCAGCGCCATCTCGATCTGAACGGTTCCATCTTCCTCTCGCAGATTCTCAGCTTTGACTCGAGCGCTGACGGACCGGAGGGCAATCCCGGCACCGACAACGGCTATTTTCTTGCTTTGCCTTCGATGGCCGCCACTGCGTGGTATCACCACCGCGTCCCCAATCAGTCGGCAGGTCTCGAGCCCTTCCTCAAAGAAGTGGAGCAATTCTCACTAGGTGCCTACGCCACAGCCCTGCTGCAAGGCGCAGAGCTTCCCGAAGCCCAGAAGAAGGAAGTCGCCGCCAAGCTCGAAAGCTATACCGGCGTCCCTGCCGCCTACTGGATTAAATCGAACCTGCGCGTAAGCGGCGGTGCATTTTCGAAAGAGCTGCAATCCGAGATGGGCATCACCACCGGGCGCCTCGACACCCGCTACATGGGTCCGGACATCGACCCTCTGAGCAAAGAGGCGGACTACGATCCCTTCGGTTCTGCAACGTCCTCCGCCTACAACACCGCCATCAACCAGTACGCGCGCGATACCCTCAAGTACGGCGAGAATCTGACTTACAAGCCAGGTGCATACGAACCAGGTTTTCACTGGGACCTGCACCACGCGCCGCCGGGCGAGCAGGGTTGGGACGACTCCAGCGTGAACGTAATGCCCGATCTCGCCATAGCCATGAAGCAAAATCCAAAACTCAAGATCCTGCTGATGGGCGGCTACTACGACCTGGGCTGCACCTTCTTCGGCGCGATCTATGAGGACAAGCACCTGCAGATTCCGCAGTCACTGCAGAGCAACATCAACTATCGCTTTTTCCAGACCGGTCACATGGTTTACGTCACCACGCCGGCGCTGAAAGAGCTTCACGACGCAACGGCCGACTTCATCAAGAGCACCGAAGACGGCACGAAGTAGACACTGCACGTCACCGCAATAAAAGTGTCATTCTGAGCGCCGCACGCCTGGGTACCCGCGGACACAGTCCGCGGGCAAGCGGCCGCGAAGAATCTGCTCTTGTCTGTAGCCACATCAGCGAGAGAGGTCCTCTCTCCAGGCGACAGAGCCGCGGAATGCAGGATGACTCTCAGCGGCCTAGTAGTCCCTGCCCCGGATCAGGTCCTGGTTCTGAACAATCTCAAAACGGTTCGGGTTGGTCTTCACCAGCGAATCCGCAAACTTGTTCCCAACCGTCGCTCTGTCATCGTACTCAGTATCTTTCACTACAGAGCGGTCAAGAATGTAATCCTGTGTGATCTTGCTTTGCCAGTCGATGTTCGCCATGTGCTGATCGTTCTCAGCGTCGTTCTGGCGAAGGGTCTGCATGTGGTTGTCAAAAGATTGCTTGTTTGCCTCGCGATTTGCGTTGATCGCCTTAGCCTGCTCTTCGTTCGCAATGCCTTGCTGCCGGATGCGGTCCATGACAGCGGCGTTTTCAGCGGAGATCACGCCCTCGTTTCTCCGGTACGATGCCACCACGGCCTTCAACGTGGCCGCTTCGGAATCCGCGTATTTCTGCGGAATATTCGACATGCTGAAGGCTAACGCCCAGGTCGCTCCCGCTCTTCCCAGCAGGTCGAGGCGCCCGCTGCCATTGCGCAGCCCCATGCCATCGTGCAGGTCCACGGTGAACAAAACCGCAAGAGGACGGATCTGGCCCGGCCCCGACTGAGGCGTCGCGCTGGTCAGGTTATACGAGGCAGCAGGTTTGCCATTGTTCCGGCGATTCTGGTTCACCACGCATACGTAATCCTCAAAGAGATTCGGCCCCAGGGGACAGACTACCTTTGGACCTCGGCCGGCCATCCCTCCATACATCAGGCTTTGGGCCTGCGGATTACGCGGATCGATGATCTGCTGAAAGGCAGATTGCAGGCTCACCATCTCGCCGTGATTGCCCTCTGCTGCGATCGAACCGCCAGCGACCGAAACGATTCGCCAGCCCGGCGGCAAATCAATCACTGCGCTGCGATCGCCTCCAGTCGCCGGATAGAGTTTCTCCGGACCGCTGCTTTTCGGAGCAACCGCGGCCTGCGCCTGCTCGGGCTTCGAGGAACCGCCACCGGCCGGCGCTCCCGCTCCCTGCCACGCGGCAGAGACAGCCTTCAGCATGGCGGGTTCCGTGTTGACGAATCGTCTTGAATCGTCATAAAGAATTCCCATCTGGGGCGTCGCGTTGCCGTGCTGGGTAATGATCAGAAGTCCCGTAACTGGGGCTCCCCCCATATTCTTCGCGGTCAGAGTAAAGAACGTCGCCAGCGAACTCCCATCCCGCGACTGGAATAGTTTGCCGACCTGCGGCTTGTCTCCGAATTTCCCATGTATCTGGTGCAGCATGTAAATCAGCGCGTCGGCCTTGTTCGACTGACTGGTCATCGCGCCAAACGCGTACTGCCCGCCGCCCGGATTGTCGAGAATCTTGATCTCGTTCCTGGCTGGTTGCTGTGCCTGTGGGTGCGACTGGCCCGCACCGGCGTTCACACCGAGACAAAGAATTGCCAGGGTCACCCCCCCCGCACACGCGGTCTGAATAGACTTCATCTCGACGCTCCTCATTTGATCGGAAATTGGCAAGGCCAAACAGATTTTGAGAGACTAAGTCCTGTTTCGACTGCTGCACAATCCCCCATTGGTGCGAACCAAAGAGACCGTGTCCAGCGCGGGAAGGAAATTTCTGCACATCGGAGAACATCGGCTTCAGCCGGTGTTCCGCAACCCTGCCGAAATTCCGCTGATAGTCGCTGCAATCGCGCGGTTCACTTCCGGCGTATCTTCGCCGGCGCGTTTTCGGCGCAGCATGTCCACCTGGATCAAATGCATCGGATCCACATACGGATTACGCAGCTTGATTGAATGCCCCAGCACCATATTGCTTTCGAGTAATTCCTTCTGCTTCGTAATTGCCAGCACCGCGCGCACCGTGCGATGGAACTCGCCCTCGAACATGTCGAAGATCCGCTCGCGCAGCTTCGCCTCAGTCACGAGCTCCGCATACAGACGCGCGGTCGCCAGGTCCACCTTACCCAGCGCCATCTCCACGTTGCGCAGCAGATCGATGAACAGCGGAAATTCTCGCGCCATCTTCTGCAACAGATCGAGAGTGCCGGGCTTCTTTGTAAACTCCTCGACCGCAAACCCCACACCAAACCATGCCGGCACCAGCAACCGCGACTGCGTCCAACCGAATACCCACGGAATCGCGCGCAGATCCGATAGCTTCGGCGATTTGTTTCGCCGCGCAGGCCGCGACCCGATCTTCGCGTGCTCCAACTCGGCGACCGGCGTCGACTGTTCAAAGTAAGTCACGACTTCCGGATCATCCAGAATGTGCTTTCGATAAAATCTGAACGAAATCTCCGATAACTCGTCGAGCGCGGCTTCCCATTCCGGCTTCAGCACCCCGGTAAAATGTCCCTCGGGGTCGCGCGCATTGGGGCGGGCAAGAGCGTCGAGTGATGCCGCAATCATTAGCTCAAGATTGCGCTCGGCCAATACTTCATCGGCGTACTTGAAGTTGAGAACCTCGCCCTGTTCGGTGATGCGCAGTTGCCCTTCGAATGCATCCATCGGCTGCGCAAAAATTGCGCGATGCGTCGGACCGCCGCCGCGTCCTACTGTTCCGCCTCTACCGTGAAACAGCCGCAGCTTCACTCCGCACTCGCGCGCTACTACGTGCAGATCGCGGTGGGCGCGAAAAATCTCCCACGTGCTGGTGAGCATCCCGCCGTCCTTATTCGAATCGGAGTAGCCCAGCATCACTTCCTGCCAGTTATCCCACGACGCCATCAACTTGCGATAGTCAGCGCGGCTCCACAGTTCGCGGCAAATCGCGGGCGCCTGCTTTAAATCTTCAATCGACTCGAACAGCGGCACCGGCATCAGCCCTGGATCACGTCCGGCGCCCTCCACCGTCACGCCGCCCAGGCGCGCCAGCCGCACCACCGCCAGCACATCCTCCACGCTCGAAGCCCCGCTGATCACGTAGTGCCGAATCGCCTCGGGAGAGCAGCCCTGCTTAATCTCCGCCACGACACGAAACGTCTCCAGCACCGAGGTTGTTTCCGGTGACATTCCCGCCGGCAACTGCGGCGCGATGGTATCGCTGATCGCCTCCTGCAGTGCCGCCGCGTGCACTCGGGCATGCTGGCGGATATCCAGCGTGTGTAGATGAAGCCCAAATGTTCGCACCTGCAGAATCAGCGGATCGATCAGCGTGCGCGCAATCCTCAGCCCCGCATTCGCCGCCAGTGAAGCTCGCAGAGTCTCCAGGTCGTCGAGAAATTCTTCAACGTTGCAGTATTCCGGCAGAACCTGCGCCAGCTTGTCCTGCCCCTGCGTGAGGGTGTAGGGCATCACCGGCAGGGTTGCGCCGTGTTTGCCGGTTTGCTCCAGCGTGCGTTGGATACGCGCCTTCACGCAGATGATGAATCGCCGATAGTACTCAAACTCATACTGCGCGCCAAATACCTGCGCCTCCGGCGTATGCACCAGCGCGACATAGGCATCGAGCCGCCTGCGCAATTCGCCGCTCACCGGCCGCTGCTGCGCACTGGTTGTGAGCAGGTCGATAATGTCGTCGAGCCGCGCCTGGTAGTAGAGCAGCAGATGTCCGCGTGCCAGTTCGATCGCATCGCGGGTCACCTCCGGCGTCACAAAGGGATTGCCGTCGCGATCTCCGCCGATCCACGAACCGAAGCGCAGCACCTGCGGCAACTCATGCGCCTCAATTGCGAGATCGTACGCCGCGCGCAAGGCTTCAGAAATCTCACGGTACAGGCCCCACAGCGTTTCGAAGATGGAGACGTCGTAATAGTCCAGCCCCATCTTCACTTCGTCATACACCGTCGGTCGCCGCGACCGCACTTCATCGGTCTGCCACAGGCTGGTGATTTCGGCCCGGATGGCTTCTTCAAGGCGCGCCAAATCCTGCTCCGGCACAGGAATGCGATCCAGCGTCGCCAGGAATTCTCCAATACGTCGCCGCTTGAACATCACCGATCGCCGCGCAACTTCCGTCGGGTGGGCGGTAAACACCGGTACAATCAGGATGCGCCGCAGCCAGTCCATCGCCTCATTGGCACTGATTCCCACGCGCCGCATTTCGAACAAGGTGCCAGCCAGCGATCCGCGCTGCCGTCCCTGGTCGCCGCTCAGTTGCAATGCAATGCGCCGGCGCTTGCGATGATTTGTTTCAGCAAGGTTGATTAGCTCAAAGTAAAAAGCAAACGCGCGTGTGAGTAGAATGGCTCGCTCAGCGGGCAGAGAATGGACCAACGCAAGCGCCTTCGCGCCCAGCCGCTCCGCTTCTTTCTCATCGCCTCGGGCCTCGGCATCGCGCCGCGCAATGGTTCCTTGCCGCAGAGCTTCAACATGGTCGAAGAGGTCTTCGCCCGCCTGTTCACGCAGCACCTCGCCCAGCAGCGTGCCCAGCGAGCGGACATCGCGCCGCAGCGGAGCTTCCTTCAGTTCGCCCGAGCGTGCCTCAAGCTCAGCGAGCCGTTGCGACCAGCTTTCCGGATTCCACAAAAGCGCCATCGTGTCTTGATTATGCACGACCGGAAATCAGGGCCGTCTCAGCAAACCGGGGCGAGCGACCATCTTTTTTGTCTGAATTGTAGAAAAGCAACAACTCACAGACGACGAGCTCAGCTTCTTTACCTTCAACCGCCCGCGTTCAACCAAAGCTGTCCCGTATGGGACCGTCTACCTCAGGGGGCGGCTTATGCCCCTTCAAGTTGCAGCATTAGGTCTTCCCACTCAGTGGTGAGGGAGCCGAGCTGCTCGCGCAGCGCTGTCGCCAATTCCGTCAGCCTCTGCGTCTCGGTCGCCGAGACGTAGACACCGAGCTGTTCCTCGGTATGTGCTGATGGATGCCTCGACGCGTGGAATTTCTTCTTCGAGGAACATGCATCGCTGTTCCATCTGTTTCTGCTTGATGGGATTCAGTCGCTTGGGACGGCCATTCGCTGCAACCCCGTCATCCCCGCCTTCAATCACGATCGTCGTTCCGGAGGTTGGCGAACTGTGAACGCCGGGTCCGAGAGATGAGGAGTTGGGTATTGTGGGTCTCGATTTTAAGGCCTGTGCGCGATTCTCATCCGGAAAAACATCGGCTCTTGATGCGGCAACGGCGAGTTCTTCCTTCTTCCGCAGATAGTCCTCGTAGTTGCCGGGATAGGTGGTGATCGTGCCGTTCTCAACCTCGATCACGCGCGTTGCCAGGCGATCAATGAAGTACCGATCGTGCGAGACGAAAACTACCGTGCCGGAAAAAGCGGCAATGGCTTCGAGCAACACGTCCTTGGCCCGCATGTCCAAGTGGTTCGTGGGTTCGTCGAGGAGAAGGAAGTTCGAAGGCGACACCAGAATCCGTGCCAGGGCGTAGCGGTTGCGCTCACCGCCAGAGAGCACGCCCAGCGGTTTGAAAACATCATCGCCGGAGAAGAGAAAGCATCCCGAGCAACGACCGCAACTCTGATTCCGGCACTTTCATCGCGGCGCGGCTCATGTCGTCCAGCATGCGCGAGTCGCCGTCAAGCACCTTGTACTGGTCCTGGGCAAAATACTCGCTGACGACGTTGTGGCCGAGCTTGACTGTACCCGCCGTTGGGGCCTCGGCTCCGCTTAGTAGCTTGATCAGGGTGGACTTGCCCGCGCCGTTGACGCCGACCAGCGCCACGCGGTCTCCGCGCTCGATGTTAAACCGCGCGTTGCTGAAAACATGCTTCTCCCCATAGTCTTTTGCCAGGCCTTCCGCCTCCACCACGGTCCTGCCCGACGGCGGAGGTTGGGGAAATCTGAAGTGGATGACCGGCTCTTCCTCTGGAATCTCGATGCGTTCGATCTTTTCGAGTTCCTTGATGCGCGACTGCACCTGCTTGGCCTTGGTGGCCTGCGCGCGGAAGCGATTAATGAACGCTTCAAGATGTTCGATCTGATCGCGCTGATTGCTTGTACGACGCCTGTAACTGCGCGCGCCGCTCATCTTTTTGTGACAGGTATTTGGTGTAATTGCCCTGGAAGATGGTGAGGCGCTTGTTCCATATCTCAACTGTGCGATCAATGGTCACGTCGAGAAAGTAGCGGTCGTGCGAAATGAGGATGTATCCGAAAGGGTAGTTGTGCAGATAGTCTTCGAGCCAGTTGCGCGTTTCCAGATCGAGGTGGTTGGTGGGCTCATCCAGCAGCAGGAGGTTGGGCTTTGCCAGCAGCAGCTTGGCCAGCGCAATGCGCATCTGCCAGCCTCCCGAGAATTCATCCACCTGGCGCGACCAGTCTTCTTTGCCAAACCCGAGCCCGGTGAGGACCGAGCCGACCTGCGCGTCGAGGGCATAGCCATCAAGCGCATGAAACCGCTCCTGCAGCATGGAGTAGCGTTCGGCGGCCGCCTCATATTCAGGGCCTTCGTGGTCGAGTTCGGAGAGCTGCGCCGCTGTCCGCTCGATCTCGCCCTCCATGGCGCGCAGTTCGTCGAACACGCTCAGACATTCATCAAACACGGTGCGCCCGCTCAGCCGCAGGCCTTCCTGAGGAAGGTATCCGATGCTCATGCCACGCGTCTAGCTGCATGGTCCCGTAGTCGAGCGACTCGAGGCCCGCAAGAACCTTCATGAGTGTGGATTTGCCGGTGCCATTGGCGCCGACGAGGGCGGTCTTTTCTTTGCTGCGAATGAGCCAGTTGGCCTCAGTGAAGAGCACGCGGGGACCGAAGCGCTTGCCGGCATTTTGAAGTGAGAGCATTCCTCTTCTATTTTCGCAGAAGAGTCGTTATTGCATGCCGCCGGTTGGAGCCTGTTTCGCTGATTCTGCCGGTGGCTGCGCCGGATTGGGAGTGAAGGTTTTCAGCGCTTCGAGGTTGTTCTGTACCTTCTGCCACTTTCCGGGATCCTTTTTAGTGTCGTTCGACGCGGCTGCATTCGCGTAGAAGTCAAGAATGTTTTTCTGCAATGGAACTGTCGTCGCGTCGAACTTCTTGTCGGCCAGTTGCGACAGAAGCTGCGCATAAGAGTCGTCGGCAAGCGTGTATTCACCCGCGAGAGTCGGCTTGCCGCTGTCGAGATCCTCGTTGGCGAGCCTGATTTGTTTTGAGCGCGTTTCCTTTAGCAACGAGCCGTATCTGTCCACTGTCTGATTGATGCTGGTGAAGTAGAGATCTTCGGTTTTTGCCGTCGGTATGTTGAAATCAAGCGCCTTGAGAGGACCAACTTTGGGAAGCACCTTCAGAATCACCGACAAGAAGCGAACGCCAAAGCCGGCGCGCTGATACTCTTTGCCCCACTGCTTCTCATAATCCGCACGCGAAAGGCGGTAGAGAAACTTCTGCTTCTCGAAGTTCGGAACCTCCTTCATTATTTCCTTCTTGTGCGTGCGCAATGCCACTTGAGTCATGTGCGGAATCAGGGAGCTGACCGAGTAACGAAATGAGCCGATGGCCAGATCTTCGTGTGGCAGCACGTCTTTCAACTGCACGCCATACACCACGGGGAAAACGCGTTCGAGAAGCTCTTTAGATACCTCGAAGCCAATGAAGTCGTGATACTGCTGTGGTGCGTAACGCTCTTTAGCGACCTGCGCCATGTCGAAGCCGAACTCAGTACGAATGTGCGCGGTCTTGTCCTGCGCATAGAGAACAAATGGCCCAAACTTGGCGCGAAGCTTCGGATAGGTGAGGGAGACCGCCTGGTTCACCGCGGGATGTCCGGTGATGTCCGACGCGTAATGCGACAGCGCTCCCAGAGCAAAAGCGTACTCGTCCGCGGTCTGGCTTTCCTTCAGCAGTTCGAGCACAAAGTCGCCGCTGCGCACATAGTGCACCAGATCGCTGAACTCCCTATCGCCGAAGGGGTAGTAGCCCATGTCCTGGATCACGGCGCCCCCATATGCATACGCGTGAGCCTCGCGCATCTGGTCGTCCGTGAGTCCGGGATAGCGCGCATGGATCATGGGCCGGAGCTGATCCTTCCAGAGGAGGTCGATGATCTCCTCATGAGTCAGCACCGAATAAGCGTGTGAATGACCACAGCCGATCAGCAAGACAAGCAGAACCGCAAAGGCGCGGATTGTTGAATGCAGGCGACTTGAACCTAGAGATTTCTGAAAGCTGAATAATCTAAGCATGATCGGTCTTTCAAGAACATCGGACAATTGCGTGAATTATCTAAATAACTGTCTTTTCAATTGGATGCGCTTGGGGATGTCAGTGTTGTACGTTTAGGGGCGAATCTCGACAGGTGTCCCAACCGGAACGAGTTTCCACACCTCATCGATCTCCTCATCGGTCACCGCGACACATCCCAGAGTCCAGTCGTAGAGGCGATGACCCGCACCCACCCATTCCTTGCCATTGGGCAGTCCGTGAATCATGATAGCGCCGCCGGGCGGCACT
Organism: uncultured Acidobacteriaceae bacterium; assembly: GCA_963802565.1. GTDB lineage: Bacteria > Acidobacteriota > Terriglobia > Terriglobales > Acidobacteriaceae > Telmatobacter. Next base: position 94,278 of record CAWDJR010000026.1, on the reverse strand, counting down.
CCGAGACTCGCGGCATGCTTGCGGTCGTCAGAACTTGGATACGAAACGTGCAGAGCCTTGTGATAAGAGCTGTGCTCATACTTTGCGTCGATGACGTAGTGGCCTTCGGGAGTGCGGGCGTCCCCTTCGCGCTGTTTGGGAGGGAGACCGCCCCTGCCTAATGCGACTTTATAGGTGCGAATTACCTTTCCGCCAGCCAGAAGTTTCATCGTATGATCTTTTTTCAGGATCAGGATGGAATCGGCCTTCTCGGTTTTTGGCGCTGGAGAATCCAGCGTTGTTCCCCGCGAATGCCCGTGCTGCGGACGCGCAAAGAACGACACAAATGCCGCAGGCAACAAGCCGTTTTAGCTGCGCTGCGGTTGGAATCGAATGCATGCGGACACTGTAAATCATTCATCTGGGATCAACATCGACGAGGCCGTCACTTGGCGGCTGTGCAGCGACTCGTGTAAAACAAGCGACGGGGCAGCGAAAACTCCAGCTTTGTAGAGACATCCTGCTTCCATATCGAAATGAATAAGCTCTTCCCCAATCCGAAGGCCGCGCTCGATGGCGTCGTGCACGATGGAATGCTGCTGGCGGTCGGCGGTTTCGGACTCTGTGGAGTTCCTGACGAGCTCATCGTTGCATTGCGCAACAGCGGCGTTCGCAATCTGACGATCGCCAGCAATAACGCCGGCGTTGATGGTGCCGGCCTGGGGTTGCTGCTGGCGACGCACCAGATCAAGAAGATGATTTCAAGCTACGTGGGAGAGAACGCGGAGTTTGAGCGGCAATTCCTATCAGGAGAAATCGAAGTGGAGTTCTGTCCGCAGGGAACGCTGGCGGAGCGTATGCGAGCGGGCGGCGCGGGCATTCCCGGTTTTTATACGCGCACCGGGGTCGGCACGATTATTGCCGAGGGGAAAGAGCAGAAAGAATTCGAGGGAAAGGCCTACATTCTTGAGCGTGGGATTGTGGCTGACCTCGCACTGGTGAAGGCGTGGAAGGCGGATCTGAATGGGAACCTGATCTATCGTCGAACCGCGCGGAACTTCAATCCCAACGCGGCGACCTGCGGCAAGATCACGGTGGCAGAAGTCGAAGAAATCGTCCAGCCCGGTGAGCTCGATCCAGACGAGATTCATACGCCGGGAATCTTCGTTCATCGCCTGGTGCACATCCCTCATCCGATTAAGCGGATTGAGAAGAAGACCACGAGAGAGAGCTGACGCATGGCCTGGACACGCAACCAGATGGCTGCACGTGCCGCAAAAGAATTGCAGGATGGCTACTACGTCAACCTCGGCATTGGCATTCCAACGCTGGTTGCCAATTACATTCCGAAGGGTATAACGGTGACGTTGCAATCGGAGAATGGCCTGCTCGGGATGGGGCCGTATCCCCTGGAATCGGAGATCGACGCCGATCTTATCAATGCCGGCAAGGAGACGGTAACGTTTGTGCCGGGAGCGGCGACATTTTCGAGCGCGGATTCCTTTGCGATGATTCGCGGCGGCCATATCGATCTGGCGATTCTTGGCGCGATGCAAGTTTCAGAACGGGGCGATCTGGCCAATTGGATGATTCCCGGGAAGCGCGTCAAGGGCATGGGCGGCGCGATGGATCTAGTCTCAGGCGTGCGCCGCGTCATCGTGCTGATGGAACACAACACGCCTGATGGGGGCATGAAACTACTGCGCGAATGTACCTTGCCGTTGACGGGAAGCGCGGTAGTACATCGCATCATTACCGATCTTTGCGTTCTCGATGTGACCCCAGCAGGCTTCGAGGTATTCGAGCTTGCGGAAGACGTTACGCCCGACGTGGTTGAAAAGCGCAGTGGCGCAACGCTGCGTTTCCGTTGAGTCAACGCTTCCAGACGGGTTTTCTTTTTTCAAGAAATGCTGAAACACCTTCGCGAAAATCTGCAGTTTCGCGCGATTCCGCATTGGCTTGCATCGCGGCCACGATAGCGGCGTCAAGCCATGCACGGTTTTGCGTGGCAAGCAACTGTTTGGTTGCGCTTATGGATTCCGTGCTGTTGCCCATCAGGGTTTTTGCCAGGGCCTGCGCGCGTGGCGCCAGCTCTTCACGCTCCACGATTTCATTGACGAGGCCCAGATGCAGCGCCTCTGTAGCGCCGAACAGCCGGCCGGTAAGCAGCAGGTCGCGGCAACGTTTGTCTCCAACCTGAAGCGCGAGGAATGCCGAGACCAATGCCGGAACGAAGCCAATGCGCACCTCTGTGAATCCGAATCGAGCGGCGGGGGTGGCGAGGGTGAAATCGCAGAGCGTTGCCAGGCCGGTTCCTCCGGCTATCGCAGGACCGTTCACCGCGGCGATAGTGGGCACGGGAAGCTCATAAAGCGCTATGAACAGGCGCGCCAGCCGTTCAGCGTCGGCGCGGTGCTCCGCCGCAGTCTTGTCGCGCATGCTCTGCAATTCTGAGAGATCAAGCCCTGAACAAAAAGCGTCTCCGGCCCCGGTAAGTATCAACGCGCAGCATCGGTTTGCAGCGGTATCTTCGATCACGCTGATCAACTCCGTCTGCATCTCCTGGGTCATCGCGTTGCGGCGATCGGGGCGATTCAGCGTTACGGTGCGAATGGGGTGGTTGTCTGTTACCAGAATTGTTTTGTGACTCAAGTTCCACTCCTTAGGGCAACGGACTCGCTCTCACTGTACAACCGAACCGAAACAGCTCGAAATCTCATTATTGGCAAGGATGAGAGGATCAAAAGATCGGAATTGGGGCAGGCTTGCGCCATGCGCGCGCAGTTCGGCCACGAGAGTCTCTGTGGGGATATTCCCAACGAGAATATCCTGCGCAAACGGGCAACCGCCGAGTCCGCCGATCGCGGCATCGAATCGCCGGCATCCTGCTTGAAAGGCAGCTCGAATGCGCTCAGACGCTTCTGCCGGGCGCGCATGGAGGTGTACACCGATTTCGATGTTGTCGAATTCCCTGGTTACCGTCGAGAGCACCTCGCCAATCTGGTCGGCGGTAGCAAGACCCACGGTATCGGCCAGCGAGATTTCGGTGATTCTGCATTCGGCGATCAACTCGCAGGCCTGCAAGACTTCGTCGATGCTCCACACATCTCCATACGGATTGCCGAAAGCCATGGAAACATACGCCACAACGTTACGGTCTTCGTCTGCAGCGATGGTTTGGACCCGCTGCAGCACATCCAGCGATTCTTCCAGGGTTTGCCGCTGATTGCGGCGAAGAAATTCCGCCGAGATGGAATAGGGAAAGCCGAGAGTCGTAACTGCATCGCTTGCCATGGCTCGCTGCGCGCCTTTTTCGTTTACCACGATGCCGATAATCTCAACATCAGCGGGCGGCGAGAGCTGCGCGAGCACTTGTTCTGAGTCTGCCATCTGGGGCACTGCGGTGGGGGAGACAAAACTGACCGCATCGATGTGACGTAAACCCGGCATCGATCAGCTTGCGCAGATATCCGGCCTTGATTTCGGGCGCGATATGTCCGGGTAGCCCTTGCCAGGCATCTCGGGGGCACTCGATGATTTTGACTGGTTCGCTCATTTGAATCGAACTCGCATAACAAATCCGGAAAACGCGTGTGCCAATTTGTTTAGTCTGCTAGCCGCGTGATGGATACACCTTGAGAATCTCTCGGGCAATCACCATGCGCTGGATTTCGCTGGTGCCCTCGCCGATGGTGCAGAGCTTCACGTCACGATAATACTTCTCGGCAGGGTAGTCTTTGATGAATCCGTAACCGCCAAATAATTGCACAGCATCGTCGCAGATGCGCACCGCAACTTCGCTTGAAAACAATTTGGCCATTGACGATTCGCGTGTCACCTTGCGGCCCGCATCTTTGAGCACGGCGGCACGCTGTGTCAGCAGACGCGCGGCATCGAGCTCTGTTGCCATATCCGCCAGTTTCCATTGGATGCCTTGAAACTCGGCGATCGCCTTGCCGAACTGCTTGCGCTCCTTGACGTATTTCAGGGCAGCGTCCAGTGCGCCGCGTCCGATTCCGAGCGCCAGCGCGGCAATGGAAATGCGGCCACCGTCGAGTACGCGCATGGCGTCGATGAATCCCTCGCCCTCCGCACCGAGCAGATTCTCTTCGGGGATTTCGCAGTCCTCAAAGATCAGCTCGCTGGTATCGCTGGCGCGCAGGCCGAGCTTGTTCTCCTTTTTGCCGGGACGAAAGCCCTTGGTGCCTTTCTCCACGACAAATGCGGAGAGTCCGTGCGTTCCCTTGCTTTTGTCGGTCGACGGCGATCACGACCGCCACGTCGGCGTAGTGGCCATTGGTGATGAAGGTCTTATTGCCGTTCAGGACGTAGCGGTCGCCCTTTTTTACGGCGGTGGTGCGCGAATTGCTGGCGTCCGATCCCGCGCCGGGCTCAGTCAATCCCCATGCGGCCAGCCACTCGCCGCTGGCCAGCTTTGGAACGTACTTCTGTTTTCTGAGCCTCGTTTCCGGCGAGGAAAATGTGATTGGTGCCGAGCGAGTTGTGAGCGGCAACGATGATGCCGATTGAGCCGTCGACAGCGGAGAGTTCTTCAATGGCCAGCACATAATCGACATAGCCGAGGCCCGCGCCGCCATACTCCGGGGGGAAGATGACGCCGAGCAGGCCCATCTGGCCAAGCTTCTTCACGACTTCAGCAGGGAATTCGCTCGCTTCGTCCCACTTCATTACGTTGGGAGCGATCTCGCGCGCGGCAAAGTCACGAATCTCGCGACGAAGCTGTTCCTGCTCCTCCGTCAACACGAAGGGATATAGGCTTGGATTAGTTTCGAGCGCAACGCTCATGGGGTTTGGCTCCTTTGCGTCCCGGGAGCGACGCCAGCCTTGGCTGCTAAGTGGGTAAGATGCCGATTGACGAATTTCGGAACATTGAACTGAACACGCCTCAGGTCTGCAGCACACCGGGGTTGAACCTGGGGATCTCGGGATTCATGGCGCAAGCCTCAAGCGCGGTGATCAGGACACTCCGTGTTTGAGCTGGATCGATAATCGCATCGATCCAAAGCGCGCCGCGCCGTAGCGCGGATCAGCCTGGGCGTCGTACGTGGTCTTGATCTCTTCGTAAAGCGCTTTTCTTTCGTCTTCCGAAAGCACCTTGCCGCCGCGCTCGACCTGCTTGGCGCGAACCTCGGCCAGCGTGCCTGCCGCAGATGCGCCGCTCATCACCGCATAGCGCGCAGTCGGCCACGCAAACATAAATCGCGGATCATAGGCCTTGCCGCACATCGCATAGTGGCCGGCGCCGAAGCTTCCGCCGATGATGACGGAGATCTTGGGAACGACGCTGGTGCTGACCGCTGAAACCATTTTTGCGCCGGCGCGGATAATGCCGGACCACTCGGCATCCTTGCCGACCATGAAGCCATTTACGTCGTGCAGAAAGATGAGCGGAACGAGGTTCTGATTGCAGTCCATGATGAAGCGGGCAGCTTTCTGCGCGCCCTCGGTATAAATGACGCCGCCGACCTCAATCCGTTTCGCGCCTGCCGATGGACCCATCGCGACGGTCTGGTTTTGATTGGTCTTCTGATTGGCGACGATGCCGACCGCGCGGCCGCCGATGCGCGCATAGCCGCAAATAACGGTGCGGCCAAAGTCCGCTTTGTACTCGTCGAACTCGCTGCGGTCGACGATGCGCGCGATCACCTCGCGCATGTCGTAGACATTGCTGGTTCCGGGCGCGGGATTCAACAAGCCATACACATCTTCGATGGAGTACCTGGGTGCGTCGTGTTTCGCATCGAACGCAATGCGGCTGAATCGCTCTGTCGCTGCATTTGCCTGTGATCGATCGCCGAACTTGTCGACCAGCGAACGCAGGCGCGCGATACAGTGATGATCGTCCGGCTCTTTGAAGTCGACAGTGCCTGAAATCTCGGCATGCATCGCCGCGCCGCCGAGCTCTTCAGGATCCGTCTTCTGGCCGATCGCGGCCTGCACCAGCGAAGGGCCGGCGAGAAACAGGCCTGAGCCTTCGGTCATCAACACCGTATCGGTCATCACCGGCAGGTAAGCGCCGCCGGCAACGCACATTCCCATGATCGCCGTGATCTGCGGAATTCCCAGCGAACTCATGACTGCGTTGTTGCGAAAGACGCGTCCGAAGTCGTCCGTATCCGGGAAGACATCTTCCTGCAGCGGCAGGAACACACCGGCAGAATCCACCAGGTAGAGCGTGGGGATGCGATTCTCCAGCGCGATATTTTGCGCGCGGATGACTTTCTTGGCGGTCATGGGGAAAAAGGCGCCAGCTTTCACCGTGGCGTCATTGGCGATGATCATGCAGAGCCGTCCGCATACGCGGCCCAGCCCAGTGACGACACCAGCTCCGGGCGCGCCGCCGTATTCGGTATACATTTCGTACGCGGCCCACAACCCGAGCTCGAGGAATTCGGTTTCCGGGTCGAGTAGCAGCTTCATTCGTTCGCGAACGGTGAGGCGCTTCTTTGCGTGCTGGGCAGCCGCGGCCTTTGCGCCTCCCCCAAGCCGGATCTTTTCTTCCTGGTCACGAATCGTGGCGAGCAGTTCCTGCAGGGCGGCACGGTTTGCCGTCGCGCGGGGGGACTGGGAATCGAAACTGGACTCGATTACATTGTGAAGCTTCGAGCTTTCAACCATTCTTTACTCACACAAACTTGCAGACTATAGCATCTTGGATGGTATCGGCGTCCAGACGCGCTTGCGCGCGACTGAATAACGCCAAATATTTAGATGGCCCTTTTTGAGCGCGCACCGCGCCAGTAGAGAAACAGGCCGATCAGGATGGATACGGCCGTACCACCCACCAATTGCAGTTCGAATGAGGCTGTGGTTGTCCCTCCCGGCGGAAAGAACGACAGGATGATTCCGATCAGGACCACGACGAACCCAAGGCCACCACAAATCCACACCCCCGCAATTCCTCCGGGTACAAGCACCGCATGCGGATTTTCCTTTCGATCCTTTCGTGTCGAGAGGCGAATGACCGCGGCGAACATGTAAAGAAACGGAATGAAATAGAGAATGATCGCAGCGCTGACGACAAGCTGATATCCGACCAGAATGCTCTTCGTCTGTATCTGGCTTAGAACAAGAATTGTTCCGGATAGGACAGCCTGCACCAGGATCGAGATATAGGGCGTCTTCCATTTCGGGTGAATCTTTCCGAAGGCCGCGGGCAGGTACCGATCGATGCCAACGACAAACGGCACACGGGCTATGCCTGCGACAGTGCTCCCGACTCCACCCGCATTGCCCACCGTCACGAGCATCGCTGCCAGTACACCGAGCAAGCCAATCTTCAACGTCAAGGACCCGACTGTGATGGCACTGAACACGCCACTTTGAGGATCAATGCTGGCGGCTGGCAAAAGAGCAAGAATCGCAAAAGTGCCACCGATATACATCAGGGCGATCAGGGCTCCGGCGCCGAACACTGCACGGGGCAGTGTGCGTCTCGGGTCGCGCACTTCTTCACTCATTGCGGAAACTAGCTCAAGTCCCGTGAAGGCGAACGCAATCTGCGACCAGAAATTTACCGTGTCCCAGTTCCATGCAGGCATCATATTCTGCACCGTGAAGTGCGTCGCTGAGCCGTGCTTGAAGACGACGATTACCGCCACGAGCGCAAGAATCAGGAGTGGCACATAGGTGCCTACACCGCCAGCGTTCTGCAGCCACTTGCCGATGTTCAGGCCGATGATGTTGAGGATCACGGCAACCAATAACAATCCCAGCGAAACACTGAGGAGGAAAGTCCGGTCCTGGGCCAATTGTGCGCCACGTCCGCCAATGATGTAGGCGGCCATGGAAGCACTGGCCAGGAGCAGTCCGGGAAAGTAGAAGACGGTGTAGATCCAGTAAGTCCAGCCTGCGACAAATCCGTGAAAGTCTCCGAAGGCCTCTTTCGACCAGGCGTAAAGACCGCCTTCTTCAGGAAAGCGGGACGAAAGCTCGTTGATGACGAGAGCGCCGGGCACGAAGAAGAAGACGGCGGCGATGACCCACAGGCTGATTGAGGATGTCCCGTTGTGACCAGCGGCGGCGATCCAGCGTGGACCAAGAACCGTGGCGATGTTGAACAGCAGCACATCCCAGAAGCCCATGGTTTTGCGGAGTTGCGACTTAGTGTCCGACGCTGGCGGCGCAAAAATCGTCATAGCGCCACCCCGGCAACCGTGCAGCGGTCATCGTGCATAAGCGACCATCATAGTAGCGGCTCGCTCGACCGCACAAATTGCCACGCAGTCGTTCAGCGTTCAGCGAGAGGAAAACGCTCCCGAACTTCGTAGCGGGATCCTCCTGAGCCGAGGAACGCTTCGTAGAGAAGAAATTCGTCCGCGGTGAATGCGGGGAATTCTTCGTTGCGACTGATTCTGCCTTTGAGCTGCTGAAGAGCTGGCGTGCGCGCGTTTCCTTTCGCGCGAGCCAACGTTATATGTGGGTGAAAGGGACGACTTTCAGCGACAAAGCCGCATTGGGTTGTGGCGGCGACTATTCGCTTATGTAACTGCGACAAGTCAGGAGACTCGCTCACGCCCGCAAAAAATATTCCGGCACGATCAAAAATTCCGGTCCCATCAAGGTGCACTCGGAGGACTGGCGATCTTACCTCTTTCAGTCGCGCGATAAGGCATGCGTATGTTGTTTCTGCGGTTTCGCCAAGAAATTGCAGCGTGATGTGCCAGCTTTGCGGCGAACTCCAACGGAAGCCGTCGTCCGCAGATCTCAAGCGCTGGGAGTGTCTTTCGAGAGCATCGACAACCTCTGGCGCGAGCGGAATTCCGATAAAGAGGCGCATGATGGGCCGTCCATCAAAGGTACTTCGCGAAGGACTCGACCTGCTTCGCCTGGTGGTCGCGGCGCTCAACGGGTGAAGACAAGACGGTAGACGTCGAGGTAGCGCCGAGGGCGGAGAGCCTGTCGATCAGCGTCTCAAGATGACGGATGGAAACGACGTCTGCCTCGATGACAAACGATTCTGCGCCCGTGATGCGATGGCAACGGCTGATCTCGCTCAGTTCTTTGAGCGCTGAAACGGTGCGGCTGATCTGCAATTCGCCGCCGGGGATGGTGAGCCGCACCAGGACGCGGATCGGCACGCCGAGTTTCGCGCTATCCAGAAAAGCGTGATAGCCGGTAATGACGCCGGCCTCCTCAAGACGGTGGACGCGCTCGGCGACTGCTGGCGTGGAAAGACCGATCATCCGGCCAAGTTCAGCGAACGAAACGCGGGCATTTTGCTGCAATGCCTCCAGAATTTTCCAGGCAATCGCATCGAGGTCGATCCTGTTAGGTACGGTCTTGTGGGCCATCAGCCAGCAATCCTTAGGTTGCCTCACTATTATGCTTAATGACCTTAGGTTTTGGCGGCATTTTTTCCGGGGATTGCCATTTTCAGCGCCAGTTGGCGAGCCTATCTTATCCGTCAGCCGGGAAATTTCCCCCCATTGCCTTCCCCGATGTCCCGGCGCAGGAGGTATTCGCATGAGCGCTACGGTGCACTCTGCCCCCGCACACCTTGGATCACAGCCCACCACAGAATCGGTACCCAGCGGCAACGACTTTCTTCCGCTGAAGGGCACTGATCACGTGGAGTTCTACGTGGGCAATGCGCGCCAGTCCGCGTATTTTTATCGCGCCGCATTCGGCATGTCACTGGTGGCGTATGCGGGACCGGAAACCGGTCAGCGCGATCGGTCCTCCTACGTGCTGCAGCAGGGCAAGATACGATTCGTGCTCACGACTCCTCTGCGAGGCGGCAATGCGATTGCGGAGCATGTTGGCCGTCATGGCGATGGCGTGAAAGTGATCGCGCTGTGGGTCGATGATGCGCGTCGGGCCTGGACCGAGACTACAAGCCGAGGCGCAGTTAGCGTGGCCCAACCATACGTCCTCGCCGACGAGAAGGGTCAGGTAGTGCTTTCGAGCATCCGAACTTACGGGGACACCATTCACACGTTTGTTGAGCGCACAAATTATTCCGGGGCATTTCTTCCCGGCTATCGCGCCGTCGAGAGCGACAAAATTGCGCGCCCCACCGGTCTGATGCATATCGACCACATGGTGGGTAACGTGGGCTGGCACGAGATGGATGAGTGGGTGAAGTTTTATGCGAACGTAATGGGCTTCTCGCTGTACCAGCATTTCGACGACAAGGATATTTCCACCGAATATTCCGCGCTGATGTCGAAGGTGATGGCGAACGGCAACGGCTACGTAAAGTTCCCCATCAATGAGCCGGCCGAGGGCAAGAAGAAGTCGCAGATCGAAGAATATCTTGAGTTTTATGGCGGCGCGGGCGTGCAGCACATTGCGCTGGCCACCAATGACATTCTGCACACGGTGAGCAAGCTCAGCGAGCAGGGGATCGAGTTTCTTCATGTGCCACACACGTATTACACCCAGTTGCAGAGCCGTGTGGGCAAGATTGATGAGCCGATCGATGAACTCGAACGGCTGGGAATCCTTGTCGACCGCGATCCCGAGGGCTACATGCTGCAAATCTTCACGCGTCCGGTAGAGGATCGGCCGACATTGTTCTTCGAAATCATTCAGCGCAAGGGTAGCCGCAGCTTCGGCAAGGGCAACTTCAAGGCGCTGTTTGAAGCGATCGAGCGGGAACAGCAGGCGAGGGGCAATCTGTAGCGCAGCGGAGGGATGAGATGAAAACCGAAACGCTATCAGTTGCCGCGCCTTACCTGATCGAGCAGGATTTCTCTGCGTATACCAACGAACAGCACGCCGTGTGGGCGGAACTGGTCGGCAGGGTGCTCCCTGAATTGGAGAAGCACGCGTCGCGCGCCTACCTCGACGGCTTCCAGATTATTGGCTTGCAGAAGGACAGGCTGCCGCGACTGCAGTCGATAAGCGCGAGGCTCGAGCCAAGGACGGGCTGGAACTCTACGCCGGTCAGTGGCTTTCTTCCGGCGCCGGCGTTTTTTGAGATGCTGGCCGCGCGACGGTTTCCGACCACGACGTGGCTGCGGAGTCGCGAATCGATTGAATACACTCCAGAGCCGGACATCTTTCATGACGTCTTTGGCCATGTTCCCATGCACGCGAATAAGGTCTTCGCAGAATTCCTCGCACAGTACGGCCGGGTTTGTGCATCGATCAATGATGAGCGAGTACTTGAAAGGCTGGGACGGTTGTTCTGGTACACGGTGGAGTTTGGCCTCATTCGCGAGGGAAACGAAATCAAGGTTTACGGGAGCGGGTTGATCAGTTCTCATGGCGAATGCCAAAACGTCGTTGAGGGCCATTGCGCTGTCCACGAATTCTCGCTGGACGAAGTGCTCGAAACTCCGGTAAAGGTGGATGAGTTGCACAAGCTTCTGTTTGCGGTGGAGAGCTTTGATCAGATATACGAAGCCATGCACGAGGCCGAGAGCCGCGCGAAGCAAAACACGCTGTGAAAGGTGAGAAGCATGCCCGACGAGATTCGGTATCAGTCCGGCTTTGGAAATGAGTTTGCCACGGAAGCAGTTGCCGGCGGATTGCCGCAGGGTCAGAACGCGCCGCAGAAGCACGCGCTTGGGCTTTACACCGAGCAGTTCAGTGGAACTCCTTTCACCGCGCCGCGAGCAACCAATCGCCGCACCTGGACGTATCGAATTCGCCCATCGGTGACACATCGCCCTTACGAGGAGATTCCCGCCCGGATGATACGCAGCGGGCCGTTTCTCGAAGTTCCCACGTCACCGAATCAGCTTCGGTGGGATCCGCTGCCGATCCCAAAAGAGAAAACCGACTTCGTTGATGGAATCGTGACACTCGGCGGCAACGGCGATCCGGCGATGCAGGTTGGCCTGGCGATTCATATCTACGCCGCGAATGCCTCAATGCAGGACCGCTTCTTTTACACGGCAGACGGCGAGTTGCTGATTGTTCCGCAAATGGGAGCGATGGAATTTTTCACGGAGCTCGGAATTCTCGAGGTCGCGCCGGGCGAGATTTGCGTGATTCCGCGCGGCGTAAAGTTTCGCGTGGTTCTCAAAGAGAAGCAGGCTCGTGGATATATTTGCGAAAACTATGGCCTGCCTTTTCGGCTTCCGGAACTCGGAGCAATCGGAGCCAATGGCCTTGCCAATCCGCGTGATTTCAAGGCGCCGGTCGCGGCTTTTGAAGATCGCGAAGGGGAATTTCGCATCACTTCGAAATTTCTGGGCAGACTCTGGTCAGCGGTCATCGATCATTCTCCGCTTGATGTTGTGGCGTGGCACGGCAACTACGCGCCCTACAAGTACGATCTTGCTCTGTTCAATTGCATCAACACAGTTTCGTTTGACCATCCTGATCCATCCATCTACACCGTGCTCAGCGCGCCATCGAGCGTTCATGGCACTGCCAACTGCGACTTTGCGATCTTTCCTCCGCGCTGGATGGTTGCGGAACACACCTTCCGGCCGCCGTGGTTCCATCGCAACCTGATGAACGAATTCATGGGCCTGGTTTTTGGCGCCTACGATGCAAAGGCCGAGGGCTTCGTGCCCGGCGGAGCCAGCCTGCATAACTGCATGGCGGGACATGGACCGGATGCGGAGACGTTTGAGCGCGCGACGGCAGCGGAGTTGAAGCCCCACTATCTCGCCAATACGCTGGCGTTCATGTTCGAAACGCAGTTGGTTGTGCGTCCTACTGAGTTCGCCATGAATTCCAGGATTCTGCAGCACGAGTATTTCGAATGCTGGCAGGGATTGAAGAAGCATTTCAAGCAGAGTCCTCCGGCCAAGCCGACCCCGTCCAAGTCGAAAGAGAAATGAGCGCTTTAGAAAAGTTGCTCGCGGGGCTGTTTGACTACGCAGGCCTCTATCCACCTGCGAGCCTGGGGATGCGTTCGGCCGCGAATAACTATCTGGAATACAGGCGGAGTGAACACGCCCGCGCGCTCGGGCGCTTTATTGTGAATCTGGATCGACTTGCAGAATTTCGCTCTGTCGCTGGCGATTCTCTCGAGGATTTCGAACTCAGTATCATCGCAGATGAAGACGCGAATTGGGCTTTGCTAGCCGCACAAATCAGCGGTGGACTCCCTATTGGCGCGGTCGAAGTCAAATGCAGCGATCCGCATGTCGTTGGGCGCATCGCTAATCTGCTTCCGCGCGACCTGGAGATATACTTTGAAGTTCCAGTGAACGAAAGCAATCACGCCATGCTCAAGGCGATCCACGACGCAGGCGCCAGAGCAAAACTCAGGATGGGCGGGATTGTGGCAGAGGCGATTCCATCGATCACGGATGTAACGCAAACGCTAAGAACCCTTGCAACTATTCGTCTACCATTTAAGGCAACCGCCGGGTTGCATCATCCGCTGCGGTCAACGCAGCCATTGACATATAGGCCGCAATGTCCAAGAGGTTTGATGCACGGGTTTGTGAATCTTTCTGCCGCTGCGGCGCTTCTTTACTTTGGAGGCAGTGTCGAAGAGGCAGAGTTTCTGCTGGCGGAAGAAGACCCGGCTGCATTTCGTGTTGAAGCGGATTCGCTGCATTGGCGCGATCGCACTTGGACGACGGATCAACTTGCCACAATACGCCGGCAGTTTTTCATGAGCATTGGTAGTTGCTCTTTCGATGAACCAATCCACGATTTAAAGTCCTTAGGATGGCTATGAAGAGCTGGGTCGTGAGTGCAAATCAGGCAGACTGCGATTTTCCGCTGGAGAATCTGCCCTATGGCGTGTTTCGTCGTGGACAGAACGCCGCCATCGGCATCGCGATTGGTGACCAGATCCTCGACCTGCAGGCATGCGCGCAGCGAGGACTTTTGCCTCGACTTCGGCATGATGCTGTAGCGGCGTGTTCGCTAGAATCTCTGAATGCGCTGATGGCTCTCGGGCGCTCTGCGTGGTCGAGTGTGCGAACAGGCGTCATGGCGCTGCTCGATCAGGATCGTGCCGATGCTGAGACACAGGCACGGGTGAAGCCACTCCTGATTCCGATGCGTGATGCGGAGATGCAACTGCCGGCGCAGATCGGAGACTATACCGACTTTTATGCGTCCATTCATCACGCCACTCGAGTTGGAAAGCTATTCCGTCCGGATAACCCGCTGCTGCCGAACTACAAATATGTCCCGATCGGCTACCACGGGCGCGCGTCTTCTGTCGTTGTAAGCGGTCAGGAGATTCGCAGGCCCAGCGGACAAACAAAGCTTTCCTCCGCGGCTGAACCTGTCTTCGGGCCGTCGCAGTCGCTGGACTACGAACTCGAAGTTGGCGTCTTCGTAGGCCCAGGCAATACTCTTGGCGAATCAATTCCGATTGACCAGGCAGAAGAGCATATCTTCGGCCTCTGCCTCCTGAATGACTGGTCGGCACGCGATGTTCAGTCGTGGGAATATCAGCCTCTGGGTCCGTTTCTCGCGAAGAACTTCGCGACATCCATTTCTCCATGGATCGTTTCGATGGAGGCACTCACGCCGTACAGAGTTCCGCTGGCTGACCGGGCCGCTGGCGACCCGGCGGCACTCCCGTACCTGGCCGGCAAAGATCTCGGACACGCGGGCATCGATCTTAACCTCGAGGTTTTTCTGCAGTCCGAGAAAATGCGTCAAGCCGGGATCAGTCCGATTCAGTTGAGCAAGGGAAATCTTCGCGATCTTTATTGGAGCGTGGCGCAGTTGGTTGCGCACCACGCGAGCAGCGGCTGCAACCTACGCCCGGGTGACCTGCTCGGCACCGGCACAATTTCCGGTCCCGAACAAGGCTCAGAAGGCTGCCTGCTTGAAATGAAGCATAGGAAAGAGCCGCTTCGGCTACCTACCGATGAGACTCGCGCGTTCCTTGAAGACGGCGACCTTGTCACGTTTCGCGGATACTGTGAAAGGCCCGGCTTTCCCCGCATCGGCTTTGGCGAGTGTGCCGGAAAAATCATCCCAGCCGGCGTTGCGACCTAGTCCCAAGTCAAGATGTGACTGAAGTCGTCGCATATATGACCCTTTGAATCATCTATCCGTGCGGGAGTAACAGGGATCGATGGATGCCTGGATGAGAGGTGCGTCAGCCACACGTGCACCTTGAACCATCCAGCGGACCGCGGGCATGTTGACGTACGTTGGGGTGCGTGTTTGGACCCGACTCAAGATTCGGCCAGACGAAACTAACTCACAGGATGCCAGAGTCAGGAGAAGTCGGGAATTTCCCTATCTGCGAAAGATCGGCTTTCTGTTTCATGAGTGCCTGGAACCGTCGATTGTCGGCCAGTTTAGAGGCGGGTCCATGCACCTGTTGGGGAGAACCTTCAGCGAACGCAGCCCTGAAGTCCTCGAATTCCTTCTCCTGATTCGCGTGGGCTTCTTCGAGAAGCTGCAGCGCCTCGGGTTTCCGGTCCCAGCTCAAGCAATCAATGGCTTTCCAGGTTCTGGTTAGCACGCGCCACGAATAGAGGGGCGGGCTGCAGCTTTCCTGGACCGCAAACTCTGCATTCAACAGGCCGCGTTCGCCATCCCGCGCATAAGCGGCAGAGAGCTTCACAGTAACTTCCCTCAGCCATGCGTCATCTCGTGTGTCCGCCGTAGCCTGCGATTCCCTCAGATAGACAGGATAGTTATGCTCGTGGAATTCAATCTCCGCCAGATACAGGTGCGCTATGCTGAGCGTGGGTTCCGAGCCAATCGAGGCATTCAAGAGTGCGATCCCCTCTTCCTTTCTGCCAATCAAATACAGCCTTTCGCCCTTCATCGCCAGAATTGAAGCTGAAGCAGGATCAAGCTCCTGTGCTTTGTTGATCTCCGCAAGGCATTCGAAGTATTTCCCCTGACCTGCAAGAACGTTGGAAAGCCACAAGTGCGCCAAAGGATCTTTGGGATCAAGCTGGATGGCCAGATTGAGTTCCTTTTCCGCCTCGGCAAAGTTGTGGGCTTCTCCACACCGCGTATCCCAGCGCACGATGCGCTTCTGACAAGGAGCGATCCATTTCTACGGCTTTTCTGGCTGCTGCCATCGCTCTGTCGCGAGCGTCATCATCCTGCCGGCTTCCGTAGATGAACAACATCTCATAGGTGTCAGCCAGGCCGGCGTACGCGTGGGCATCGTTCGGATTGTGAACGATCGACTGCGTAAAGTCGTCGAGCGCGCGATTCAGGGTGGCGGGGGTTCTCTGGTTCCATTCAAATCGACCCTTGAGGTAAAGGTCGTGGGCAATGTTATTTTCGGCGTCGGAAACCGGATTGACGACTTGCCGAACTGAACCTGCTGATCTAATCGCGGCAGCCCCGGGCAAGCGCTGGCGAATCCAGTTGCCAAATGGAAGAGCCAGACTGGCGTAGATTCCGGCTCCGGCGAGCGCCGCGGTCATTCCGATTACTGCAAACCTCACCCGGCGCGCATTTGTCGTTCCGCCGTTTCGGCCAGCATTCTCACCCGGTCGAGGGTCAACCTCGCGCTCACTTGCCGCTCCAGTCTCAGCGCTGCGAGCTGTCTCGCGATCGCTGGCGGCCGAGTCGTCGGATTCCAATTCCAGAGCTTTGCCTTTGAGCCAATCCGCCAGTTCGTCAGAATAGGCAAACACCCCACCGCGCTCGCCGCCCGGAATCCGATGAACAGGTAGTCCCCGATCTCTTTCCCATCGTTTGACGGTACGCTCGGCCCGGTTGAGAAACGAGGCAATTTCTTTCCATGAGACCAGCGTCTGCTCACGCTCAAGATGGTCATTCTGATGGGAAGCCATGCACACCGTCCGATCATGGTCCTGCCCGGGGGTTCGTTGGGTGCGGCAATGATACGTGGGTCCGATTTCGAAGTCCATAAGCAGTTTTCGTACAGAAGGCCCAAAATGGCCCGAATTGGCCTATGGCGACACTTGCCTGCAACCTCCGATGAATGAGAAGAGTTAGACGCGTTCTGCGACAAACGACTGCACGAGGTCAACTTCTTGCTCAATCGAGACTTGGCTAGCGTTCTCACCCGTTCCCATATCTCGGCTGACCCATTGGTATCTCCCTCCCCCAACTCACTGATCCAAAAACCCCGGAGGTTTCTCGCGATGATCCACTCGAAGCGCTTTGATGCGTTGAACTCGAACACAGAGCCAGTGAGCCGAAAGGCGTGCACACTTGATGCTGAGTACCGAGAACAAATAAGAATCTCCGGCGACGTGCGACGAGGATTTGTGCGTTGGGGAACTGTTCTGCTTGGTGGGCTTCTGACGAGTTTCCTATGCTCGCCGATCGAGGGGCAGTCCCTCGTTACGACCCTACCCGGAACGGTTAACCCTGTGGCCACCGTTGTGAATCAGACGACAAACACGGCTTATGTGGCCGATGGCATTTTTGGCCAGATGGTGGTGATTAACGGCGCGACCAACTCCGCGACCACAATAACACCTGGCGGGCCCTTCGGAGCCTTGGCGGTCAACCCGACAACCAACACGATCTACGCCCTCAACAAGGCAAACCCCGGCGGCGTTGTCGTAATCAATGGGTCCACCAACGCAGCAACCACCACCATCGCGCTTCCGGCAGCTGCGAATGGAATTGCGGTGAATCCGGTCACTAATCAGATTTACGTTAGCGATGCGGATAACTTGTCTGTCATTGACGGGGCCACGAACACAATCAAAGCCAACGTATCCGTTCCGCAGGGGATCAGTTCTCTCGCGGTGGACTCAGCGGCAAATGTGGTTTATGTGCTGTATGGCACTACCGGGAGCAACTCCACCCTCGCCGCGATTAGCGGAGCCACCAATACCGTCACGACAACAGTCCAGGTGGGGACTAACGACACGTCATTCGCAGTGAACACAACCACAAATACCATCTATGTGCCCGACGTACACGGCATCCAGATGTATGTCATCGACGGGGCCACGGTGACAATTACGGCCACCGTTAAGTGGCCGGACGCGCTATCGTCCTTCGGACTGGCAATCAACCCGGTGACCAACAAAGTTTACGTGCCCGCTTCCAACGCCAATGGGGGTCTCGTGGATGTGTTGGATGGATCCACGAATACCATCAGTGCCAACATTTCAGTTCCAACCCCGCAGACGCCTATTGGGCTGCTGGTGAACAGCGTGACTAACGAGATCTGGGTCTTGTCGGGGAACCCGGTGGTAGTCATCGACGGCGCGACCAAGGCTCTGACAACCATCACAGGGTCGTACAACGAATTGAGCGGGGCGATCAATACGGCGACGAATACCGGCTATATTTCGGGAGTCCAAAACGTTTTTGTGATTAGCGGGGGGGCTGGGTCTACCGGACAGGCATTCTCTGCTTCGCCGAGTCCGCTTGCTTTTGGAAACCAGATCAAGGGGACGACCAGCAGCGCGATGACGCTGACGATCACAAATAGCGGCACCTCCAACCTGACGATCACCACCGTGACGCCGGGTGGGGCCAACATGGCTGACTTCATGATCGGGTCAGACACTTGCGCTAATGCTACCGTCGCGGCTGGAAAAACCTGCACGTTGAGTGTGGAATTCACGCCGAGTACGACAGGCGCGGAGTCGGCGACGCTGACCTTTACCGATAACGCCACTGGCAGTCCCCACGTGGTGAACCTGACCGGCATGGGCGTTTCTGCCGTCGCAACGGCAACAACAACGGTGCTGACCGCTTCATCGACTTCGGTTGCCGCGGGAGCGAGCGTGACCTTTACTGCAACTGTCACTCCCGCGCCGGGCACTCCCACGCCAACCGGAACGGTCACTTTCAAAGACGGTGCCAACTCGCTTGGTACCGGAACCCTGAACGGATCGGGCGTTGCGACCTACTCGACTTCGTCCCTTACAGTGGCATCGCACAGCATCACGGCAAGCTACGGGGGCGACAGCAGGAACACAGGATCGACTTCCGGAGTCGTCCACGTGACCGTTGCAGTCGGAGCGACAACAACTGCTCTGGCGACTTCGGCTAGCTCCGTCGCGGTGGGATCAAGCGTCACCTTCACAGCGACAGTGACCGGAGCCTCGGGCGTTCCGGCGCCAACCGGGACCGTAACCTTCACGAACGGCACGACGACTCTGGGCACCGGGACACTCAATGGCTCGGGAGTGGCAACACTCAGTACGTCGGCACTCGCCGCAGGATCATACAGCGTGACTGCAAATTACGGAGGCGACGTCAATAATGCTGCGTCAACGTCTTCTGCTGTGGCAGTGACTGTGTGGCCGGGGGCGCCCACCTTTACGCTGACGCTCGACCCGGCGACCGGCTCTTTCAGTGCCGGCAAGACTGCGGTCGTCACGGTTACTGTCACTTCGGTGAATGGGTTCAATGCCGCTACTACCCTGGCATGCAGCGGCCTTCCGAAGAACGCCACCTGCACCTTCTCTTCGTCGAGCATCACGCCAACCGTCTCAGGGATGGCAACTTCCACACTCACCATTGCTACAGACGTGAAGGCAACCCCTGCCATTATTGAATCGGAAACCTCACGACCGACATCTGCCTGGTCGCCTTTACAGCATACGATTTCAATTGCAGGTGTTCTGGCAGCGTTTCTGCTACTCCCGCTCCTCGGCGCGAAGAATCGGAAGCTGCGGAGACGCCTGTTTACATTGAGCAGCGCAATCCTGGTCGCAACACTGATGTCGCTGGGAATGACCGGTTGCGGCGGAGGTCCAACCACACCCAAGGGCACCTACATGATCCAGGTAAATGGATCCGCTGGAGCGCTGAGCCAAAGCGCGACGTACTCATTGTCGGTTCAGTAAATGGTTCGAAGCATGGAACCCATGAAGGCCGGGCAGGTTCCCGTCCGGCCTTCACATATCAGTTCGCGAAAAGACGCACCGTATCGCCCACGTCGAGTTTTGTCCGATGAGATTTTGCTACAGGTTGTGATGTAACCCCAGGGATCACACCACAACCTGCAGACCTGGCCGCCTTGTCTCTCTGGAGGATGGCGGCTAATTTGCAGCGTTGCCGTCGATTTTGTCCGCAGCAACGGGTCCGAACTCTGTGCAGGGGACCGACCATTTCCGGCACGGTTCAGGCGATTTCATATTGATTTTGTGCTAAAGTTCCTTGTTTTCGTGCGCCAGAACACGCTTTAAAAACATGTTCAGTGTCTCCCAATCTGCCAAATCTCCCGGGGCATCTACAACCACGAATGCAAAACCGACGCCGTCCGGTCCCCAGCGAATGACCTTGGTATAAACAGCAATGGAATCCTGAAGTCTTTCGCTATCGGCACCCGTTCGTTGCAACGTCATCTTGATCAACGTCCCCGGGTATGGTCGCTCGTCAGTAAAGAGATAAAAACCGGTTCCACTTATGTCCCCGAGAGCGTAGGGCTGTGGTGTCCCGCCGCTCCAGTGGTAGGCAATTAATTCGGGCAACGGATGTCGATCCGATCGATGGTCCCCCAGCGTTTCGAAAGAGAACCAACGCTTCACTCGTTGAACGAACGAGAGCTTCTTGGTGGTGGTTGCAATCGACAAGAGACTCGAATTCGATGGAAGAAGACCTGTAACGACCTCTGCTTGTTGGCTTGATTCTCCATCTGTTGAGTCCGATAGAGCAGCGAGCATGTCTTCGAGTTCCGCATCTTCACAAATTACGAGTTGATCTCCAATGCTGATCTGGCAAGCAAAGGGGCTGTGTGCGGGCAGAAGCAATGCACTCGCAGGCTTATCTTTTGAAATCGCAATTTGGGGGTTGGGATACTTATCCAATCTCTCGGTGACTCGGCAATCATCATCGAGATAGACCAGATCAAATGTCTTTGCCCCTCGCATGGCTGGAATTCCTGTGTAAGGTTTCAGCCAGAAACCAGGGCCGGACCCGTTTACAAGGTAATCGAAGAGCCTCTTCAAGGGCTCGGCAGTGGTGTCAAATCGCGCGACTTCCAGGCTGAAAAAACTATCCTTAAAGCGGTTGTACACGCGAAATGTCTTTGCTTCCCGACCCTGTGCCGAGGACTGTGGAGACCTCACCGGCTTTGTTCCTGCAGTTTCACCAAGAGCCATTCTTAACCAACTCGACCTACAGCAATGTGCACGCCAATTCAGTTATCAGAACGCAATATCCTGCATCAGCGAGGGGCTTCGTGCTTCAACGTCACCCAGCCACTATGTTCTCTGCTCTTCCGCTTCATACCTCTGTATTAGCCGATTCTTATGAGCCTGCCGGCAACAGTCGCGCGTGGGTCAGGTGAGTCTGGATTGAACCAAAGATGGCTGGAAGGGCTAGTCTCGTCCCCGGGCAGCTTGAGGAGGTGTCGGCATAGAAGTCAGATGGCACGGTAGCCATTTGCTGCAGCTCAGAGCATGCGGTGATAGACGGAGTATCGGTCGAACAGGTTCCGCTCGTTCCCGCGTTGTAGGCGACTGTGAAAACTGTTGTGTCCGGCACGTTATTTGAAACCCAGTTTGCCGCTGTAATCGACTGGTGACACTCATCATTGGCGTCCGGATAGGCGCCGGTTCCTGTGAGATGTACCGATGCGTTGAATTGCGATGATTTTGAGGTAGCATCACCGTCGCTCAAGATGATCATTGCATTCTTTGAATTCGGGACCGCCAGCGCCTGGGCTGCCAGCGACTCGCCTGCCGCATAGATCGCACCGGCAAGATACGTCCCCTCGCCGCCTTTGGCCTGCATACCTCCACAGCCACTCACCCCGCCTGCTGCGATCGCCAAACCGGAGGTGGTGTTGTATGAACCGGCTGAACCAATCGTCTGGTTATTTGAACTCCAGTCGCTCATATAACCGTTGGTGCCGCCACTGGTGATCTGGTAGCTCGGTGTTGAGCTAGTCCAAACCGGATTCGTCCAGGTGGCGCCGGAGGCGGGCGCCACGTATGGCACCGGGGCCGGAGCACTGCCGTTGCACTTTGTCGCCTGGTTCGCCGTATTCGCCGGGACGTTCGGATAGGTAAAGATGCTCACTCCGTCAAACGATGAGCAGCTCGTGCTTGTGCTGGTGGAAGTGCACGGTTGTAGTCCATTGAGCAGCGTCCGGACGCCCAACAAAGCGCATTGAATCTTGGTTGGGTTCGATCCGTAGCCCGTGCAGCCGCCAGGATCAGCGCTCTGCATCGACGCTGTCGTGTCGAGAACGATCGCGATGTTGTATTTCTGAGCCGCCGAGCCCGCCATCAGCGCGCTGGACGAGGCCGACAGAGTCATGCTGGGAATGCCGAGGAGGCCTCCAAAAATCGTGGGGATAGTTACCTTCTGAGCCACGGTGATCGCGTTGGCTGTGCCACCGGCTGCAACGCAAGGCACACCATTGGTTGTACCCGTGCTCGAGCAATAGACATTGGGATAGGCGCTGCTCAGCATTGAAGCACCCGGAAGCATGGTGGGATTTGCATTGTTGTTTCCGGGCACAGAACTGTACAGAGTGGCCTGGTTCTTCACAGCCGTAGCGGACTGGGTGGTATCTGATCCCATGAGCTGAACCCCAGCCATCGCCGCAGCGTCGCATGAGGCCTGCAGCATGTGATAGGCAATAATCCCGCGTCCAACGTCGATAACAAACGATGTGAAGCCCGCAAACAAGATCATCAACAGTGCGACCCAGGGAAGGATCTGGCCTTCCTGGCGCTGTGCGATGCGGTTCAATTTCGTGTACGAGTTCATCGAATTCGCTCCTCCCGGTCTGTTGCCGGCAAATGTCACTGAATAATTTCCGTAGTTGAAGCCGTCAGGGTAAGGGCTCGATTGTTCCAAAACACTACGAATGGGGTGACCGGGCGGCTTACTGATACGGCGACGATTCCCCCTCCGGTACCCATATTTCCGCTTCCGCCGGTGGCGCAGCTTGAACCTGATCCAAAGCTTCCCGCCCCGTTGCTGGACGTGTAGGTCGTTGCGGTACCGGTTGCCGTCGGTGTAAGAGTGATCGAGTATGAGATTTGGGCAGCAGGTATACTCACGGCGGCAGCCTGGATCTGAGTAGCGGCCATCGCGCAGGGGTTGGTCGTCGTGCCATTAGTGAAGTTTCCCTGGTTGATGGCTATATAGCGTGCGCCTACATCAGCCGCATGCGACAACATCAGGTAGTTGTTCAGCGCGATCCCGAACGACGCCATGCCGGTGATGAGCGTCAGCATCAGGGGCACGACCAAGGCCATCTCGACCAGGGCGCCGCCTTCGCTGTGGGAAGTCAACAGGTTCTTAATCCGGCGAGAAACATGCGGCCTGGCCGACAGGAATTTCCGCAATGCGAATATTTGATTCATTTTTTGACCTGCTCCTTGACGTCAGAGAGTCGTACTCTATTGGGTTCCGGTTCTTTCCATTCGCTGTTCAATCAACCGCGTAATAATCCCGAAACTGCCGCAGCGTACCCAACAGCATCTCCTGGGGGAGGGCCCGGTCGTGAGGGAGGGCCAACGTAGCCCAATCTCACTCAAAACCAATATGTTTTCTGCTCTTCCGGATGAGGCAGTTTACCATGATAGGAGACAAGTCTCCTGTTTCTTTACAGATGAAGTGTCAAGGAGGGGTGACTAAAGTCAGGGTGATTCCAAACGAAAGAAATTGTGCTGGGGGACACTCCAAAGATGGCCCCAGGTGAGCATTCTTTGCGAGAGCTTATTAGCTGCCCGATTCTTCGCTGTACTGCGCAGAAAAAACGAGAGATGGCCTGACGCCCTCGTCGGTTTTCAATGACGTTCTGCGCCGCTCCATCACCGACTCGCTCTTTGCGGAAGCGTGAGACGCATCCTGGGCCAACCCCGAAAGTCGACGGCAAGTGTGAGCCTGTGTGAGTAAAGGATTTTTGTCCTCCAATCCCTACGCCATACAATGCTTACAAGGCCACGCGAATCAGGAGTGGGCGCTTTTACGATCATGCGGATAGCAGATCACAGCAGGTTGGGTTTCGCAGCGATACGCCCATCCCCGCCGGAAGCGGTTGATCGCGCTTTTGAGCGACTGCAGCAGTCCGGGGATTTCGCCGTAATTGAGCCGAAACGACGGCCACGCGCTGTAGTATCCGCTACACCAAGGCGGTGGGCGGCTGTAAGTCATTGAAGGGCCTGTAGCTCAACGGTTAGAGCAGGGGACTCATAATCCCTTGGTTGGGGGTTCGAATCCCTCCGGGCCCACCATTATTGTTCCTTTCTCGTTTGTTGTTGGCTTTGGCGAACTTGTTCAGCTTCCCGGGTGCTCGCGGCCGGTGTTGCCGCAGTCCCCTTATACTCAAGCCAGCGCATGTCTACCCGTCTTGACACGATTATTGACACCACGCGAGCGAGTGTTGCTGCCGCCAAGGCGCGCATCTCGGCGTCTGATCTGGAACGCCTGGCTGCATTGCACCGGCCTCGCGGCTGGGCTGCTTCGCTTCGCCAACGGTCTCTTTCTGAGCCGGCGATCATCGCCGAGATCAAGAAGGCTTCTCCATCGAAGGGTCTGATTCGCGAGGACTTCGACGTTACCTGGCTAGCGCAGAGTTATCAGAAAGGCGGGGCAGCGGCGCTCTCGGTCTTGACCGATGAGCCGTATTTTCAAGGAAGCCTCATCAATCTGGGGCTTGCCTCGGCTGCGGTCAGCTTGCCATGCCTGCGTAAGGACTTCATGGTCGATGAATATCAAATCATTGAGGCGCGCGCGCATTGTGCGGATGCGATTCTGCTGATTGTAGCCGCGCTCACCGATGACGAAATGAAGCGCTTCGCCGCAGCCGCACATGAACATTCTCTCGATGTGCTGGTGGAAGTCCACACCGCGAGCGAGCTTGACCGCGTACTTGACACGCTTGGCGACGGTGCGGATGCCATCGGCGTCAACAATCGCGACTTGAAGACGTTTCAAGTGCACATGGAGACGTCGCTGGAACTTGCGAGTCGAATTCCGTCATCCGTTATTCGCGTTGCTGAAAGCGGAATATCAACTTCGAAGGACATCGATCAACTACGTTCAGCCGGCTTCGATGCCTTCCTCATTGGGGAGAGCCTGATGCGTCAGGCTGATCCGGGCGCCGCGTTGGCGGCTCTGCTTGCGGATTTCAAAGTCGCGCGATGAGTCTCTGGATCAAAATCTGCGGAAACACTTCTCTTGAGGACGCGCTGCTGTCCGCTGAGGCGGGCGCGAATGCGGTTGGCTTTGTATTTGCGCCCAGTCCACGCCGAGTGACAGCGGAACAGGTGGCAAAAATTGCATGTCAGTTGCCCGATTCGGTTGAGAGGATAGGCGTCTTTGTCGATTCACCGTTTGAAGAGATTGCGGCTACGGTGCGCGTAAGCGGACTGACGGGCGCGCAAGTGCACTTCAATGCAAGCGGGGATCTGCCAAAGAGGCTACGCAAGGAATTTGGCCCTGAGCTGCGTATTCTTCAGGTCCTCCATTATGGGGACGACATTGGCGAGGTCGCAGCACACCTCGTCAGGGACACCAATATAGATGCGCTCCTCGTCGACTCGCGAACGGCGGAAGCTGTGGGCGGCACCGGGCTAACCTTTGATTGGAAATCGGCTGAGAAGAGCCTCTCTAAGAACCCGGAAGCTTTCCATCGGCTTGTGGTTGCGGGCGGGCTGACTCCGTGGAATGTGGAGGAAGCCATTGCGACGCTTCGTCCATGGGGTGTGGACGTGGTATCGGGAGTGGAAGCGTCGCCGGGGCGCAAAAGCGCGGAGAAAGTAAAGAGCTTTGTGGCCATGGCGCGAACTGCAGCGTCCCAGTTAGAACCAGATCGATAGCCACTCGCAGAAGCCGATCTCGCCTGCTTCCTTGTAAACTGGAAGGGATCGTCACACCCGCCAGTTTGCAGGAGGCAGCACCCCATGTCATCCGTCATTCTTCCAGCGACATCTTCGGAGTCGCGTCCCGGACGCTTTGGCGTGTATGGCGGCCGGTATGTTCCGGAGACGCTGATGGCCGCGCTGCTCGAACTGGAACAAGAGTACGAGCTTGCGAAGGCAGACGCTGCGTTTCAGGCGGAGCTGGCGGACCTGCTAAAAGATTTTGCCGGCCGCCCCACGCCGCTCTATTTTGCCAAACGACTTACGGAAGAACTGGGCGGGGCCAGGATTTATCTAAAGCGCGAAGATCTGCTGCACACTGGTGCGCACAAGATCAATAACGCTCTCGGCCAGGGGCTGCTGGCGAGGCGCATGGGCAAAAAGCGCATCATTGCCGAAACGGGTGCTGGACAGCACGGTGTGGCCACCGCGACAGTCTGTGCGCTTCTCGGGATGCAATGCGTGATCTACATGGGCGACGTGGACATGGAGCGCCAGGAGCTGAACGTCCTGCGCATGCGGTTGCTCGGGGCTGAAGTACGCGGCGTTTCCTCTGGCTCCAAGACGCTGAAAGATGCGATCAGCGAGGCCATGAGAGACTGGGTCACCAATGTCCGGACAACTCATTATTTGTTAGGCAGCGCACTCGGCGCGCATCCCTACCCGACCATGGTGCGCGACTTTCATCGCTGCATCAGTATCGAAATGAAGCAGCAGATCCTCGAGAAGGAAGGCCGCCTGCCCACCGCCGTGATCGCATGTGTCGGTGGCGGCTCGAATGCCATTGGGGCGTTTTACGAATTCATTCCCGACCGGCAGGTTCGATTGATTGGGGTCGAGGCCGGAGGGCGCGGCACCGAACTCGGCGAGCATGCAGCGCGATTTCGCGGAGGAGTTCCGGGTGTTCTGCAGGGAACGTTTTCGTATGTGCTGCAGGATGAAAACGGCCAGATCGCAAATACGCATTCGGTATCGGCGGGGCTCGACTACGCATCGATCGGTCCAGAGCACGCCGCGCTCCACGATTCAGGACGCGCCGAGTATGTTTCGCAGGATGATGCAGCCGCACTTGAAGCTTTGGTGAAACTCGCCCGGACCGAAGGCATTCTGCCTGCGCTCGAGAGCGCGCATGCGGTGGCTGAATGCCTGCGAATCGCCCCGACACTTTCTCCGCGTGACATACTGGTTGTAAATCTCTCCGGCCGTGGCGACAAGGACATGGGCATCATTGCCCGCGAACTTAAGCTCGGGGAGCCTGGCGCAGATTAATGGCACTCAGTTTCAATCACAAACCGGGCCTGGTCGTATATTTGACGGCCGGCGATCCCAGCGTCGAAGCTACCCTGGCCATTGCGCTGGAAGCCATCGATGCCGGGGCAGACGTGATTGAACTCGGCGTCCCGTTCAGCGATCCATTGGCCGATGGCCCCGTGATCCAGCGTGCGAGCGAACGCGCGGTGGCTCGCGGCACCAGCATGGGCGACGTGCTGAAGATTGCCGCTGAGATTCGCAAGGCTCGATCAAACGCTGGGCTGGTCGTCTTTACTTATCTGAATCCGATCCTTCGCTACGGTTTCTCGCGATTTGTGGACGATGCAAAGGCCGCCGGCGCTGATGGAGTTCTCATCACCGACATGATTGTTGAGGAAGCGGGCGAATATCTTGCGGAGATGGATCGTGTGGGATTGGCACCAATTTTTCTGGCAGCACCGACGAGTCCTGACGAACGCTTGAAGGAGATCGCCGAGCACTCCAAGGGCTTTATCTATGCCATTTCTCGGGTAGGCATTACCGGTCAACAGCAGAGTATGACTTCCGATGCAGCCGCGCTGGTGGCGCGGATTCGGCGATGGTCGGAGCTGCCGGTTGCTGTGGGCTTTGGCATCTCTCGCGCGGAGCACGTTGCACAAGTGGGAGAGTTTGCGGATGCTGCGGTGATCGGCAGCGCGATTGTGGAGTTGATCGAGCGGTCTACTCCTGAAGCGGCGCCTGGAGCCGTGGCACGATTTATCAAGGGTCTGCGCCTGCCCCAAGCGGCGCTGGCCCGGTAGTTACGCGGTTCAGGGCGGCCCGCAATTGCGATAGCCGCTGATTCGGTTCAACTCTTGTTCCCCCGCACCTGGCCGTTTGGCTTCATGAAACGCCGGCACCGGTGCCAACGAGGATGGAATGACGCTGGAAGAATTGCGCAGCCAAATTGATGTTCTGGACCGCCAGCTTGTGGAGTTACTGAGCGAGCGGGCCCGCGCCGCTTTGATGATCGGTCATTTGAAAGTCGCGACCTCGTTGCCGGTATACGAGCCGGCCCGCGAAAAGATCATTTATGCCAATGTGCGCGCGGCGAACAAGGGGCCATTGCCCGACATCGAGTTGACGCATATCTACGAGCGCATCATCGACGTGATGCGGGCACTGCAAAGGAACGAGTTGGCTTCAGAGAGGAATGCCCTCAAGGGCCAAGGCACTGGCGCACCGCCAATCCAGCAATCAGGATCTGTCGCTGGAGACTCCGGATCTGCGCCCGAGACAGGGAACGAAAAATGATTGTTGCAATGCAGGAGATGGCCACCGAAGAGCAGATTGACTTCGTGATCGAGGTAATGGTGGAAGCCGGCGTCGGCGTTCACCGCACTACGGGCGCGACTCAGACTATTTTGGCTGGCGTCGGCCCTACCGCCACCATTGACCTCACCAAGTTTGAGAATCTGCCCGGCGTGCTGCGCGTTCACCGCATCAGTTCGCCATACAAACTGGCGGGTCGCGGGTTTCGGCCCGAAGGCACCGTTATTGAATTCGCCAACGGCGTGAAGCTCGGCGGCGAGCAGATCGTCGTCATGGCAGGTCCGTGCTCAATCGAAAATGAAGCGCAGATCTTCGAGACGGCGAAGCGGGTGAAGGCCGCGGGAGCCAGTTTTCTACGAGGCGGCGCTTACAAGCCGCGCAGTTCGCCCTATGCGTTTCAGGGCATGGGAATCCCGGGACTGAAGCTGATGCACGACGCGGCCCGCGCGCATGATCTTCTTGTCGTCAGCGAAGTCATGGAGATCGCGCAAATTGAGTCAATGCTTCCATACGTCGACTGCTTCCAGGTCGGCGCGCGCAACATGCAGAACTTCAACTTGCTGCGCGAACTCGGTGTAACACGCAAGCCGGTTCTGCTGAAACGCGGAATCGCCGCGACAATCGAAGAGCTGCTGCTATCGAGCGAGTACATTATGTCCGGCGGCAACTACGATGTCATCCTCTGCGAGCGCGGCATTCGCACCTATGAAACCGCAACCCGCAACACGATGGATATCTCGGCTATTCCCGTTGTGAAAAAGCACTCGCATCTTCCCATCGTCGGCGATCCCTCGCACGGCACCGGACACCGCGATATGGTTGCGCCCCTTGCGCGCGCTGCAGTCGCTGCCGGAGCCGACGGCATTCTCGTCGAGGTCCATCCGAATGCCGATAAATCCGCTTCAGATGCGGCGCAAACGTTGTACCCCGATCAGTTCGACAAATTAATGGCGGAACTGCGCGTGATTGCCAAGGCGGTTGGTCGAACGCTTTGAAGTGGAAAGAGTTCTGATGATGGAAAGAGTCGCGATCCTGGGCACGGGCCTGCTGGGCACATCGGTAGGCCTTGCTCTGCGCGCCTCCGGATTTCAAGGCTCGATCGTTGGATGGAACCGAAGCCGCGGTCAGGCCGAGAAGGCGCTCTCCATGGGCGCAATCGATTCCATCGGCGATGACCCGATCACGACTGCAAAGGCAAGCCAGGTTGTTCTTCTGGCGGTTCCCATCTTTGCGACGCTCGATCTGATGGAGCAACTGGCTCCCCTGCTTGGTCCCAGCCATCTTGTCACCGATGTTGGGAGCACCAAGACGCAGATCACTGAATCCGCCGACCGCCTGTTCAACACGGCCGACCGCGCTGGTTTTCTTCCCGGCCATCCCATGGCGGGTAAAGAGCGCGGCGGCGCGGAGTTGGCAGACGCCAACCTTTTTCGCGGTGCAGTTTGGCTGTTCACTGACTTTCCCGCGTGGCAGAGATCTGGGGAATCTTCCGTCCTGGCGAAGAGCTGGCGCGAGTGGGTTCTTTCCATGGGCGCGCGAACCCTCGACCTGGGACCGCAACGTCACGACGAACTGGTCGCGTGGGTGAGCCACCTTCCACAATTCACCGCCACCGCACTCAGCGCGTTGCTTGAGCAAGAGGTGAGCGAGGCGCCGGAATTGAAAGACGTGGGTGGCCGCGCACTGCGCGAAATGACGCGTCTCGGCGCTAGTCCTTTTTCCATGTGGCGTGACATCGCCCACACCAATACCGAGGCCATTGCCACCGCGCTCGAAGCCCTCGAACAGCGCCTTGCGCACATCCGCGAAAATCTGCGCACACCCGAACTGCGCGACGAGTTCGAAAAAGCAAACCGCTTTCGGCGCGAGTAGCGGAACGGCGAGTGCCAGGAACGACACCTTCGCGCAATAATTGGTGCATGTGGTTCTGGAAGCGAAGATCATTTGGTAACGATTTTCCGGAAGATTTCCGAATACAGCCGATCGGCATCGCCGATGCGCAAGCTATAGCAACGCTTCCCCCCGACCGAATTGCAGCCCACTTTCGCAGAAATCCAGAGATAGCTGAGAGATTGCTCTCAGACTCCTACGACAAGCGTTACAGTCCGTCAACCTTCATCATGGAGCAAGGCGACGGCTTCCTTGTTGGTTGGGTTTCGTCGCGTGCGGGGCATCTAGCCGAACGACAGTTTTCCAATCTGGCTGACGCCGCCACCGACTATCTCTTATTTTCGCTCGGCAAGGGTAGATGGACCTAACCGCCAGTTTAAACCTGTGACACCGCAGCCTGAACGCCTCGTTCGGCTCATCCCCTATAATCCTTCGTCATGCGGTTTCTCCTTCGCGATCTGCGCTTCGCCGTGCGCACGCTGGCCAGCGCACCTCTCCTGACAATTGCAGTTGTGCTGACACTTGCACTCGGAATAGGCGCCAATACGGCGGTCTTTACGATCACGCAGCGCTTTCAGAGACCGACACCACTCAGCTAGGCTTGAATACCTTCTGGCTTTTCCCGACGCCTGACGGTAGCGACGGGTTCAAAGTAAAATACCATTACTGCGTGAATGCGTCCGATCTCACAAACCCGTGCAGTGACGAGGCGGTGGCCACGTTCAGTGTGAAAGGGCCGTCAGCTACTATCTCTCCAGCCGTGAACAGCTGGACTGTTACTCCGCCGATACTCTGCAATCAGTCGCAAGTCCAGTTTCTATACCTCGGATATCCCGATCCCACTTCGGGCTGCCTGCGAGTCCCGCTGCAGAAGGGAATATCCTTCCAGGCTTCGTTGACGGGCATGCCAGATGGTGGAGGAACGACGGAGCACACTCGGCGAATTCAAGACCCTCAACCGATCTCTTCGGAGTAGCCACTCCAGGTTGGTGCGAATCTTCGTGAATCTGTAATCTGTCACCATCTGCACCGGCCTTGTTTCTCTTGGTAGCCGCGTGTGTCACTTATCGTCCCGCGCGCCGCGCAACCAGGGTCGAACCCGCAGAGACTCTCAGATGAACCACACTCTCTCAGACCGTTTGTTCCAACGCCTCGATCTTGTCTGTCTCGGGATCCAGCGTCTGCAACCCCTCGCATTTCGCGGCTTCCAGCAAGAGAGGTGAAGACGACACAAAAATGATCTCCGTACCGCGGAACATCTCGCGTGCAACCAACGCCGCGCCCAGTTGCAGCGCTTCGGTCCAGCGCAGCCGGGTGCGGTCGAGCAACTGACGCGCAGATTCGAGGACTGCCGGATTCAGCGGCTCTTGCACCATCCTTGCAGCCTCAATGCGAAGAATTTCAAATGCGGCGGCAGCGTCTGCGGCAGTGATGCCGCCGGCTCGCTCGCGCCTGCGGATGGCGGCATACACCTCCAGGGGAGCACTAGCGGCGATGAGTTTGCGATTGTCTTCGACCGTTTCCATCAGCCTGATCAGAACATCGGTACCCGGCTCCTGCACAAAGAGCTTTGCAAAAGCTGTCGATTCGAGAAAGTAGCAGCTCAAAACTTTCCCCGATCCTCTTGAATGGCTTCGCTGATCGACTCACCCTGCACCACCACGGGATGGAATCGCTGAGCTTCTTCCGGCACTCCGGCTTCGGCGCGATTCAATCGAATCGTTGTGGTGGGATAGGCGGGAGTCTTGGGATTTGCAATTTTGCTCGTAAGCACGACTCCCCGCTGAATGGCTTCGGCGAGTACCGCTTGTCTTGATTCCGGATGCTGATTCCAGCGAAAGGCTTTGCGCGGCAAAAACGAATCGCGGAACCATTTGAGTGCAATGAAAGCATGACCGCCGCGTTCGGCTTCGGCAAGCGCTGCGCAAAGCTCCTTAACCCGTGCATCGATGTCGGCTGGGATGGCAGTGTCATTGCCTGGATCATCCTCAAAGCTTTGCTCCAGCGAGGCTCTGGAAGCTCGGCTTTGCCTTACAGGTCCAGCAGCATTATCGTCGAGCCGTTCAAAATAGATCCGAACCTCATCCTCTTCAGGTGACCAGCTTTCTGCCGAGGCATTGCGGCGTTTGCTGCGGCCATTTTCACCACACAGTTCCACGATCGCCTGGTAACCGGGGGGTGCAAGGAAGCGGAGCGCACGCGCCAAACCGGGATCCTGAGAGAATGCAAGTTCACTCAAGGCTTCTTCAATAATCTCTTCGGCATCAGGAACACTGAGGTTGCTTATGTCTACGCTGCTTTGCACAGCTCGATTCGACTTCATATACAGTCTCCGTATAAAGCTTCATTAGCCTGCACTCATCTCGCTGCCACTCGGACGAATTCTAGCCCAGTTAGACATTCTGTTTACGAGCGCGGTAGACGCCGGATCTGGCTCAAAATGAACCACTTGCTTCCCGAGCGATTGTAAGGGTTCATGGCGGCGATAGTAGAGTTGGAAGGTCCGGCTTGCCGTCTCTGCTTCTATCTTGATACCCCACAGGGCCGAGAAAACTTTAACTAAAAATCACTTACAGCGTAACCACGCCCTAGTGTAAATGATTGTGCAACCTATACCCTCCCCGGTGCAAGGGAAGTGAAAGCCAAAGAAGGAGGCCCAACCTTAATTCCGGGTAAGTCTCGGCGTAGAAGCCATATTCTTGAGAGCCGCATCTCCGTACAATAGAGAGATGCGGCGTTGTTCCCTTTTATTGTTGTCTGTTTTTCTGGTTTTGAGAAGTGTATCGACCTATGGCCAGGCGGCTCCGGCGTTCGACCTGATCGGGCCCAAGGTTGATGTACGGGTAAAACGTGGAGAGGTTACATTGCCCATTGGCCAGGTGCCCAACCTGCTCCCGGGCGATCGTCTTTGGATTCATCCGGATTTTCCGGAGAGCCAGTCCACGCATTTCGTGTTGATTGTTTCTTTCCTGCGAGGCGCCACAAATCCTCCACCTCCCGAGTGGTTTACACGAGTTGATACCTGGTCAAAGAAGGCACGTGAGGAAGGGGTATTCGTCACGGTCCCAGACGAAGCTCAGCAGGCCATCGCCTTTCTCGCGCCGGCGACGGGAGGCGACTTCAGTACGCTGCGAAATGCCGTAAAGGGCAGACCCGGAACCTTTGTTCGAGCAGCGCAGGACCTGCAGGCGGCGAGCCTCGACAGGATGCGCCTTGACGCCTATCTTGCCGAGGTTAAAGTCACATCCCAGACCGATCCCAAATTGTTGAAGGACCGCGCTCAAAAGGCGGCAGCGGCCCTCGGCGTAAAACTGGATCAGCAATGCTTCGATAAACCAACCGATCAGCAGGCCCCCTGCCTGGTGCAGCACACCGACGGTATCGTCATGGACGATGCGAATGCTTCTAATCGAGTTTCGCAGTTAACCAGCGGCAGCAACGCCGACCTGATGAATCAGCTGAGCTATTCAGCTCTGGCCGGCGCCGGGGCTTACAGCCCGTATATCGGTGCCATTGTCGACACCGCACGAATTCTCGCATCGCTGCATACCGCCCACTTCCAGTACATTCCGGCACTGGCATTGCCAACTGAAGATACGTTGAACCTCCGCTTGAACGTGGCGCCCTCCTTCCGCGATCCGAAGTCGGTAGTGGTCGTAGCGTTGCCTCCCGTCGGTCCTGCGAAAATAGCTCCTTTGCATCCTGTAAATCCTTCGGATCAATTTTGCGCGCATAAGAGCGGTCTTGTGTTTGCGGTCGAGGGTGCACCAATCGTCTTCTCGACGCCCGTTGCTCACGATCTGAAGCTTCATATTGAGACCAAGGCCGCGCCGATTGACGTACCCCTGAAAGCAGACGCCTCACAAGGCGGCCTGGTGTTGGCGAATGCCATGCCTGAACTTCCTCCCGGGGAGCTGACCGGAACCGTTAAGGGAAAATGGGGATTCGACGATTGGGAAGGCCCCAAGTTTCATTTGTTGAGTGCAGAGTCGGGCAAATGGAGCATCCGGCCTGGCGACGAGTCGGCCCTGGTTGTGGGGCGCGAAGATACGCTTCACATCGTCGGCGCAGACACTCTTTGCACCGAGAAAATCGAGGCGCAGTTGCCTGGCGAAAGTGCAGTGGAGTTGCAGTGGAAGTCACCCAAGTCGAACGTGCTGGAGCTTGGAGTGCCAATGAAAGATGCAGCGCCGGGTCCCGTGACTATCAGCATTCACCAGTACGGCATAGATAAGCCGGACAAGCTTACCCTCACTGCGTATTCCGAGGCGGCTTCACTCGAAAAATTGAAGCTCAGCGCGGGCGACACCGAGGCGGCGCTTACGGGAAACCGTCTGGACGAGGTGGCCAAGGTCACCTTGAACGGCATTAACTGGACGCCGACAGACCTGAGACGCGTGCAGGATCTGGATCAATTGAGATTGAATGCGAGTGGGGATACGTCGAAGCTGGAAGCGGGAAAGCGCTATACGGCCAAGGTTCAATTGCGCGATGGGCGCGAATTGAAGGTGCCGGTAAGCGTTGAGCCGCCACGTCCGCAGGTGACCTTGCTCAGCAAAGGCACGCAGGACGAAGCTTCCGCAGATCCTTCGCCGGTGCACCTGGGCAGTCCCAACGACCTCCCGATCGAGCGTAGGCTGGTGTTTTTCTTGAAGTCGCAGACGCCCGCAAATTTTCCACGCGACCAGAAGGTTGAGGTTGCGGCTGCCGACAACAGTTTCCACACTATTCTTTCGGTGAGCGATGGCACCCTGGTGCTGGAGAATGCGAGTACCGCACTTGGCGTTGTGGAGCCGCTCGCCCAGTTTGGCTCGTCGGCATTTGGCCCGCTGCAGGCCAGGGCTATTTCGGCTGATGGCACTCCGGGTGAGTGGATATCGCTGGGTACGCTGGTGCGTCTTCCGGGCTTCAAGGAGTTGCATTGCCCGCACAATCCGGCGCGTCCGTGCAGCTTGACGGGAACGGATTTGTTTTTGGCTGAATCAGTTTCAGCATCGCCTGATTTCGACAATGCGGTGGATGTGCCGATGGATTTTACGGGCACGCAGCTGGCGGTACCGCATCCCGTGAACGGGATGCTGTATCTAAAGCTGCGCGATGATCCGGCAACCGTGCAAACGCTGGCGCTTTCCGCGACACCGCTTACTCCCGGCGCAACCGTGCCGGTTACACCCGTAGCGCCGACCGCGGTGAAACCTGCTGCCGATACGAAGCCCGCTGACCAGCAGAGCGCGCAGACACCAGGGCCGCCCCCTTCAAAAAGCGACCCCTAGAATCTGCTCGAAGTTTTTTCGCCTTACGTGCGAATGACTATTGGAAGTAAGCGCGATTTTTTTCTGCGAAATGAGCCTTGTCAGAGGGCAGATCCGCCTCAGCATAGATTGCATTCTGAGCGCAGATATTCGCGCAATTGCCACAGTCGATGCACTCGTCGGGATTGATATAGACCTGTGAAACGGTTGCGGCGGCGTCATCGGTTGATTGGGGTGCGATGGCCGCGGTGGCGCATTCGGCAACACATACAAAATCCTTGGTGCAGGCGTCGGTTATAACGTAAGCCATTAAAAGTGCTCCTTTGATAGCGGTGCGCGATAAAGTGATGGCGCTTCTTCGAGCTTAGCCAGCGCCCGTCGCAGCGCTCGGTGACTCGAGTCACACGAAGGAAAAATTGTTGCTGACGGATCTGTTGCGGCGCTCAGGAAACGATTGGCGCGAACGGCTGCAGTCGCCATTTATGCTGGAGGCATGTTTCGGCCTCTGCTGATGCGATCATTGTCCGCCATCTTCGCTTTCGTGACGGTTTCTGCCGTTGCCCAGTCATCCAACGCAACCTGGAGCTTTGCCGTATCGGGAGACAGCCGGAACTGCGGCGATTTTGTGATGCCGGCGATCGCGGCTGTCACCAAGGCCGAAGGCGACGCTTTCTACTGGCACCTCGGTGATTTCCGATGGATGTCCCAGCCGGACCAGGACCTGGTTGCGATGTTGCCAGTAGGAAAACAGCTCTCGATCGATGAATATCACCGCGTCGCCTGGGACGATTTTCTTGCTCATCAGATTCCGCCGTTCGGGACGATGCCTGTTTTCGTGGGACGCGGAAATCATGAGACTGTGCCGCCAATGACCCGGGAAGGATTCGTGTCGAAGTTCGGGATGTTTCTGGATCGGCCGGAGATCGCCGAACAGAGGAAAGCTGACGGCGCTGGCGCAGGGCCGGTTGGTCCCTGGTATCACTGGACGCACGAGGGCGTGGACTTTATCACTCTCGATAATGCCAGCAGGGAAGAGTTTTCGGATGCGCAACTGAAGTGGCTGCGGGGCGTGCTGGATCGGGATCTGGCGGCGGGCTCGGGGATTCGCGCGATTGTTGCCGGGATGCACGAGGCGCTTCCGCACTCGACGGGTGCAGAACACGCGATGGACGACTGGGATCTGGGCGAACGGACCGGAGACAAGGTTTATACGTGGTTCTATGACGCACAGGCCGCCGGCAAACACGTCTATTTGATCGCTAGTCACTCGCATTACTACTCCCCGAATATCTTCAATACGCTGTACTGGAAGCAATACTCAAATCGCGTTGTGCCGGGGTACATCATCGGCTCGGCGGGAGCGCGGCGGTACGCATTACCCAAGACTGCGGAAAAGGGTGCGAAGACCCATATCTATGGATTCATGCAAGGGCAGGTGCATGCCGACGGGCAAATCGACTTCAACCTGCGCGAACTTTCAGAAGATGATCTGGTAAAGAATCGTTGGCCGAATGCACCGCTGGACGCTATCCACGAGTGCTATGTAGACAACGCGGAATAGCCTCGTTTTAAATCGTGTTGGATTTTCAAACAATTGTGCTTTTTGTTTCCTGGTTTTCGATTCCGATAAGTTTTGGAAAAAATCAATAAGGGTGCCCAAAAGTGGTCGCGATTGAGACTGATTTAATGATTTAATTTGGGCCGAGTCTATCTCTGCGATCTGAAGCCGGCAAATGTGATGATCACGCCGAAAGGCGACGCGAAGGTTTTGGATTTTGGGCTGGCCAAACTGCTGGCATCCAGTTCGGATGCCACGATGTCGGTGGCGGAGACGCGGGGCCTCCTCGGCACTCCGGTATATATGTCACCTGAACAGGCGTTGGGCAATGGTGTGGATGCGCGAACGGATATCTGGAGCCTCGGCGTGCTGTATTACGAGTCGCTCGCGGGGCGGCCACCGTTTGCGGGAAACAACAGTCTTGATGTTCTGCATGCGATCACCGGTGCGCCATTACCGTCCATTCGCTCCATCCGGCCCGAACTTCCGCCGCTGGCTGAACATGTTGTGATCGCGCGCTCTGGAAAAGGACCGCGATCTTCGTTATCAACGCGCTGTGGACATGGAAACTGACTTGAAACGCCTGTCGCGTGATCTCGACCCGGGGCGCCTTTCGGCAAGTTCGGTTTCAGTGTCGGATGGGGAAATAGCAGCGGCCAGGCGAGGTAGACGGCCTGTTGTGGTGGTGGCGGGCGCTGTCGGTTTGGTGCTCGTGCTGGCTCTTGCGTATGTTCTGCGCCCAACGGTTCCTCCACCGCGCGTGATCGGGATCAAGCAGATCACGCACGATGGAAAACGGAAGATGTACGCGGAAGGATATCGAGTTCAGAGCTCGATGATTACCGATGGACTGCGTGTTTATTTTGGGTGCTGGACGTCGAAGGTCTCCGGCAGGTTTCGGTCGAATGGAGGAGAATCGGCGCCATTGCCGATTCCATTCGACCTCGGGTGACACTCATCGGTCTGTCGCCAACAAA
Source organism: uncultured Acidobacteriaceae bacterium (assembly GCA_963802565.1). GTDB lineage: Bacteria > Acidobacteriota > Terriglobia > Terriglobales > Acidobacteriaceae > Telmatobacter. The sequence continues at coordinate 56,420 of CAWDJR010000026.1, read as the reverse complement.
ATCCGAACTTCTGCTTCTAGGGCCACAAGAGAACACGCACAACATTCGAACGCTGGAGGGCTTTGGACGATGCCCGTGCTGGGCGGCCAGGTGCGGCGAATCGGAGACATCGTAGCCTTCGATGCATCATGGTCGCCGGATGGAGCTTCAATCTACTACGCGCTGAGGGCCGTGACATCTGGATCGCGAGAAGCGATGGAACCGAGGCTCGGAAGATTCTTACCGTTGACGGATGAAGAAGAACCAAATTGGATTCGATTCTCTCCCGGTGGAAAGCTATTCCGATTCGACGTGCTTGACGAGAAGCACAATACCAATAGCCTCTGGGAGGCGCGTGCCGATGGAACCGGCCTGCGGCGTTTGTTCAGTGGAGATGCGTGGCCCAACGAATGCTGTGGCGCATGGACTCCAGATGGAAAATATTTCGTATTTGAGTCGACGCGTGGAGGAACTTGGAACCTGTGGGCGGTGCGGGAAAAGCGGGACTGGTGGAGGAAGACAAATGCCGAACCGGTGCAGCTGGCGACAGGAGCCTCTAATTGCGCTGAGTCCACTGCCGAGCCTCGATGGTAAAAGTGTTTATTTCATGGGAATCTACCAAGCGAGGGGAACTGGAGCGATTTGACTTGCATAAGAAGGTTCGTTTGTGCTGTATCTTCCCGGAGTCTCGGCTGAATGGTTTGGCGTTTACAAGAGACGGGTCCAGGATTGCCTACACCAGCATTGCCCGAACGGAATCTCTGGGTGTCGAAATCTGACGGCAGCGAAGCTCGCCAGATGACTTTCGCTCCCATGAAATCTCATGCGCCGCGATGGTCGCCGGACGGAAAGCAGATCGTGTTCATTGGGACTGAGCCGGCAAAGACGGACCAGATCTATATCATCCCGGCGGAAGGCGGAAATCCAGAGCAGTGCTCCAAGGAGCAGAAGCAAAATCGGACCCTTCATGGTCACCGGGCGGCGATGCGATCGCGTTGGGCGCCACCGTCGGCGACAGCAGGCTCATCAACGCAACACCCGATTCAAATCTTGAACCTGAAGAGCCACGAACTGACTGCACTGCCGGAGATTCAGGTCGATACTGGTCGCCGCGCTGGTCTCCCGATGGACGCTGGATCGTTGCCATCGATTCTCAAACCAGTGCGCTGGAGCTTTTTAACTTCAGCACACGAAAGTGGGAAGAACTGACGAAGATGCAGGGCGAGTATCCAAACTTGGTCGCAGAATAGTCAATGTGTCTATTTCTTCCGCGGCCCGACCGCAACACAGATCGCATCTGAGTATCGAATTTGTCTCGTGACCGTCGTCCTCAGCTTATGGCAGACCTGCGGCAAATCCCACAAGTGACATCGGATTTTGGAGGATGGAGTGGAATCACTCCAGATGGTTCGATTCTGGCTGTGCGCGATACCAGCATTGAAGAGATCTATTCGCTCGAGTTGGATTTGCCGTAAAACTCCGTCAAAAGCACTCCGGCGGGAGCATTGATAATGCCCCGCCCGGCTATTGATTTACTTCGAGTGAGCTTCGGCGCTGTCAGCTGAGAGGAGCGCTAGCTGTAACGTGCTGGGGTTGAGATGATTGGCGGCGAAGTCATGGGCTGCGCGGCGCTCAGCCTTTGAGATGCAAACTGATGCGTGCATGGAGCGGTTGGCAGGAGTATATTCCGCAAAGAAGTAGCGGTCTCCGTACTTGCGGAACGCCACATACCCTGATTTGTTCTGGGTCTGATCGAATCCGGCCTGGATCAGAAATTGATTTGATTCAGCACCGGTATTCGTCCTGGTGGATCTGCGGGAACGGAAGCTGGGGTGGTGCACCGCCAGAATTAAGCGCTTCGAGCCAGGTGCGGATCGAGTTGCGAAGATGCTCGACTGCAACTCCCTGGAACTCCGCAGGGAAATTTTCCAGTCGCCGCAAAGCTGCACGAAGCAGGGATGCTGTGCCTGCAAAATTGTTGTGCTGCAGGTGGTGGAAGGCTGCTGTGACCTGGATCAGGGCTTGGAGGAATGTCTTCTCCGGTTCGCTGCACTTGAGCCATTCGGCTTCCCAGTGCTCATGAGCGGAGAAGAATTCCTGATTGCGATAGCAGCGAAGGCCTTCTGCCAGCGCGCCGCTTGTCCATTCAAAGAGCATCGTTTCTTCATTATCGCTGCGGGATAATGCGCGACGGGGATCCGAACTAGCGGACGCCGAGGAGACGGGGACGTCCCGGATGAGGAAACGGAACTCAGCCACTTCAGAGGTCGGCGTCCGGCGCTCACGTTTGGAAGTCAGAACTCCTGCAATTGCAATACGGTAGCGGCGGATCGGAGATTGGCCGACAGGTCTGTTGCGAAAGAAGATAACAGGCTGACGAAACATCGAAATACAGTCCGTGTTCTAAACACGGAGCCTCGGCTATTTCCAAGTTGGGCTGCGCGCACCAAGATTCGGGCGGAGGCACAACGGAAATCCGGGAAAAGGAAGCAAGAGGAAGTTGGCCTCTATGAGAGCAAGCCAGATAACTTTTCGACAGATTTTTGCGTCTTTACTTTTGTAACCGGTTTTTCTGCACTCTCCGGGCGAAAGTTTTGCGGGGAGAGACAAGCCGGTTTCGTAAAGCAAAAGCAGTCCTAATTCATAGCCGAATAGTTGAAAACAGACCACTTCGGTAGCAGTGGGCTCTGAACTGCAAGCTTCTGCAACACTTTGTTGCCCGCACGCAAACTTAAGACTCCAGACCCGACGAGCTTGGGAATGCCCGTTAAGGCATTCGTGTCTAAGCGATGCAATTCATTCATAGGGCTGGTGTTGTATCCGCAATCGGCGGATGTGGAAAACACCCCACCAAGTGAGGATAGCGAAGCTATGTGCAAAATTTCTGGCTATCCGGAACTAGACGGGCAGCGACGGTGGTTTGCGGTGTACACCACGTGTCGCCATGAAAAGAGAGTGGCGCAACACCTGGAGCAAAGGGAGATCGAGCATTTCCTGCCAATCTATCGGACGCAACACAGGTGGAAAGATGGATCCCGCGTGATGGTGGATTTGCCGTTGTTTCCGGGATATGTCTTTGTTCGCATCGACGCACGCAGGAGGGTTGGCGTGCTGGAAGTTCCCGGAGTGGTTTCGATGATCGGAACGGCATCGCGGCCCGCTGCATTGCCTGATTTTGAAGTGGAAGCCTTGCGGACAGGTTTGGATCCAATGCGTGCGGAGCCGCATCCGTTGCTTACGGTTGGCCAGCGGGTTCGCATCAAAAGCGGGGCGCTGGCGGGCGTGGAAGGAATTGTAATTCGAAAGAAGAGCGGATTCAGAGTGGTGCTTACGTTGAGCCTGCTGATGCAGAGTATTGCAATTGAAGTTGACGGCGATGATGTGGAACTTGTAAGCGCGTCATCTTCGTTGATGGTCGGCGGTACGTATCAAGAAAACTACAAACAAAAAGATAAGGTAGCTACGCCGGAAAAAGTTTTACAAGTTTAAATGCCTTGATCCCTTCACCCAAACTTCTCAGGTGCGCTTGCATGTCACTGATGTTTTGGAGACGGTAGCGGCATCAGAGGAAACCTATAGAGCACGCCCATGCGCAAGCCTGAGCAGATTCGATCCTGAACGAATTTGCAAGGGCATGGAAACACAAAAAGCGAGGGTATCGCGAATGCAAGGACGCAGCACTGCCATAAATATATTGGAAGCCGATGGGGCTGGGGTTGGATCCATCTCGACTATCGGCATATTGCATGAAACTCTTCTGGCGTCAGCCTGGAGACGACCAACTCCCCACCTTTCTGCTGCAGTGCAACGAGCCCTCTCGTGGCGCTACGCAGTGGTAAAGCGCACTTTTGATATTTTGTTCTCGGCCATTCTGATCGTGTTGTTCTTTCCAATCATGCTGGCAGTGGCGATCGCGGTGGCGGTGACGTCGCCGGGTCCGATCTTCTTCTACCAGGAACGGCTGGGAAGATTTGGTGCATCGTTCCGCATCATTAAATTCCGTTCGATGTTCACGAGGAAGCACAAGGACAATGTCCTCGAGATCAATGGACCGCATCATCGGCGGAGCGAAGCGGATAGCAGGAATGAGGCTGCATATCCATTGAACAAAGACACGCCGGACCCGCGGATTACGCCTGTGGGGCGAATCATTCGGAAACTTAGCCTGGACGAGTTGCCGCAGCTGTTCAATGTGCTGAAGGGCGACATGTCGCTGGTCGGGCCCCGTCCGATCGTGCAGGCAGAGGTTCCGCTCTATGGGCAGAATTTCGCCTACTACGATCTGTTTCGTCCCGGCATTACCGGGCTGTGGCAGGTTTCCGGGCGGAGCGACGTCGGCTTCGAACGGCGCGTGTTGTTCGATCGGGAATATGGGAGTGACTGGAGCTGTCTGCTGGACCTGAAGATCCTGACGAGGACGATCCCCGCGGTCATTACGATGCGCGGTGCTTATTAGGTTTCTAATCGATTGTTTAACTCGCGGATAGCGTGGGGCCCGGTTTGCCTTCCGGGTCCCACAAGCCGTTTGTTGAGGCATCGAAGGCAGATGAAGCTCTTACACAACGCATTGGCTAAATTTTTCTGCAGGACTTCGGGCGTGCCCAATGAGGGATCTGCGCACTCTTAATTTTTAAGACCGGAAGACAACAAACATGAGAACGACCATCAGCAAGTGCTTGCGAATATTGATCGTTTTTTCAGTTGCCCTATCTTTAATCGCGGCGAAAGCACAGACGCAATCACCGTCTCAGAACCCCAGCGGTTCTCAGATGCCGGACTCGACAACCTCCAATTGCGAAAACGGGGATGTATCGGCGTGTCAAAGCTTGGCCCCTTCGACATCAAACACCACAACGGGGTCCGGCGGAGTGGGAAGCTCCTCGTGGGCTTTTCCCAACATGAGCCCAGGCTCGCCGAATACGCCGATGTCGGTTTATCGGGATGATGTAGACGGGATGGATCGCGCGGCGGGACTGCGCCAGCAGCGAAATGCGCAGCCAAATAAACCACAGCCACTGACGGAATTTCAGATGCTCGTGGCCGGCTCCATCGGAAGAATTGTGCCGGTGTACGGGGCGGAGCTATTTACAAACGTACCCGATACGTTTGCCCCAGTGCAGAGACTACCGGTAATGCCGGACTACGTGATCGGGCCGGGAGATGAGTTACTGATTCGCACCTGGGGACAGGTCACGCAGAATCTGCATCTCACCGTGGATCGATCCGGCTCAGTGTACATACCGCAGGTGGGTGAGTTTCGCGTTGCCGGAATGCAGTTCAAACAACTGCAGGAGTTCTTCAAGGCGCGGTTCGACCGTGTATATCGCAATTACGACTTGAATGTGAACCTAGGGCAGTTGCGTTCGATACAGGTTTTTGTTACCGGAGAAGCCAGGCGCCCCGGCAGCTACACCGTGAGTTCGCTCAGTTCGCTGGTGAATGCGGTGTTTGCATGTGGCGGGCCCGGGCCGGAGGGATCGCTTCGCCACATTTTGCTGAAGCGTGATGGAACTACAATTGCGGATTTCGATCTGTATGACCTCCTGTTGAAGGGTGACAAGTCAAAGGATTTGAACCTGCAGACCGGAGACGTAATTTTCTTCAGGCCGATAGGTTCGCAAGTTGCGGTGGTAGGAAGCGTGCACGTTCCGGCAATTTATGAATTGCGAGATCGAGAAAGCGTAGCCGAAGCGCTGTCGCTTGCGGGAGGTGTTTCATCTGCGGCTGCTACGTCTTCGCTGGAGATTGAGCGAACCGATAAGCAGGCAGATGGAAGAAGTACGCGGGTGGCCGTCGATGTGGCCATGAATCGTACCGCGCTGGCGGCTCCTTTGAAGAATGCGGACATTGTGCGGGTGCGCGCAGAAGCAGCAAGGTTTGACAAGACGGTGACGCTGCGCGGGAACGTGGCTACACCGGGACGATTTGCGTGGCACCAGGGAATGCGGGTCCGCGATTTGATTCCGAACAAAGAGTCGCTGCTGACGGCCGACTACTGGCTGAGGCGTGAACAACTGGGGCTGCCGGTCGCGGATTTTCAACCGATGATGCCGCCAGTGAAGGTAGAGACGCCACCGAATCAGCCGGGCCAGACCATCAACAAGCCGGTAGTGCCGAGGGACGCGCCGACCGTAAGCAGTGGACTGTTTCCGCAATTAACGACGGGTGTTCCCAACGACGCAAATAGTTCTCAAGGGGGTAACGGGGCCCAATATCAATCGCTCGCAGGCACGGACGAAACGAATAACGGATCGAAGGGAGAACAGCCCGGAAAAGTCGCGCAAGTTACGGGATCAGAGCACGAGATGTTGGGCTCGGGGCCACACCTGGTGACGACGCCGCATTTTCCGATCGAGACGCAGGTGGTAAGAATGTCGCCCGACATCGACTGGAGCTACGCGGTGGTGGAACGGGTTGATCGAAAGACGCTGACCACGCGTCTGCTTCCATTCGATCTGGGAGCGGCTTTGGTGAACGGGGATGAAGGTGCGAACATCGCTCTCGAACCGGGAGATGTCATCACGATCTTCTCCGACGCGGACATTCGCGTTCCCCGGTCACAGCAAACGAAATATGTTCGCCTGGAAGGGGAGTTTGTGCACTCCGGGGTATACAGCGTGCTGCCAGGTGAAACGCTGCGACAACTTGTTCTGCGAGCCGGCGGGCTGACGGAACAGGCTTACCTGTATGGATCGCAGTTTAGTCGAGAGAGCACAAGACGCGAGCAGCAGCAACGGCTGGATGAATTTGTTTCCGCGTTGTCGTACCAGATTGAAATTGGAGCTTCGAACAAGGCTTCGTCGGTAGTCAGTGCCCAGGAAGCCGCGACAACCGGGGCATCGGTTGCGAGTCAGCGCGAACTCGTAAATCGCCTGCGGGAGGTTCACGCTACGGGCCGCATCGTGCTGCAGATCGAGCCGTTCAAGTCAGATGTATCGTCTCTGCCCGACCTTCCCTTGGAGGACGGGGATCGCTTTGTTGTACCGCCGGTTCCATCGACAGTGGGGATTGTCGGCGCGGTGTACGACTCAAATTCATTTGTGTATCTGGCGCACAAACACGCTGGCGATTATTTACGTACAGCCGGCGGCCCTAATCGAAATGCAGACAAGAAACAAATTTTCATTATCCGCGCGGATGGTTCCGTAGTAAGCCGGCAGTATCTTAGCCGCACGCTGTGGACCGGCGACAAGTTCGACGAGCAAATCATCTATCCGGGCGACACAATTATCGTCCCGGAGCAACTGAACAAGACGACACTCTTGCGCGGCTTGACCGACTGGTCGGCCGTGTTCTCGCAGTTTGCCCTTGGTGCGGCCGCGATCAATCTTCTTAAGTAGAGGGGACCGAAGAGCCTCTGCGGCGGATTTAGCTAGCGGACGTAAAACATTCCAGTGTTGCGATAGCACCAATCGGAGTACATGAGCCATGGTGAAAATACGGAGCGAGGGAACGATAAAGGAAATGCCGGAAGATTTTGATTTCCCACCGATTCCTCCGATGGAGCAAGAGGATCTGACGTTTTTGGATGTTTTGCTCATCATTACACAGAGGAAGAAGCTTATCGGGCTGGTGACGGCCGTGTGTACGGGGCTTGCGCTGATCCTTGCGTTCGCGTTGCCGCAGGAATACACGGCGACCGTCATCATTCTTCCGCCGCAAGGGAATTCGTCGGTAAGTTCGATGCTCGCCAGCCAGTTGTCAGGCATGAACAGTGCGATGGGCGGTGTAGCCGGCAGCATGCTTGGCATGAAGAACATCAACGACATGTACGTCTCGATGTTGAAAAGCCGTTCGGTTGAGGATGCGGTGATTCAACGGTACGAACTGCAGGCGGAATACAAGAAGAAATACCTGGCGGAGACGCGGAAGGCTTTGGAGAAGCACGCGAACATTGACGGATCGACGAAGGATGGATTGATCCGGCTGAATTTTGAGGACCGCAATCCGAACCGCGCGGCGGAAATCGCGAATGGATATGTGGATCAGTTCAGGAATCTGTCGCAGCACCTGGCGATTACCGAGGCTTCACAGCGGCGCGTCGTCTTCGAGAGTCAACTGGAAAAAACCAAGACCAACCTGGAGAATGCCGACGAGGCGATGAAGCGCATGCAGCTTTCCACCGGAATGGTGCAGGTGGATGGGCAGGCGCGGGCGATGATCGACTCTGCAGCGCGCTTGCGAGCCCAGATTGTGGCGAAGGAAGTGCAGATTGAAGCAATGCGCTCGTATGCGGGCGACGAGAACCCGGCGCTAACGCAAGCTCAGACGGAACTGGATGGCCTGCGCTCGCAGTTCAACAAAATGGTGGGAGCGAAGGGCGGCTCTGCAGACGACGTGTTTCTTCCCAAGGGCCAGGTTCCGGAGGCAGGGCTGGAGTATGTGCGCAAACTTCGCGATGTGAAGTACTACGAAGCAATTTTCGATATCCTGGCCAAACAATTGGAACTTGCGAAACTGGATGAAGCGAGAGAGGGCGCGTTCATTCAAATCGTCGATCCTGCGGTACCGCCGGAGCAGAAGTCGTTTCCTAAGCGCGGACTGTTTACGATTGCCGGTTTGGCTGGCGGCTTTACATTTGGAATCATGCTCGCTCTGCTGCAGGGCGGCTTAGTGAGGATGCAGCACAATCCGGCTACCAAAGATAAACTGGACCTCCTCAAACGTTCACTGTGGAAGGGGCGGAGGCCGGCCGTGAAGCCCAAGACGGTGCCTGATGAAGTGAGCGCCGGTGAGCGCGCCAGGCCACGTACAGCCTGAGACAGTCGACGGACAAAGAGCCGTCGCACCGCAAGACATAATTCTCCTCTTCATTCGGAACCAACCCTTCCTCCGCGCATCCCAGGACACATGCTGACCGAGACAAAGACATCCCCACGACCGTCAGGAAGTCTCTGGCTAGCGGTTCGCGATTTTCTGCGCTACAAGCTTCCCCATTTCATCGGTCTGGATCGAGCCATCGCGTTCACGGTTCTGGGCAGGGTCGTTCAGGGGTTGGGAAGCGTGGGAAGTGTGCTCCTGATTGTGCATTTTCTTTCAGCAGCCGAGCAGGGCTACTACTACGCGCTGTGGAGCCTGGTGGCGTTACAGGCGGTGTTTGAGCTTGGTTTCTCATTTGTGATTCTGCAGGTAGCTGCTCATGAGCGTGCGCACCTGGAATTCCATCAGAATGGAAGCATCACGGGCAGCGAAATAGCGCACTCCAGGCTTGCGTCGCTGCTGCAGCGCGCGGTGCGCTGGTACTCGATTGCAGCCGTGCTGATGGGAATTGCGCTGATGGTCGGAGGAACGCGCTTCTTCTCGCTGCATCAGCAGCCGCAGGCGCCGAACATCTGGATCGTCCCGCTGCGGGTAACTGTGCTGGCGTGCGCGATCACTTTTTCTATCGGCCCGGTGCTGTCGTTTCTTGAGGGATGCGGGCAGGTGGCGCAGGTGGCGCGAATGCGTTTCTTCCAGTCGACGGTGAGTGTGGGGCTCTCGTGGACGGCGATGCTGACACATCATGGACTGTTTTCTCCGGCGATGGTGCTGCTGGGGCAGGGATTTGTAGCTAGCCTTCTGCTGATGTCGCGTAGAAGCTTGTTGATTCCGCTGCTGCGTATGCATGTGGCAAAGATGGGAATCAGCTGGAGGCGCGAGGTCTGGCCGTTTCAGTGGAAGATTGCCATTAGCTGGCTTTGCGACTACTTCATCTTTCAATTATTCACACCGGTGTTGTTTGCGTTTCGCGGGCCGGAGGAGGCGGGCAAGATGGGCCTCTCGATGAGCGTTGTGATGCAGTTGAGCGCCATGATGCTGGCGTGGATGACGACGAAGGCGGCGCCATTCGGAAGCCTGATCGCGAAGAAGGACACGCCCGAACTGGATCGAATGTTTTTCCGGTCGCTGCGGCAGTCGATTTCGCTGTTTGTGGGCGCGGCCATGCTGGTGATGATAGGAGTGCTGGCGGCGCCCTACATTATGCCCAAGATCAGCAGACGCATCGAGGACTGGCCCATTTTTCTTCTGCTGCTGTTAACTGCGCTTAGCAGCCATGTGGTGCAAAGCGAGGCAATCTACCTGCGGGCGCACAAGTGCGAACCCTTCCTGGTGCAGTCGGTGGTGATCGCGTTATGCACCGCGGCCAGCGTAGTGGTGTTTGCGAAGACGTCGGGCGCGTGGGGCGTTTCGCTGGCTTACTTCGCAGTACTGGGAGTGGCAGGAGTGATTTCGGCTACGGCAATTTTTAGAAGCAAACGAATCCAATGGGCGCAAGCGGAGATTTGATTCATGTTCCTGAACGGCGGTGAAGATTCGATCCAGCGCATCTCGGTGGCCATGTGCACCCACAATGGCGGCCGCTATCTTCAGGAGCAACTGGAGAGCATCGCATTGCAGTCCCGACTTCCGTTGGAGCTGATCGTTTGCGACGATCAATCGACGGACGACACGATTTTGATTTTGAATCGCTTTAAAGCCGAGGCTCCGTTTGCGGTGAAGGTGATTCGAAACAGCCGGCGGCTGGGATCGACCCGAAACTTCGACCAGGCGATCGGACTTACGCGCGGAGAACTGGTTGCATTGTGCGATCAGGACGATCGATGGGGACCGTCGAAGCTGGAGCGGCTGTCGGAAGTGTTGCGCGAGGACCCATTTTTAGGCGGAGTGTTTTCTGACGCGAACCTGATTGACGGCGAGGGGCACAAGACCGGCCAGCGGCTGTTTGCGAAACACAAGTTCACTCCCGCAAAGCAGCGCAACTTTGTAAGCTGTCCGACCGCTACACTGCTGAAACATGATGTCGTGACCGGAGCGACCCTGATGTTTCGCGCGTCGATCCGGCGTTATTGCTCCCCCATTCCCACGTCGTGGGTTCACGACGGCTGGCTAGCTTGGATGATCGCGCTGCACTCGCGCCTGGGGCTGGTTGCTGAGCCGCTGGTTGACTACAGGATTCATGCGGGACAGCAACTGGGTGTAACTGAAAGCCAGGCCGCCAACGGACGCGGCGAAACGCGGCGCCAGTTTTACAAGCGTGTTGCACGCCAGTTCGAAGACTTGCTGCAGCGTGTTCTGGGTGAAGGATGGAACAAGAACGATGCGCTGATCGGGCAGATTCGCGAGAAGATTGAATTTCTCAACAAGCAATCGACTCTTTCGCCGAGCCTTGGAGTGCGCACCCTGCAGATGATTGGCCAGTTGCCGCGATATGTACATTACGCGCGGGGGCTGGGGTCTCTTCGTACAGATTTTCTGTTGGGCCGGGAGATGCTATGAACGATCCGCTCCACGGTGCGAGTTTGAGAGGCGGCCACGCTGGCCATGTGCAGATGGCGCCTGCGGCAACGTGGCCGGCTGTAACAGAGAACGTGGAAAAACAAGTTCTCTTTCACGGTTTATTGAAAGGACGGCAGGATCTTCCGCTGTACTGTAATCCGCTGGTGATTTTTGTATTGAACTGGATATTGATGCTGATATCGCTCAGTTTCCAGATCACCTACGTGACCTACCCGAACATGGGAATTCCGTTGTTGCTGGCGGGGCTTTCACTAGGATCATTCCTCTTTGGATACCTGGTGTCGCGCACGTTGCTGCATCGCTGGCCCACGCGCACGGAGTCGCTGAGTTACACGCTGAATGTAACGCGGCTGTGGCAGGCGAGCCTGCTGTGCTGCGCCGCGGCCATTCTCATCATTGTGTTCAATTGGGTGCTGTCGGGACCGCCGCCCGCCATCGGTGATCCCTCGTCTTATCTCATATACGGTCGATTTAAGCAGGTGCTGTTTCCGCTGCTGGTGGTGGTGACCGTAAATTCCCTTCTGGACTCATCGCGTTGGCGCAAGGTACTGTTTGCGTCATTCGGGATTGCGGGAATGGCGTTGTACATTACGCGCGGCCTGCTGATGGTATCGCTGCTGCAGATGCTTTTTGTCTTTTCGCTGAGGACGCGGATGAGCAAAAAGAAGATTTATACGATTGCGGTTTGCTGCCTGGGCCTGGCCGTGGTAGCGATCACGTTGATCGGCAATGCGCGAACGGCACAGGGAGTCTTCCTCGAGTACCTGCAAATACGACACAAATATTCTGACTGGCCGATGGCATATCTTTGGCTGACATCGTACATCTCAATTCCCTTTTCAAATCTGTGCTGGCTTTTTGCGAAGGGGAACTTTCATGGACCGACACTATCGTTTCTGTATCCGCTGCTGCCCTCGTTTCTTACTCCTCCCGATCCGCATGCGTCGATTCACGATGATCTGAGCATCATTGATGGGGCGAGCACATATCTTGCGGCGTACGCGCTGGATTTTTCATACCTGGGGATTTATCTCGCCAATATGGTGCTGGGGATCGGCTGCGGATGGTTGATGGAGCGCGCCTTGCCGAAGAGCATCCTGGTGGCCGGACTTTTTCTTACTTGTCTTACGTTCATCTTTTTCAGCGACATGTTCTCGCCGCTTTCGACGATCCTGCAGTTCGCGATACAGGCGGCGGTACAGCGGAGTTGTTTTCAGTGGAGCGGCTCGCCGGCAGAGGGCATGGTGCCGCAATGAGCGACGTGAGGCCAGTTTTCGTCGAAGCCGGGGGAAGGCTTACAGCTACCGTCGTGATCGTGCTTTACCGCATCAAGCCTGCGCAATCGCCGGCGTTTCAAAGTGTGATTGCGGCACGCAAGAGATTGAGCGCTAGTGAAGGAGAGGTGCGAATACTGCTGTGGGACAACAGTCCTGAGCCAGATTCCGCGTGTGAGCTTCTCGCCGACACAGATTACGTTCACGATCAAAACAATTCAGGTCTGGCAAAGGCCTACAACCGGGCATTGGAACTGGCAATTCAGAATCGGTCGGAGTGGCTGCTGACGCTGGACCAGGATACGGCGGTTCCAAACGACTTCTTTGTAAGGATGGCGGCTGCCGCACGGGCGAGCACGCGGTATGCGGGGGTCGGGGCGATCGTGCCCCAAATTGCAGCGGGCGGAAGACAGCTCTCGCCAAACTATTTCCACTTCGGTGCGATTCCGCGCTGGTACCGAACGGGGTACGTGGGTGTGCCGCAAGAGCCGGTGTTTGCCTTTAACTCGGGAGCAATGTTGAGAGTGGATGCGCTGCGGCAGGTGGGCGGCTACGATCCGCGATTCTGGCTGGACGACAGCGACGCTCTGATCTTCAGCAAGTTACATGAGCATGGCAAGCGTGTGTACATCGCGGGCGACATCCAGGTCGAGCACGAATTCTCAATGAAGGACATGCAGAAGCGGATGAGTGCGGCGCGCTATCGGAACGCATTATTCGCTGAAACTGCCTTCTGGGATCTGCGGATGAACCGGGCAGCTGGCTGGGAGAGAACGCTGCGACTGGCGCTGCGCATGGTGAAGCAGTGGCGGCGCAAAGATCCCGTCGGAGTTGCGGCGCATTACCTGGGAGGCGCTGAAGCGGCGGCTCTTCACCTCGAGGCGGAGACGCATTGCGGAGTGGATGGCGGCAACGGAAGATCGCGTCGCCGACGCATCGGCGCTGCTAAAACCGGCGGGAGAGCCGAGACTTTCAGCGTGCATGGCTGCCTATAACGGCGGCAAATTTGTCGATGCGCAGCTCGAGTCGATTTTGTCGCAGTTGAAGCCCGAAGACGAGGTCGTCATCATCGACGATGGATCGACGGACGGCACGCCTGAGAGGATTGCGCTGATCGGCGATGCGAGGGTACGACTCCGGAAGCATGAGAAGAATGCCGGTGTCGTGGCCACGTTTGAAGATGCACTGCGGTTGGCAACGGGTGACATTCTGTTTCTGTGCGATGACGACGATGTATGGGCGCCCACGAAGGTGCGGCGGTTTCTGGATGCATTTGAGAGCCGGCCCGAAGTCGAGATCGTGCAGAGCCGGGTGCGCATGATCGACGAGAACGATCGGCCAATGCCGGATTCGCGCATCAACAGAAAAGGCCGATTTCTACCGGGGTTCTGGCGCAATCTCTACAAGAATCACTACCAGGGTTCGGCGATGGCGATTCGGGCTTCGCTGCTGGGGCGAGTGCTGCCTTTTCCGGCGCGCAAGGGATTTTTGCACGACGCGTGGATTGGAACGCGTAATGACCTGCTCGGCGGACGCACGGCTTTCATCAATGAAGATTTGCTTTTCTATCGAAGACACTTAAACAATGCGAGCCGCACAAAATCACTGCCGCGACAAATATTGACGCGCGTTGATCTGCTGCTGGCGCACCTGGTTTATGCCTTTCGTTCTTCAGCGCGACCATTCGAAAGCCTTCTGAGCCGGCAACCGGAACGCTGACTGCTCGTCTTCGAAATAGGCAAACAACGCATGAATTCAGATTTGGAATATTGCGCTCTCTCGAGTGCAGCCAGGAAGTGTCTCTGCATGATGCAAACCTTTGAGCCTGCCGACGGCCGTGCGGACTCTCTAACGCCCGGACAAGTTGCGGTCATTATCCCGACCTATAACGCGGCGCGTTACTGGACGGCGCTATCGGAAGGAATCCGCGCGCAAAGTTTTATGCCGGAACGGGTGATCGTGATTGACTCATCCTCTTCGGACGGGACGGCGGATCTGGCGCGCAGGGACGGGTTCACGGTTGTCGACATATCGCCGAAGGACTTCAATCATGGCGGAACGCGGCAGATGGGTGCGGAATTGGCGGAAGGCGCGGACATCCTGATCTACCTGACGCAGGATGCTGCGCCATACCGTGCGGACGCGTTTCGAAACCTGCTGCGCGCGTTTGATGATGCGGAAATCGGGGCAGCCTACGGACGTCAGCTTCCCCGAGAAAAGGCCAGTCCGATTGAGGCCCACGCGCGGCACTTCAGCTATCCGGCGGTGTCGGGAGTGCGATCGTGGGAAAGCAGACGGGTGACCGGGTTTAAATCGATATTCTTTTCGAACGCGTTTGGAGCCTACCGGCGAAGCGCGTTAATGAGCATGGGTGGATTTTCTCCGGATGTGATCTTCGGTGAAGACACGCTGGTGGTGGCGCGCATGCATCGCGCTGGCTGGAAGACGGCGTATGTGGCCGACGCGATGGTGCGGCATTCGCATGCGTATTCCATTGCCGAGGAATTCAGGCGCTACTTCGATATCGGGGTTCTGCATGCGCGGGAAAGCTGGCTCGTCGATCAATTTGGAAGCGCTTCGGGCGAAGGCCGGCGTTTTGTTATCTCGGAGATGAAACACCTCATCACGAAGCATCCGCACCTGGTGCCGTCGGCCCTGGCGCGCACTTTTGCGAAGTACCTGGGATACAAGATAGGTCGGCGGGAGAAAGGGATTGCTCCAGGACTGAAGTATCACCTTGGACTAAATCGCCAATACTGGAGCCGCTAACCAACATCATTCATCGACTTGCGAAGTCGCGAAGGGGCTTTCTCTAGAGAGAGCCCCTTCTTTTTTGCACCTGGCATAATGAATCGGATACGGCACTCGAAGGCCTGCGTCAGGATTCTGTGTAGGGAAGTGTGAAAAAGAACGATGCGCCCTCGTCCACGTTGCCGCGAGCCCAGATCTTTCCGCCGTGGCGGGTAATGATCCGGTATGCGGTTGCAAGTCCAACGCCGGTGCCGGTAAATTCGCTTTGCGAATGAAGACGCTGAAAGGGACGGAACAGGCGATCGGCGTAGCGAGGATTAAATCCCGCGCCGTTGTCGCCGACGAAGTAAACTGTTCCGTTCGTATCCTCGGTATAGCCGAATTCGATCTCCGCTGACTCTACCTTGGAGGTATATTTCCATGCGTTGCTGAGGAGGTTTTCGAGTACAACTCCCATCAGGCTTTCGTCAGCGATAACGCGAGCGCCCTTAGCGATTTTGAATCGAACTTTACGGCCGTCACTCTCTTCCTGTAATCGAGCGGCAATAATTTCTACGGTGTGGCTAAGGTCGACGGCAGTGCGATGGACCGGATGGCTGGATGCACGCGAGAGATTGAGCAGGTCATCGATCAGGACCGACATGCGCTTGCTACCTTCGAGCAAGCGGTCGACCAGCATGCGTCCTTCAGCGCTCAGGCCTTCGGAAGCGGAGTGCTGCAACAGAGAAGCCGATGTTGTTGATGTGCTGCAGCGGACCGCGAAGGTCGTGCGCCACGGAATACGAGAAGGCCTCAAGCTCTTTATTGGTTGCGGAGAGCTCGGCGGTACGCTCTTCAACTCGTTGTTCAAGGTCGCTGCGCGTTGCCTCAAGGGCGCGATCGCGAGTCTGAATCTGCTCGAGCATCTCGTTGAAGGATTGAACAAGGAAGGAGAGCTCGTCGCTGCTCGGCGGAATTTTGGCGCGAACGGAGTAGTCCTTTTCACGGGTGACAACCTGCGCGGTTTTAGCAAGTCCGGTAAGCGGATCGGTGACGAGGTGACGGACTGTCGAAGTGGCGAGCAGCGCGACGGCGAAGCAGATGAGAAGCATGCCCGCAGAAATGAGGCCGAAACGCTCCACACGGTGCGCAACATTTCCGGTTTCTGCGAGCAGGTAGACGGTGCCGACCCATCCTCCCTGAAACTCGATGCGTGTTCCCATCAAGATGTTCCGGCCCTTGGCCCAGTAGTGCTGGGGTTCACCGATGTCCAGGTGATTATCAAGCGCGAAGGGGACGGACGAATCCCGCTGATAGCGTGCGAACTCCGTTCCATCGGTGCGGAGAATGACGGCGGCTCGAACCTGGGGTGAGTTGCGCAGTGCAGAGAGTGTGTTCTCGGCAGCCTGTTTGTCGTCGAAGAGCAGAGCCGTGACGCTGTTGGCGCCTACGATGTTCGCTTCAGTAGCCGTGGCGCTGATGAGCTCGCGGCGGAGATTGTAGAGGTCGTAGACGAGGAACGAGACGTAAGCCAGCAGCAGAGCGGTTCCGCTGACCATGAGGGTCATGCGCATGAATTTGTCGGAGATCGACTGGCTGCTCCAGATATTCATGGCTGTTCTCCCGGTGGTTTGCCTGTGACAGACGATGCGACGCGCAGCAATTCCGAACTCAGCACCAGATGAGCATGGTTGACGGCGTTGAGATTTACCGTGAAGCGAACGTGTTTGTCGATGAGGAGAAACTGGATCATGCAGCCGCGATCAAGGGCGTCTGATGAATCGCTGACGGTAAGGGCATCAGACGAGGGCAAAATCGCCAGGTCTTCGCGGAGGCGATCATTCTCGCTGGGACTGAAGTAGATGATCGCGCAGCCCCTGGCCTGGGTGACATCCGTAAGCCGGCGGACGTGGGCGGGGAGATTGTCGATGTTCTGATTTGCCGCCAGCTGATCGATGGTCTGGCCCATCGAGTCATGGCCGAGCAGGCAGATATCGAAGGAGGCACGGGGAGACTGTCCGTTGGATTGGCGAACGAATTTGCCGAAGTTAAGCAGATAAGCCGCTTTGACGTCGTACTCCGTGGGCTTGTGCGGCTGGGCGATTCCTGCGGGGATGGCAAGCCCCAGAAGCAGAGTGACCGCGACCGCACGAGAGGTGCGGATGCCTTGACGGCTTCTAAATCGTGATCCTCTGGTTGGAAAACTCCGCGTCATATTGTTGTTGTCGATCAACCCTTAGTGAGTCCAGACGAGTTTTGCATAGATGCCTCGCTTGATCTGCACCGTCGGTGAAGGATCGATTCCAAATTCTGCGTGATGTGGTTGAAAAAGATTCTGGCCATTCACCGATAGAGAAAGCGACTTCATCGGGTTCCATCCAATTCTCGCATCGGCGGTGGTGTAGGCCCTGACGGCTTGTGCAGGTAATGAATCGACGTAGCGGAAGGACTGGTCGAACTCGAAATGGTGCGGAAGGTTGATAAGCGACTGGATGAAAGCTTGTTGAGAGGGACTGGAGCCGCGCAGTGTTTTCAGCGTTACGGTGTCAGTGAATCCCGGCTCATCTTTAAGGTCGATGTCGAGGTAGGAGTACCCAGCCCGGATACGCCAGAACGAGCTTGCCTGCAGATCGGGTGCGATTTCAAAGCCGTCAGTAGTACCGCGGATGCCGTTTACGTATTGAATGGTGAAGAGGAAGGCCGATGGGGGAAAGGGAGGATCTGGCGCGAGGCCTATGTTGGGTGCGCTTTGTGCGATCAGGTTTCGGTAGGCATTGTAAAAGCCCGCTCCGTCGATATAGAGACGTGGGCGAAGCAAGGTTCGCACACCGCCTTCATAGGCGACCAGGCGCTCTGCCTCGAGGTTGTGGTTGCCGATAACTCGCGCGAAGATCAATGGGGAGGCGATTGCGAAGATGTCTACCTGGATATCTTCGTCGACGCGGTCGGGAGTTCGGACGGCGCGGGAAATGGAAGCCCACGCGGAGAGCTTCTGTGTTGGTGTGAAGAGGAGGCGCCCGTCGGGTTGATATTCGAAACCGGTGTAGTTGTTGTGCTCGAACTTGGAACCGAACGAGAGGGAGAGCTTGTTAGGAATGAGCAGGAGTTCTTCCTGGACGAAGGCACTGTAGATGCTGTCGGTCTTGTGAAGCGGGATGAAGGTGTCGGTGGGCACAGTCTGGGTAACGGTGCTGGGGCTGATGCGCATCCCGAGGCCGTAAGTGAACTGCTGGAAGCGTGTAGCGCCGAGGCGATGCAGAAAGTCGACATCGAAAGTGTCACGGTCTTCCCCGAAATTAGAGCCGATGCGGTGTTCGTGGGACCAGAACGACTGAAGGTAGATATCAGATCGATTACTGAATTTCCGGCGCCAGAGCGCGCGCAAATTGCCCCCTGACACATTGGTCGATTGGTAGGAAATATACGATGACGGCGGAGTATAGGTAGAAAGACTTTGCGCGTCGCCAAATTTCCCCCAATAAGCGTCGCCTTGGATGGTGACTTCGCTGGGCCCTACCGCGCGGTCGGCGCGAAAGCCGGCTTGGCCGAATCGCGACCAGTCGTAGCCTGGCTGGTTATCAATGTGGAATTCGGGCGCACGGATGAAGCCGAAGGCATCTGTTCGCCATGTCCATGTTTTGTGAGCCGCCCCGTAGCGGACGTCCTCAGTGTTCTGGTCCACGTTGCCGCCACCGGTCGACAGCAATGTACCTTTGGTATTTTGGGAATTCTTCGTAATGATGTTGATGACGCCGTTGACCGCGTCCGCTCCCCAGATGGTGCCGCCCGGTCCGCGAATGACCTCGATCCGGTCGATGTCTTCGAGCATGACATTGTCTACGGTCCAGAGCACGCCACCAAAAAGGGGGGTGTAGATGCTGCGACCGTCGACGAGGACGAGGACGTACTTTGAGAACTGATCGCCGAATCCGCGAATACCAACGGCCCAGTTGCGAGAGCCATTGACGCGGGCCACGTTCACCCCCGGGAACCAGGCGGAGGGCGTCAGGAATGCTGGTGGCGCCGGAGCGGCGAATGTCTTCGCCGGTAAGAACGTAGATGGCGGCAGGGGTATCCCAGACCTGGGTCGGCTCTTTGGACTGGGTGGTCACTTCAACGTTGCCAAGTTGCTCTAGGGTAAGGGATTTAAGGTCTTGGCGTTGATTTTGGCCGCCATCTTTGGTGGACGGCGGAGCGGCGGCCCACAGCAAGCTCGAGGCGCACACGAGAAACATGGCTGCTGGACGTACAGGGAACATGAAGCCTTGTGCCGTTCTGAACTGACTGAGGGTAAGGAACTTAGGTTGGAAGCGTCTGGGCGGAATTTGGTTGTCTATTTTTGAGGGAATTCAGGAGGGAATCTACAGATTATGCGATGGTTGCGACGAATTTGCGGTATCAATCGCGCTGGGATGAGGAGCGGGGAAGAGCCTCGCCATCGTCTCCAGCAATTTGGCTGGTTCGCCTTTACGGACAAAGCCATTGACGAAGGGAGCAATGTCAGTGGGCAATGACCAGGCGTCGGACAGCACGAGGATCGGAACGGTGGGGTATAGGGAGCGAATTTCCCGGGCGATATCGGTTGCGGTTTTAATGGAGTTTAGCCGGTAGTCGAGCAGCACCAGGCCAATAGATTCTCCGCAGGGAATTTCAGCTCCGGAAAAACGAACCAGCGCGGGAAGCGCGTCGTAGCCGGCCTGTTTTACGAGCAGGCCATATATTTCAAGGTGCATTGGGTCATCGTCGAAAATAAGAACTTTCGCAAGACTCAGTTGCATTTTTTGGCCTCCATCGGGTTGGAGCGAGAAATCAGAATAATCGGGAAAGCGATCTGCGTCAAAAAGAATCAGACGGGCGCCATTTGGATTTCTAGCAATTTCCAAGCTTGGATAAAATAGGGTTAATGAGTTTTCCAATTAAAACCTGCGTGGTCTGTGGGGACGAATTTGAACTAAAGCCGGATAAACCCGGTTTCGCGAATCGCTGCCCCGATTGCAGCGCTCCCGATGCAGACGAGGGGACGGACAAGCGAACCATGACCGCGGAGGAGCGCAAGGCGGAGAGCGAAGTGAACGCCGAGAGGCGGAAAGTGATCCGCGATTTGCTATACCGGAAGGACCGTTAAGTTTCACAACTCCCAGGCACGGCGGCACCTGATCTGGCAACGGGAGCGGATCGCAGCGGTTTCGCTCAGAACCACATGACTCCGGCTATTGGTTCGTTTGGTGCCTCTTAAGGGTGCGCCCCACGCAGAGCTATGATCCAGCGCACTGTGAAAGAAGCCAACCATCCCTACACTCGTTAGGAAGCATTGTCTTGGTAGGCATCGCCGTCAGAAGCGCTTGCGCTGCACGCAACATCGGACAAACGGAATTTGGGCAAGTCCATCGCGCGGTTTTCTGCGTAGGGCCTTGTTCTACCGGAGATGAGGAAATTCAATGGAAGTAAAAGTGAAACAGATCGATGGATTAAAGTTCAGCGTGGAGGCGCGGTCGCACACGGTGATTTGCGATCAACCACTGGAGAATGGCGGCAACGACGCCGGAATGACGCCTCCGGAATTCATGCTGGGATCGTTGGGTGCGTGTGCTGAATTCTATGCGGTGCAATATCTGCGGGCGCGCAAAATCAGTGATTCTGGAGTGGAGGTGACGGTTTCGGCAGAGAAGTTGATGCATCCGGCACGACTGGGAAATTTTCGCATCCATGTAACGTGTCCGGCGCAGTTGACTGTGGAGCAGACAGAAGGTTTACAGCGGTCAGTGCATCATTGCCTGATTCATAACACGCTGTTGTCAGTGCCCAGCGTTGAGATTGACCTGGTTGTCGGCGAACCGATGCTCAGGTAGAGTTGCCGCCGTCGTTGTGGCTGCTGCGTGTTTCGCTGGACCTCAATGCGCGATGGCTGGATGCGTCTGCAAGGCGGAGTAAAAAATCAAATGCCCGGCGGTTAGTTCGCCGGGCACTTCATTTTTGTACTTCAAATAGCAGACTTATTAGTTGTGGTCATGGTCGTGGTCGTCGTGATGGTGATCGCCCATCATATGCTCGATGGCGACCTGGTATCCACGGCGGAATCCTTCGCGGTAGGCTTCGCGCTGCTCTGCGGGCAGGTGAGGATTTCGATACTCCTCGCGGTTCTCTACATCGGGCCGGCGGTGATTGTCGAAGTCTTTGCGGGCTCCTTCGATACCATCTTGAAATCCTTGACGTCGCAGTTGATCAAATTCATTTGGCGGCGCGTCCCACGGACGGTCGGGAGCACGCATGCGCCAGTCGTTCATGCCGGTCAGGTGCGACATGCCTACGTCGTATCCGCGGCGAAAGCCTTCGCGATATGCGCCCCACATGTCTTGCGGAACATTGGGATGGCGGTATTCCTCGCGATTGTCGACATCGGGACGACGATGGTTACCGAAGTCCTTGTGAGCTCCCTCGATACCGTCATGAAAGCCGCGCCGCTGCATGTCGTTCCATTGATCCGGCGGTCTTTGCCAGTCATCGCGATCCTGCGCCATGCCCGAGGGCTGGAATGTTGAGGAAGCCGCGCTGAGGCGCGGAGAAGTGAACAGCGGAAGCGATGCCGCGCATCCGAGCAGTACTAACGTGCAAAGCCGATTGAGATTCATAGCTCGCATTATCCTTCTTTTAAATGGCGATGTCGCCTTGGATTTTAGTACGTAGCGTGATGCCCTGTCTGAGACTGTCCCCAAAAGATTCGTTTATCTGTAATTGTGAATGACTTCTCCCGAGTTGCGAGGTCAGGCAAATGCCCGGCTAAACAGCCGGGCATTTGGTTGATGGATTTTTCAGTTAGAAGTGAGGCTGATCGTCGCGGCGTTCTGGGCCTTCGTGCCTCATGTGATCCATGGCGCGGCGATAGCCTTCCCGGAAGCCGTCGCGGAAGTCCTTGCGCGCTTCCCCTTCGACGGGTGGGTGCTTGTACATTTCATGGTCGTCGGCATCGGCGTGGCGATGTTCGCTGAAATCGTGCCGTGCGGCTTCGACGCCTTCGTGATAACCGCGCTGCTGGATATCGCGATAATCGGCAGGTGGCTGATCCCAGCGATCGCGATCCTGGCCTTGGGAAATGGCCGATGCTGAAACGGGCTGAGCTTCATGGGCGCTGGCTTTCAAAGCGCCAGTGGAAGCGACACAGAGCGCAAGCAAAGATGGTGCAAACCACTTTAAATTTTTCATAGTTATAAGAACCTCCAAGGTTCATGGCATAAAGATGAAATCGGGGCTCGCGGCGTTGCCCCTGAGAAAACTGACAGCCCATGGATGACCCACATAGGGGCCGAAATCCTTGTGGCTGTGTGAGTTTACGGCTCATCCTCGCTAAGAAAAAATCAGCATATCTTTCAGTCCGCCGAGCACCCTGATTAAAGGAACTGACCTTGATCTCCTGAAAGGATGAAATAGCATGACGATATGAGCCGGCTTCTCGAAATTCGCAATTTGCACATCTGGTTTGGCGATACCGAGGCGGTGCGCGGGATCGATCTCGATGTCGACGATGGCGAGGTTCTGGGTCTGGTAGGCGAGTCGGGATCGGGGAAGAGCGCGACAGCGTTGGCGCTGATGGGCTTGCTGGGACGAGCGGCGCGGGTTACAGGAAGCATTCGCTGGCGAAGCCGGGGCGGCGAGGCTGAACCCGGACACGCGGAGATGACAAATCTGCTGCAGCAACCCGAGGCCGCCATGCGAGCGCTGCGCGGTCGTGAGATTGCGATGATTTTTCAGGAGCCAATGACCGCTTTGAATCCAGTGATGACGATTGGGCGGCAAGTAGCGGAGTGTGTGCAGGCCCATGCGCCTTCGAGCACGCGCGGCGAGGCCAGGAGGCGAGCGATCGCCGCACTGGAAGAGGTTGCGATTCCGGATGCGGCAGCGCGTCATGGCGATTACCCGCACCAGTTTTCGGGAGGGCAGCGGCAGCGAATCCTGATTGCGATGGCGCTGATTAATCGTCCCCGACTATTGATTGCCGATGAGCCGACGACGGCGCTCGACGTGACCGTGCAGGCGCAGATTCTGGCTCTGCTGAAGGAGCTCCAACAGCAATACGGGTTGGCCATGCTTTTCATCTCGCACGATCTTGCAGTAGTGGGACAGGTGGCGAGCCGGGTTGGGGTGATGAAGGCGGGGCAGATCGTGGAGATTGGCGCAACGAAGAAGTTGCTGACCGCTCCTGATCACGTTTACACGCAGAGTCTTTTGCGAGCAGTGCCTACGCTGCACACGGACCGTGAGAGGCCTTTGGCGATGGTGGAGAATCGAAGCTGAGGCTGGCGGGACGAACTGGCATGAGTGACCGCCCATTCGTCACGAAAAGTCAAGGTTACGGATTGGAGTCGGGTGGGCGCCAACGAGGCTGAATCGGGTTCGGTCTGTCCTATGATGGGACGCAAGCCTCATGATTCAGGTCGAGAGAAGGGCGGGGTTGTTGCTCGCGGCGGGTATTTGTGCTGCCGTGCTGGCGATACCTATGCCGCTGTGTTCAGCGCAATCCGCAGCGGCTGGGACGCACAAGAAAAAGGCCGATCCAAAACCTGAACTCACCGCGCAGGATCTCTACACTTACATTCGCGGGTCGCTACTGGCCTACAGTCCGGACGATCGGATCAATGACACGCTCGAGGTGGCGCTCGATCCGACGGCGACGGTATTGACGATCACGCAGCCGGATGGACACTGTGACATTTTCCTGAACGCGCTGGATGCCAACACGCTGGCGTGGGACGTTTACGACGCGACCGATTCAATGCAAACGCGGGAACCCCTGGCGCGGATGACGATAATCTCCGTCGCGGGGAAGAGCGCGCGCACCTGTTACGACTTGGACAACCAGGTGGATGCAACGATCGCAGGGAATCGCGCGAGGCTGTTGTTTTCGTGGGGAAAGATCCCCGAGGGATCGGGATTTCAGACGAAGATGACGAAGGCCTTCAAGAAATTGATCACGCTCAGCGGCGGAGCGGCGCAGAAGGATATCTTCAAGCCATAGCGTTTGGGATGTCTAAGGTTTGATCAACCGCTGTCGAGGCATTCAAAAGGTTCTTCCCAGCCAGAAGCGTACCTGAAACGGTTCGACGGGGTGGAACACGTTAGTGAATCCCGGCATGGATGTTGGCGTAATTTGCGAAGTATAAGCGTAGTCGATATCGTGATCGCGGCGGTTCAGCAAATTCAAGAACTCGGCCGAGACGCGCCATTTTTCGCCAATGTGATAGCCGACCTGCCCATTGAGCAACACCGTTTGACCTGACTTATAAATTCCGTCAGACGTCAAATCGCGCGGGCCAAAATAGCGCAGGCGCAAACTCGACGAAAAGCCTTTGTAATCGCGCATTGTCATGCCCGAGGAGATCACCACCTGAACCGCTTCCGGCACAAGCCTTCCGCCCGGGCCGCCCTGTTGCCAATTTACAGTGCCATTTGGGTTGCCATTTACGGTTAAGGGCACATTCAAGATGGACTGTGTCGAATCATCCGAATCGACTTGCGTAAATTGGGCGCGTGAGTCCGCGATGTCCAAATCGAAAGCCCAATGCTCTGCCGGTGTGTAGTAGTTCGCCCATTCGATGCCATAACGGTTGCTCGACTGCGCTGAAGCCGACGTACCTCCGGTGTCGCCATCCTGCTGTAGTTCGGAATTACTGTGCAGATACCAAAGCGAAAGGGTGCTCTGCAGATGGGGGACGGACGTCGTGCGCACGCCGAATTCCGCGCCTTTAGTTTGGACCAGGGGAGGGATTTTCGCGACGAGCGTGCCGGGATAAGGATTGTCCGGCGAAACCGGTTCCACTTGTTGTGTTGCGCCACGCCCATCGTTCGAGTGAAAACTGAATCCGCCCTGGGCATAGAACTCAGTATTTGCCCACGGGCCGAAGATCAGACTTGCCTTGGGGCTGGGCAGGAACTTGGTAGCCGAGCCAGAGTTGGCGGCGTTCACCGTGGTGGTAGCGCCATCAGGCAAAGTAACTATGTCGGTCGGGTAAGCCAGGCTGGTGACGACAAATCTTTCGTCGTCGCCGCGCAGACCTAACACCGAGCGGAATTTATTCGCCCACTGGATCTTATTCTCCCAATACGCGCTGCCGATCGAGTCGGTAAAGTTATCCCGCTCAGTGGTCGCGGGTAGAGTGGGGCAGGTGGTGTTGGGAACAGTGGTGGTGGCAGTGGTGCCGTCGGGCAGAGTAACGGCAAGCGTGATATCGGAATTGGGGATGGTGACGCAGTGGGGAAGAGTGGTCCCGGCAAGTGGAAAGAAGCTGCCCCCGGTCGCGGAATAGTCAGTCTTGGTCGTGCGCAAGCGATTTTCCGAACGGTAAAGGCCGTTGTTGATCCAGTCATTGCGAAGCTGCAGGCCGAACGTATTTGACATCCTGCGGCCGGACCAGGTGCCGAACATCGTGTGGTGTGCGTCGAACCCGCCGACCCAGCGTCTGTCCTGCTGGTTGAACTGGTCGCCTTTGCTGTAGTCCACCAGATAGTAAGTGAAATCAGAAAACAAATTGAGATCGTAATAAAACAAGTAGGCCGAGATACTCGACTCGGAGTTTGCGCCTTGGCGATGCCACTCGCCCTGCAAGCTGTATCGCTGGCTGTGGCCGCCATCCGTCGGGTTCAGTGCGCCGAAGAGACCTACGAGGGGCACCGCGGTAACGGGGATTTGATCGCTCGAATTCCATTTCCCGTGGTAAGCGCGGGCGGTAAAGCTGAAACCCCTGGCGTCTCCGCCCTGACTGTAAGTCAGAATGCCGTTGATTTTGTTATAGGCGTCCGGATGCGTCCATGGGCCGTTATCGTAGTACTCCTCTCCGCCATACATCAAATTGCCCGGACCGAGCTTTTGCGATACGCCGAAGATGGCTCGCCCATAGGTGTACATGCCGCCTTCCACCTCAAAGAAGTTCTGCGGTAGAGTCCTGAAGAATTCAAGATGCGCCGATCCCGCCGAGCCATAGTTGCCGACATCAGCGTAGTAAGGACCTTTTTCGTAATTCACCCGCTTCACAAACTCCGGGATAACTGTGTTCATGTCCGCGTACCCTTCACCGTGTGCGTGTGACGGCAAATTCAGCGGCATACCGTCGATGAAAACGGCGAAGTCTGTGCCGTGGTCGAGATTAAAGCCGCGAAGAAAATATTGGTTGGCCTTGCCGCCGCCGGCGTGTTGCGTGATGATCACGCCGGGAACTGTCTCCAGGATTTCTCCCGATCGAAGAATCGGGCGATCCTGTATTTCTTTTGCGCCCACCGTTCCCTGGGTGGCGGACTCGGCAGTTCCGATGAGGTCATCCTCGCGTCCCTGCACGTTGATGGTGGTGCTCACGGCGCCGACTACGAGAGAAACGCGCAGCGGGACCGGCGCCTCAGTCGTTCCTAAGGTGACAAGGATCTCTTTGGGTTCAAAACCCGGATTCGATACAACGAGTCGGTAACGACCTGCCGGAAGTCCAGAAATAACAAAAGCTCCGTTCGTGTCCGACTTTGTCGTTTTTTGCGTAACACCGTTCGTACCGCGAACCTCGACTCTAGCCCCGGCGAGCGCCGCGCCAGTAGCGTCAACGACTGTTCCCGCTAGCGGTGGTGGATAGGCTCTATCGCTTGTGCCGAGCGCTGTCTTCTGCTGCACAGCTGAGTTTGAGCCCCTCAATTGAGCCGAAATGGAACTTGCAGCAAACAACGCAATCGCGAAAAAACAAGATGCTATGAGTAGTACTAATCTAAGTTTCGTGTTACGGTATTGCACAATTAATTCCTTCCGCGATCAACTGCAAGCATCAATGCTTGTGTGCGTGAGGCTTTCCGTTCTCGCGGTGAGGACTCGCCGACGCGGGCTGCGCAACCGTCATCACAAGGCGACCGTGCTGCACGCCCTTCAGCCCGATCAGGCGCCCTGAGAAATCTTCGACCTGCCCGGATTTTCCGTGGACGATGAGGACCTCCAGGCACGAGTCATGGTCGAGATGTGCATGACTAGTCGAAACCACCAGTTCATGGTTTGCGTGCTGAATCTCGGTCAGCTTATCTGTCACCCCATGAGCGTGATGGTCGTAGATGAGTGTGACCGTGCCGACCACCGTCGCATTGCGATTTGACGTCCGCTCGGCGACCAGGCGATCGCGAATCAGATCGCGGAAAGCTTCAGACCGGTTGGTGTAGCCCAGCCGGGAGATGAATTCGTCGAAGCGTTTGAGAAGATCGGAATCGAGGGCAACTCCGATTCTGCTGAGGACACCCATCATCACTCCCTGGAAGAGAATTGCCTCTCCCTGGAGAATTGGAGAATAGCACGATCATGAAATTCGTGGCACGACTGTCTATTTTGTAGTACGAGTCCAGGATTGCAGTATGACGGCCGTCACATCAAAGGCAGGCGCCCGTAGGCGAAGTGACAACGCTACCTCGTCACTCACGAGCACTACGATGGCGCGATCAACTCTTGTGACGGGTGGGGGAGCGGCTGGATACACTACCGCCTCCCGTTGGATTGGGAGGCGGCTTGGTCAGGAAACCGGTTTTCAGTCAGCGATTGCAGGTGCGGCGACGGGCTCGGAAACTTCCTGAGACGCATCGGCCGCGACGGTGACCTTGAGGTGAGCAGTGACCTCGCGGTGGAGCTTGATGGAGACCGTAAAGTCCCCCAGGCTCTTGATCGGCTCGTTGAGCTGAATCTTGCGGCGATCCACTTCATAGCCCTTGGCAGCCAGTTCGCTGGCGATGTCGGCCGAGGTGACGGAGCCGAACAGTTGGCCGTTTTCGCCGGACTTGCGGGTGAAGCTGAGTGAAACCGTCTCGAGCTTGGCCAGCAATTCCTGTGCCTGTACTTTCTCAGTTGCGGAACGGCGTGCTGCAGCTTCTTTCATCTGTTCAATAACGGCCTTGTTGGCCAGTGTTGCCTGCAGAGCCAGCTTGCGGGGGAGCAGGAAATTGCGGCCGTAGCCGTCCGCCACCTTCACGACATCGCCGCGGTGGCCGAGGTTGGCTACGTCTTCTTTCAGAATGACTTCCATGTGAAACTCTCCAGATTTACGGGCGGCCAGACATCGTGCCATCCGTCCGTTGTGTTAGACACAGGCGGCTCACATTGAGTTGCGCCGCGCCAGATTCTATCGCGATTCTTGCGCGGACGTCGCCTGGGAAATTATCTAGTCACTACAACTAAAGCGCCATAAGTACCGGGGTCGCCTTAGCGCGTGCAAGTTAGTGCCTTGTTGCAAAGGGCAGCAGGGCGATGTTGCGTGCCTGCTTGATGGCCCGCGTCAGGCGGCGCTGGTGCGTGGTGCAAACGCCGGTGAGGCGGCGGGGCACAATCTTGCCACGCTCAGCCACGAATCCCTGCAGCAGACGAACATCCCGATAGGGGATGGCGTCAATCTTCTCGGTGCAGAACTTGCAAACCTTCTTGCGGCGGAAAAACTTGCCGCGTCCGCCGGGTCCACCGGATCCACCGGGCCGGCCGCCGGGACGTCCACCGGGTCCTGAACCCGGCCCACCGGGTCCACCGGACGGACGTTCGCTTTGTGGTGCTGGTGCGCTCGCTTCGGGCGCTTTTACGTTTTCGTCAGCCATTTCGTTTCCTCTTTATTCTGTTGGCTTTCTGGTCCTCATGCGGGGCACAGAAATGCAGTGTCGATCTGCTGCGAGCGGGTCCCTTACGGGGCGAAGGCAGCGAAAATCCAGTGAATCCTAGGCGCTGGCCGCGACGCTCTCGGGAGCTTCGGCAACCGGGGCAGCGGGGGCGGCGACAGCAGCGGCAGCCGGGGCGTGGGCGGCTGCAGCCGGCGCTTCCGCGCTGACCTTGCGGCGTGTACCGCGCAGTGCCTTGACCTTCGCCAGACGCTTTTCTTCCTCGTCGGTGCGCACCGTGATGAACTTGATGACCGGCTCGGAGACGCGCAGGCGACGCTCGAGTTCGAGCACCACCGGCCCACCGGCCTCGATGGTCATCAAGATGTAATTGCCGTCGTTGAACTTGCGAACGAGATAAGCAAGCTTGCGACGACCCATCTTTTCCACGTTCTTGACCACGCCGCCGCCGTTGGTGACGTTGGTGGTGAAGCCCGCGATCAGCTTGTCGACGTCTTCTTCAGCCACATCGGGCCGAACGATAAACATAACCTCATATACACGAGACATCCGTATTCCCTCCCGCCGCACGCGCGGCAGTGATCAGTTGTCAGTGAACAGTGATCAAATGCTGCCGATTCTGTTCCTGAATCTCTTCCTTCCGCAAATTGGCAGTCATAAGCTGTTTGACTCTGACCACTGAACACTGACCACTGGTCACTGTTCTTTACGGTTAAATTCGTTCATTGCCGGGCCTGCTCCGTCCTGGATGATGCGCCGGGTGGCAGTTGCCACCTTGTCGAGCACCTCGTCCAGCGTGGACAGGTCCGCCTTACGCATTGGCGAGAGGAGGTAATCCCTACCGGGTCGTTTACTGCCAGGCTCCTTGGCCTCGGGCGGCAAATCCGGTCCCACGCCGATACGCAATCGCAGCCACTCCTGGCTGCCCAGGGCACTGGTTACGCTGCGGGCTCCGTTGTGTCCCGCGGGCGAACCGCGCTCCCTGATCTTGAATGTCCCCAGCACCAGGTCCAGCTCGTCGTAAATCACGAGCAGGTCTCGTGCCGGGTCCACCTCAAACTCTCGAATCAGAGCGGCCAGTGAAAGCCCACTGAGATTCATAAAGGTCTCCGGCTTGGCCAGGATCGTTTCGCGTCCTGCTATACGGCAGGTTGCGGTAACGGCCCGGCAGCGCCGGTTCTGAACCACAACGCCCTCTTGCTCGGCGATGCGGTCAATTGCCATGAACCCCGCGTTATGCGGCGTCCACAAATACTCGAGTCCGGGATTGCCGAGCCCCACCACCAAAAATGGCTTGGGGGGCCCGGTCGGATTTCCGTTCTCGTTCGTGTCTTCCACCGGTGCTTACTTCTTCCCTCCGGCAGCGGGTGCCTTGGCAGCGCCTTCTGCCGCGGCAGCATCGGTCTTGCCCTTCTTGGCCACTTCGGGTTCGGTGGGTGTTGCACCGGCTTCGCCGGCTGCAGCCACTTCGCCTTCCGCGGGAGCAGCGACAACTTCTTCGCGGATCGAGACTACGTGAGCCACGGTCGCGTCTTCGTTGTTCAGGTACTTAACCTTGTCGGAGTGTGGCAGGTCGCTGACGCGGAGAACGCCGTGCATCGCGAGTCCGCTGACGTCGACATCGATGTGATTCGGGATGTCGGCCGGCAGGCACTCGATTTCAACCTCACGCAGAACCTGGTCGAGAATGCCACCCTCGGTCTTCACGCCAACCGGCACGCCGAGCAGCTTGACGCGAACGCTGACGCGCAAGGTCTTGTCGAGCGCAATGCGCTTCATGTCGATGTGGATCAGCTTGTCATTGATGGGCTCGCGCTGCCAGTCAACGATCATGGCCTTGGCTGTGGCGGAGCCGGCAACCTCGACATCGAAGATGGTGTTGTGGCCGGTCTCTGAAAAGAGGATCCGCGAAATCTGCTTGGGATCGACTTCGACGGCGACAGCATCGCGACCTGCACCATAAAGGACGGCAGGAATTTTTCCGGCCACACGCACGCGGCGTGCTGCGTTTTTATTGAACTTGCCCTCGCGGGGCTTGGTTACGATAACTTCAGGCATTCGAATCTCTCGTTTCTGTATTCGGGCACGGGCGTTTTGAAGTGCCGCTCCCTTTGTGAGTGCCAGTGGACAGTGAACAGTGGTCAGTGGTCAGTTCAAATCTTGACGACGACAACCGGTTTAAAGCCTACTCAGCTCGTTTACGTTTCTGATCACTGATTACTGATCACTGATCACTTCTTACGAGAACAGCGTACTGACGCTGGTCTCCATGTGAATGCTCTCAATGGCTGCGCCTAGCAGTCCGGCGATGGAGAGCACCTTAATCTTGGGCAACTTCTGGGCCGCTTCGCGCAAAGGAATGGTGTTGGTGACAACCACCTGTTCGAGTCGCGAGTTGGCAATTCTGTCAATGGCCGGACCGGAGAGCACGGCGTGGCTGGCGCAGGCGTAAACGGCTGCGGCGCCGTTGGCGTAAAGTGCGTCCACGGTTTTTACCAGGGTTCCAGCGGTATCGATGATGTCATCGATGATGAGGGCATTTTTGCCTGCAACATCGCCGACTACGTTCATGACTTCAGCAACGTTAATGTCGGTGCGGCGTTTGTCGACGATGGCCAGCGGTGCGCCCATCTTCTGCGCAAAGTGGCGGGCCCGTTCCACACCGCCTGCGTCGGGCGAAACCACGATCAGGTTGGGCAGAGCGAGCGAGCGGAAATGGCTGACCAGCACCGGGCTGGCAAACATGTGGTCGACGGGGATGTTAAAGAAGCCCTGAATCTGCGCGGCGTGCAGGTCGACAAATAGCGCGCGGTGAGCCCCGGCGGTGGTGAGCAGATCGGCAATCAGCTTGGCACTGATTGCCACGCGGGGACGATCCTTGCGATCCTGGCGCGCGTATCCGTAATAGGGAACGACTGCCGTGATGCGGGCTGCGGAGGCGCGTTTGAGAGCATCGATCATGACCAGCAGTTCCATCAGGTTCTGGTCCACGGGATAGCAGGTGGGCTGTACAACGAAGACATCGACGCCACGAACGTTCTCGAGCAACTGGAAGTAAACTTCGCCATCGGCGAAGCGCTGCAGCTTAACCTCGCCGACGGGAACGCCGATGTGTCGGCCGATCTCTTCGGAAAGAGCACGGTTGGCTGTGCCGCTGAAAAGCTTGAAGCGGCGGTCCTCGCTCAGGTTGCGAGTCCGCTTGCGCTCGGGTGCCGGTTTGGCATCCTTCGCTTTCGGGTCCTGACCCAGCGCAAGGTTTTGGCTGGAATTGAGCTGTTTGTTCGCGCCGTCTTTATTGGCGTCGCTCGTACCCGACTGCTGCTTGTCTTCCGTTTCTGTCACCGTTCCCACTTCCGTCATGTCCGAGGTACCTCCAAGCTGGTTGGCTTTGGCTGCATTCCGGTCTTACCGCAAAACTTTGGCTGGGCGACTAGGATTCGAACCTAGACAAGTGCCTCCAAAGGGCACTGTCCTACCATTAGACGATCGCCCAACTTAGCGAAAAATCCGGGGTTATCCCGAATATCCTGATTGGCAGCCGTTCGCGAGTCTCTCTCCCGCCCAGCCGGGCTGTCAACCTTACTGCTGCACAAGCATCTTTGCCCAATATTCCGAGCGCGGCAGGGTCCGTGTGATGTGGCTCTGAACGCCCGCCCCAGTCAGCCGTTCGTGGGCTGCCTGTGCATCCCTTTGGGCCAGGTACAACCCAAAGAGTGCTGAACCAGACCCGGACAGCGAGGCATGAAGGGCTGCCTCCGGAGTGCCGGTGGCCGCAAGAATGCGCTTGATTTCTGCAAGGGAGGGATGCTGGGGAAAGACGACGCGTTCAAAGTCGTTTTGGATCCAGCTACTGATCCCGGTGCGGACAAGCGCGGACTCTTGAAGTCCGGCGAGGTCCCCTCCTATAGAAGGGACACCGGAGGAGCCAGATCCATGCTGACCTTGCGGGATTTCTCCTGCGAAGGCGCTGGCATAGGCGCGGCTCAACTCGTTCTAGTCTATCGTCACTTGCCTCGGCGGTCAAACCTTCGTTGGCGCAGAGGGCGTCCCAGTCACGGAAGGCCTGCGGGGTGGAGACGCCGAAGGTGGGGGTGGCGATGACGCACCAGAGGGATTCGAGGTCAGGGAAGGGGTAGACTTCCTGGCCGCGATCGAGGCCGAGAATGGCGCCACCTATCAGAAACAAAGGGACATCCGAGCCGACCTGGGCGGCGATGTGCGAGTGCGGTCTTGATGGCCAATAGAATGTACCAATGCCCATCTCAGGCTTGTACGGATCTCTGAGCCGTCCATCCTGGTTCGCGTCGGGGTCTACTCGCATCCCAATTCCTGTTCAAGTCCTAGCAAGGGCTGCCACGGCATTCGCGGACCCGGCACCGAGTCCACCCTGCACCGGCAGGCGTTTCTCGATGTGGATTTCGACATCGGCGGAAGCTGCCGCCAGGTCCTCCAGCGCGAGTTCGACCATCTTCCACGCAGTGTTGCGGCTGTCGGTGGGAACGCGTTTGTCGTTCGACGTGATCCGAATATTCGTTGTCTGTCTGCCAGGTGCGCTCTTTGCGGATAACGCTGACGAGGTCGTGCAGTTCAAGTGTCTGGTAGACGGTGACCAGCGCGTGAAAGCCGTCCGGCCGCGGCGCACCTATATACAGGCCGAGGTTGATCTTGGCGTGCGAGCGGACGGTGGTGGGCATACCGGTCCATTGTAGAGCGGGACCGTACTGCGGCTTGCCGGTCCTTTCCCGCAACTTAGGCGAACAGCCGGTCTGGAATGCTCGTAGAATCAGGGTGCGATTCGGATCCAGATCGCGTTGAACACGCGCGCGAAAGGAGTGCCATGCCTTTCCAGGGCAAGCTCGCATACGGCTCCTTGCTGAGATGTGGCTGTGCGTTCCTCTTGTCATTCGCCGTCTGGAGTGCAAACGGTCAGGACAGCGCGGAGCACTCCTCCGCAGGGCAAACTTCCGCAGTTCGATCCGAGGTCTACTCCGCCCCGCTGGAAATCATTCACGACAAGCCCTACGTCTCTCTAATGGTGAACGGCCGAGGACCTTTCCGGTTCCTTATCGATACGGGGACGGGAGGCCAGGCACTCGTTACGCCGGAGTTGGCAGCAGAACTGCTTCTTCCGGTTGTCGGGCGTGCACATTTGACGGACCCAAGTGGTCTCGGAGAACAACGTTCCGAGATCGCCTGGATCGATTCTTTGAATCTTGCTGGTGTGGAGTTTTCAGACGTCGAGGCGGTAGTTCACAACCTGTATGGCGACGCGAACTGCCAAGGCGTACTTGGGTTCACCCTCTTCGAAGACTACCTGCTGACACTGGACTTTCCGGGACACCGGCTCATGCTGGCAAGTGGAGAACTCGATGGGGATTCAGGCGGCTCGGTGCTGCCGTTCCGGATGCCGGATGGGGTCCCCATCGTGCCTCTCAAGATCGGCCAGCAGCAGTTTGACGCACAAATTGATTCGGGCGGAACCGGGCTGAGCGTGCCTCTCAAAGACTCGAGAGAGCTGAAATTCCAGGAGACACCCGTGGCGTTCGCCAGTGGCGAATCGCTTTCCACAAAATTTGAGATCAAGGCGGCGCGGCTGCAGGGCGATATAAAACTTGGCCGGTATACCTTCAGGCAGGCATTTGTCGAGATCAATGCGGCGTTCCCACTTTTGAACATCGGTTCGACGCCGCTGCAACATTTCGTGATTACATTCGATCAAGTCAACGAACTGGTACGTCTGTATTCGAAAGAAGACACGTTGCGTCTTGATGCGTCGCCTCCCACGATGCAGTTGCTCAATGAGCAGCAGCGGCAGCAATCGGATAACAAGCTGGTTCCGGTGGGATGAGGAACAGTTCTGAGTTTGGAGTTCGTTTCTTAGTTTTCTTTTTCGAGTTCTACGACCATGACTTCGATCGGGTCTTTGCCTGCGTTTACGTCGGCGTGCTGCGTGCCGGGAGCATTTGCAGGAAGCCAGTAAGCATGGTTTGTTTCCCACACGTGCTCTTCAGACCTACCGCTCTTTTCGACGATCCTCATGGTGCCGCCCTGGAGCGCGATGATGACGCGGGGATGATCGTGACGATGCATCGTCAGTGGCGCATTGGGATATACGACCGACCGCCACACCTTGACGTCTTCATTCTCGAACTGCGGAAATCGCTGCGATGGGGGTTGCTGTGAACGCATGACGACCACGGTTCCTATAAAGACAAGGACGGCTACGACAACATGACTTGCAATTCTCTTCATTCCGTTACTCCAGTGGCGGAAGTCTAACATTGCGATCTCGAATTCTGTTGCGATCCCATCGGCGCGGTGTTTAGGCTTGAATCGATTCTTCCCCGGAAACTGTTGATCAATTCAAAGCTTCTTATGACAGAGTTGCTCGCGATTGATCCGGGTCAAGATTCGCTGGAGGTCTGAATGATGAAGCGTCGTTCTTTTCTCAAGAGCGCTGCCGCAGTTTTCCCGGTGGCGGGATTCGATCCTGTGGCATTTGCCAGTCTGGCAGGCTCGGATGCAACGGAGCAGGGCGAGGTAATCGGTGCGGGGAAAGACCGCCTTGGCGAAATGCACTCGCGGGGCTATAGCTCGATCCTGTTCAAGGTGCTCCCGAGGGAGACGAGTAACGGGCTGTTCGTCATCGAGCATGTGAACCTGGTCAACGGAGGACCGCCGCTGCATAAACATCTGCACCAGGAGGAGTACTTCTACCTGATTTCGGGAGAAGTGCGCTTTGCTGTTGGCGATAAGCGGTTGACGCTTCGCCCTGGCGATTCCATTCTTGGGCCTCGCGGTGTACCGCACACGTTTGCGGCGGTTGAGGGAAAGCCGAGCAACATGCTTATCTCGTTTTCGCCTGCGGGGAAGATGGAGGAATTTCTGCGCGATACGGCGGTGTCCAATCCGCCGGTGCAGGATGCGGAGTTCTTTCGCAGATACGAGATGGAACTGGTGGGCCCGTCGCCATTCAAAGCCTAGAAACCCGATTCGACCGGCGAACGATGAGGCCCACGCAATGAGGCAGCGGCGCCGAGCATGCATCGCGCACTTGGATTACACTGGTGCCGCATGATCGACCGTACTTTTAATCACTCGAAAGGCGAACCACACATATGAAAAAGATTATCCACGGCTTCTTGATGGTTGCGGCGATGGCAAGTGCAGTTTCATTGAGCGCCCAGACCACGCAGAGTACCCCACCGGTTCAGAGCGCTCCAACCGCCGACGAGATTGTGAGCAAGTATATTGCGGCCATTGGCGGGAAAGACGCCATCAGCAAAGTGAAATCGATATATACCGAAAGCTCGATCGCGATGATGGGCGGCGACAATCCCAGTACCACAACACTCTTGGATGGGGTCGGCTACAAGAACGAGACAGATTTCAACGGTACAAAAATCGTACAGTGTTTCACCAGCAAGGGTGGATGGAGTATCAATCCCATGGCTGGCGCAGCGGCCGCCGCGCCCATGCCCGACGACGTTTACAACGCAGGGAAAGGGCAGATTAACGTAGGCGGACCGCTCTATGACTATGCAGCCAAGGGCAACAAGGTTGAGTTGTTTGGAAAAGACGGCGATGCCTGGAAGATCAAGTTGACGTCGAAAGAGAATTTCGAAACTGTTTATCTCATCGACTCGACCTCGTTTCTGGCAACCACGGTCAAGACCAAGGGCAAGATGCAGGATCAGGATGTTGACATTACCACCAAGCTTTCCGATTACCGGAAGACGGATGCCGGCTATATGGTTCCTTATTCGATCGATGTCGACCTGGGCGGACAATTCCAGCTGACCGTCACAGTGAAGAAGGTGGAAGTGAACAAGACGATCGATCCGGCCGTGTTTGAAATGCCTAAATCGTAGGTAGTAGTTCGACGTTCCTGGTGTATGAGCGCCATGTGTGGACCGTTCAGGATTTGCCCGTGGCGCTTGACACGACCTGCTTGGCGGCACGAAGTGTGGCAATCGGATCGCCCGTCGGGTGGAACTCCATCGCTACTACGTGGCGATACTTCAATTCCGCAAGCTTGCGATAGATGTTGATGTAGTTGATTTCGCCGGTTCCCGGTTGATGACGGCCGGGAACATCGGCGACGTGAACCAGACCAATCATGTCGATGTGTTTTTCAAGCTTTTCGATCAGGTTGCCTTCAGCAATCTGCTCATGGAATAGATCGTAAAGAAACTGTACCTGCGGGTGGTTGACTGCTCTGACGATCTCGATCGCTTCCGTCGCAGACTGCAGGAAGTAGTGCGGATTCTCTTCTGGATCGATGCACTCGAGCAACAGGCGAACCGGTTGACCATCGATCTGCTTGCCATCGATCAACTCGGCCGCTTTCTTTAATCCATCGATGCAGCTTTGATGCTGCTGTTCGCGCGAAAGTCCCGGTATGACATTGCCGGAGAGCACGATCATGGCCGGGCAGCTGAGCCTTTGCATCGGCGTGAGCGCCTGTTTGAACTCGGCCAGAAACGCATCGAGCACTGCGGGATTGCCGATCCCATTATGCAACCCGGCGGTTGCATCAAAACGAATACCGAGGCGACTGCGCGCGGCATTGGCGCGGTCAAAGTCGGCATCGCTCCATTTTGCATATTCACCCACCAGTTCGACATTGTTGTAGCCGGCTTCGGCAACATTAGCGAGGCGCTGTTCGAACGGCAGATCAGTCCAGACGGTCCACAACATGATGGAAAGAGGAAAGGGCGCGGTCGCTAAAGAAGGAATTGGGGTATCCGCGCGCAGGGATCGTACAGTTGCCGCACCGATGGCTGCACCACCAAGCGATTGAGCGAACTTGCGGCGATCTATTTTCATTGATTCCCTCACCCGGTCGTGACTTTACCTGATCTGCGAAGGGCCTGCCAATCCTTTTCGGTTTGGTCGGCGTAGAGCGTTCCGAACCTGGCGAGGGATTCTGCGAAAGTCTGCCCGTTTCCGAGGTAGCCAGCGATCACCAGAGGATCGCAGGAGCGAGCATGACCGCGAGCCAGCAGTTCGCCACACACTTCGCCAAACGCCATGAGGCCGCTGCCGGCAAGATCGGTTAGATCGATTGAACCCTTGTGGTCATTCAGTTGCCGTACCAGGTATTGACGAGAACCGATATTTGTCCAGCCGAGAAAGGGGTCAGATTGCAATTGCATCGCGCGCTGTCCATTCACTACGCGCTGTCCGTTTTGCGAAGCTGGATGCGCATTCGGAAGATAGGGAGAATAGGCCGAAACAGCCTCTTCCTTGATCTGCAAAAAGAGGGGATCGCCAGGGCCATTGCCTTCGAAGTAAATGCAGTAATCGCGCAGTCCTACCGAACCGGTTCCCACCACCTTGAAAGCCACGTCAACGGGCCTGTAGAGAGAAAGCAGGTGCTGGCGTTGTGGTTCGAGTGTCTGCTGATAAGGGCCGAGAGCCTCGAGAGCCTGTTCAGCTTTTGAGCCGGTAATGCGCCACAGGATAGGCTGGATATCCTTGAACCGGCGAGGCCCGCCTGGCTTGCCCGGCGTAGGCTCGGTAAGCTGCGCGAGCGTGTGCAAAGGAGTCGCGCGCTCGGCTTTGAGTAAAGCTTGATGAATGGGTTGAACACCGCCGAGGCGATGTACCTGGTAACGCCCTACCTCAATCAGCGGCATTCGGGCGAATGCGCGCATTTGTTCGCAGTAGCGGATAACGCATTCTTCCACGGCCTGGCGTGCCGCTGCTTCTTTGTGCCTGGATTCGCGTGCGGCCAGCACTAAGGACGCGGCCATCCGTTTCAAGTCCCACTCGAAGGGGCCGCGGATGGTTTCATCGAAATCGTTCATATCAAAAACAAGGCGACCGTCGGGCGCGGCAAAAGCTCCAAGGTTGCGGACGTGCGCGTCGCCGCAGAGTTGCGCTTCAAGGCCGGTATTGGGGATCACCGCGAGGTCGGCAGCCATGACGGGCGCTGCACCACGAAAGTAGCTGAAGGGCGACTCGGCCATTAGCCTGTGCTTCAACTTCAGCAGGGCGGGAACCCGTCCTCGTTCCACGCGTTCGAGCAGAGAGATCGGCGTGGCCCTGCGCGCCTTGATGTTGAGCTGATCGTTTTGCTGGCGGCCTAATTGCTTCCGCCGCGACTGGCCGAGATTCCGTCGTTCCTCTGGAGTTGCCCACTTCATGGAAGAGATGCTCCCTCCGCGCTCAATGGAACTATATCTGTTGAGGCCGCGAACAACTACTGGGCGCGTCGTGTTCAGAAGTTATTATCACTCGTTTACACTGGATTCCCGCGACCCATCCACTCTTGGGTTCATCGACAGGGGGCGCCGGAGGGATTCGTTTGAAGCATCCTCGTCTTTGTCGTCTGTCGGCGTTTTTTGCGTTGTTCTTCATTGCCGGCTCAATGCCGGCGCAGGAGAACGCGAAGGCACTCACGGTGGAAGGCATTTTCTCGTCTCGAGGAATGGTGACCAGGCCTCCGAGCGGGATTGCGTGGTCGCCCGATGGACGGCATCTGACGTACCTCGATGGCGGCGAATTGATCGATCTGGATCCGGTTTCAAAAAAACCTCATGTCCTGGTGAGCCGCGCCAAGATCGCTGCATTAGCGGGGGGAAATATCTCTGAGCAGGACCGCGATCACCGCGAGCGCTACGCGATGGCGAACTACATATGGGCTCCGGATTCCAAGCACTTGCTCTTTGATTCGAACGGCAGCTTGTGGATCTACGATCTGAGTAACGGAACCGGCATCGATGTCGGGCATTCCGGAGAAGGATCCGGCGACGATCCCAAGTTTTCACCCAATGGCGAATTTATTTCGTTTGTTCGCAATCATGGGCTGGCGGTCGTCCCCCTTCGCCAGTCGGGAACGCCCACCGTAACCGTGGCAGGAGCGCCGAATCCGACGATTCTCAACGGCGAAGTGGACTGGGTGTACGCGGAGGAACTCGACACCAAAAGCAATTATTTCTGGTCTCCCGATTCGAAGAGCCTGGCGTTCCTGCAGATGATCGAAGAGAACGTCCCCGAGTATCCGATCACCGACTGGATTCCGGTGCACGCGTCCATTCAGGCACAGCGGTATCCGCAGCCGGGTGATCTGAATCCCGAAATTCGCGTTGGAGTGGTTAGTACCAAGGGCGGCAAAGTTTCCTGGGTTCATATACCCGTGGAGCAGGGGCAGGACTACATTCCGCGCTTTGGATGGGTCGATCGCAAGACGCTGTGGGTCGAGACCCTCAGCAGAGATCAGAAACATAGACGGATTTATTTTGCTGAGCCGGGTACGGGTACGGCGCACAGCGTTCTTGAATTCAGCGATGAAAAGTTCATCGACGAAAACTACGACGTATACGTGGCGCACGGTTGCATTGTGCTGACGAACTGGACGGATGGCCACAACCATATCTATCTCTACAAATACAACGAGGAGAAGACTGATTCAACGGGCGCCACGCTGGAAAGGCAGTTGACCAAAGGCAATTTCGAAGTTGGCGAAGTGTACAGGGTCGATCCTGATCGGAAGGAAATTGATTACGCTTCAAACGAAGGCGCGCCCCTCGATCAGCAGATATGGCAGGTGGGCTTTGACGGCGAGCGCAAGCAACTGACCACCGGCAGTGGCAATCACGACGCGATCTTCACACCGGTAGGAGGCAGCTTTAGCGATAAATTGTCGTCGCTCATGGAGCCGCCGAGGCTGGAGCTGTGCGGAGCCGGAGCAAAATGCGTGGCGTTCTGGATGTCGCATGCGATCGACGCGTATGGTCTGCATGCTCCGGAGCAGTTAGAGGTAAAGGCACACGACGGGACAACGCTGTATGCGACGCTGCTGTTGCCGGACAAGAGCTCCGGTACGGCCACTGTACCTCTGATCGTCAATCCATACGGAGGTCCGGCGGTGCAGTCAGTTCTAAATATGTGGGGCGATCGACTCTTGTTTGACGAGTTGCTCGCGCAGCACGGGTTCGCGGTGTTGCATGCCGATAATCGCGGCATGACCGGCCGTGGGCGTGATTTCGCGCAGGCGGCGTATCACAACTTTGGTCCGGTGCAGCTAGAGGATCAGATGACGGTGGTGGATGCCGTGCTGGCAAAGTATCCGCAGCTTGATGGCAAGCGATTGGGTTGGTGGGGCTGGAGCTGGGGCGGAACTTTCACGCTGTATGCGCTGACCCACTCTGATCGCTTCCGAGCTGGAGTAGCGGTGGCGCCAGTGACCGACTGGCGAAATTACGATTCGATTTATACGGAGCGGTACATGAACAGGCCGAGCGATTTTCCGGAAGGGTACAAAGACTTCTCGGTAGTAAATTCGGCTGCGAATTTGAAGGGGCATCTACTTCTGGCGCATGGGACCAGCGACGACAATGTGCACATCGGAAACACCGTGCAGTTCGTCCAGAAGCTGATCGAGGCGAAGATTCCGTATGATCTGCAAATTTATCCGCGCAAAACGCACTCGATTTCTGGCGCTGATGTGCGGACGCACTTGTACTCGCGCATTCTTGAGCAGTTTGAGCAGTATCTGAAGTCTCCGATCGAATGACAATGGAGACAAATAAGGACCAGGCGATCTTTGCGGAGTTACAAAGACTTGAGTTGTTGCTGATGGACCCGGCGGTGAGGCGCGATCGAGATCAAGTGTCGTCGCTGCTGACCGATGACTTTGTGGAGTTCGGTTCTTCCGGGCGGGTATGGGAGCGCGATTCAATACTCCAGTTGTTGGCAACGGAAACATACGAGGCGCCCGCGGTCGAAGATTTTGCGTGCAGGCTGCTGGGCGAGGATATAGCGCTCACGACTTACCGCTCTGTGCGAATGAAAGCTACCGCAAAACGCGCTGTAACGTTGCGTAGTTCAATTTGGAAAAGGAAGTCGGGGAGTTGGAAGATGTGCTTTCATCAGGGGACTCAGAGCAGCTAAGGGAATGCAGCGCAAACTAGACTTCGTGCCGCGTAAAAATCTCATCCTTCTCGCGACTGGGGCAGTTGGTGCACTCCAGGCAACAAACAAGCAGCACCGCAACACCCAGCGTTACCAGGATGGCCAGAACGCTCGCGAAGGAGGAAACCCAGTGAAGAAAGTTATGCATAAATGCGGCCGAGGCACCCGCACAGGTCCCATCTTTAAAGTCAAACAAAGTTGCTGCTGAAAGGCTTGGAGAACTGAGAGAGCCCTCCGGCTGTGCAAGTCTACCACTTATATGAGATGCGCAATATGGGTAAATAGGGATTGAATAAAGGCGAAGGAAAGACGAAACTGTCAATTATGGAAGTGATTGATTTCAATGCGGGAGACGGACAAGGGGATAGTCCGGAAGACTGGCCGGAGGGGACTCTGCCGCCTGCATTGCCGATCGTCGCACCTGTGGACGAGCATCGTGAAGGGCCTTGCCTGAACTGGCTGTTCGTCGATTTGAATTCCTACTTTGCATCCGTGGAACAGCAGGATCGGCCAGAGTTGCGCGGCAAGCCCGTGGGAGTGGTTCCCATGCTGGCCGACACCACATGCTGCATCGCTGCCAGCTATGAAGCAAAAGCGCACGGCGTAAAGACCGGTACAGTGGTTGCCGATGCCAGGCGAATGTGCCCCAACATCGTGCTGGTAGAGGCTCGGCACGAGATTTACGTGGATTATCACCACCGGATTGTGGAGGCGGTGGAGAGCTGTCTTCCGGTAACGGCGGTGATGTCGATCGACGAGATGGCGTGCCGGTTGATGGGACGGGAGCGGCCTCTCTTGGCAGCGCTCGAGCTGGGCAGGAAAGTGAAAGCGCGAATCCAGGAGCAGGTCGGGCCGTTTCTGCGAAGTTCGGTTGGCCTCGCTACGAGTCGCTATCTCGCCAAGGTCGCCAGCGACATGGAAAAGCCAGATGGGCTGGTCGCGCTGCCGCTGGACGTGTTGCCTGAAGCGCTGCGCCGGCTTACGCTACGCGATCTGCCAGGGATCGGGGCCAAGACCGAGAAGCGGCTGAACGACAAAGGCATTCACTCCATGGAAGACCTGCTGAAGCTGAATTGCGAACAGTCGGGAGAGCTTTGGGGATCGGTGTGGGGCGGGCGGCTGTGGCATTGGCTGCAGGGCGAGGACTTCGAGATGTCGGAGACCGAGCACCTGAAATCAATCAGTCATTCGCACGTTCTGGCTCCGGAGATGCGGACGGCGGATAAGGCATGGGCGGTGGCGCACAAGCTGTTGCACAAGGCGGCGATGCGGCTGCGGACACATAAGCTGTGGGCGAGTTCGATCGGGCTGGCGGTTGGGTTCTCTGTACCCAGGAGCCAGAATGCGCCCGTGAGTCGCTTCGGCGTCCCAACGCGCGGATGGCATCACGAGATCCGGCTGAGCGAGTGCCAGGATAATCAGACGCTGATCGGGGCGCTGTGCCGGTTATGGGCAGAAAGGCCAAAAGGGGCCGGGTATGACGAGCCCTATTTTATCGGCGTGAATCTGAATGGACTGGTTCCGGACCGGCTCCACTCGCTGAATCTCTTTGATTCACTGGATAACGCGAAGAGCCGGACAAAGCTGCTGGAGGCGATGGACCTGCTGAATCAGAAATACGGGATGAGCACACTGGCACCAGCGACAATGCTCGCAGCATATAAAGCCGCTCCAACGCGGATAGCATTCCATAGCATTCCGGATTTGTTCTGAGAGCTGTTAGGGCAGTAAAACATCGCAGCCGCAGAGAACATCGACGCACACAATAACAACTCGCACATCGGAAATTTCAAGAGCTTTCAACCAAACGTGGTCGTATTCATGTTGGCGGAAAGGTTGCTGAGATTAGCCCACGATCCAGGCGCAACCCAATCGAGGCGTTAATGCATATCGGGGAATCTAGTGATTCAATAAGGGAATGCTGCCTGGCGTTTCATTGAACGAACTCAATATCAGGTTTTGGGGAAGCGCCAAGTTGAAATCTGGAATCGTCACTGCCGTTCTTGCATTATCCGTAGGCTCCGGTTCAGTAGTCGTGGCTTCGCAAACACCCTTTTTTCAATTTCTTGAAAAGCCGGGACCGTATCCGGTAGGATTGAGGGTCTTCGATCAATATGATCCCTCACGCAGATTTGTCGCTCCAACCAAGGGTCCGTCAGAGTCTTCTCTGGGCAAGAACGCACGCCCCCTGCAGACACTGATCTGGTATCCATCGTTGCCAAGCGTCGGCGGACTAATGACCGTTGGCGACTATGTCCAACTGGCGGATAAGGAGATTCATTTCAACGCGCCCGCAGAGAAAGAAAATCATTGGCGTTCGCTGTTGAAGACTTCCTTCGATACCAAGCTTCGGGCGGTGCGGGAGGCGAAGCCCGCAAAAGGCCGTTATCCGGTTCTTATCTATGCTCCGAGCGACTCTTCCGTATCGTGGGAAAATGCTGATCTGTGCGAGTATTTGGCCAGTTATGGCTACATTGTCCTTGCAAGTCCGTCCATGGGGGTTTCGACGCGCGACATGACGGATGATCTTGCCGGGATCAATGCGCAGGCACTCGACATCTCTTTCCTTATCACTTATGCAGGGTCGCTTTCTGATACCGATTTATCTCAGGTTGCCGTAGTGAGTTGGAGCTGGGGTGGGATCTCGAGCCTGTTTGCCTCAGCACGAGACCCTCGCATCGATGCTCTAGTGGAGATGGACGGCAGCATGCGCTATTATCCCGGCCTCGTGACAAGAGCCGGGGACGTTCATCCAGAGCGAATGACGATACCGCTTCTTTGCTTTACTCGAAACGTGAGCCTCGAAGATCTGGAAAATGACGACGTTCCTTCTGCGGACAAAGTTGGTCCAAACGTGCTCAACGCCTGGATACATGGCGATCTCCTCACCGTGAATATGCTGGGCATGGCCCACCCGGAGTTCAGTTCCATGTTCCAACGCAGGGAGAGTGCGCAACGCTTTGCCGAGAATCAGGTGGCCGACTACGGGCGGGAAGACGCAAACACGAGTTATGCCTGGACTGCACTCTATACTCGGAACTT
Source organism: uncultured Acidobacteriaceae bacterium (assembly GCA_963802565.1). Classification (GTDB taxonomy): domain Bacteria; phylum Acidobacteriota; class Terriglobia; order Terriglobales; family Acidobacteriaceae; genus Telmatobacter. The sequence continues at coordinate 11,595 of CAWDJR010000026.1, read as the reverse complement.
TCTAGGTGCCTATCTGAAACACGACGCTTCCGCGAAGGCGTTTCTGGAAAAGACTCCTGCCGAAAATGGCGTTCCGAAGCACTTCGTGGGTATCAAGTTCAGGCCCGCGGAGAAACAATCCGGTGCAAACATCAAGTAACGGCATTTAAGGGGTGTCGCAATGTCGGATTGAGCATGTTTCTTTATCTTGGACGCGGTTTCGGGTGAGTCACTGTGCGCTCCGGTCGAATAACCGCCCACCGGAAATGACTAACTAGTGGATCAACAACGCCGCCTTGTCAGCCGATCCGAAGAATCACTCAAGGGGTTCACCCCAACAGCTGTCAAGGACCCTATCGCGCCCAGGCACCGCAACCTGTACATTCCAAACACAAAAATCCTGGCTCAGTTTTGCAGGGAATTCAGTCGGTTTAAGGCACAATCATCGTGAGCCGCGGAATATTCGCCATGCGTTCAATAGGCAAGAGGAGGGGGTACCCCCACCCCCCCTACGAAATTTGCAGTTTTCCACAAAAGTTTGCAGGTAATTAGACGATCGAAGTACGACCAATTCGGTCCGCTACAGAATAGTTTACGAAAATGCGTCATGAAATCAGGTTGCATACGCGACTGATAACATTGTGCAACTTCATCCGTAAAAGAATGGTCAGGACACGAGAACGACATGACAGAAAAGCGGACGGCTAGTCATCTGAATAACGCATGGATTGAGGTGGACAAAACCGACGATCCGAGTTTTTTTGTCCGCTTTCTCGATGCCTCAAGGGTCCGAGCGCTGGCATTTGCTCGCGCAAACCCCGCCGTGGCGTTCGCATATCTGGCCTTAAAGCCAGGTCTATCCCTCCTCGATTGCGGTTGTGGGACCGGCGACATGTTGGCCATCATGTCAAAACTCACCGATCCGGGCAAAGCACATGGCGGTGACCTCAGCGAAGCCATGATCCGGGAAGCACGGAAACGCGCGGACACAGGGGGTGTTGCCAACCTCACGTTCGAGGTAATGGACGTTCAGTCGCTTCCTTTCCCGGATCAAAGTATCGATCGCGTCATGGCCACACAGTTGTTGATTCATGTTCCAGATCCGCGCAAGGCGATCCATGAAATGTGCCGGGTGACGGCCCCGATGGGACTGGTTGCAGTTTCAGATATGGACTGGGATGGACTGGCCGTGGGATGCAGCAACAATGAACTCGCACGTCAATTCACCCGCCTGTTCAGCAATGGCGTTCGCAATCGAGTGGTGGTGCGTGAATACGCCGGATGGCTCCGAGCCGAGGGCTTTGTGAACATCCAGACGATTCCTCTTCCGGTCGTCTTCGATCAATGGTCGTTCTTTAAAGAATGGGTGATTGAACCCTCTGTCCCACTATTCATTGCGCAGGGTTCGATGACCCAGGAAGACGCAGACGAATTCCTCGAAGATCTGGAACAACGGAATAATGTGGGGAGTTTCTTCGCCGCGTCTACGCTGTATACGGTCACGGGACAGCGCCCCTGAAAGACATTCGAGCTTCGCGACGCGTTAGTTCATGACCCACACATCCCGGTCATGCTAGATTTCTAACACCAATATTCAGGGGGCCGCAGTTAGGACGCAACCTCAGGCAAAGGTGAGGGGGTTTCATGAGACGGCAAACCTTTCTGGCAACAGTTCTGTTCCTCCTTCTTTCTTCCACCACGTGGAGCCAGCAGCTCTCCACCAGGATTACCAACCAGGATGTCATCGACATGACGGGCCTCGGCCTCTCGGACGACGTCATCATCGCCAAAATCCGCGCTGCCAGTGCAGGAGGAGCCCTGCAGTTCGACACCAGCGTCAACGGCCTGAAGGAACTCAAGGCGGCCAAGGTCTCCAATGACGTCATCAAGGTGATGATCAATCCTGCGCCTCCTGCCGGCCCTATCGTCGTAGCCGCCGCGCCCATGTCGAACGACCCAAACCTCCCGCCCCCAGAAGTCGGCGTCTACTGGAAGAACGGCTCGGCCTTCACCCGTATCGAGGGACAAGTTATCAGTCAGGCCAAGGTCGGCGGCAAGGCCGGCAGCATGTTCACTTACGGCTTGCGAAACGAACACTGGGATGCGTATCTCGACGGGCCGCAATCGAAAAGCGTCGTCAGCGACCACCTGCCCGTCTTCTACATTTACGTCCCTGACGGCGGCAGCGCCTCCGACTTCACACTGATCAGCCTCGAAAAGAAAGGCAACCGGCGAGAATTCCAGATAGGAAGCTTTGGTGGTATAACCGGCGGCAAATCGGGCGTGAAACGCGACAAGGAGGTCGCATTCACCGCAGAGCATGCTGGAATCAGGACCTATAGGCTCAAACTAACCGCGGACATGAAGCCTGGTGAATACGCCTTCTTCATGGGCACAGGCCAGCAGTCAACCATGGCCGGTGGTTCCTCAGGCGGAGCCAGGTCAGGTGGCGCCGCTTCGGGAAGAGTCTACGACTTCAGAATTCCGGAGTAGGTGCTGAGCCTGACTGTCTGATCCACGAAGGCGTTTCTCCCCCAGAAACGCCCCATGGAGCATAGGGTGCCCAAAACTTTCGGACACCCCCTCGAGTCAGCAAAATAGAGGATGACTCGAGTGCCTCGGTGATGTCTGCGAGCCGCCAGAAAGAAATGGTTCGTTAAGCAACTGACACAAGAACGGCAGTGCTTCGATTCCAGCGTGCAAACAGTCGATGCTTTGAAGAACCATGTCAGGCAGGGAGACGGGTCGTGCGGAATGACAGGGATGGTTCAACCCTGATTCCATCGATCTCCAATCACGACGTCATTGATGAATGCAGATCGATGTTCGCAACAGCTGCCGAGGCGTGTCGTTGCTCCAGGGCAACAAGGGAGGATTCATCGATCCCGGGCGGCATAGCATCAATGGTAGCAATGGTTTAGGCGCCGCACGCCGGGGCTTGCAGCGGGCTGAAACCGTCCTTCTGTCACGTTACCTGTGAGAAACCTTTGTGACTTTTGAGGCTGTTCGGGCGTCAAACCATCCGTAGAGTAAACATAAAGCTAGGCTCGCTTATATAGAGGTCGACATAATGCGTATCTCTTTCAGGCTGGCGATCGGGTTGGCGATCGCAACTGTCGCATTCTCGGTTCCGTCAGTGTTCGCGCAGAAGATTGAGGCGACCGTTCTTTACCGGCAGGACAGCGACAACCGCTACTTCGCCGTGGTTCCCGGATACTCGGGACCGGAAGCGGACATTACCGGCGCCTGCATGCTCGATCCCGACCCGGCGAACTGCCCTCCTGTCGATTCCGCTTCGGCGCGCGGAGAAGTCAACTACATGCTGGTAGGCACCACACTATCGCTGCGATTGCCTGACGGGCGGGTAGCGCTGGTAAATTGCGTGAACCGCTACTCCGCGAAGGGCAACTACGTGAACCGCCGCAGTTGCGGCATGCCAATGGTGGAGCACGTCGAGGCAGAGTTCATCGGCCAGAGCGCGAAGTTGCAGTGGCAGGTCGGGACCGACGGCAAAAAGACCGGGTCGGAAACCTATAAGGTTGTCGCAATGCTTGAGAAGCGGACCGAAAGCGCTCGCGTCTTGACGCCAGAGAGCCCCGCCTCTCACTGATTGACCTTGTGGCAATCCGCCGGCCCGATGATTTCGGGATGGTCGTGGACAATCGGAATTAGTCCCGATTTTGGAGCTACGTCGGTGTGGGCGGTCAGCTTCGCAGGCGAATTGCGATGAAAGATGATTCAGTGAATAACTTCTTCGAGTAGGCCGCCGCTACCGTCCATTCGCCGCGTAAGAACGTGGAACTTCAAAGGTCGAAAGCAAAAAGTCTGATTGAACAGGGGCTTTGCGTTTGATCACGCTCGCGGAGATCGGGAAGAGTTCGATTGGGGTTTCGACTACCTCTTCCGGGATCGACAATGCAGTGTTGGTCGCCTGCGCAGTGTGGTTGTGCTCGATCATAAGGACCTTGGGGATTTCGACAGATTCCGCCAGCACTTGCCGGATTCGCTCTTCCAGTTTGTGCCTTGATTCCAATAGCGCAATCTCTTCGTCTTCCGCCTGCTTTTTCCTACCGAACAATGAAGACAAAAACCCTCGTTTGCTGTCGTGTGCCATCGCCTGCGAAACTCCTGGGGAAAAGTAGTCGGTGTCGATGCGCTTCCCGCGCTGGGTCAATCCTGCTGCTGAACATCACCGGTAGATCAAGAGCATGACACCGACGGCACTTTGGGGCATCCCCGGATGGTCACCTTGGGTAACCTAAATGGTCATAGACGTTCAGGTACTCAGGAAAAGTCGCCAACATGCCGGGGAACTACATAACGCATAAGCATCCGTCAGCGCTCGCGAATATCGAATACTACCCAGCCATGACTTACAAGGCTCGTTCTAGTCTCAACACGTCCCTTGACGACATCCCCTGTCGCCGCAGTTCCCGAATGCTCAACGCATCATGCCGCTTAGCCAGCCGCCGCCCCTGTTCATCCACACTCAATGCGCAATGGAACCAATGCGGATCCTGAAAACCCAGCGCCCGGTTCAAAAGCATCTGCCGGGCTGTCGATTTCACAAGGTCCGCCCCCCGTACCACCTCCGTCATCCGCATCGCCGCGTCATCTGCCACGCAGGCCAGCTGATAACTCGGCAGCCCATCTCGCCGCCACACCAGGAAATCTCCAAAGTCGACGCCCGCGACAAACCGCTGCTTTCCCATATTGCCGTCCTCAAATTCGACCGATTCTCCCTCCGGCACGCGGAACCGCCAATTCAGTCCTGTCGGCCCACCTTTTCCGGATGCTCCAGAATCTGCTGCAGGGAATGTCCGGCAAGTTCCTGGATACATAGGCTCATCTTCCGCATCCTGCCCACGTTCAGCAAACTCATGCGGAGCACTCACCGCCGCAGCCAGGTCCTTGCGTGAACACCGGCATGGGTAAATGAACCCGCCCTCGCGCAGGCGCTGCCATGCCGCCAGGTAAACATCGCCCCGCTCGCTCTGCGTATAAGGCCCAAATCCGCCACCTACGTCCGGCCCCTCGTCCCAGTCCACCCCCAGCCAACGCAGATCCTCCAACGCCGCATCGGCGTATTCGCTCGGCTCCGCTCCCGGTCAAGGTCCTCCATCCGCATCACCAGCGTGCCGTCGGTCTCCCGTGCTCGCCTCCAGGCCGTTGCAAACGTCCGCGCATGTCCAACATGCAGATACCCCGTAGGTGAAGGCGCAAGCCTTCCCCGGACTGCAAACCCGCCGTTGAAGAGTGAAGGTTCAATTCAGCTTCAGTGTAGCCACACCCAGAGGACGACGCGAACTTCCTCTTCCCAGGATTGTCATCGGGCTGTGACTCAGCGATACTTGAGGAGTCAAAGGACTATGCGAGATCTGATTGAACGATTTCGTGACGGATACATCCATCGTTAAGACACTCCGTGTCGTAGTACTGGAATCCCCTCGACAACGGAGACAAGGCTGAAATTCTGCGATAGCCGAAGTTTCCTAAAAGCGTAGAAACAAACATTTCGAGCGAGAGACGATTGGATCACAATCCCAAAGTGCACTGCCGCCCTGACCTCAATGCATGTGCATGCACATCGAGAGTCATTGTGCGGATCGCCCGGCCCCTGATCCTGACTGCGATCTCTCTGATCACAATGCCGGTCACGCAGCATCTTTGGACCTGGGATCATTCTCCACGGCGGCAGGGACTTCGAGTTGAGCACACTCATGATTTTGTCGTTGCTTGGCCTTGTACTGGTGCTTTCGAAGAATTTAAAACAGTGCATCGACTCATTGTTATCGGTATTGCGCACGCCCACATCTCCTGAATGCGTAACGATCACAATCACATCGGTATTCTCGATATCCCGTCGAGAACACGTGCCCTCTTCAGATAGGTGCATGCATAGCCTGCCCCTACTTATCTGATCCAACAGCTCTCCAGATAACCCACAAGCCAAGCTGAAAGACCGAGCCATCGGGCTCAGTTGCCGTCCCCCCAGCACAAACGCCTGATCGGAGAGTTCAATGAAATCATCTGAAGTTTTACGCGCATGGGCCAGAATCCTCGCAGGCCGCGCACCTCTCTTTCCATCGAAATCACCAAGGAATGCCCCTTGCGCTGTCCCGGATGCTACGCCTTCGATGCTGCGCATCTGGGGGGCCCAACTCAACTTCGCGAGCTCTCTGATTTCAGAGGCGACGAATTGGTTGTGAGGGTTCTCGCACTGATCGACGAACGCCGTCCGCTCCACGTCTCTTTGGTGGGCGGCGACCCGCTTGTTCGGTATCGCGAGCTCAACCTGCTCTTGCCACAAATTGAAAGCCGCGGCATCCACACCCAGGTCGTCACCAGCGCGTTCAAGAAAATTCCGGCCGCATGGATGAAGTTAAAGAAACTGAATGTTGTGATCTCCGTCGATGGCCTGCAGCCCGAACACGATGAGCGCCGCAAACCTGCGACATACCATCGCATTCTAGAACATCAAGGGAACGAAAGTCACCATTCACTGCACAGTCACATCGCAGATCGCAGCGCCCTGGCTACCTCGACGAATTCCGAACTCTGGACAAACCGTCCTGAGGTGAAAAGGGTGTGGTCCAGTATCTTCACACCTCAGCGTGGGGCCGCCGACAAGGAGATATATGACTGCTTCGCAGAGAGCAGCGTGATCTCCACCCTGCGGCAGCTGCGCCTGAAATATTCGATGCTGGACATGCCCGAAGCACTGATCCGAGAAGTTGTCCTCCACCACCCGGAAAACCAGAAGAATGCATCTTCGCCAGAACTACCGAGACTATCTCCGCCGATCTCAAGACGCAAATCACGCCTTGTCAATTTGGCGGAGATCCAGATGCGAACAGTGCGGTTGCATTGCATCGATGGCCCTCGCCGCGGTCGGCCATCATCGCGTAGTGGGCGGGCTCACCGCCGGAAATCTCTTCATGGCTTCGGATCGATTAGGTAAGCGGTGGGAGAGGCTCTGGCAAAACTTCTCACCCAAATCCACGGTCGATCCGATCGCTTCCCCATTCAACATCCTTGCGCCATAAGCCCCCGAATCTCAAATGGAGAATGTTCGCAGATTGCCATGTACTCAACCAGCGAGGAAGAATGCGAACCGGAAGAGACCTTAATTTGAATCGTCGTCTTTCTGGCCTTCTTCCTGCGAGCCATCGGCATGATGATGCTCATACTTGCCGATACTCTCCGACAGATGGTTGGGATCGACCGACACCTGCACCACGTCCATTTCGTGTCCATCGAGATCGAGCACGAACAGCCCCATCCGCGAACCCTCCAGGATGCATATAGATCATCGTCTGGCTGTCGCCTTTGCGGCTGGTCTCGCGAATCACGCGCTCCCACTCCGAGCCGAGCTTCTGCTCCACCATCCTGTTCAACTCTTCTCCGTCCACATCCGCGTGGAAGTAGTCGATCTCGGCCACGTGCATGCCGTTCACGCCGCCATTCGTCGCTTGATGTGAAATGAAGCTGATGAAGCCCAGAAAAGGAATGCGCTGCGCATGCACGTGATAGCGCGATTCGATGAGCTCACCACGCCGTCAAACCCACCATGCGCACCACTCGCCAGCACTACGACTGGCACGGCCAGTGCCACGAAGCAAATGGGGAAGAGGATGAAGCGCTTCATTCGTCACCGTCCTTTTTGGTCTTGTCCTTCGCCTTGTTCTTGTGCGATTCCTTGTCGATATCGCCCAGCATGCCGAGCCCGCCCAAGCCGCCAAGCTTGCTCAGATCTTCCATCTTCACCGGACCAATGAGCACGATGCTCAGTTCCTTCGGCTCTACATCGAGAATGAACATGCCGTGTGTCTCGCCGTTCACGATCTTCATCATTACGTCGGTGCTCTCACCGCTCTTCTTGTCCCGCTCGCGCACAATCGGTGACCAGTTGCGGCTCGTTCTCAAAGTAAGAGCGCAGCTTCTGGATGTCGTCCATCGAATACTGGCCCTCTTTGTCGAACTCGTAATCGCGCACATAAATACCGTCGAGTCCGCGATCAAGCGCTGCGTCGCCGCCTCATCCTGCCCCTTGCCATTCGCAACTCGCCGCAAAGGCCAGCATGTTTTTGCCCAGCGTCACCTCGGTCACATTCGAAGCCTTGGCAGCCAGTTCCTTCTCGACAGGCGAAGGCAAAGGCGATGCAAGTCTCGCCGCAGGAATAAGCACAGCCCCGCCAGCCACCAAAAACAAAAGCGCGATCCGGATTTTCATCGAACTCTCCTTTATTCTTGCCTTTACTGCTGATCGACGCGATTGCGCGCCACCAGTCGCCGATTCATGTCGTTCAGCGCGCGATGGGTGATGCGCAGCGCCGTTAGTACCTGCTGTGCCGCCTCTTCGCCCTTGCGCCGGTCTTCCGCCTGCCGCCAGCTATATCCGCCGGCAAGCACGCCCACCAGCAACACCGATGCCGCAGCCGCTGCCACCACACCCTGTAACTCTGCACCCTATCCGTATGCCGCATGCTGCGCTGCTGCAAAATCCTTCGCTTCGCTCGGCGTAAGGGCGGCGCTCCATCGCCTGTCGCGCAATTCTCGTTCAAACTCGTCTACTTGTTCTGGCTGATCAGGCCGCTCAAAGTCCACGAATGTACTCCTTCAACTGCGTTGTTGCCTTCGACCGCAACAGCTTCGATCCCCGCTGCAGATTGCTCTTCACCGTTGCCACCAGTACGTGCACCGTCGTTGCAATTTCTTCCGGCATCAAGAAAATCTTATGCGTACCGCAGCACCAGCGCTGCCCGTTGCGCCTCCGGTAGAGTTGAAAGCAATTGCTCCAGGCGCCCACTCAATGGCGATGGCCGCTCTTCCGCCGGCGCTCCGTGATTCTCTTCAATCTCTATCCATAGATCCACGCCACGAACCTTGCGGCGCCGCAGTGCATCGGCCGATCGACTCATCGCCACGCGCCGCAGCCAGTACATCGCGTGCTCGGGGCTCTCAATCCGGTCCATATGCCTGTCCAACTCCAGAAAAACATCCTGGGCAACCTCTTCCGCCAATCCGCGGTCGCCCGTCATGCGCCAGGCGAGCCAGAACACCATGGACTGATGCTCGTCCACCAGTCGTTCGAAATCCGGGAAATCTTCACTTCTCGGCCATGGGTTTCGCTTCTACTCTCTTATCCGCAGGGAAACGCGGTTCGGGATGCAAAAGGTACGCAGGCAGGCGAAAAAAGTTCGAATATCACAGATCAGTTCCAAAACGCAGCCACTGTTGGACAACCCCGCGCACATCAATGCAACCTTTGAATGTTGCGTAGGGCGCATCGGTATGGATCAAAGGGCAACGCCCGCCTACGGTCACCGCGAACACAACTGCGCCTATGCAATATTGAAAACCTGAAAAAGCAAGCCAAACAGTATCTGCGTTGGCATCGTGAACGTTATTATCCCGTCGCAGCCCAAATCAGGGGCCGCATACCCCAATTTCACCACATGGGAGACGCGCAGATACTAAAGTCAAGCTTTCAGGCTCGCGGATGCTCAGGAGCTGGTCACGCGACAAATGGGGTTCGAGGGGTGGCAGGCGCTCAAATCAGGAGCAGAGGCCATGACCGATCAACCCGGACAGACGACCACACACCCCATTCTCAATTCGATTGAAGCGCAACTCTTCGTTGCGAACATCGTGAGTTCCTGCAATTTCTATACAAAGAAACAAGCTCGGCTTCGCGGTCAATTCGTCTACGGCGATCCGCCATTCTACGCGCAGGTCATCCGCGACAATGCGCGGCTCAACTTCAAGCTCGTGTCAACCAGTTTTCGTCGGCGATGTGCGCAAGCGCGAACAACTACTTTCGGCTTCCATCACGGTCGCCACCACCAACGAAATCAAACAACTCTTTCTCGGTTATCAGGCCGCAGGAGTCTCCTTCCATCAGGCACTTAAGAAGGAGCCATGGGGCGCCAGAACCTTATCGTTTCGGATCCGGATCGAACACATGCTCCTTGCCGGCCCTGAAGCCGACTGAACTCCTTCCAATTTCGAAGTACAAACTCGACGGCGCGGGACCCCACTGCCGGCATCGTCGAGCGCCCAACTTCCCGCCAACTTGCCATAATCCAAATCCAGCGTGTCGGGACGCACATTACCAAAAGCTGAACGCGGACAAGCGTTGCTGACGCTCTTGCAGCTCAAGAGACACAATAAAATCATCCCATCAATCCAGGACATACTGGCGGCCCCTGCTTGAGGACAAGTGCTATGAGATGCACGACTTGCTCGTACCTAGATCCTCGGATCGTTGTCCCTCGCGGGTTGCGGGGTGAACGGTACCCCACCCAGCACGGCCCCACCGCAATCCTCCACCATAGCCTCGGTCAGCGTGTCCTGCACTGCATCCAGCATCCAACCCGGGCAAACCACCCAGTGTTCAGCGACTGTCAAAGGAACCGGTAGCTACAGTTCGAGCGTGGCCTGGTCCGCAGTTTCCGGCACCGTAACGAACAGCGGCCTCTACACGGCTCCAACGGCCGCGCCCAACTCCGGTTCCGACAGCGTCAAGGCGACTTCAACCCAGGACACCACAAAATTGGGAACCGCGAAGATCACCATCATCACCCCCACCGCCTCGGCGATCACCGCCGTGTCTCTCGCCTGCAGCCCCATCCTCCATTGCCGACAACCAGACCGCATCCTGCACTCCCACCGTCACCGGCACGGGAGCCTTCGCAAACACTGTGAATCTCTCCATTAGTCCCGCCGCGGCAGGATCGCTGGTCATAGAACAAGTATCAGGTCCGGCACCGCCGTCGTCTTCACCCCCACCAATACCGGCGCGAACTCTGTCACCATCACGGCAACCTCCACGGCGGCTCAACGAAATTCCATTCCGCGCCATACACCGTAACCGCATCGACCGCGGGGCCGAGCTGCGCAAACATGAGCCTGGGAGACAACGCCAGTCTCAACGGCTTCCTGCCGTTGCCGCATCCAGCACCGCTTGGAACGCCGACGCCCGCCGCGCCCCTTGATCCAAATAACACGGCGATCACCTCAGCCGCAGGATTCGCAGGGCTGCATCTGCATCACGACTGGTCCTCGGTCGCCGGCGGCGACTCCGGCATCCCCTATGTAGTCGTCGATTCCAGCACCACTCCCTCGGTTCCTATCTCTGTAGTCGATTACGCAAGTCGAAGTGATGTTGCTGTTGCGCCATTCCCGATCACAGCGCCGATTGAGGGCGCACCAGCCGATTGCAGTGGATGGCCGGATACCTACATCGGCGACTCGCATGTGCTTGTATTCAACCGCCACGGCATGCTTTACGAAACCTCCGACGCGCCCGTCGCTGACGAAGCTCTACGGAGCGCATCGTCTGAGACCATCTGGGACTTGAAGAACTACGATCGCCGCCCTCGGGGGTGGACCTCGGCCGACGCCGCCGGACTACCTATATTCCCCGGCCTTGTTCGCTACGACGAGGTGGCTTCGGGCGCCATCAATCACGCGATCCGTTTCACCATGCAGCAAACCAAGAACGACGCCAATGGCGGGTACTTCGTCGCACCTGCAAGCCATGCGGCGGGGACTGTATACGGCGTCAGCAACATCATGGGGATGCGTATCCGGCTCAAAGCCAGTTTTGATATA